>NZ_BAAAQD010000038.1:0-93562 GCF_039531485.1 Dactylosporangium maewongense | reverse complement strand
CGACCCGGTGGTGCCCGACGAGGCGGTGGCGGCCTTCCAGGACGAGCTGCGCACCCGCCCCGACCTGGACTGGCAGGTCATCACGTACTCCGGCGCCGAGCACGGATTCACCCTGCCGGGCGGCGCGTACCACCCGGCGGCCGACGCCCGCAGCTGGCGCGAGCTGACGGCCTTGCGGCCAGTGCGGTCATCGGCGGGCAGCAGGCGACGAGGCCGGTCAGGTGCCGACGGTGCGGTTCGGATAGGTCGTCAGGTCAGGTCATGAGCCAGGCGGCCAGCCGCCGCGGCGATGGCGGTCTGCGCTGCTGACGGGCACGGGTCTGCCGGGGCGGCCCGGCGTGCCAGCAGTCGCTGTGCGCGATGACCGTCTTCCCCACCGCAGCGGCGAGCCCGTGCCACAGCTGCCACTGGTCACTGACCTGCACCGCGCCGGCTGCGCCCTGGCGGATCGCTTCGACGTTGCGGCACGTCAGGCGTCGCACCCGCACCTCGTGGTGTACCCCACGCCCACCGACCGGCAGGTCCGCCAACCGCCGCACGTGGTAGGCATGCACCCGCCCGGTCTGCCGCCCACACGCAGGGCAGGCCACCGCCACCGGCAGGCTCGCCAGCGGGCGTAACCGCGCAGAAGTCGGCCGAAGGTACCCCTTGACTCTGCTGCTGACTGGGCTAGTGTTCAGACCACCTGCTCACCGGATCAGCTGTTCGGTGAACGGACGCCAGCTGCCAAAGTTGCGGCGCATGCCGGGCTCGAGCCGACCTTGACCGTGGGAACTGGGCCTCCGCGCCCTTGGATGCCAGTGGAGGATCGATGTCTTCGCTCACCTACACCTACGAGAACATCGACAAGGTCATCGACCGGTCAACCTGGGTGGCTTCGACGATTGATCCGGGCAAGACGATGTTGCTCGTCCTGGACATGCAGAAGGCGTGTGCCGAGCCCGGGGGCGCCATGTACATCCCGAGCGTCGGTGGAGCGCCGGAGGGCAAGGACGTCGTCCAGCCTGTGGTCGACGTGCTCGAGGCGTGCCGTGCCAAGGGCATCCCGGTCGTCTGGTCGCTGTGGGGCCTTCGCGGCGACGGCAAGGACGCCGGCTACGCCGACCGCAAGTGGGGCCTCGAAGGCCAGCTGTCGACCTTCCCCGGCTCGTGGGGCAACGGCGGCGACGAGCTGGTCGACGAGCTCAAGCCGCTCGACGACGAGCCGGTGATGCGCAAGCACCGGTTCTCCTCGTTCTACGGCACGCCGTTGACCGAGTACCTACGCCGCGCGGGCTGCGACACCTTGGTCGTCGCCGGCCTGTCCACCGGCAACTGCCAGATGGCCACCGCCATCGACGGCAACAACCAGGACTTCAAGATGATCGTTCTGGCCGACACCACCGCCGCCATCCCCGCGTCCATCCCCGGTGGCACCGAGCAGCCGCTGGGCTACGGCCAGCACTGGGAGGCGCTGCGCAACATCCAGGCCAACCACGGCGACGTGCGCACCAGCGTCGAGTTCCTCCGGATGATCGGCGCCTGACCGCCATCCTCGACGGCATCCGAAACACCGAGCAACACGCAAGTACGAAGAGAAGGAACGTGAGATGTCGCTTTCAGCCAAGCGCGTGGCCCTGCTGATCGAAGACGAATACCAGATCCTTGAGGGCTGGTACCCCTTGCTGCGCCTGCAGGAGGCCGGCGCCGACGTCCGGGTCATCGGCAGCGGCACCAAGGAGTCGTACGACAGCAAGGAGCACTACCCGATGCGGGCGGACGCCGGCGCGCCGGACGTGTCCGCCGCCGACTTCGACGCGGTCATCATTCCCGGCGGGTTCGCCCCCGACAACATGCGCCTGCACCCGGAGATGATCGATCTCGTCCGCGAGGCGTACGAGTCGGGCAAGCTCGTCGCCGCCATCTGCCACGGCGGTTGGATGCTCGCCTCGGCCGGGGCCACCAAGGGGCGGAAGATCACCGGCTACCTGCCGATCAAGACCGATGTCGAGAACGCGGGCGGCACGTGGGTCGACGCGCCCGTCGTCGAGGACGGCAACGTCATCACCTCCCGCACACCGGTCGACCTGCCTCAGTTCGGCCGGGCCATCGTCGAGTACCTCGGGCGCGCCTGACCACCTGCCGTCGGTTGCCGCCGGACCCGCCAGGACGGGCGGCGACCCAGGTCCGGTGATCGCCTTCGGTGCCGCCCCTGCCACCGAACGCCCGTTCGAGAGGAGAGAGATATATGGCCTATTCGTCCAAGCCGGAGCCGGTCGACGCTATCGTCGTCGGGCTCGGCGCGACCGGTGGCACCGCGGTGAAGGTGCTTGCCGAGGCCGGTATGAAGGTCGTCGGCTTCGACCGGGGTCCTTGGCTGCGCGCGCACGAGCACTACTCCGGCGACGAGGTCAAGTACGTCAACCGCAACTACCTGTGGCCGGACCCCAAGCTGTTCCCCCGGACGCTGCGCCACGACGAGCATTCGGTCGCCGAGGTCTTCCCGTTCTCGCCGACCCCGCAGCTCGTCGGCGGCGGCACCAACCACTGGGCCGGCTGGGTGCCGCGACCGCGCGAGTCGGACTTCATCCAGCGCTCGCTGCACGGCGACCTTCCGGGCGCGAGCCTCGCCGACTGGCCGATCCGGTACGAGCACCTCGAGCCGTACCTGACGAAGGTGGAGTGGGAGTTCGGCGTCTCCGGCGTCGCCGGCGCGGACAAGTACGAGCCGTTCCGCAGCCGCCCGTACCCCAGCGAGCCCCTGCGGCCGACCCGGTTCGGCCGGCGCTTCTATGACGCCGCCAAGAAGATGGGGTTCAACGCGTTCCCGATCCCGCACGCCATGGTCACGAACCGGCACAAGGGCCGCGACCCGTTCAACAAGACCAGCTTCTGGAACCAGTACGGCGACCCGAGCGGCGCCCGGTCGAACACCCTCACCACGTTCATCCCGGAAGCCGTGGCGACCGGCAACTTCGAGCTGCGCTCCGAATGCTTCGTCCGGGAGGTCAAGGTCGGCAAGGACGGCCGGGCCACCGGAGTCGTCTACATCGACCCGGAAGGACGCGAAGTCGAGCAGGACGCCAAGGTGGTCGTGTTGAGCCTGGGGGCGATCGAGTCGGCCCGCCTGATGCTGATGTCACGCTCCGCGCAGCACCCCGACGGCCTGGCCAACTCCAGCGGTCTGGTCGGCAAGAACGCCACCTTCCACGAGTACGTCTTCGCCGTCGGCCTGTTCGACAAGGAGGTCGACGACCCGCTGTACGGCTGGGCCGGCAACTACATCAGCGGCGGCACGTTCGAGTTCTACGAGACCGGCAAGGACCGTGGCCACATCGGCGGTTGCCTGATCTCGGCCTCGCAGACGGTTCACCCCGTCAACTGGGTCTTCCCGGGCCGGCCGAGCTGGGGCAGTGCCCTCAAGGACGCCGACCGCGACTACTTCAACTACGCGATGAAGATCGGCGCGATCCTGCACGACATGCCGCGCGAGTCCAATCGGGTCGACCTCGACCCGACCGTCAAGGACGCGTGGGGCCTGCCGGTGGCCCGGATCACCCACCGGCCGCACGAGAACGACGTGCGCATGAGCAAGTGGCAGGTGGACAAGAACGCCGAGATCCTCGAGGTGGCAGGCGCGCGCAAGACGGTGCCGGTATACCTCGACCGGATGACCGGCAACACCTGTCACCAGCACGGCACGGCACGGATGGGCAACGACCCGGCGAAGTCGGTGCTCAACGAGTGGTGCCAGACGCACGACATCGACAACCTGTTCGTCGTGGACGGCTCGGGCTTCCCGACCTCAACCGGTGTCAACCCGACGCTGACCATGATGGCCAATGCCTGGCGTGCGTGCGACTACATCGTCGAGACGTACGCCAAGGGCCGCGAAGAGCACATCAAGGTCGCCTAGCCAACGCGTTTCACCGAGGAAGGAGGACTTGTGACCCTCAAGGCAGACTGGGAGATCGTCGGATCGCCGATCGACCCCGACTCGGACGAGCGGCTGTTCTTCACCCAGCACGAGTGGGAGACGGTCGAGGCCGCCACCGCCCGCATCATCCCGACCGACCACGACCCGGGGGCGCGTGAAGCGCGGGTCGTCGTGTTCATCGACCGGTACCTGTCCGGCATCGACTACATCTTCGCCGCGGCCGACGGCAGCGGGTTCCTCAAGCTGACGGGCAAGTTCGCCGAGGCGTGGCGGGCCCGCATGTGGGACATGCAGCAGACCTACCGCGAGGGCATCCGCGACCTCGACGCGGCGGCCCGGAAGAGCTACGACGCCGACTTCAAGGACCTGACCGAGGAACAGCAGGACCGCGTGCTGGAAGCGTTCTCCGGTGCGCCCAAGCCCTCCAAGGTCACCCTGGGCACGACGGAGGCGGTGACCACGTTCCTGCAGGGCACGTTCGACGAGGGCCTGGGCTTCTTTCCCGCGTTGTGCCTGCACACGAAGCAAGGGTTCTACTGCGACCCGGTGTACGGCGGGAACAAGGACCACATGGGCTGGAAGGTCATCGGCTTCGTTGGTCCGAAGTCGCTGAAAGACACCATGGACGGCACCTACGACACGACCCAATATTTCATGCCGGGCGACTACACCTGGGAGGAGTTGGTCCCGCACCTGCGAGACCACCCGTTCCAGCCGGCCGCCCAGTAGCCGAGCGCGTGGGGTCCGGGCGCGCCGCTCGGATCCCACCGGTGCTGTCAGACGGGTCGGTGGCAAAACGGCAATGGTATTCTCGTGTTCAGGTCACCTGACCATTGTTTCGGCATCGTTGTCGATGTGAACAGGGTCCTACGGTCGCTTGGCGGAAGGGGGTTACGGAGATGATCGGCATCGGTCCCGGCGGCATCGAGCCGGTCCGCCGGCTGAAGGTCGCCGACTCGGTCGCGGCCCAGTTGGAGCAACTGATTACTCGCGGCGACATCAAGCCGGGGGAGAAGCTGCCGCCGGAGCGCGTCCTGGCCGAGCGGTTCGGCGTCGGGCGCAGTTCGATGCGGGAGGCGATCCGCGTCGTGGAGGCCAACGGCATGCTGCGGACCGACCACGGCCGCGGCGTCTTTGTCGTCAGCGACAAGAAGACGATGCCCAAGCTGTCCGATCTGCTGGTGTTCGACGACTTCACCGTGCCGGAGCTGTTCGAGGTCCGCCTGTCGCTCGAGCCGGACGCGGCCAGTTTTGCCGCCCGGCGGATCACCGCGCCGGAAGCCACCGACCTCCAGCGGATCCTGACCGAGGCCGAGAACCCGCAGCTGAGTGACGACGCGTTCGTCAAGCTCGACGCCGAACTGCACCGCGCCATCGTCGCGGCCACCAAGAACAGGTTGCTGCTGCGGCTCATGGAGAGCATCGAACCGCTCTTTTTCAAGTATTCACACCGCGTCATCAAACTGCCCGGCCGCCGTTCGCACGCGCACGCCGGACACGTCGCGCTCGTCCAGGCCATCATCGGTCACCGGGTGCGTGATGCGCGCACCGCGGCGCTGGCCCACATCCGTGAGGTCGAGCGGGACATCGTCGAACACCTGGAGCAGGCTGCCGAGCGCAAGTAGCGAGGCGACAACACATACGCGCCGCTGCCGGACCGACCGGCAGCGGCGCTTTGCGGTCCGGCAGCGAAGGTGCATCGTTCTCGCCCGGTGCACCGGCCCGTCGGCCGGCCGTCGCGAAGAGACACGCCCACCGCCGGCGTGGTGTGGTGCAGATGCGTGTGGACCACGGCCCGTACGTCGTGCGGCGTGAGCCCCGGCAGCTGCCGGGCCGGGTGCTGGTGCGGCGCACGCGCGGGCGGGTAGCAGCCGCTGGGTCCGGCGCCCAGGTGGCGACGGGATCGTCGATGACACCCGGGTCGTTGCCGGTGTCGATCAGCGCATACCCGGAGGTGGTGCCGACGAGGACTTCATGCACCGGCTTCCTCGGCGCTGACGTGCAGGCAGCGCAACAGCATTGCCATCGAGGTCGCGCCGGCGTCGACGTGTCCACGGCTACGATCGCCGAGGTAGCTGCCCCGCCCCATCCTGGCCACCATGGACGCGGTGGCGTCGCGGCCATGCTCGGCAGCCGCGGCGGCGCGGTCAAGGGCCGTGAGGAGGTCGGCGGGTCGGGTGGCAGATGATTCGAGCTCGGTGACGGCCGGGTGGATCGCGTCGAGGAGCGTCTTGTCGCCGGGAGCCGAGCCACCGAGCTCCCGGATGCCCGCCAGGGCGGAGCGGAGGCCCTCGGTGAGGGCGGCGAGGTCCAGTGCGCTCCGGCCCTCGCCGACGTCGCTCAGGCGCAGGAAGAACGTGCCGTACAGCGCCCCGCTGGCGCCGCCGACGGAGTTGACGATGGCCATGGCGACAGCCGCCAGCTGGTCCTGAACGTCGCCGAACTCGCGGTCCTTCAGCAGGGCCCGCACCGCGGCGGCGCCCTGGGCGAGATTCGAGCCGTGCTCGCCATCGCCGGTGGCGGCGTCGAGCTCGTTCAGGTGGGACTCGGCCGCGATGACCTCGGCGCAGAAACGCTCAAGCCATGTCGTCACAGTGCCCTGCGACAGCGTCGTGGTCATCTCATGCTCCCCAGCGCAGCGATGGAGTGTGTACGGGCCGGTCCCAGAGCTCGAGCAGCTCGTCGTCGGCGCGCAGCACCGTCAACAGCGCGCCGTGCGAGTCGAGCGACGTGATGTAGTCGCCGACCAGGCTCCGGACGGGCTCGACGCCATGTTTGCCGAGGCGGTCCGCGACCGCCGCGAACAGCCCGTACAGCTCGATGGCCGGGGTCGAGCCGAGGCCGCTGAGCAGGACCAGGACGCGGTCGCCGGGCTGGGACCGCAGTTCGACGGTGATCCGATCGAGCATGACGTCGGCGATCTCGTCGACCGGTGGCAGGGGCCTGCGTTCGTGGCCGCGGTCGCCGCCGATGCCGACACCGACCTCGTACTCCCCGTCGGGCAGCTCGAACGTGCGCCGCCCCGTCCTGGGGTTGGTGCAGGAGCTGAGCGCGACGCCGAATGTCCGGCTGTGCTCGACGACCCGGCGGGCGAGGGCGGCCACGTCGTCGAGGGGGCGCCCCTCCTCGGCGGCGGCGCCGGCGATCTTCTCGACCAGCACGGTGGCGCCCAGGCCGCGGCGCCGGCCCGCCAGCTCCGGCGGGAACGACGTGTCGTCGTTGACGAGGACCTTCTCGATCCGGATCCCCTTGCGGCGCAGGATCTCGGCGGCCAGGCCGAAGTTCATCACCTCGCCCCCGAAGTTCTTGATGATGTACAGCACCCCTGCGCCGTGGTCGGCGCGTTGGGTCGCCGCCATGATCTGGTTCGGCACAGGGGATGAGAACACCTCGCCGGGGCACGCGGCATCGAGCATGCCGAGCCCGACATAGCCGGCGTGCAGCGGTTCACAGCCAGAGCCGCCGCCGGAGATGAGGCCCACCTTGCCGGCGCGGACCGGTGCCCGGCGCACGACGATGCGGTGTTCCGGGTCGTACTCGACGACACCGGGATGAGCGGCAGCCAGCCCGCGCAGGTAGTCCGGGACGACCGTCGAGGCGTCGCCCATCATCTTCTGCATCCTGCCCGCTTCCTCTCTGTCGAGGAGAACTGAGATCAACCTCTTGACTTTGTGGTGCGGGTCTCAGGATATTGGTCCGACCACCCGATCACAAGACCAGTTGTTCTGGAGGGAGCAGGTATGGAGACGCCATCTCCCGTGCCCGACGAGGCGCAGCGGTCCGCGGACGCTCCGCACCTGCGTATGACGAACATTCACAAGCGTTTCCAGGGCGTTCAGGCCCTGGACGGGGTGAGCCTGCTGGTGCACGGCGGTGAGATCCACGCCCTGCTCGGCGGGAACGGCGCGGGCAAGTCGACGTTGCTGAACGTCCTGTCCGGCCTCGTCATACCGGACTCCGGCACCATCGAACTGGCCGGCCGGGAAGTGTCCATCGGGCATCCCCGGGAGGCGCAAGCCTTCGGCATCAGCACCATCCACCAGGAACTGTCCACCGTGCCCGACCTGACCGTCCTGGAGAACATCTTTCTCGGGCGGGAGAAAGCGCTGACCGGCAAAGGCTCGGTGCTGCTCAACCGGCGCCAGATCGCCCGCCAGATCCAGGACCTCGCCGGCGAGTTCGGCATCACCAGGTCCGAACTGTGGCGCCCGGTCGGCGAGTTCGGGGCGCTCAAGAAGCGGGTCATCGAGATCGTCAAGGCTCTCGCTGTACCGCCCAAGATCTTGATCCTCGACGAGCCGACCTCAGGCCTGGAGGAGCACGAGAAGACCTTGCTCTTCGAGCACATGCGCAGTCTGCAACGCCGGGGCGTCGCCCTGATCTGGGTCACCCACCACCTCGACGAGGTCTTCGGCCTTGCCGACGTGGTGACCGTGATGCGCGACGGGCGCACCGTCGCTCGCACCAAGACCGCCGCACTCACCAGGCGCGAACTGGCGGTGCAGATGTTCGGCGGCGATGCGACGCAGCTCATGGAGTCCGCCGAGACGTTGGCGCCGTCGCGGCGGCGGGCCGGTGACCAGCTCGACCGGCCGCGGCTGCGGGCGGTGAACCTGACCCGGCCCGGGGTGCTCCGCGACATCTCCTTCGACGTGCGGCGTGGGGAGATCCTCGGCATCGGCGGGCTGGCCGGCGCCGGGCGGACCGAGCTGGTGCGGGCCCTGATGGGCCTGGACAAGCTGAGCTCCGGCCGCATCGAGATCGACGGACGGCCCCGCCGGATCGCACACCCCAAGGCGGCATACAAGGCCGGCCTTGCGATGGTGCCCGAGGATCGCAAGCAGTTGGGCATCCTGCCGGACTTCTCGGTTGCCGAGAACATCTCGGTCTCCGAGCTCGGCCCCGTCACGGCGGCCGGTGTGCTGCGCGGGCGACGTGAGCGCGCGCTCGCCGACTCGTACATCCGCAGCCTCGGGATCAAGACCCCAAGCCCGGCCGAGCCGATCCGCAACCTCAGCGGCGGTAACCAGCAGAAGGCGATCATCGCCCGCTGTCTGAACACCAAGCCGTCGATCCTCATTTTCGACGAACCGACCCAGGGCATCGACATCCACGCGAAGGCCGAGGTCCACCGCCTCATCCGGGACGTCGTGGAGAAGGGCACCTCGGTCATCGTCATCGCCTCGGAGTTCTCCGAACTGATCAGTCTGTGCGACCGGGTGATCGTGCTGAACCGTGGAGCGCTCGTCGGCGAGGTCCGCGACATTCCCCACCGCGTGGCGACAGAGGGCTACGACGCCGTCAAGCACGCCATCATCGACAAGGCATCGAGAGCTGACCGATGAAGAACTTCCGCTCCGGCGCCGCTCGGTTCCTCGGAATCGAGGGCGTCCCCATCCTCCTGGCCTTCGTGGCCGTCGCCATCGGCTTCGCGCTGGCCGTGCCGTCGTTCGCCGAAGGCGACTCCGTCAAGTACTACCTCAACGAAGAAGTACCGATCTTCATCATCACGGCGGGGCTGGCCTTCGTCATCATCGCCGGTGGGATCGACCTCTCGGTCGGCGCCGTCCTGGGCCTCAGTGCCGGCACCTCGCTGTGGGCATCGATGCACGGGTTCAACTCGGTGGTGTCCGTCCTCGTCGGGGTCGGGACCGGGCTGACCTTCGGACTCGTCAACGGCCTGGTGATCGTGAGGTTCCGGCTCAACGACTTCATCGTCACCCTCGGCACGCTCAACATCGCCGCCGGCCTGCTTGTGGTGCTCACCGACCACGTGCAACTGGTCGGCACGCCCGACGCGGCGTTCCTGGGCATCGCCGGCACGACCGTCGGCGGCTTGACGAGCGCCATGATCCTGGCCGTCGTGGTCATCGCGGCATTGCACCTCGTGCTCGTGAGGACCGCCTTCGGCCGCCGGATCCGAGCCGCCGGCACAGGCAGCTCGCCGGCGCTGGTGGCCGGCCTCGACGTCGGGCGGCTCAAGGTCTACGCATACCTCGTGTCGGGCGCCATGGCCGGCTTCGGCGGTGTCCTGCTCGCCGCCCGCCTCAACTCCGTCCAGGCCGGCATGGCCGGCGGCTACGAGCTCGTCGCGGTCGCCGCGGCGGTGCTCGGCGGAGTGAGTCTCGCCGGCGGCCGGGGCGGCATCTGGCAGGCGGCACTCGGCGCGCTGCTGCTCGTGACCCTCAAGCAAGGTTTCCGGCTGATGGGCGTGGACCCGCTCATCTTCTCCATCATCACCGGCCTCTGCATCCTCGTCGGCGTGATTGTGGATCGCGGTGTCCGTCGCTTCGCTCTGACGCTGCGCACCCCCCAACCTGTGCAGGCACCGGCCGGCGACCTGCAGCCGGCGACAACTAAGGGGCAATGATGACCACCCTCACCACCGAGCGGGTGCCCGCCACCACCGGTCGGACGTCCGCCCTGCGCATCCGGATTCTGCGCGATCCCTTGTTCGGGATCCTCGTGCTGCTCGTCGTCGTGGCCGTCGTGATGGCGCTCACCGAGCCGGCGTTTGCCACCTCCGGCAACCTCACCAACATCATCAACTCGATGATGACCGTGAGCTTCCTGGCGGTCGGCATGACCGTGGTCCTCATCGCCGGCGGCCTCGACCTGTCGGTCGGGTCGGTGATGGGCCTGAGCGCCGGCGTGGTGGCCAGCTGCCTGAACAACGGGGTGCCGCTGGCCGTCGCGTTCCTCGCCGCACTGGCCGTCGGTGCCGGCATCGGCCTCGTCAACGGGCTGCTCATCACGAAGCTCGGCATCCCGGACTTCATCGCGACCCTGGCCATGCTCGGCCTGGCCGGCGGGTTCCTGCTGTACTGGACCGCCGGCGTGCCGATCCTCGGCTACATGACCGATGCGTACTACTACATCGGCGGGCTGCGCCAGATCGTCGGACCGATCACCGTGCCGATGCTGCTGATCGTCGTGGTCGGCGTCGCGGTCTCGGTGTTCCTGCGCCGGACCACATACGGCGTGAAATTCTATGCGGTCGGCAGCTCGGCGACCGGCGCCATGAACGCCGGCATCCGCGTCGACCGCATCAAGATCGCCGCGTATGTCATCAGTGGGCTCCTGGCCGCCGTCGCGGGCATGCATATCGCCGGCCGCACGACCACCGTGCCGCCCCTGATCGGCAACGGTTACGAGATCAGTGCCATCGCGGCGGCCGTGATCGGCGGCGCATCGCTGTCCGGAGGCAGAGGGCGCGTGATCGGCGCGCTGGTCGGCGCCCTGACCCTGACCCTGACCCGCAACATCATCAACCTGACCGGCGTCGAGTCGAGCTGGCAGGCCGTCGTCACCGGTCTCGTCCTCGTCCTCGCCGTCCTGGCGAACCAGGCGTGGAGCGGCATCGCCCGATCGATCGGCGCTCCCCGTCGCTGAACTCCCGCCCCCGTCCGACTGGCAAGACCACACCCCAAGGAGATCGACATGGCCAACTTCGATGGACTATCTCGGCGAGGGATGCTGCGCACCGCCGCGCTGCTGACCGGTATCGGCGCGGGCGGGTCGCTGGCGGCGTGCTCGCCCAATGGCGCGGCGAGCGGGGCGGGTGGCGGTGGCGCCGCCGCCAGCGAGTCGTTCGACGAGGCCGTCAAGAAGATCGTCAACGGCAGGGAGATCAAGGTCGGCTTCACCCCGCCGGTCCTCTCCGAGAACTTCACCCAGATCGAGCACGCCGCCTGGCGCAAGATGCACGAGTACGAGCAGCGGTTCGGCTGCCGCTGGGTCTGGGAGCGGCAGGCGCCGGTCGGTGACTTCAACGCCGTCCAGGGCACCCTCGGCATCGTGCAGTCGTGGGTGTCGCGCAAGTTCGACGCCGTCGCGGTCTGCACGGGCGCCAACTTCGCGACGGTGCAGAGCCTGTACCGCGACGCCACGGCGAAGGGTGTCAAGATCTACCAGTTCAATCAGCCGGCCGAGCTGTACCCCGAGGACCAGTTGCAGACCGTCACCAACGTCGGCTACGACAACCGGTGGCAGTCCGGCTACCTCGCCGGCAAGTACATCGCCGAGAAGCTCAAGGGGCAGGGCAACATCCTGCAGATCTGGGGCCCGTCGGGGTCGGACTGGACCCGTGGCCGCAAGATCGGCTTCAACAAGGCCCTCGCCGAGAACCCGGGGATCAAGGTGGTCGGCGAGGCCGACGGCGGCTACGTGCGCGACAAGGGCTTTGCCGCCGCGCAGGACCTGCTGACCAAGAACCGGGACGTCAAAGCCATCTACGGCGAGAACGAGGAGATGGCGCTCGGCGCCTCCCAGGCCATCGACACCGCCGGCCTCAAGCACTGGGACGGCTCCGACGGGATTCTGACCATCGGCGCCGACGGACTGGTCTCGGGGTACAAGCAGATCAAGGCCGGCAAGCTGACCGCCACCGTCGACATCGGCGGCGTCGACCAGGGGCAGAACCTCATCGAGGCGATCTTCGTCTCCGCGGTGCTCGGCCAGTCGGTGACCCAGTTCAGCAACAACCCGACCCAGGTCGTCGACAAGACCAATGTGGACTGGCACCAGCAGTACACCGAATGGGCCCTCGCGGCGCCGAAGAAGTACGGCGTCTGAACCCGGCAACCGCGTGGCGGCCGCTCCTGGCCGCCACGCGTGCACCCCGCTGTCGAGCAGCCATGATTCGAACGGATCAGGTCGCACAGCCTTTCAGCACCACTGTCGAGGAGGCGCTGGCGGTTGCCGATCAGCGCGCGCTACGACACGGAGGCGCAGCCGCCGAAGGCGTGCGACGCGATCCTGCCCGGCTGCCCGCTCAACGCTCGCTCCGGGCACCGGCCGGCAGCAGGTGCGCGACCTCGGGAGCGGTCGCGGCGAGCGCGATCGCCCGGCGCTCCGCTTCGACCTCGAAGCCCGTCGCCCGATGGGAGTGCTGGCGCATGTGCTCCTCCCAGCTCGGCACCTGGAACGCCTCCACGAACGTGGACGGATGCTCACCCTCGCGGTACAGCCGCCACCGCGTCGCGCCGGTGCGCCGCCGGTCTTGCCCCACCCGCTCCATGGCGTCCACGAACGAGGCCTCGTTCATCGGCTCGACCTGGTAGGTCACGGTGACGAGCACCGGGCCGGTCTCGGGCTCCGGTTCGAGCTCGAGATGAGGCACCGGCCAGTACACCGTCGGGTTCCGGTCGATGTGGTGGGTGTCGAACAGCGGCAACAGCCGGATGGTGGCGGCGCCGAGCAGCATCGCGGCGCCGGCGGCCGCGAAGGCCCAGGCCAGGCCGGCGCGTGTGGCCACCGTGCCCCACAGCAGCGCGCCGATCGCCTGGCCGCCGAAGATCACGATCTGGTACACCGAGAGCCCGCGCGCCCGCACCCACACCGGCAGGAACAGCTGCATCTGCGCGTTGATGTTGGACAGGACCGCCACCCACGCGATGCCGGCCGGCACGAGCGCGACGGTCACCGCGAGCATGTCGTGCCACAGCGCGATGAGCAGCAGGCAGCCGGCGTAGGCGGCGCTGGCCGCGAGCAGGGCGACGTTCGTCGGCACCAGCCGGTGCAGGTGCGGCAGGGCGATCGCGCCGATGATCGCGCCGACGCCCAGGGCGCCCATGAGCGCGCCGTACCCGCCCGCGCCGACGCCCAGCAGCCGGCTCGCGACGAGCGGCAGCAACGCCCACAGCGCGGTGGCGGGCACCACGAACAACGTGGAGCGCAGCAGGATCCGGCGGGTCACGGGAGAGTGGCGCACGTACCGGCCGCCGGCGCGCAGCGCGGCCACGAAGCGCTCCGGGTCCTCGCTCGCCGTCATCGGCCCCGGCCGCCAGGCGATGAGCACGCCCGCGAACACCGCGATCGACAGGGCGTTGAACGCGAACACGCCCGCGATGCCGATCCGTGCGATCGCCAGACCGGCCAGGGCCGGGCCGACGGCGCGGGCGAGGTTGACGCTGACGGCGCCGAGCGCCGAGGCGTGGGCCAGTTCCCGGCGCGGTACCAACTCGGGGATGACCGCACCGAAGGCCGGGGCCGTCAGCGCCGCGCCGGAACCGAGTGCGAACGTCAGCGTCAGCATCAGCGCCGGCGTCATCGCGCCGAGCACGGTCGCGACCGCCATCGCGGCACCGATCATCGTCATGAACAGCTGGACGGCGATGAGCAGGTGCCGGCGGTCGAAGATGTCGGCGAGTGCGCCCGCGGGCAGGGCGAGCAGCAGCACCGGCAGCGTGGTCGCGGTCTGGACCATCGCGACGAGGATGTCCGCGCCCGGGGTGGACACCAGCAGCCACTGGGCGCCGACCGTCTGCATCCACGTGCCGATGTTGCTGACCAGCAGCGCGATCCACAGCGCGCGGTACGTCGGCACGCGCAGCGGCGCCCACGCCGAACTCGCCGGCCCGCTCACCTGTCCCAGCGTCGCGGTCACGCACGCCACGTACCCGCTGGGGGTGACTTGTCGCGCTGCTGCTGCGATTTTCGCGGATGTCCGGTCACTGCACGTGCACGAGGCCCTGTAACCGGCGCCCGTCGCGGGGTGCCGAGAGGGAAGACGAGGGCCGTGCGACCCCGTTGACACCCCCTTGAATCATCTCTAGTGTTCAGACCACCTGATGACCAGTCCACCGGGTCATGAGTCCAGATATGCATGTTCCGGGCGTAGAAATCACCTCGAGGAGTTGCAGATGGCCAACGGACGAAGCGCCGGCCGGGCGCGCGGCGCGCAGGTCGCGGCGGCCGCCGCCCTGGTGCTGGCGACGGCGGCGTGCGGCAACGGCGGAGGCGCCGGCGCGGCCGCCGACTCAGGCGGGAAGGGCAAGATCGGATTCGCCCAGGCGAACTTCGGCAACGGCTGGTACGAGGTGCAGGCCGACGGCGTCAAGTCCGAGATGGCCAAGCTCGGTTACGCGCTGACCACCGTCGGCGGTGAGGGGAAGCCGCAGACCCAGATCTCTCAGGTGCAGACGTTCATCTCCCAGGGCGTCAAGGGACTGGTGCTCAATCCGACCGATCCACTGGCTGTCGGCTCCAGCATCAAGGCGCTCAAGGACGCCAAGATCCCCTTTGTTCTCGTCAACACCTCCCTCGACCCGAGCCTGGCCGACAAGGCCTACTGCTACGTGGCGGAGGACGAGGTCGAAAACGCCCGGCAGATGGGCATCGAGATGGCCAAGGCGCTCAAGGCCAAGAACGCTCCGGGGCCCGCGAAGGCCCTCATGGTCAAGGGCTTTCCCGGCGACTCCAACAGCTCCCGGCGGGACAAGGGATTCAAGGAGGGCTACGCCTCCGTCGCCGGCGCCCCAACCCTGAACTGGCTCCCGGACGTCTTCGGAAAGTTCAACGCCGACGGGGCCATCGGTCCCGTCCGAGCCGTCGCCACGGCCAACCCCGACCTCCAGGTCGTCTTCACCGTGACCGACTCCATGCTGCCGGGCATCGAGACCGCGCTCAAGGGCGCCGGCTCCTGGGACAAGGTCCTCATCGCCGGTTACGACGCCCGCATGTCGGTCGTCAAGGAGATGGCGGACAGCCCCAACGGGCCGATCATCGCGACCGTCGCAAACAGCCCGTACGAGCAGGGCGTCATCGGCTCGCAGATGCTCGACAAGGCAATCAAGGGCGTGCCGCAGTCCGAGGCGTGTCCGGGAGGCAACTACTTCCTCAAGCCGACGGTCGTCACGCCGGCCGACGCCTCCACGTACTACAAGGCCGACAGCCCGTACTGATCGGCCGCACACGTCCCGGCTGATCGCATCCGAACCGCCCAACACAGGAGATCAGGTGAACCACGTGCGCACGACCCCCGGCGTTCCGGTGCTCTCGCTGCGAGAGATCTCCAAGAGCTACACGGGCGTGCCGGCGCTCTCCGGCGTGAACCTCGACGTTCACGCCGGAGAGGCGATCGGCCTCATGGGGCAGAACGGCGCCGGGAAGTCGACCCTCGTGAAGATAGTTTCCGGCGCGCAAGGCCCGTCCGCCGGCACGATCGCGATGGGCGGGCGCGCCGTCCGGTTCCAGCGGCCGGCGGACGCCCAGGCGGCCGGAATCCACACTATCTACCAAGAGCTCAGCGTCGTGCCGCAGCTGACGGCGGCCGAGAACATCTTCCTCTCCGACCTGCCCCGGCGTGGGGGCGCGGTCAACTGGGCGAAGCTGCGCCGAGAGGCGCGTGACGCGCTGGGCTCGCTCGGCTTCGACATCGACGTCGAGATGCGGGTACGCGACCTGACCCTCGCAGAGCGCCAGGCGGTGGAGATCGCCAAGGTCGTTCACCACAAGGCAAAGGTCGTGCTGCTCGACGAGCCCACGGCCACCCTGCCGACGCCGGACGTCGACAAGCTCCTGACCATTCTGCGCGGCCTGAAGGCCGACGGGGTGAGCATCCTCTACATCTCGCACCGGCTCGATGAGGTGTACGACATCTGTGACCGCGTCACGGTTCTGCGTGACGGCAGGCAGATCACCACGGCGTCCACGCAGGAGCTGACGGCGGACGAGGCCGTGCGCCAGATGATCGGCGACAAGCTCCTCGGCGGTATGGTCGGCCAGGTCGGCGGGGGAGCCCACCGGCGGCTCAACCCGAACGCGGTGGCCGGGAACCAGCCCCCCGCGCTCGAGGTGCGATCGGTCAGCGACGAGAGCATCCTGCGCGACATCTCGCTGACCGTCATGCCGGGGGAAGCGGTCGCGGTGACCGGCCTGCTGGGAAGCGGCCAGTCGGAACTGGCCGCCTGCATCTTCGGCAGTCGGTCGCGCACCGCCGGTGACGTCTACGTCAACGGGCGCAAGCTGTCCTCCCGCTCACCGCGCGCCACCATCCGGGCCGGTCTGGGCTGGCTGCCGGAAGAGCGCAAGGTGCAGGGTCTGGTCCTGGGCATGAGCGTGGCGCAGAACCTCACGGTCACCGACCTGAACCAGGTCTCCAAGCTTGGATTCCTGCGCCGGCGCGTCGAGCAGCGCCTGGCGAAGAAGCTGTCCAGCACCCTGGCGATCAAGACCCGCGGCGTCGATCAGCCGGTGGGCACCCTCAGCGGTGGCAATCAGCAGAAAGTCGTCTTCGGCAAGTGGCTGCTCGCCGGCAGCCGGGTGCTCATCCTCAGCGAGCCGACCCGGGGGATCGACGTCGCCGCCAAGGAAGAGATCTACCGGGAGATGCGCAACTTCCTCGCCGAAGGCGGCTCGATCCTCGTCTCCAGCTCGGAAATCGACGAAGCGCTGATGTGCGACCGCATCTACGTGCTCGGACGCGGCCGGGTCGTCGGGGAGTTCTCCCACGACGACATCGAGCACGACCGGCTTGTCTCGCTGCTGCGCTAGCCGGATCAAGCAACGCCCCAAGTTCTGTACCGAGACTGACAGGAGACCAAGTCGTGAGCGACGCTGCAGCCGCCAAGGCGCCCCCGCGCGCGGCGAGATGGACGCGACCACTCGTGCGTCAGGGTCCGCTGTTCCTCAGCATCATCGCCGTCCTCGTCGTCGGCAACCTGCTCTCGCCCTACTTTCTCAACAGCAACAACTTCCGCAACATCCTCATCACCGGCGCGGTGGTCTCGGTCCTCGCCGTCGGCCAGTTCATGGTGATCGTCACCGCGGGCATCGACCTGTCGGTCGGAGCCGTCGCCTCGTTCTCCACGGTGCTGTCCGCGGTGCTCATGAGCAAGGGCGTACCCGTGGTCTGGACCGTGCTCATCGTGCTCGCCGTCTGCGCCTGCTTCGGTGTCGTCAACGGCGTGCTCGTCGTGTACGGAGGGATCACCCCGTTCATCGCCACCCTGGGCATGATGGGAGTCGTCCAGGGCCTCGCCTACCTGGTCCAGGGCGGCACCTACGTGCGCATCAATCACCAGGGGTTCATCGACTTCTTCTCCGGTCAGCTCGGCAGCGTGCCGGTGCAGGTCATCATCTTCGTCGCCATCACCGTGGTGTTCGCCGTGACCATGCGGTGGAGTACCTTCGGCCGCGCGCTGTACGCCATCGGTGGCAATGCCGAGGCGGCGCGCCTGTCCGGGCTGCCCGTCCGGCGCAACCTCGTCATCGCGTACGCGACCTCCGCGACGCTGGCAGCCGTCGCCGGCTTCATGCTCGCGGCCCAGCTCGGTGAGGGCAGCTCCCAGTTGGGCCAAGGGCTGGAGCTCGACTCGATCGCGGCGGCGGTCGTCGGTGGGGCGTCCCTGTTCGGCGGTCTGGGCTCACCGGTCACCGCGGTCCTCGGCGGCCTGCTCATCGGCGTCATCGGCAACATCATGAACCTGCGTGGCGTCCCCGCCGAGCCCCAGCTGATCATCAAGGGAAGCCTGATCCTCATCGCCGTCTTCGTGACGTCCGGCCGCGGCTCCGCGATTCGTGCGGCTGCCGGCCGGAGGGCCAAGGCGATCTTCACCGGCCGTGACGGCCGGCACACCACACCGCTGGTCAATTCATCCGCGTCAGCGACCAACCCCCAGCTCCACGAACCGGCCAGTCGGGACGAAGCCCCGATCGCCTCGTGAGCAGGCACTGATCCGACCCCCTGAACCCGTCTAGCACCGTCATCCAAGGAGGAGCAATGTCTTCGCTCGACTTCACCTACGAGAACATCGACAAGGTCATCGACCGGTCCACCTGGGTCGCGCCGACCATCGACCCGGACAAGACCATGCTGCTGGTGTTGGACATGCAGAAGGCGTGTGCCGAGCTCGGTGGCGCCATGTACATCCCGAGCGTCGGCGGCGCGCCGGAGGGCAAGGACGTCGTCCAGCCCGTGGTCAACGTGCTCGAGGCCTGCCGCTCCCGGGGAATCCCGGTCGTGTGGTCGCTCTGGGGTCTGCGCGGTGACGGCAAGGACGCCGGTTTCGCCGACCAGAAGTGGGGGCTCGTGGGCTCGCTGGACACCTTCCCGGGCTCGTGGGGCAACGGCGGCGACGAGCTGGTCGACGAGCTCAAGCCGCTGCCGGACGAGCCGGTGATCCGCAAGCACCGATTCAGCTCGTTCTACGGCACCCCGCTCACCGAGTACATGCGTCGCGCGGGCCGCGACACCCTGGTCGTCGCCGGCCTGTCCACCGGCAACTGCCAGATCTCCACCGCCATCGACGGCAACAACCAGGACTTCAAGATCATCGTTCTGGCCGACACCACCGCCGCCATCCCGGCCGCCATCCCCGGCGACACCGACCAGCCGCTCGGCTACGGCCAGCACTGGGAGGCCCTGCGCAACATCCAGGCCAACCACGGCGACGTCCGCACCAGCGTCGAGTTCCTCGCGATGCTGGAGCAGGCCGACAAGGCCTGATGCGAGGGCATGACGGCCGGCGAGCGAGACCCGACGGCCGGCCGTCATGGCCGAGCACCCGGATGGGAGCGCGGCCGAGGCGGCGCGTCACCGCCTCGGTCCCAGCGCCTCGGGATCGAGCACCGGTTCTCCAGATGAAGGGAAACAACGAGATGAGCCTGACCGGCGTGCGCATCGCGCTGCTGATTGAAGACGAGTACCAGATCCTGGAGGGCTGGTACCCCCTGCTGCGTCTGCAGGCGGCCGGCGCGGAGGTGACCGTCGTGGGCAGCGGTCGCAAGACGACGTTCGACAGCAAGGAGCACTACCCGATGGAGGCCGACGCCTCGGCCTACGAGGTCAGCGCCAGCTCCTTCGACGCCGTGGTCGTCCCCGGTGGCTTCGCCCCGGACAACATGCGGCTGCACCCACCGATGATCAACCTCGTGCGGGAGTTGTTCCAGGCCGGGCGTCTGGTCTCGGCGATCTGCCACGGTGGCTGGGTGCTGGCGTCGGCCGGTGCGCTCAAGGGCCGGCAGGCCACCGGATACCTGCCGATCCGCGACGACGTCATCAACGCCGGCGGTGAGTGGATCTACGACAAGTCGGTCGTGCAGGACGGCAACGTCATCACGTCCCGGACGCCCCCGGACCTGCCCGACTTCGTCGAGGCGATCATCGCCTACCTCGAGCAGGAGAAGGCCCAGAACGCCTGAGGTTCCGGCTGACGGAGCGGCTTGCTGCGGCCGGTGGTCGTCGCCCGACGGCGACGCGAACCGGCCGCAGCTCCACACGGGTTGAACCAACGGGAAGCGATGTCGAGATCGTGACGCACACCCTCCGGCCCGTCCGCCGGCGTGCTGCCCGACCGCCGCGCCCGGGCCCACGCCGGACACGTCCGGATCGTGGACGCGGTGACCCGGCGGTCCCCCCGGGAGGCCCGCTCCGCAGCGGCGGCCCACATCCGCGACGTCGGGCGCGACACCGTCACGAACCTCGACACGACCGAACAAGCCGTGTGACCGGACAGGGGTGATCGAACATCACCTCAGGCGTGGTCACGTGCCCAGGGCACAGGCCCGCCGCACTGAGCGAGCGAGGAAACGAATTCTATGAAGATCACTGCCGTGACCGCGACGCCGCTGGGGTCGCCGCTGCAGGAGCAGCTCCGGTGGGGGGCGATGGCCGTCGGCGTCAAAGGCGGCATCGTCGTGCAGGTCGAGACCGACGAAGGCGTGACCGGCATCGGCGAGGCCGGCTTCTCCGCCGAGTACTTCCCGACCGTCGGACCTATCATCAACAACCAGCTCGGGCCCATGATCTGCGGCACCGATCCGCTCGACATCGCGGCGCTGTGGCAGCGCATGCTCGATGCGACCCACATGTGGGGGCGGCGCGGCATCGAGACGTACGCCCTCAGCGGCATCGACATCGCCCTGTGGGATCTGCTGGGCAAGGTCTCCGGCCAGCCCGTGTACCGGCTGCTGGGAGCGGCGAAGCAGCGGGTCCGCGCCTACTTCGCACCCTCGCTCAAGCCGGTCGAGGAGATCGTGGCCGAGGCCACGGCCGCGGTGGGGAGCGGCTACACCGCGCTCAAGCTGCGGGTCGACGGGGACCTGGACAAGGCCGTCCATCTCGTCGGTTCCGTACGCGACGCCGTCGGCGACCGGGCCGACCTCATGGTCGACGCGAACATGTCCTATGACCGGCGCGGAGCGCTGAACCTGGCTCGTGAGCTGGAGTCACTGAAGGTGTCGTGGCTGGAGGAGCCCATCCTGTCCCGCAGCGTCACCCAGTACGTCGACGACCACAGCTGGTTGGCCGACCGGGTCGGCATCGCGCTCGCCGGTGGGGAGTCCCTGCTCACCCGGTACGAGTACATCGACCTGCTGCGCCGGCGGACGTTTGACATCCTGCAGCCGGACTGCACCAGCGTGGGCGGGATCTCCGAGGCCAAGCGCGTCGCCGACATGGCCAGCACCTGGAACCTGACCTGCGTGCCGCACATCGCGTGCTCCTCCGGCACGGGTGTCGCCCTGGCCGCCGGTCTCCACATGATCCTCGCGTGCCAGAACGCGCCGCTCATCGAGGTCGACGCCTACGGTGGCCCCGGGTGGGACGGCCTGCTCGTGGATCCGCTCGTCGTCAAGGACGGCTACGTCGAGGTTCAGGACCGGCCGGGCCTGGGCGTGGAGCTCGCCCCCGACGCGCACGTACGCTTCAGGGTCGACAAATGAGCGCGCCGGTGCCGAGATGACCACCGTCCCTCAGTACACGGTCACGGCCGTCCGTCTGGGCACGATGGTCGTCGACCGCAGCGCCCTGACCTTCGGCGCCGGCGCCGGCGAACCGGTGGAGATCCCGACCTGGGGGGCTGCGGTGCAGGCCGGTTCGACGCGGATGCTCATCGACACCGGCCTGGCCGAGCCCGAGCGGTGGAACGAGCGGTTCCCGTGTGCCCAGCCGCCATCCGAGACGCTTCCGCGCGCACTGGCCGAGCTCGGCTGGCACCCCAACGACGTCGATGTCGTCATCAACTCGCACCTGCACTTCGACCACGCCGGCAACAACGTCGCCCTGCCGAACGCCCAGTTCTACGTGTCGGCCGCGGAGTGGGAGTTCGCCCGGAATCCGGTGGCCACCCAGGCCTGGTCCTACGACTTCGGCTGGACCGACGAGGCCGTGACCTACATGCAGTACCGGTTCGTCGGCACCGACCACTTCGACGTCCTGCCGGGGATCCGCATCATCGCCACCCCCGGGCACACCCCCGGCCACCAGTCCGTCCTCGTCCAGACCGCGGAGGGTGTCCTCTGCGTCGCCGGCGACGCTGCCTGTCTGGTCGACAACTTCCGGCTACCCGCACCACCTGGAGTGGTGGAGAACGTGACGAGCGCGCTGACGTCGCTGCGGAAGATCGCGTCGCTGGCTGACGCCGTGTTGATCAACCACGACCCGACGATCAGCAGCTTTCAGTCCGCCGGGTTTCCCCGTTTGACGGTGCCGAGCGAGCCGTCCTCGGCCTGAAATTTCCAGCAACAACTCGTTGACACGGTCGTGACGACGACCCTAGGTTCATCATAGACATCAGGTCATCAGACCACCTGACAACTGAGTTTCCAGACGACTTTTCACGGATCTGCCCGGCGGCGCGTCGGGTCGATGAAGGAGGGCTTTGCGTGAAGCCGACAAACGACATGGCCGACGTGCTCATCGTCGGCGCGGGAGCCTCCGGCGGTGTCGCCGCGAAGCATCTCGCCGAGGCCGGGTTCAAGGTTGTCGTGCTGGAGCAGGGCAACTGGGTGGACCGCAGTGAGCTTCCCGGCAACAAACCGGAATTCGCCCTCCTGTCGGCCAAGCAGTGGCACCCGGACCCGAACGTCCGCGGCAAGAAGGACGACTACCCGGTCGACAACTCCGAGTCCGACGTTCCGATGTGGATGTACGGCGGCGTGGGCGGCTCCAGCATCCTGTACGCCGCCTGCTGGAGCCGGGCGCTGCCCTCGGACTTCCGGGTGCGGACCCTCGACGGCGTGGCTGACGACTGGCCGATCTCCTACGAGGAGCTCGAGCCGTTCTACAACCTCATGGACGTGGAGATGGGCGTCTCCGGTCTGGCCGGCAACCCCGCCTACCCGGCCGGCTACAACCCGCCGCTGCCGCCGTTCCCGATCAACAAGACCGGACGCAAGGCCGCCGAGGGGATGAACAAGCTCGGCTGGCACTGGTGGCCCGGGTACGACTCGATCCCCAGCAACGCCCCGCACCACAGCCAGGCCCAGTGCGTCCGGTACGGCATCTGCCGCATGGGCTGCCCGTCGGGTGCCAAGGGCTCCACGGATGTCACGCACTTCCCGGCCGCGATGCGCGCGGGTGCCAAGGTCATCTCCGGCGCCCGGGTGGCGCAGGTGACCACCGACGAGCGGGGCCTGGCCAACGGCGCTGTGTACATCAAGGACGGCCAGCAGTACTTCCAGCCCGCGTCGCTGGTCATCCTTTCCTCGAACGCCATCGGCACCGCGCGGCTGCTGCTGATGTCGGCTTCGAACCGGCACCCCGACGGCCTCGGCAACTCCAGCGGGCTGGTCGGCAAGCGGCTCATGGTGCATCCGTACGCCACGTCGGTCGGCATCTACGAGGACCAGCTCGACGACTGGGTCGGCCCGAGCCAGTACATCGAGTCGATGCAGTTCTACGAGACCGAGGCCTCCCGCGGGTTCGTACGCGGCTGCAAGTGGCTGCTGATGCCCTCGGACAGCCCCCTGCAGACCGTCTCGCGCTGGACCACGGGTGAAGGCGTGCGGGACGAGGAGTTCTGGGGCGATCAGTTCACCGTCAAGATGCGTCAGGCGGTGGGTCACCTGCTCGAGTGGGCGGTGGTCCCCGAGGACCTGCCGGAGGAGACCAACTACGTCTCCCTGTCGCCGGATCTGCAGGACTCCGACGGCCTGCCGGCACCGAAGATTCACTACCGCACGTCCGAGAACACCCACAAGATGCTCGACTTCAACCTCGCCCGCACGCTCGAGGCCCACCAGGCCGCCGGTGCGGTGCGGACCTGGGTGACGGAGCGCAACCGGACCTCGGGACACATCATGGGCACCGCGAAGATGGGCAACGACCCGGAGAGCTCGGTGGTTGACAAGTACTGCCGCAGCCACGACGTGCCCAACCTGTTCGTCATCGACGGCAGCGTCTTCCCGACGTCGACCGGCGTGAACATCACGGCGACCATCTGCGCCAACGCCAAGCGCGTCGCGACCTACATCAGCGACAACCACACCAACCTGGAGGTGGCACGGTGACGGTCTACCAGATCGAGCGACGGCTCACCAACGCCCAGCGGGAGCGTCTGGCCGCACTCGCCGACGTACTCATCGCCGCAGGAGCGGGCCTGCCCAGCGCCAGCCAGGCCAAGGTCCACGAGAAGTGGGTCGACCGGGCCCTGTCCGCGCGGCCGGACCTGTTCGACGGGCTGGTCGCGGCCCTCGACGGCGACGATGACCCGGCGCTGGCCGTCGACCGGCTCAAGAAGGCACAGCCTGCGCTCTTCGACACGCTCAGCTTCGTCGTCGCCGGCTCGTACCTGATGAATCCCGCGGTCACCAAGGCGCTGGGCCTGCCCGGCAACGCCCCGAAGCCCAAGCCCGCTCTGCCCGACGAGGCCGACCACTACCTGTCCGGCGGCGCCCTCGACCCGGTCATCGCGCGCGGTCCGATCTACCGGCCCACGCCAGACGCCCAGCCCAGGGCCTGATAGAGAAGAAAAAGCCATGCACATCGCAGTCTGCATCAAGCGCGTCGGCACCACGGATGACGACATCGAGTTCACCGATGACGGGCGTAGCGTCGACCCCGACTACCTGGATTACGGGCTCAACGAATGGGACGCCGCCGCGATCGCCGAAGCGCTGCGACTGCGCGATCAGGCCGGCGGCGGACGCGTCGTCGTCGTCACCGCAGGTGACGACGAGTCCGAAGAGGTCCTGGTGCAAGGGTTGGCCATGGGCGCCGACCACGCCGTTCGGGTCGAGTCCGATCCCGAGGGACTCGTGGACCCGGTCACCGTCGGCCGGGTCCTCGCCGTGGCGATCCGTCCGCTCGGGGTCGACCTCGTGCTGTGCGGCGCCCAGTCAGCGGACGCCGCACAGGGCACGACGGCGGCGGCCCTGGCCGGAGTCCTGGACCTGCCGTGCGCCACGGTCGTCACGGGCATCGACCGCGAACCGGCCGGCACGACGCTCGTGCGGCGAGAGCTCGAAGGCGGCGTCGTCGATGTGATCCGAATCAGCGGCCCGGCGGTGCTGAGCATCCAGACCGGCATCGCCGAGCCGCGGTACGTCACGCTGCGGGCGTTGCAGCAGGCCCAGCAACAGGACATCGAAGTCGTCGACGCCGACCTCGACGACCTGGGGGAGCCGGGATACCGGATCCGGCGCATGGTCCTCCCGCCGGCCGCGCGGGCAGAGATCGTCAACGGCGGCGCGGCGGCCATCGCCGCGAAGATCACCGAGCTTGTCCGGGGGGCAGCCAAGTGAACGACATCCTGGTGCTGGCGGAGCACGCCCGCGGCGTCGTGTCCGACGTGACGCGGCAGGCGGTGACCGCCGGCCGTGAGCTGAAGCAGAACAACCAGCGGCTGGTGGTCGTCGTGATCGCCGCCTCGCCCGACATCCTGACGGACGCCGTCGCTCTCGAAGGGGTCGACGAGGTGCTGGCGGTGCGGGCCGGCTCGGCCGAGTTCAACGCGGACGAGGTCGCGGCGGCGCTGCGAAACGTCATCGACGAGCGCCGCCCGGCGGCGGTACTGGCCGGCCACACCGCCAACGTCATGTCCGTTGCGCCCCAGGTCGCGCTGACCGCGGGCCTGGGCCTGGCCAGCGACGTGGTCGCCTGCGAGTTCGACGGTGACCAGCTGGTGGCCCGGCGGCCCTTCTACGGTGGCAAGGTCGAGGCCGAGCTCGAGTTCCCGGCAGGTTCGGCGTTCCTGCTGTTGCGGCCGACCGTGTGGCAGCCGTCGGGTCCCGCCGATACGCCGCCGCCAGTGGCCAGAGTGAGTGCACCCGGCACCGCGAGCAGGATCGAGAACGTCGAGCTCGTCAACCCACCCGCAGGGGACCTCGACATCACCAAGGCCGAGATCGTGCTGGCCATCGGGCGTGGCGTCGGGGAGCAGGAGAACGTCGCCCGATTCGAAGCCCTGGCCGACAAGATGGGCGTGACGCTTGCTGCCTCGCGGCCGCTCATCGACGCCGGGTGGATGCCGAAGTTCCGCCAGGTGGGTCAGTCCGGGGTCTCCGTCAAGCCGCGCCTGTACCTGGCGTTCGGCATCTCCGGAGCCGTCCAGCACATCGCCGGGATCAAGGGCAGCGAGAAGATCGTGGCGGTGAACAAGGACCCGCAGGCGCCGATTTTCGAGGTGGCCGATCTGGGATCCGTCGCGGACATCTTCGAGGTCGCCGACGAACTCGAGGCCCTGTGGTGACTGCCATCCTCTCCGCGCCGCCGGCGGGGGAGGCGACCCGGGACACGTTCCAGGGGTTCGCCACATGGCAGGTGGTGCTGTTCTACGTGCTTTCCACCGCCTCGATCGTGGTGTTCGTCTGGGGCTGCCTCCGGCTCCTCCGCCGCTACCTGGTCAACAGGGGGCGTGGTACCCGGCTGCGCCCCGGCCGCATGCTCAAGGTCGTCCTGACCCACGCGTGGATCGGGCGACGAGCGGGCCTGGTCGGCCTGGCCCACGCGGGGGTCTTCTACGGCTTCATCGTCCTGTTCGCCGGAACCACGATCCTCGCCATCAACGACCACATCACCGCCCCGCTCGGCTGGGACTTCTGGGTGGGCCCCTTCTACAAGGGCTACTCGCTGTTCCTCGACGTCTTCGGCGCGGCGATGCTCGTCGGCCTCGTCGGCTTCGCTGTCCGGCGCGCCGCTGCCCGCGGAGTCCGGCTGGACTATTCCCGTGTGGACGGCCGGCCGGTGTCGGCCAAGCGGGCTCGTTACCGGCTCGACGACTGGGTCTTCCTGTGGTCGCTGATTTTCCTCGGCGGCAGCGGGTTCCTGCTCGAGGCCCTCCGCATCGCGATCGACCCGCCTCCGTTCGAGGTGTGGTCGCCGATCGGCTACGCGCTCGGCGCGGGCCTTCACGACGCGGGACTCAGTCCCGGCGTCGCCGACGGATTGCGGCTCGGCACCTGGTGGGCACACGGCCTCGTCGCACTCGCGTTCGTGGCCGCAGTGCCGTTCACCAAGGCGATGCACATGTTCACCGGGGCCGCCGGGGTCGCCACACGCAGCGAGACGGTCAGCCGCGAGCTGCCCGCCGCGCCCGAGACCGGGTACGCGACGCTGAAGGACTTCACCACCACCCACCGGCTGGATCTCGACGCGTGCACCAAGTGCGGCAAGTGCCACGAGGTGTGCCCCGCACGGGCTTCGGCGATGCCGCTGTCGCCCCGTGACCTCATCCTCGACCTCCGCGAGGCGCAGAGCCTCGGGAACCTGAACGTTCTGGTTCCCGAGGTGGTCGCACCGCAGACGCTGTGGTCCTGCATGCAGTGCAACGCCTGCGTCGACGTGTGCCCGGTCGGCATCGAACACGTACCGATCATCAATCAGATGCGCCGGGGCTTGGTCGAGGCCGGCGAGGTCGACGCCTCCCTCGCCGGCGTGCTCACCTCGATCCAGAAGAACGGCAACAGCTTCGGCGAGTCCAAGCGCAAGCGTGCGCGGTGGACGAAGACCCTCGACTTCGAACTGCCCGACGCGCGCAAGCAGCCGGTCGATGTGCTGTGGTACGTCGGTGACTACGCCAGCCTGGACGCCCGTAACCAGCGCAACACCCAGGCTCTGGCCCGGCTTCTGCTGGAGGCGGGCGTCGACGTCGGGATCCTGTACGAGGAGGAGCGCACCGCGGGCAATGATGTGCGGCGGGCGGGCGAGGAGAGCCTGTTCCAGAACCTGGCCGCCATCAACATCCGTACCCTGTCGTCCTGCACCTTCAACCGCATCCTGACCAGTGACCCGCATTCGTTCAACACACTGCGCAACGAGTACCCGCGGCTGGGCGCGCCGTGGCAGAAGGAGCAGGTGACGCACCATTCGGTCATGCTCCTGGAGCTGATCGAAGACGGTCGCCTGTCCATCGTCAACCCGCTCGGCCGGCGCGGCACGTACCACGACCCCTGTGCTCTCGGCCGCTACAACGGGATCTTCGATGAGCCACGCCGGCTCATCGAGCGCTGCGGGATCGAGCTGGTGGAGATGCCGCGCAACCGCAGCAAGAGCTTCTGCTGCGGAGCGGGTGGCGGCCGGATCTGGATGAAGGAGACGGCGGAGCCCGGCAGTCGCCGGCCGAGCGAACAGCGCATCGACGAGGCCGTCGCGCTCGGCGATCTGGACTACTTCATCTGCGCGTGCCCCAAGGACGTGACGATGTACGAGGACGCCATAAAAACCTCGGGCCACTCGGACGTCATCGTGCTCCGGGAGATCTCCGAGCTCGTTCTGGCGGCCACTCGAGTCCCGACGGACGTCGCCGAGGCGGTGACCGCCGCGGGTTGAGCGCGACGCGGTCGGCGCTCGTGCACTCGACAGCGCCGGGTGGTGCGTGGACACGCACCACCCGGCGCGTGCGTACGCCTCAGGTGGGGTGCACGCCCGCTCGAGCGGTCATCGCCACCGCCGCCTGACCCGTCGTCAGGGCACCCCACCTGCGGTAATGTGGCACAAGGCTGCCGCCGTCCGACGGGCGTGGCGATCCCACGGTTCGGAGGTGGCACCTGGCGGACGACCGGCCGGACCGGAATGCCGCCAGTGCAGCGTTGCGTGAGCTCGGCGCGTTCGCCCACCGGTGGGAGGAACGCCGCGACGCGCTGAACACGCTCGCTGAACACTGGCGAGACGACCGGCCGGGACGGCCGACACCGGCGTCTGCGAAGTCGACACCGAACGACCACAGTCAGAACCGACCGGTCATACCTGGCCGGCTGGCGATCCTGTGGTCGCGACTACGACATCGATTCAGCCCACCCGCGGTCTAGGGTGCCGTGCCTCCCGCGTGGCCGATCGGCACCGGGCGCGAAGAATACGCGGCCCGATCGTCCCCATCGGTGTTGGGCGGCCCTTCCTGGGTAGCGCACCAGACATGGCTACGACGCAGGAGGTACTGCGATACCTGAACGCGGCCGACTACCCGGCGGACAGGGAGGCGCTGCTGCGGGAGGCGGAACGGGAGGGCGCACCACCCGACGTCCTCGCGGCGATCCGTGGGATGCCACCGGTCGTGTATCGCAACAAGGAAGAGGTCGGGCGCTCCGCGAAGACCCCGATCGCCGAGGAGACGGCCGCGGAGAAGGCGGCGAAGGCCCGCGACCGCAAGCACCAGAACGTTGCTGAGTATCTGCGCCGGCCCGGGCCGTAACACCGCCGCGGCGTCCGGCGAGGTAGGGCGCCGCGGGACCCTTGCAGGCGACGACCGACCGAACTCTTCGCCGACCGCGGCTACGACCACCACAAGCACCGCAACGCCGTCCGCCCACATCGCCCGCCGCGGCACACCTCACGGCCCAGGCGTCGGCATCTACCGGTAGGCCGTCGAGCGAACCATCGCCCCCCGCCGCGACGGGCGGCGGGGGCGACAGGTGCACGCCCCCGCGCTCGCGTCGCGCCGACGTGGTCGCGGACGATCGACGAGCTCATGCCCGGCGTGCAGCTCCGGCGGACGCCGGGGCTTTGGCGAACTCCTGCACGATGCGCTCGCAGAACGCGGGCAGGTCGTCGGGCGACCGGCTCGTGGTGATGTTGCCGTCGGTGACGACTTGCTCGTCGACCACCTCCGCACCGGCGTTGCGCAGGTCGGTGCGCACGCTCGGCCACGAGGTCAGCCGGCGACCCCGCGCGACGTCGGCCTCGACGAAGTTCCACGGGCCGTGGCAGATGGCAGCGACCGGCTTGCCCGACTGGACGAAGTCCCGGACGAACCGCACCGCGGCAGGTTCCATCCGCAGCTTGTCCGGGTTCACGGTCCCGCCCGGCAGGAGCAGCGCCTCGTAGTCGTCGATCGAAGTCGTGCCGACCAGTTGGTCGACCGTGAAGGTACCGGCATCGTCGAGGTCGTGGTCGCGGGCCCGGATCTCGCCGGTGGCGATGGAGACGACGGCGGTGTGAGCGCCGGCGTCCTCCAGCGCCTGCCGCGGCCGCTCCAGCTCGACCCGCTCCACCCCGTCGGCCGCGAGGATGGCGACGCGGCGTCCGTTCAGCACTCCAGCCATGTCACGCACCCGCCCCTGCCATCGCCGGGTGCAGGACGACCTTCGTCCAGCCCTTGTCCCGCTTGTCGAAGTGCTCGTAGGCCTCCGGCGCGCGGTCGAGGGGCAGCTCGTGGCTGACGATGAAGGACGGCTCGGCCTTGCCCGCGACGATGAGGTCGCGCAGCTGGCGGTTGTACTTCTTGACCGGCGCCTGGCCGCTGCCGATGTGCTGGCCCTTGAACCAGAACATGCCGTAGTCGAAGGCGAGCTTGCCCTGCTTCGCCAGCTCGTCGTTGGCTCCGGGGTCCTGGGGTACGAAGACGCCGACGTTGCCGATCTTCCCGGTGAAGCGGACCGAGGCGACCAACCGGTTCATCGTCAGGTTGGCGTGTTCCTCGCCGTTGGGCTCGTGCGCCTGGTAGCCGACGCACTCGCAGCCGTTGTCGGCGCCCAGCCCCATCGTCTCGTCGAGAACGGCCTGCACCGGATCGACCTTCGAGTCGTCGATGGCGATCGCGCCGATCGACTCGGCCAGTCGCAGCCGGTCGGGATGCCGGTCGACGACCATCACCTTGCTCGCCCCGCGGATGGTCGCCGAGAGGGCCGCCATCAGCCCGACCGGGCCCGCGCCGTAGATGACCGTCTGGTCACCGGGCTGCACGCCGGCCATCTCGGTGGCGTGGTACCCGGTCGGGAAGATGTCGGCCAGCATCACGTAGTCCGTCTGGCGCTGTTCGGCGTCCTCACCCAGCCGCAGGCAGTTGAAGTCCCCCCAGGGCACGCGCAACAGCTCCGCCTGCCCGCCGCCATACGGGCCCATGTCGGCGAAGCCGTACGCGGCGCCGGCCATGTTCGGCTCCGGCTGGGCGGTCAGGCAGTAGTTCGTCAGCTGCCGCTCGCAGTTCTTGCAGTGTCCGCACGAGATGTTGAACGGCAGGACGACCCAGTCGCCCACCCGAATCTTGTCGACGCCGCCGCCGACCTCGACCACCTGACCCAGGTTCTCGTGCCCGAACCAGCGGCCCCGCTCGAAATCGGTCCGGCCCTCGTACATGTGCAGGTCCGAGCCGCAGATGTTCGCCGAGGTGATGCGAACCAGGACGTCGGTCGGCCGCTCGATCCGCGCGTCCGGCACATCCTTGACGCTGACCTGCCGCGGCCCCTCGTACACTACTGCCTTCATTAGGCGTTCCCCGTTCGTCGATGCCTCCCTCGGCTCCGGACCTGGGCCGAGATCCTCAGTACATACTCGAAGCGAATCGCCCCGTGCCCGTATCGGCGTTTGTGCAACCGATCTGGCTGCGGTCCGGCGGCTCCGTGACCGTGCTGCAGGCCAATGGTGGCTCTGCGCCACGTCGAGGGCCTGACCTACAGCGAGTGATCAGGACGGACGCGCTCGGTTAGGTGACACCGCGGTGGGTATTGGTGGCTGGAATGACGCGCCCCGGCACATGGGTGACGCGGTGGACCGACGACGACCTGCGCCGGCTCAAGCCCTGACGGGCACCCGCGTTGGGCCGCCCGGCGAACGCGGCGGCCCAACGCGGCATCCGTCCGGCGCCGGCCCTGGGACTACGCGTCCTTCTCGTCCCGCCAGCCGCCGGGCTCGGGGTGGTAGCCGTACGCGGCGGCCCGCACCGTGTCCTCGTCCTCCAGCCCGGAGCCGATCGCGCCGCCGACGGTGGCCAGTGAGCTGATGATCCAGGCGAGTGTCAGATAGTCGATGAGACCGACCGGCCGCTGCAGGGCCTGTCGCAGCACCGACGTGTCGATCAGGAGCCCCGCGGCGAGGACTGTGCCGGTGAACAGCACGAGGTAGGAGACCGTGGTGGCCAGGGTGAGCGTGATGACGGTGCCCAGGTTGAACAGCCGGGCCACCTCGGCCGGGGTCTGTTCGTCCGGTCGCTCCCACAGGTCGTGCGCGACGATCAGCCAGGTCACCAGCGCGGTCAGCCCGACCAGCATGATCACGGTGAGGCGGAGTCCGCCGAGTGCGTCGCCCATCTTCCAGATGGTGTTCGAGGCGAGCGCGAACGCGGCCGAGCCGAAGGCGCCGACCAGGAGTTTGGACAGGCCCAGCAGGGCGCGCCCGGGGCGGTTGGCCCGGACCATGCCGGACACCAGCCGGATTCGGCCGGTCAGCGGCGAAGCCAGGCAACTCAGCTCCGCGGTCTCCTCGCCCACCACGCGGCGGACGGCGGCAACCCGGCTGGTCAGTTCGGCCGGCGCCCAGCCGGCCGGCGACACCCGGTCGTCGGAGGCATCCGTGAGTAGCCGGCTCACGAGATCCGGGACGGCTGCGCGGACCGCGCGGAGCTGGCACAGTCCCAGCGCGGGCAAGGACACCGCCGCAACCCGTCGCCGAGCGGAGACGTGCGCGACAAGCGGCACCCGCTCGCTGTACAGCGGGAGGTCCGTCAGGCAGATCGCGACGTCCCACCGGGCATCGGCGCAACGGCGACCAAGATCGTCGATCAGGGCCTCGACGCCGCCGTCGCGGCGCGGCGCCACGTCACCCCACCCTTCCCGGACGGTCCAGAGCACCTCCGCGTCCACCCGCTCGGCGAGCCGATCGGCCAGCTCGGCGGCGAGCCGCGCAACCACCTGGGCCGGGTAGTCCGGCGGGGTCGCCACCAGGCCGACGACGATCTCCGGACGACGCCGAGCAATGGTGGCCATCGATACCCCTCACTCGTCTGCCGACCGAGATCACTCGTCCGACTACCCGGTCACGGGAGAGACATGCGGGGGGCTGTCCACATTCACCGGCTGGTCTTGGTTGAGGTCTTGGACCGCATGGCGAAGGGCAAGCTCAAGACCGAGCACCTGGCGACTCACACCATGCCGCTGGAACAGGGTCCGACCGGCTACGACATCTTCAAGGACAAGAAGGACGGCTGCGTCCGGACCGTCTTCGTGCCGTGAGGCAAGCCGGTGAATGCGACCCCCGGCCCGTCCGGCGAACCCGGACGGCCCGGGCGGAGGACTTCCGCGTCAAGGGTCATCCGACAGGTCGCATGCGCGGAGGTGGACTATCTGGGTGAGTCTGTCGGCAGCCGGCTGAGCATCTCGCGGGCCTGGTCTGCCACGTCGGCGTCGACGGTGATGGTGTAGTTGTCGGCTTGCAGTGTGGGGGTGGAAGTGAAGTCGCGCTGTCCCCGGGTCATGGCGTGGGCGAGCGCGCCGAAGGCGGCGCCCCAGACCGCGCCGGCGACAACCGCGAAGACCAGGACCCGCCACCAGGCGCCGACGGCGAACGCGCCGAAGAGGATACCGATCAGCAGACCGAACCATGCGCCGGTGCCGGCGCCGGCGAGTGCCGCCCGGCCGGTCGTCATCCGGCCGTGGACCTGTTCGACCAGTCGGAGGTCGGAGCCGACGATCCGGACGCGGTCGACCGGGAATTGGCTGTCGGAGAGGAAGTCGACGGCGCGTTGTGCGCGGGCGTAGTCGGGGTAGCTGGCGACCGCTATGGTTGCCCGTCCGGTGCCGTCGCGCCTGTCAGCGGTGTTGTCGTCGTGGGTTGCCGGGCGGGTGCCTGACGGCCCCCGTGGCACGGTGTCGTTGTTGCGCAGGCTGGATGCGCTGCGGTTCGGGTAGGTCATGTCGTCCTCCTGCCGGTCCGGGGTTGAGCTCCGATCTCCTGAGCCCCCGTGCCCTATGGCTGGTCGGTCCGGATGGGACAGCCACGCTCTGTCAGCGTGGGGCGGCGCCGGTCAGCGTTACGGACGCGGCGGGAGCGGAAAGCGCAGTGCCGCCGCGACACGATGCGGGCGCAGCTGCGGGTTGTCCGCGACGTGTTCCACCGCGCCGCCCTCCTCGATGACGAATTCGGCCAGCTCGTCGAGGACGTCCGGGGTCTCCCGGGTGGGCTGCCCGCACAGCGGGCACTGCCGGCCGGTGGTACCCAGCCAGCCGGACTCGTCGCAGACCACGCCGGGAACGGCCGTACCCTCGTCGATCACGAGCTGTTGCACGGCGGCCACGGAGCCGGCCCAGAGGCACGGCTCCAGCCCGGTCGCGGCGGGCCGGCCTTCTGCGACCGCCTCGAAGATCTCGTCGACCAGCCGTTGTTCCTCTTGGCGCTCGTAGCGTTCCATGATGGCCTCGGCGCTGCGCCGGATGTCGGCTGCGGTCGCGGTGTCCGGGTCGACGGTGAAGGTTCCGGCCACCCGGGAGGCTACGTCGCGGGACAGGAACCCGGTGACGGCCGTCATCTCGTGCGGATGCCCGCCGAGGGCGACCACGTCGAATCCTTCGGTACGCAGCAGTTCGTCGAGCACGGAGCCGACCCGCCGGTAGTGGTGCTTGCTCAGTTCGTCGGCCTTGTTGCGGACCCGGTACTCCGCCCTGCCGGCGGCGAAGTTGGGTTTGCGCAGCGCCGGGTCCTTGATCTGGGTGACTTCCCGCATCTCGCCCAGGTAGAGTTCCCAGACCTGCGCCCAGGCCTTGTCCACCAGCACCACACACATGCGGTGGTACTCGTCGAGGACCGCCAGCATCGGGCGGACCCACGGCGTCGCGTCCACCACGATGCGGTCTCGGACCGGCCGGGGCAGCGAGACCTGCTCGAACAGTCCGTTGCCGCCGCTGGCGAAGATGCCGAGGCCACCGGGTTGCAGCCGTTCCTCGTGGGCGAGCTCGTCGATGCGCTGCATATCGGCCCGTACCGACAGCCGTACGTCGTGTTCCAGCGCCATGTCCTCGCTCAGCGGCTTGATCTGGTGCAGCAGGCTCGCAACCTGGCTGGGAGCGGACTTGTCCGGCCCGATCCCGACATACATCGAGATCACCGGGAAGCGGCCACCCTGGAACCGGATGATGCGGTTGACGACGTCCTGGGAGATCATGCGAAGGTCCCTCCGGTATGGGACAGCGCGGCATGGGTCGCGCGGGGAACTCGGCGCTGCTACCCGGATCGGCACCGCCTAACCGCGCCTGCGGCCGCGCACTGCGACGGAAGATCCGGGTCAGTTGTCGTGCGGCTTTCCAGCCCACGTCCGGAGCGCGGCGCGCCGGGTGGAGCAGCTCGCACCTCATGATTCCCGGACGTGCAATGGATGAGCGGCGCCGGGCGGCTGCGGTCAGCCGAGCGCGTCGGTGATGGGCGTGTCCGCGGGCATGGTCACGACCAGCTTCCGGTTGGCGAACTCCTTGAAGCCGACGGAGGACAGCTCCCGTCCGTACCCGGACAGCTTGATGCCGCCGAAGGGCAGGTGCGGCTCGGACGACGTCGGGTGGTTGATCCACACCATCCCGCTGTCGATCCGGTGTGCGACCGACCGGGCCCGCTCCAGATCGCTGCCGAACACGGCACCGCCGAGGCCGTAGGGCGAGTCGTTGGCGAGCGCGACCGCCTCGTCATCGCTGTCCACCTGATGGACAACGGCGACCGGACCGAACAGTTCCTCGTGGTAGGCGCGCATCGCCGGGGTGACACCGACGAGGACCGTGGGTTGCATGAATGCGCCGGGGCGATCGACCCGACCGCCACCGACGACCGCGATGGCGCCCTTGTCGAGGGCATCGAGGACCTGGTCCGACAGCTTGTCGGCGGCGCGATCCGAGGACAGCGGTGCCAGCGTGGTGGCCTCGTCCGCGGGATCGCCGGGCTGCAGCACGCGCATACGCTGGGCAAGCGCGGCCACGAACCGGTCGAACGCGCCTGACAGCACGATCAGCCGCTTGGCGCTCACGCAGCTCTGCCCCATGTTGTGCATGCGCCCCGCCATGGCCGCATCGACGGTGTGCTCGAGGTTGTCGCCGTCGAGGACGACGAACGGATCGCTGCCGCCCAGCTCCAGGACACTCTTCTTCGTGGCGCGCCCGGCTGCGGCCCCGACGCTGGCGCCGCCGCGCTCGCTGCCGGTCAGCGATGCCCCGCGCACCACGTCGAGTTCCACGACGCGATCGACCTCGGAGCCGGTGATCAACAGGTTGGTGTACACCCCCTGCGGTATCCCCGCGTCGGTGAACAGTCGCTCCATGGCCAGCGCCGACTGCGGGGTGTTGCTCGCGTGCTTGAGCAGGATCGTGTTGCCCAGCACCAGATTCGGTCCGGCGAACCGCACCACCTGGTACACCGGGAAGTTCCACGGCTGGGCGCCCACGATCACACCCAGGGGATCGTTGACGACGGCGGCCGACCCGCCGTCGAGCTCCAACGGCTCGTCGGCGAGCAGCCCGGGCCCTTCATCGGCGCAGTACTGCAGGATCCTCGCGGACAGGTCCATCTCGGCGCGGCTGTGCCCGATGAGCTTGCCCATCTCCAGCGTCACCAGTTGGGCCAGCTCCTCGCCGCGCTCGCGGAGCAGCCGTGCGGCCCGGCCGACCAACGCGGCCCGTTCGTCGACGCCGACCCGGCGCCAGGACTGGAACGCGTGGTGGGCGCGCTGCGCCGCGTTGTCGACGGCCTCCCGGCTCATGGGCGGGAACTCACGGACGAGCTGGTTGTTGTAGGGGTTGACGGTGGCGATCGGGCTGTGCCGGACAGCCGAGGACGTAGACATGGGGTACTCCCTCGCGCAACGGGTCGGGGGACCATGACTGCTACCCTGCGAGCACCGTCTGAACCGGCTTGGGGTTTGCCTGCCCGGGGCCGAGGTAGTGCGCCGCAATGAAGACGTTGAGCACGCGGATGGTGGACCTGCCGGCCGGCGAACAGATTCCCGTGCTGGGACAGGGGACGTGGGGCCTCGGTGAGGACCCGATGCGCCGCGACGAGGAGCTCACCGCGCTGCGGCTGGGCCTCGACCTGGAGATGACCCTCATCGACACCGCCGAGATGTACGGCGACGGCGCCGCCGAACGCCTCGTCGGTGACGTGGTCTTCGACCGCCGCGACGAGGTGTTCCTGGTGACGAAGGTGCTGCCGGAGCACGCCGACCGGGCGGGCGCGATCGAGGCGTGCGACCGCAGCCTGCACCGGCTGCGGACCGATCACATCGACCTGTACCTGCTGCACTGGCCCGGCCCGGTACCCGTCGAGGAGACCGTCGAGGCGTTCACGACCCTGCAGCAGCAGGGCAAGATCCGGTTCTGGGGTGTCAGCAACTTCGACACCACCGACCTGCGAGAGGCCACCGCGGTGCCTGACGGCCACGCGGCGCAGACGGACCAGGTGCTGTACAACCTGGCCCGCCGCGGCATCGAGTGGGATCTGCTGCCGGCGTGCCAGCGGTCCGGGCTGACCGTCATGGCCTACGCGCCGTTCGACCACCGGGGAACCGTCCTGCGCCATCCGGCGGTCATCGCCGTCGCCGAGCGGCACGGCGTCACCCCGGGACAGGTGGCGCTGGCCTGGGTGATCCGCCAGGACGGGATCACCACGATCCCGAAGGCCGCCCATCCGGAACACACCGCGGAGAACCGTGCCGCCCTGGATGTGCGACTCACCGCCGACGACTTCGCCGATCTGGACCGCGCGTTCCCGCCGCCGGACGGCCCCACTCCGCTCGAGGTGCTCTGACCTCGACCACCGCGCCGGGCTTCCCGTGACGAGCACCCGGCCGGTCCTCGTTTCCCCAGGAGCCGTGACTGGCAGATCGTGCCGACGCGTGACCAGGCGAAACGTGTCGCCGTGCCGGGGATCTGACGTTGGCGCATACCTGCATGACCGCCACAACTCCGGGTAGGCCCCGCGCATGAGCGGTGAGATCGTTGTCTGCTCGCACTGCGGGCGCCGCAACCGCGTCCCCGCGGCGTCCCCCGGAGTCCCGCGGTGCGGCAACTGCCATCAGCCCCTGCCGTGGATCGCCGACGCGACCGACACCACGTTCGCCACAGTGGCCGAGCAGTCGGCCCTCCCGGTGGTGGTCGACCTGTGGGCGACCTGGTGCGGGCCTTGCCGCATGGTGACGCCCGCCCTGGAGCAGGTCGCCCGGGACCTCGCAGGCAACCTGAAGCTCGTCAAGGTCGACGTGGACGCCGCTCCGACGCTGTCCCGACGCTTCGACGTGAAGGCAGTGCCGACGCTGCTGATCATGCACGACGGCAAGGTCCTGGCGCGCAAGTCGGGCGCCGCGCCCGCGCCGGTGTTGCGGCAATGGGCCGACACGGCCCTTGCGGGCATCCGCTGATCACTCGGGTGGCCAGGTGCCCTGCAGGACGCGATGGACGTCGGTTTCGAGCGCTGACCAGTGAACGGGCCGCGCGTCCTGGTCGTTCCTTTACTGGCATCGGGTCAGGCTGGCTTACCCGGCAGGTTCGGACGAGAGCTCGCCGTCGTCCACGGTGCGGGTCGGTCGCCCTGGGCGGACGCTCGTTGCCGCACGTTCGTGTACCGCTGGTGTGGCGGCGGGCCGCCCACCTCGAGAGGGTGATTCGGTGGCCCCGAAGCGCGCCGACGATTGTTGCCATGTCGAGGGGACGAGGGCTGCGGGGCGCCGCGAGGCGAACCAGGCGCGCCGAGATGAGCAGGAGGACGAGACGCCATGACAACGCCACTGCAGAGCGCGAGTGCCCGGCTCGTCGTGCCGGTCAGCGAACGCGATCACACGCTCGGCCCCGTCGACGCGCCGGTCACGCTCGTCGAGTACGGCGACTACCAGTGCCCGTACTGCGCGATGGCGCATCCGATCGTCGGTGAGCTGCTGCACCGGCGCCAGGGCGCGGTCCGGTTCGTGTATCGGCACTTCCCACTGACGAACGTCCACCCGTCCGCGGAGATGGCGGCGGAAGCCGCCGAGGCGGCCGGCAGCAAGCGCCGCTTCTGGCAGATGCACGACTGGCTCTTCGAACACCAGGACGAGCTCGACACGATGACCATCCTCGCGGGCGCCGCGGCCATAGGGCTCGACGACGAGGCGATCGCCGGGGCGATCCGCAGCCACCAGTACCTGGACAAGATCCGTTCGGACTTCGTCGGCGGGGTCCACAGCGGGGTCAACGGCACGCCGACGTTCTTCATCAACGGCGACCGGCACGACGGCGGCTACTCACTGGAGGAACTGGAATTCGCCGTCGACGAGGCCGCCGCTGACGCCGAACGCTGACGCCGGCTGCGCCAGCCACGGAGCGGAACCCACCGTGGAGTCACCGGTCCGGAGTGCGAGGTCAGATGGCGGCCATGCTGGATGAACGCGGGTATCGGTATGCCCGGCACGGGCAGGCCCGCCGCGACAACGCGAGGCTGACCCGGTGATCGTCGGGCTGGTCGCGTCACCCGGACCGGCCGCGAACCTGGCCGGCCAGGTCGTCGACCAGCTGCCGGACATGCTCGCCAGGAGTTCGCCGGGCGTTGCGTGGACCGTTCGCGTCATCATCGATCGGCTGGTCGATCGCCCGGCGGAGCTGTCACAGCTGATCGACGCCGCCCGCCGTCGCATGTTGCAGGAGGGTTGGCAGCTCACGGTGTGCTTGACCGATCTGCCGTTGCAGACGTCCCGGAGGCCGGTTGTCGCGCACGCCAGCGCAACCCATTCGGTCGCGGTACTGTCCGTTCCGGCGCTCGGTCCGATCGCGGTCGCCGGCCGTGCGCGCGAGACGATCGTCCGGCTCGTCACCGCCCTGCTCGCCGGTGACGACGAACGCACCGCCCGCCAGTTCGGCGGGCCGCCACGGGCCGACCACGGCGGCATCGGTCTGGTCGCCGGTGTGGTGACCGGAAACCTGCGCCTCCTGCTCGGCATGCTGCGCGCCAATCGGCCGTGGCGGCTGACGATCGGGCTGTCGAGGGCGCTCGTCGCGGCGATCACCGCCGGGGTTTTCGCACTGGTCACCAGCGACATCTGGCGGCTCGCGGTGGAGTACAGCCGGGTGCGGCTGCTCCTGCTCAGCGCCGGTGCGGTGCTCGCGGTCGTGGTGACCATCATCGTGGGCGCCTCGCTGTGGGAGCGCACACCGTCGGGTGCGACGGGCAGGTCGCCCGCAGGTGAGCAGGTGATCCTGTTCAACATCGTCACCGTGCTGACCGTGGTGATCGGTGTGCTCGCACTGTATCTGGCGCTGTTCGTACTGGCGCTCGGCGGCGTCCTGCTGCTGGTCCCCGAGGCCGGCTTGACCGACGCGCTCGGCCGTCCGGCCGGCACTGGTGATTTCCTGGCCATCGCCTGGTTGGCGTGCTCGGTGGCCACGATCGGCGGCGCACTCGGCGCAGGCCTGGAGAGCGACGAGTCGGTCCGGGAGGCGGCGTACCTCTACCAGCCGGACGAGGTCATCGATGAGCGCCAGAGCTGAGCGGGCCGTGCCGACCGCATGGCCGTGTACCGGCCGGGTAGAGCACCCTCCTACCGGTTCCCCTCCGGGGAATCACCGCAGTCCACCGATGCGGTGTGCTGCTCGGCGAGTCGAGCCGCGGCAGGCACAGCCACTCCATATTTCCGCAGTGACCAACGGACTGCTTGCGATCGACGTGGCACTGCAGCGCTGAAGCGAGAGCGCAGAAGCGAACAGGAGGCCAGGACATGTCGTCACGCCCCGAGTACGAACGGAAGGCCCCGCGACCGGAGCTCTCGGTGAACCCGCTGTTCACCCGGGAGCCGGTCCGGATCCCGCGGGACCGGCTGCCGCACACCGAGCTCGACCCACAGGTCGCCTACCAGGTGGTCCACGACGAGCTGCTGCTCGACGGCAACCCGCGGCTCAACCTCGCCACGTTCGTCACCACCTGGATGGAGCCTGAGGCCACTCGGCTGGCGACCGAAAGCCTCACCAAGAACATGATCGACCGCGACGAGTACCCGCGCACCGCCGATCTCGAGACCCGTTGCGTACGGATGCTGGCCCGGCTCTGGCACGCCCCCGACGCAGGGCAGGCGCCCGGCTGTTCGACGTCCGGTTCGAGCGAGGCGTGCATGCTCGGTGGACTGGCCCTCAAACGCCGCTGGCAGCGTACGCGCCAGGCCGCCGGACTGCCGACCGAGCGGCCGAACATCGTGATGGGCATCAACACCCAGGTCTGCTGGCAGAAGTTCGCCAACTACTGGGACGTGGACGCTCGGCTGGTACCGATGGAGGGGGATCGGTTCCATCTGTCGGGGCCCGCTGCGGTGGAGCACTGCGACGAGAACACCATCGGCGTGGTGGTGATCCTGGGCTCCACATTCGACGGCAGCTACGAGCCGGTCGCGGAAATCTGCGCCGCCTTGGACGAGTTGCACGGGCGCACCGGATGGGACATCCCGGTGCACGTCGACGCCGCGTCCGGCGGGATGATCGCGCCGTTCTGCGACCCGGACCTGGACTGGGACTTCCGGCTGCCCAGGGTCGCCTCGATCAACGTGTCCGGGCACAAGTACGGCCTCGTCTGTCCGGGCCTCGGCTGGGTGGTCTGGCGCGCCGCCGCCGCACTGCCGGAGGATCTGGTGTACCGGGTCAACTATCTGGGTGGCGAGACGCCGACGTTCGCGCTCACGTTCTCCCGTCCTGGCTCGCAGGTCGTCGCGCAGTACTACAACTTCCTGCGCCTCGGCTTCGAGGGGTATCGCAGAGTGCAGCTCTACAGCCGGGACATCGCGACGACCCTGGCGGACCGGATTGCCGGGCTGGGGCCGTTCCGGGTGCTCACCAGGGGTGACGAGCTGCCGGTGCTGGCGGTCACGCTGCGCAAGGACATCACCGCGTACAGCGTGTTCGACGTCTCATTGGCGCTGCGTGAGAGCGGCTGGATCGTGCCGGCGTACACGTTCCCCGAGCACCGCACCGACCTGGCAGTGCTGCGCATCGTGGTGCGCAACGGATTCAGCCACGATCTGGCCGGCCTGCTGCTGAGCGACCTGCGTCGGGCGCTGCGCCGGCTGGAGCGGCAGGCCGCCCCGGTCCACGGCCCGGAGTCGGTGTCGTTCGCGCACGGCGCCGGCCCCCATTGATCACGGATGGGAGCTTCCGGTAGGCCTCGATCGGGTTGCGGGCGTTCAGGACGTGAACAGAAGCCGGTAGGGGCTGACCAGCTCTGCTCGAGGCAGGTGAGGGCGTCTTGAGCCGATGACCTGCCGGCATGCGCGGCCCGATTGCGGGTAGCACCGGAGAACCCGACAGGACAGGAGGTACCGCGATGCCGGTGGTAGCCATTGATCGGTTTGAGCGCTTCTTCCGGGCGGCGGCGAGCCTGGACGTGGACAAGAGCGACCTCAAACGCTACGGAGACTTCGTCGATGAGAAGGTCTACGACCTGCTGCTGATCGCACAGGCGAAGGCGAAGGCGAACGGTCGTGACGTCATCGCGGCCCACGACATACCGGTGACGAAGGGCCTGCAGGAGTGCATCCACGAGTTCCGGCACCTGGACGAGGAGATCGAGCTGCGCCCCATCCTGGACACGCTCACCGCCCGGCCGCCGCTGGACCTGGCACTCGGCGAGGACGCCGAGCGCCGGCTGCCGGACATCGTCGGTGGCCTGAGCGTCGCGCTCGCGCGTACCTTCAAGATCATGGAGCCGGATCTGAAGAACCCGCAGACCGCACAGTGGGAGCGGGCGCTGCGGATATTCAACCTACTGCTCTGAACTACCGCACCGGGCCCCGGAGCTACGAGCGCTTCGACAAGCGCGAGCGCGGCAGGACCAAGGTGATCATGCACCCGGACCTCTGACGCGGGACGAGGGGTTCGCGGGCAAGGCTCCGGGTAGCTCGCATCCCTGCTTTGGGGGTGGTGGATGTGAACATGCTGGTCGAGACCCCGGACAACTATGGCGGCTACCCGTCCCTGGATGACACCCACATCGAGGCCCTGTCCGCGGAGGGGCAGCGTCATCAGACGCAGATGGGCGAGGTACTCATCCGGGAGGGCGAGGAACACTACGACTTCTTCGTGGTGCTCGCCGGCAAGGTGGCCGATGTCGACGGGTTCGGCGGCGACGAACGCGTCATCAGCGTGCACGGCCCCAAGCGGTTTCTTGGTGAGCTGAGCTTGATCACCGGTGAGGCGGCCTTCTGCACCTCGCAGGTGCGCGAGCCCGGCGAGGTCCTCAGGGTGCCGGTCGACCGTCTCAAGGCCGTTGTCGCACAGGACCCCACCCTGGGTGACCTGATCCTGAAGGCGTACCTGAGCCGCCGTTCCCTGCTCATCGGCCGCGGCACCGGGCTGCGGATCATCGGATCCCAGTTCTCGTCCGACAACCGGCGGCTGCGCGAGTTCGCGGCTCGCAACCGCATTCCCTACCAGTGGGTCAATCTGGAGAAGGATCAGGACGCCGAGACGCTGCTGCGCGAGCTGCACGTGCGACCGGAGCAGACCCCGGTGGTGATCTGCCCGGCCGGGCAGGTGCTGCGGAACCCCAGCAACGCGGATCTGGCACACGCGGTGGGCCTGCCCGCGCCCGGACCGGGCGTCACGGTGTGCGACCTTGCCGTCGTCGGGTCCGGTCCGGCCGGCCTCGCCGCCGCCGTCTACGGCGCCTCGGAAGGGCTGGTGACGGTCGCCCTCGACGAGTTCGCCACCGGCGGCCAGGCCGGCCGAACGTCGCGGATCGAGAACTATCCCGGCTTTCCCACCGGGATCTCCGGCGGCGAGCTGGCCGAACGGGCGGTCGTGCAGGCGGAGAAGTTCGGAGCCACGTTCAGTGTGCCTGCTCGGGCGTGCGGGCTCCGGGAACGGGAAGGCAACCTTGTCATCGAGCTCGACACCGGCGGTGAGGTCACGGCCCGGACCGTCCTGATCGCCACCGGCGTCCGGTATCGCAAACTCGACGTTCCGCGGTTCGAGGAGTTCGAAGCGAGCAGCATCTACTACGCGGCCACCCTGTCCGAGGCCTTGTTCTGCCGCGACGACCCGGTCGCGGTCGTGGGTGGTGGAAACTCGGCGGGCCAGGCGGCGCTGTTCCTGTCGAGGTACACGCGGGTCGTGCACCTGCTTGCCCGCAGGGACCTCGATGAGACCATGTCGCGCTACCTGGTTGACCGGATCGGGACGACACCGGGCATTGAGACGCACCTCGGCACCGAGGTGCGCGAACTGCTGGGCGGCGACTGCCTCGAAAGGCTCGTGGTGGAGGACAAGGGCACCGGCCAGCGCCGCGAACTTCCCGCCCGTGCGCTGTTCGTCTTCATCGGTGCGCGGCCGTGCACCGACTGGCTGGCCGGCGAGGTCACCACCGACGAGGACGGCTTCATCCTCACCGGCCCGGACAGCGACGAGCCGGACACGCAGCGCCGGCCGCTGCTGCAGACCAGCCTGCCCGGCGTGTTCGCCGCCGGTGACGTGCGCAGCGGGTCGATCAAGCGGGTCACCTCCGCCGTGGGCGAAGGCGCCACGGCAGTGCAACTGGTCTGGAAGTACCTGCAAAGCACCGGCCGCGCGGCCGACGACAGCGCCGCCATCCTCCGGTAGTCGCCGGGGCCCGTGCCGACCCCCTCGCAGGGTCGCGGATCGCGCTTCCCGCTGTCGTGATGCCAATTGGGATTACCGCCCACCTCATTCTGTGCGGGTGGTACGGCGTTGGTCGGGTCGACGAACCGTTGAACGTGGTCCGACGGAAGGAGCAGCACCCGAGGAGCAGCACGGAAGGAGCAGGCATGAGTACCGCAACCTTCACGCGCGCAGACGCCGACATCGAGCGGGACGTGATCGAGGAACTGCGGTGGGATTCCCGCCTGCAGCCCAACGCCATAGCGGTCGGGGTGCACCACGGCGTGGTGACGTTGGCCGGATGGGTCGACAGCTACCAGAAGAAGTTGGCCGCCGAGCGTGCGGTGCACCGGATCCGCGGGGTGAAGGCGGTCGCCGACGACATCGAGGTCCGGTTGCCGATCGCGGCGCAACTGCCGGACTCCGAGATCGCCGCGTCAGCCGTCCGCGCGTTGGAGTGGGACGCGTTCATCCCGATCGAGCGCGTCGAGGTGACGGTGTCGAAAGGCTGGGTCACGCTGCGTGGTGAGGTCGAGTGGGAGCATCAGCGCAGGGCCGCGCAACGCGCGGTGGACAAGCTGCCCGGTGTGCGCGGAGTGACCAATCTGCTCTCGGTGCGTCCGCGTCCGCGGGTGCAGCCGTCACCGAAAGACCTGCGCACGCGGATCGAGGAGGCACTGGTACGCAGCGCCGAGACCGACGCCGAGCACGTGAACGTCGACGTGCAGAACGACAAGGTCGTGCTCACCGGTCAAGTCCGTTCGTGGGCCGAGCGGGAGGAAGCCGAACGCGTCGCCTGGTCGGCGCCGGGCGTGACCGCCGTCGAGAACCGCATCGTCATCGCCCCGTGAGGTGGATCGCCGCAGCCGCGGTCGTGGCTCGCGATGCAGACCGCGACTCATCGAGTCCAGCAAGGTCGGTGATGCCTGACGACACTCGTCGAAGCACCGACCCGGCGGTCGTCCGGGGGCAGGGAAGTGGATTCACCTGAGTCCGGACAACGGTTGGGGAAATGCCAGAGTTCGCGCTCGGAAAGGAAACCGATCACGATGACACTCGCACCCTTCTCGTCCCGGCAGCGCCGCGGCGGGCTGCTGGTTGGCACGCCGGCGTACCGCTGGGACCCGCGCCGCGAGGTGGACGAGCTCAACAGCAGGTTCGGTCAACTCATCCAGTCGCTCATCAGCGGTGAAGCCGGGATCGGCGGATCGGCCGACTGGTCGCCGCCGGTCGACGTGGAGGAGACCGAGGACGCCTTTGTCGTCGACGTCGACCTGCCAAACGTGAACCCGGAGGACGTCAATCTCGAGATGCGCGGCGAGGAGCTGCGGATCTCCGGCGCGTTCCAGGAGCGCAGCCGCGGTGGCGTCGTGCGCCGCCAGGGGCGTCGGACCGGTGAGTTCGAGTACATGATCGACCTGCCCAGCGACATCGACAGCGACCAGGTGCAGGCCGCCTACAGCAACGGCGTGCTCACGGTGACGGTTCCGAAGGCCAGGAACGCGCAGCCACGCCGGATCGAGATCCAGGCGCAGGGCGACCAGCAGGGCCGCCAGCGACTGAGCCAGCAGCAGACGGGCCAGCAGCAGACAGGCCAGTCCGCCACGGGACAGCAGCAGGGCACCCAGCGGTCCGGATCGCAGCAGTCCGGCGGCCCGCAGCGAAGCGGTCAGAACCCAGGCCAGCGGAGCTGACCGGGCCGTGCCGCCGACGTGCATCGACATGGTGTAAGGCACGGCGCGAGGGCGCCCTGGCCAACGTGGCGCGACGTCACGCAGCCGGGGTGCTCACGGGCCGCAGCCGGGCCGAGGCGCCCGTCGGCGACCTCAGACCCGCGCAGCGAGCCGTGCCCGCGCGGCGGATGGGTCAGAGCATCAGTCATCTGCGTCGGAGGAAGTCGCCCCGACTGCGAGAACGACAGGCTTTCGGCGACGCACCAGCCCCATTCCGAGAGGAGCCGGTCATGGCCAGAGCTGTAGGTATCGATCTCGGCACGACCAATTCGGTGATCGCCGCGTTCGAGGGTGGCCAGCCGACCGTCATGCCGAATGCGGAGGGCAGCCGGACCACGCCGTCGGTCGTCGCGTACACCGACACCGGTGAGCGGCTCGTCGGTCAGCTCGCCAGACGGCAGTCGGTGCTGAACCCCAAGGGCACCGTGTACTCCGCGAAGCGGTTCATCGGCCGGAAGTTCGACGAGATCACCGAAGAGGCCAGGACGGTCACGTACGACGTCGTGCCCGGGCCCGACGGGGCGGTCCGGTTCGACATCCGCGGCAAGCAGGTCTCGCCGGAGGAGGTCTCCGCACAGATCCTGCGCAAGCTTGCCGACGACGCCGCGAAGTACCTCGGCGAGAAGGTCACCGAAGCCGTCATCACCGTCCCGGCCTACTTCAACGACGCTCAACGGCAGGCGACCAAGGACGCCGGCCGGATCGCCGGCCTCGAAGTCCTGCGGATCATCAACGAGCCCACCGCGGCCGCCCTCGCCTACGGCCTGGACAAGAAGGGCCACGAGACGGTCCTCGTCTTCGACCTGGGTGGCGGCACGTTCGACGTGAGCATCCTCGACGTCGGCGACGGCGTGGTCGAGGTCCGGGCCACGGCCGGCGACACGCACCTCGGCGGCGACAACTTCGACCACCGCCTGGTCGACCACCTCGCCGATACGTTCCGCAAGGAGCAGGGCATCGACCTGCGTCAGGACCCGCAGGCGCTGCAGCGGCTCACCGAGGCCGCCGAACGGGCGAAGATCGAGCTGTCGTCGGTGACGCAGACCCAGGTGAACCTGCCGTTCATCACCGCCGACGCGTCCGGCCCGAAGCACCTCACGGCGACCGTCACCCGCTCGACGTTCGAGGGGCTCACCCACGACCTGCTGGAGCGCACCAACGGCCCGGTGCGGCAGGCCATGAGCGACGCCGGCGTCAAGGCCGACGACCTCGACGAGGTGATCCTCGTCGGCGGCGCGACCCGGATGCCGGCGGTGCAGGCACTGGTCCGCCGGCTCACCGGCGGCAAGGACCCCAACATGACGGTGAACCCGGACGAGGTCGTCGCGCTCGGCGCCGCGATCCAGGCCGGCGTGCTCAAGGGCGACGTCCGCGACGTCGTGCTGCTCGACGTCACTCCGCTGTCGCTGGGCGTGGAGACCCTCGGCGGGCTCATGACGAAGGTCATCGACCGGAACACGACGATCCCGACCCGCCGCACCGAGACGTTCTCCACGGCGCAGGACAACCAGCCCGCCGTCGACGTGGTGGTGCTGCAGGGCGAGCGGGAACGCGCCGCCGACAACCGGGTCCTGGGCCGCATGCGGCTGGAGAACATCCGCCCGGCGCCGCGCGGCGAACCACAGATCGAGGTCACCTACGACATCGACGCCAACGGCATCCTCAACGTGTCCGCACGCGACAAGGACACCGGCGCCGAGCAGAAGATCACCGTCACCGAGAGCGGCACGCTGGACAAGGGCGAGGTCGAGCGGATGGTCCGCGAAGCCGAGCAGCACCGCGCCGCGGACCAGCGGGCGCGTCAGGAGATCGACGCCCGCAACGAGCTCGACAGCGTCGCCCACCAGGTGCAGCGTCGCCTCGACGAACTCGGCGATCAGGTCCCCGAACATGAGCGGGCCCGCGCCGACATGCTCGTGCAGGAAGCCCGGCAGGCCGTCGACGGGCAGGCACCGATGGATCGGGTGCAGAACCTCACCAACGACCTCCGGCAGGTCCTGTTCGCGCTGCAGTCCGCCGAGCAGCAGCCGGCCGGTGGGGGACAGCCCACGGGCCGGGAAGCAGGGCAGGCCGCTGGGCGGCCCGGCGGGTCGGCTCCGGCCGATGACGTCATCGACGCCGACTTCAGCGGAGGGTGAGCCATGGCTGAGCCGAACGGCGAGAGGATCCACGCCGCCACCGATGACCCGGCCCGACAGGCGAACCGGCCCGAGACCGAGTCGGCGGCCCGGCCGGAGGACCCGGCGCTCGCCGAGGTGCGGGAGCGGGCGCAGCGGGCGATCGCCGACGCCGACAACGCCCGCAAGCGGGCCGAGCGGACGGCCGCCGACCGGGTCACCGCCGAGCGGCAGCGGGTCGCCGCGGCGTGGCTTCCCGTGCTGGACAACCTCGACCTCGCGCTGCGCCACGCCGGTGCGGACCCCGAGGCGATCGTGCAGGGAGTGGCACAGGTCAGGGAACAGGCCGCGGACATCCTGGCCCGGCTCGGCTTCGGCCCGGTCGGTGCGGTCGGCGAGCCGTTCGACCCGGCCCGGCACGAGGCGGCCGAAGCGGTCGAGGAGCCGGACGTACCGGCCGGCACGATCGTGCGGGTCATCCGCCCGGGCTACGGCGGCGACACGCTCCTGCTGCGCCCGGCCGTCGTAGCCGTGGCCCGCGCAGGCGGCGGGCGTGCCGAGGGGGCGGACGCGGAGCGGGGATCCGATGGCGGCTGACCGGCGCGACTTCTACGCGGTCCTCGGCGTCCCGCGGACTGCGACGGCGGAGGAGATCCAGCGCGCGTACCGCACGCTGGCCCGCCGCAACCATCCGGACGTCAACAAGGAGCCGGGCGCCGAGGACCGGTTCAAAGACATCACCGAGGCCTACGATGTGCTCTCGGATCCGAAGAGCCGCCGCAAGTACGACCGGTTCGGCGCCCAGTGGCGGCAGGTGCCCGACGACGTCGAGCAGCGGGCCGGGGCCCGGCAGCGTGCGTCGGCCGGCGCCGGGTTCCCCGGTCAGGGCGCCGGCTTCGGCGGCCGGGGCGGCATCGGCGAGGAAGTCGACCTCGAGGACCTGCTCGGCAGCATCTTCGGCGGGCGACCGAGCGGTGCCGGCGACCGTTTCGGACGTGGGCCGGTGCCCGGCGCCGACACCGAGGCCGAGATCACCATCAGTGTCGAGGACGCCTACCACGGCGGCCGGCGCCAGATCACGCTGCCCGGCGCCCCCGGCGGCCGCACCCGCGAGTACGAGGTCAACGTCCCGGCCGGGGTCACCGAGGGGCAGCGGATCCGGCTCGCGGGCCAAGGCTCCGGCGGCGCCCGCGGCGGCCCGCCCGGCGACCTGTACCTGGTGGTGCACATCGCGCCGCACCCCCGATACAAGCTCAGCGGCCGCGACATCACGGTGGAGACCCCGGTGGCGCCGTGGGAGGCGGCCCTGGGCGCCACAGTGCCGGTCGAGACGCCCGGTGGCACCCTGCGGGTCGACGTCCCAGCAGGCACACCGTCAGGGCGGCGGCTGCGGCTGCGCGGCCGGGGCCTGCCGAACCCGCGCGGCGCCCCCGGCGACTTCTACGCCGAGATCAGGATCATGGTGCCGGCGCAGTTGAGCGACGCCGAACGGCGACTGTTCGAGGAACTTGCGACGGTGTCGTCGTACAACCCGCGAGGTGACCGATGACCTACGCCCTGATGCGCCGCCCCTACCTGTCCACGGAGGCGTTCGCCGCCGCCGCCGGCCTGCACCCGGACCTGATCTCCCGGCTGGTCGCGCTCGGCCTGCTGGAGCCGCACATCGACGAGCTCGGCAACCGCTGGTTCGCCCGGGCGCAACTCATCCGGCTCGCCCGGATCCGCCGGCTGCACGCTGGACTGCCGCTGAACTACGCGGCAGTCGGCATCGTGCTCGACCTGCTCACCCGCATCGACGAACTTGAGGCGCAACTCAGGAGGCGGACATGGACCTGAACCGACTCACCGAGAAGTCCCAGCAGGCGCTGCACGACGCCCAGACGAAGGCGATGCGGCACGGCCACACCGAAGTCGACGGCGAGCACCTGCTGCTCGGCCTGCTCGACCAGCCTGACGGTGTCACGGTGCGGCTGCTCACCGGCCTGGGCGTCGACATCGAACAGCTGCGCGATCGCGTCGAACGCGACCTGCAGCGCCGGCCGAGCGTGACCGGGCCCGGCGCGCAGCCCGGCCAGGTGACGGTCACCCGCCGGCTCGCCGCGGACCTCGACGCCGCCGAACGTGAGGCCGGCCGGCTCAAGGACGAGTACATCTCCGTCGAGCACCTGCTCCTGGCGCTCGTCGACGAGGGCGCCTCCACCGACGCCGGCCGGGCCCTGCACGACCTCGGCGTCACCCGGGAACGGCTGCTCAACCAGCTCACGCAGGTGCGCGGGGCGCAGCGGGTCACCTCCGCGAACCCGGAGGCCGCCTACGAGGCCCTCACCAAGTACGGCCGGGACCTCGTCGCCGACGCCCGCGCCGGCCGGCTCGACCCCGTCATCGGGCGCGACGAGGAGATCCGCCGCGTCGTGCAGATCGTGTCGCGCAAGACGAAGAACAACCCCGTCCTCATCGGCGACCCGGGTGTGGGCAAGACCGCGATCGTCGAGGGCCTCGCCCAGCGGATCGTCAACAACGACGTGCCGGAAGGGCTGCGCGACAAGACGGTCTTCGCGCTGGACATGGGCTCCCTGGTGGCCGGGGCGAAGTACCGCGGCGAGTTCGAGGAGCGGCTCAAGGCCGTGCTCGCCGAGGTGACCGCCGCGCAGGGCCGGATCCTGGTGTTCGTCGACGAGCTGCACACCGTGCTGGGCGCCGGGGCCGCCGAGGGGTCGATGGACGCCGGGAACATGCTCAAGCCGATGCTCGCCCGCGGCGAGCTGCGCATGATCGGGGCGACCACCCTCGACGAGTACCGCAAGCACATCGAGAAGGACGCCGCGTTCGAACGCCGGGTCCAGCCCATCCTGGTGCCGGAACCCAGCCCGGACGACGCGGTCACCATCCTGCGCGGGCTGCGGGAACGCCTCGAGGTGTTCCACGGCGTGCGCATCCAGGACGGCGCCCTCATCGCCGCGGTCCAGCTGGCCCACCGGTACATCGCCGACCGGTTCCTGCCGGACAAGGCCATCGACCTCGTCGACGAGGCCTGCGCGATGCTGCGCACCGAGATCGACTCACAGCCGGCCGAGCTCGACGAGGCCGCCCGGCGCCTGCTGCGGCTGGAGATGGAGGATGCCGCACTGTCCAAGGAGGACGACCCGGCCAGCACCGCCCGGCTGGACCAGATCCGGCGGGAGATCACCGACCTGCGCGGCGAGGTCGATGCGATGCGCGCCCAGTGGAACGCCGAACGCCAGGCGATCCGCAAGGTGCAGAGCCTGCGCGAGGAGATCGAGCGGATCCGGCGGGAGGCGGAGGCGGCCGAACGCGGCTACGACCTGGACCGCGCCGCGGAGCTGCGCCTGGGCAGGCTGCCGGAGCTGGAGCGGCGGCTGCGCGCCGAGGAGGAGCGGCTCACCGCCAAGCAGAGCGGGCACCGGCTGCTGCGCGAGGTCGTCACGCCCGACGAGATCGCCGGGATCGTGGCCCGCTGGACCGGCATCCCCGTCAACCGGCTGCTGGAGGGCGAACGGGACAAGCTGCTGCGCCTGGAGGACATCCTGCACGAGCGGGTCGTCGGCCAGGACGAGGCCGTCCAGGTCGTCGCCGACGCTGTCATCCGCGCCCGCTCCGGTATCAAGGACCCGCGCCGCCCGATCGGCTCGTTCCTGTTCCTGGGCCCCACCGGCGTCGGCAAGACCGAACTGGCCAAGACCCTCGCCGCAGCACTGTTCGACACCGAAGACAACATGGTCCGGCTCGACATGAGCGAATACCAGGAACGGCACACCGTCTCCCGGCTCGTCGGCGCGCCGCCCGGCTACGTCGGCTACGAGGAGGGCGGACAGCTGACCGAGGCGGTGCGCCGCAAGCCCTACTCGGTCGTCCTGCTCGACGAGATCGAGAAGGCCCACCCCGACGTGTTCAACACCCTGCTGCAGCTGCTCGACGACGGACGACTCACCGACGCCCAAGGGCGCACCGTCGACTTCCGCAACACCGTCGTCATCATGACCAGCAACCTCGGATCGCAGCACCTCCTGCAGGGCGTCACCCCGGACGGACAGCTCACCGACCAGGCCCGCACCGCGGTCATGACGGCACTGCGCGAATACTTCCGCCCGGAGTTCCTCAACCGCATCGACGAGACGGTGCTGTTCAAGCCGCTGACCCTGCCGGAGATCGAGCGGATCGTCGACCTGCTCCTCGACGACCTCCGCGCCCGCCTCGCCGACCGGCGGATCACCGTCGAGGTCACCGAAGCAGCCCGACGCTTCATCGCCGAAGCGGGGTTCGACCCGGTCTTCGGCGCCCGGCCACTGCGCCGCTTCCTGCAGCGCGAGATCGAGACCCGCATCGCCCGCACGCTCCTGACCGGCGACGTCCTCGACGGAGCCACCATCACCGTCGACCGGGCGCCCGACGGGATCGCCATCGACTGGAGCAACGAGCCGGCGACCGTCACGGCAGCCGCATAGCCGCTCAGCTTGACGGCCCCGATGAGCAGCCTTCGCGAGCTTCAGCCGCGCAAGGTCTGTGACGGCGGGACGCCGTACCGGGCGCGGTAGGCGGCGGCGAACCGGCCCAGGTGAGCGAAACCGGCGGCGTAGGCGACCTGCGCGACGGTGGTCTCCTCCGGCCCGGCGCGGTGCAGCTCCCGGTGTGCGTTGGCCAGCCGCAGCTCGCGCAGGTACGTCATCGGTGGTGCCCCGACGTGACGGTGGAACGCGTCCTGAAGCGCGCGGGCGCCGACGCCGGCGATCTCGGCGAGCGCGGCCATCGTGAACGGGTACGCGGGACGGGCGTGCATCGCCTCGATGACGCGTTTGACGGTGCGGGGCGCCCAGCCGCGGATGGCCGGCCCAGCCGCTTCCCGGTATTGCGGCGACGCCAGCGCCAGCAGGCCGGCGATCACGCTCTGCTGGAGGTGTTCGGCCGGCCCGGCATGACCGAGCAGATTGTCGGAGCTGCGGGACTCCGTTGCGAGGACCCGCACCAGCCCCGCCCAGGTGCGGCCAGGGCCGGACGATACGTCGAACTCGGTGTCCAGGGCGACCGGGGTTCGGACGGGGGCGTCGAGCAGGCTCGCTAGCTGCGTTTGCAGGACCCATCGGTCGATCTTGACGGCCAGCAGTCGGCAGTCCGCGTGCCACCGCTCGAGAATGGTGTCACCCACGGGCTGGAATACCGCTGCGGTGGACGGCGTGGCGACCGCCGGCCGCCGGCCCTGCCGCCACCACAGCTCGCCGGTCAGCGGCAGGTCGACGTGGTATGCGCCCAGTTCGCCGAACCGCATACCCACGTCGACGCCGAAGTGCATGTCGCCGATCGTTACCGGCCCAGACGCCACCAGGTCGAACCGGGCCGACAGATCGGTGGCGGGCCCGAGCACGTCGAGGAAGGTCGGGTAGAAATATGTGCTGATGGTGACCCGCGCCTCGTCGACGTCGGCGGTGGTCATTGAGCGCGTGCTGATCGGCCGCTCCGCACGATCTACGACATACATTGTTGAGCAGGGTACCTGGTACTGATGGATGCCGGGCAGTGTTGCATCAACGGCTCAGTTCGGACGCACGGACGGCCACCTGGCGTAGGTCGCGCGGTGCCCCGTCCCATCCGATCTCGACCGCTTCGACCATTACCCACGTGTCATTGTCGTGGACGAACCGGCGGGTGGACACGCGCTCGACGCGGAGCCGCAAGATCCCGGCGCCGAACATGTAGTCGCGTTCGGCGAGGATCAGCGTCTGGGTATCGACGATGGGCACGGGCCGGATCCAATCTGTTCGGGCGGTCGTCGCGCAGTCAACGATCGCTTGGCGGCGCATGCGCTGCGAGCCGGTTTACGCAGACGTGAGCCGGTTGGCGTGGTTGCGGGCAGGTCGATCCGGTCCGACGACGGGTCGACTGGCGGACGTCACCACGGACCGGTTCCTGCTGATCGCCCGCAGCCGCATCGCCAGGTGGGCAATCGCATCCGACCCGACATGCACGCACCGCTGCACTGCGGACGTGTTCAAGGCTTCGCTAGACCACGGGGGTGGCCGCCGGCGGGTTGCGCGAGCGGGTGTGGCTGGCCGGTCATCGCGGCCAGGGCAGCGGCGACCGCCCGCAGGTCGGCGCGGATGTAGGTGGTGGTGGCTGGTCCGGTGGTGTCGGTGTGGCCGGCGTAGGCGCGGGCGGTGCCGTAGCCGAAGTGGCGTTCGACCCAGGTCAGGGTGGTGTGGCGCAGCCAGTGGGCGGTGATGCCCTGGGCAGCGACCCAGGGCAGATGGGCGTCGATGCGGCGCCACAGCTCGTCGTAGCGGCGGCCGGTGAGGGCGGTGCCGTTGCGGTATCGCAGCAGCGGATCGGTGGGCAGGACCGCGCCGCGGACGGCGGCGTGCTGGGCGAGACTGGTGGCGAGCTGGGCGCTGATGGGCTGCCAGCGGACCGTGCCGCCCTTCTCGCGCAGTTGCAGGAGGCCGCGTTCGACGTCGAGGTCTTGGAGTCGCAGCCGCAGGGCGCCGCCTCGTCGGCAAGCGGTTCGGTGTGCAGGCGTAGCAGGAGCGCGTCGAGGATGGTGTCGTTGCCGGTGGTGCGGGCGACCAGGTTGATCTCGGTCAGTTCGGCCGGCGTCAGCGCCCGCCGAGTGCTGGGCAGCCGTCGGGGTTCGCGGACTCGGTGGGCTGGGCTGTCCGCGGCCGGGATGAGGGCGTCGGCGATGGCCTGGTTGTAGAAGGCGCGGGCGGCGGCGATGAGCAGCTCGCCGGCGTGGCGGCCGCCGCGGCTGTTGCGGCGGGTCCGGGCGCTGCCAACGACCTGGCGCTGGAGCGCTTGGATGTCGTCATGCGCGCCCAGTAGCTGCGGTAGGCGCGCAGCGCGCCGGGGCCGGCCGCGGCGAGCACCTGCGGGAGGTAGTCGTCGAAGGTCGGCAGCGCTGGTCGGGCGTCGCGCTGTAGGTCGGCGAGGGTGACGCCGAGCTCGTCGAGAGCGGTCCAGGCGGCGTCGAGCCGTTCGCGGTCAGGTGCCATCGTCCGCGGCGAACCGCTCGGCTAATTAGGAACTGTGCGACGGTTCGGGCCGGGTGGATGGGTAGCAGGTCACGGCCGGGGTCGGCGAGCAGGACGACCGCGTCGCCGGCGGTGAGGTGACACAGCTGCTGGATCGCTGAAGGGATGGCGAGGAGGCCAGTCGCGCCGATGGTGTGGCGCTCCGCCGGGCCGGAGGTCGCCGTGATGACGCTGCGCGTGGTGTCGAACGTGACGCGGTGCCCGGGTGGCCAGCCCAGCAGGTGCAGCAGCAGGCGGGCCGAGATCCGGCCGGACGGGTCGAGCCGGCCGAGGTTGAGGTGCGGCTCGACCTGGTCAGGTCCTGCGGGCGGGGCGGGCAGGTGGGGGAGCGGCGGTCGTGGCGGGTGGGCACGGGGGAGCGGCGCGGGGATGAGTGCCGCGATCATCTGCGTCGAACCTGCCGGCATCCGGCCTCAGCCCGGCTCTGGGAGGTTCAGCGCGGACAGTTCGGTGCGGCCCTCGTCGGCGCGCTCGGGTAGGAGCAGAAGGGTGCAGGCCCGTTCGAACCGTGCGCCGATACGCTCCCAGCTCTCGATCGCGGCGGCGAGAGCGGACCTGTCGCGGTGCAGCCGGCCGGCGGCGCGTGCGAGGCAGGCGGCCGCCCAGTCGTTCTCCGCCGCGGCCGGGGTAGCGGCGGCCAGCCATGCCGTGGCGTCGGGCAGCCCGGCGACGACAGCGAGTTCAGCGCCGGTGGCGCGAGCGTACGTTTCGTAGCGGCTCAGCCCGACCGGTGCGCCGGCCATGGCGTTCTCGACCAGGGTGGCGGCGCCGGCCAGGTCGCCGTTCTGGATGGCGAGTCGCGCGTCGATGAAGGCGGCGATCGGCGAAAGCCGGCCGGTGCCGACGTTCGCGGCCCCGGCGACCTCCGCCACCCTGGCGCGCCACAGGGCGTGCTTGCCGGCGTCGCGACGTAGGCCGTGAGCGAGCGCGATCGCCCACACCGCCGGCCACATCCACCCTGCGTGGGGACGGCCGGCCTGCGTCCAGTCGTCCCACAACAGGACCGAGTATCGCAGCGCGCGGTCGACATCGCCGGAGAGGACCAGGCCGGGGATCATCCGACTCGCCGCGATCTGTGACTGGTCGCCGAGTAGTTCGTCCGCCAACGCCTGCTGGGCGACGGAGATTGCGGCGGGCAGGTCTCCGGTCATGATGGCGTCGGCCACCGCTGCGCCGAAAATGTCCATGATCTCGGGAGCCGCGCGTGGATCGTCGCGCCGCATGGCGGAAACCAGGTCGAATCGCTGCCGGGTCAGACGGTGTGCCTCCCGCAGCCGGCCCTGCCTCATCGCCGCCACACCCGTCGCATCGATGGCGGCGCTGACAAGGACGGGATCGGTGGTGTCGCGTGCGGCGAGCATCGCGGCCTCGGACAGCACGGGATCCGGGTCGTACTTGGCGGGGTTGGCGGTCCACGCCGCAGCGACGGCCAGGCGTGCCGCGACGACGGTGTCGGTGGAGTCGCCAACCGCGACGGCCTCGTCGACCAACCGACGCAGCCGCTCGTACGGGATCTCGACAGGAAACCTGGCCGGGAACCGGCAGGCCAGCTCCGCAGCGTGGGACAGGGCCTCTGCCTGAGCGTTGCCGTCGCCCGCGGCCCGCGCCTCCTGCGCGGCGGACAGCAGCAGCTCATACACGTGGAGACCGGACATGTTGCTCGCATGGGCACAGTCCGCCGCGGTGTGCAGGTCGTGTGCCGCCGCCGCCGGCTCGGTGGCGCGCGTCGCCGCCTGCTGGAAGTGACCGAGTGACTCTTTCAGGAAGCGCCGGGCGAAGGTGAGGTGGCCCAGCGAGCGGGCCAGTTGGTGAGGCACCCGGCCCGGTCCGGGCGTGGCGTTCGTGAGTGCCGCCCGGAGGTCGTCGACGACCGCGTCGAACGCCTCGTGCCATGGGCCGTCGAGCCGAGCCTCCAACGCTGCCGCGCGCGTCGCGGCCCAACACAGGTACCGGTCCTGGATGTCGGTGCGGTCGTCGTCCGCCTTCAGTTGGTCCAGGGCGAAGGCCCGGACGGTTTCGAACAGCCGCCACCTGCCCGTGGTCCGCTGGTGGACGACCAGGCTCTTGTCGACCAGACGGCCGAGCACGTCGGCGACGGCGGCCCGGTCACCGATGTGGGTCACCGCCAGCACGGCGTCCAGGTCGAAGCTGCCGGCGAACACGGCGAGGTGACGGAACAACGTGCGCTCCTCCTCGTCGAGGAGGTCGTAGCTCCACCTGATGACCGTGCGCAGTGAACGGTGCCGCACGTCCTGTCGGCGACCGCCGACCAGCAGGCGGAGTGCGTCGTCAAGGGCGGCCAGCAGACCGTGTGCACCCAGTGAAGCGGCCCGGGCCGCGGCCAGCTCGATCGCCAACGGCATGCCGTCGAGCCGGGCGCAGAGGTCGGCGATCACATCCGGGTCGGCCGTGAACTCCGGATCGGCCGCGGTCGCGCGGTCACGGAAGAGTGCCTCCGCGTCGGAGGCCAGCGGCAACGGCTCCACGACGACCAACCGTTCGCCCGGCAGGCCGAGGCGGGCTCGGCTGGTCACCAGCACCCGTATCCCGGGACAGGTGGCCAGCAGTCGTTCGACGAACCCGGCCGCGGCGTCGAGGACGTGCTCACAGTTGTCCAGGATCAACATCGACCGGCTCGTACTCAGACGGTCGGCGATGACCTCCTCCAGCTGGCGTTGAGGGCTCTCCGCCACACCGAGTACCGACGCCACGGCTTGGGCCACGAAGGCGTCACGCACCGGGACCAGATCGACGAACGCGCCACCATTGGGGAACATCGACGCGGAGGCATCGGCCAGCACCACCGCGAGTCGCGTCTTGCCGACGCCGCCCGGTCCCAGCAGCGTCACCAGCCGGGTGCTGGCCAGGGCCGCGATGACGGCGTCGTGCTCGCGGTCCCGACCGATGAACGTCGTCCAGGCCGCCGGCAGACCTACGATCCGGCCGGCCTGCGACGCGCCGGCCTGCGACGGAATGACGCGGTCGGCGAGCGCTCTGCGGTCGGTGGCCCCGAGCTTCCGCAGCAACGACGACACGTGGCTTTCCACGGTGCGGACCGAGATGTAGAGCTTGTCCGCGATCTCAGCGTTCGACATCCGTGCGGCCAACGCGTCGAGAACCTCGGCTTCCCGCTTCGAGATCTCGTTGATTCCGATCATCGCCACCCCGCCGTTGCCGTCGTCACGGATCTTGTCCAAAGCCTTCTCCGTGACGGACTCCGTGGTCGGGTCCGTGGTTGCACGGATGCCAGGACGCCCGTCGTCGGTGGATGCTGCTCGCCGAGTCCGACAGACTTACTGAGGAGGCGACTCACCTTGAACACCGTGATCTCCCGCGACGGCACCGCCATCGCGTACGACCGGGCCGGTGCGGGTCCGGCGGTCATCCTGGTCGGCGGCGGGCCGACCGACCGATCGAGCAATGCATCGGTGGTCGATGCGCTCGCACCGTTCTTCACCGTCTACAACTACGACCGGCGTGGCCGTGGTGACAGCGCGGACACGGCCCCGTACGCCGTCGTCCGCGAGTACGAGGACCTGGACGCGGTCATCGTCGAGGCCGGCGGATCCGCACACGTCTACGGCACTTCCGGCGGCGGGATCCTGGCTCTGAGGGCGGCCGCACACGGCCTCGCCATCACCAGACTGGCCGTGTGGGAAACCCCCTACATCGTCGACGACAGCCGCCCGGCCGTGCCCGCCGACTACCGCGAGCAACTGATCAAGCTGTTGTCCGAGGGACGCCGCGGCGACATGCTCGAGCTGTTTTTCGTCAAGGCCGTCAACCTTCCTGTCGAATTCGTCGCCCCGATGCGGCAGTCGCCGTTCTGGCCGGCGATGGAGAAGACCGCCCACACACTCGTCTACGACGCGACCGTCACCGGTGACTTCTCCCTGCCGATCGATCAGATGGCCGCCGTCACGATGCCGACCCTCGTCGTCGACGGTGGCACCACGCCGTGGCTCAGTAGCACCGCCGAGGCCCTCGCGGCGGCCCTGCCGAACGCGCGCCGCCGCACCTTGCCCGGCCAGCCGCACAACGTGGACGCGGCCGCCATCGCACCCGCACTCGCCGAGTTCTTCGGCGCGTAGCCGTCCGGGCGGGCGCCGGTCTACGGAGCATCGGCGCCCGCCCGCCCGCCAACGCCGCTGTCGCGGGCATCGGCACCATCCGCACCCATCACCTCCGAGGAGCTCTCTTGACCAAGATCGTCGCTCAGTGCTTCATATCCGTGGACGGCGTCGTCGAGTCGCCCGAGCAATGGCATTTTCCCTACTATGACACCGCCATGGAGTCGGCGGTCGCCGCGCAACTGCACCAGGCGGACATGTTGCTGCTCGGGCGTGCGACCTACGAGGTGTTCGCCGACCACTGGCCCCACCAGGGCAACGATGTGCTGTTCGCGAAGCGCCTCAACAGCATGCCGAAGCTGGTCGTTTCCACCACCTTGAACACCGTCGAATGGCAGAACTCGACCCTGATCCGCGACCTCGGGCAGCTCGCGGCGGTCACGATTGCCCCCGACAGGCACATCACGGTCAGCGGCAGCGCCACCCTGGTGCGTTCGCTACTGGACCACGATTTGCTCGACGAGTTGGAGCTGCTCGTACACCCGCTGGTAGTGGGTCATGGCGCGCGCCTGTTCGACAAGGGCGGCAAGCACCGGCCGTTGAACCTGGTCCGATCCACCACCTTCGACACCGGCGTGCTCCACCTCGTCTACGAACCCATCTGACTTCAGGAGGCACGACAGGCGCGAGCATCATCAACTTGCCGACCGGCAACCGGAAGCGCTACCGCAACCGGCCGGCGACGACGTCGCGCACCTCGGCAGCAGTGGGCCGCTCGCGTCCGGGCCCGGCGGCTTCCATGAGCGTGGTGCGGATCTCCGCGCCGTGGCGGCGGCGGTAAGCGCCGGGGTCGCCAGCAGCAGCCGGCGGTACGGGCGGCGCAGCCCGGACGAAACGGGCCGATTGTGGTTGACCACCACACCGTCATCGCGGAGTTCGGCGGTGATCCGCGGCGCGCCGTAGGTGCCGTCGTGCGCGGCTTGCACAGCCCGGATCCTCACGGCCAGGACCGCGTCGGCAGCCTCACGCGCGGCCCGGGCCGCGGCGGTGGACCTCCAGTAGTAGAAACTCGACCAGGCCACGCCCAGCAGCTGACACAACCGCTTCACGCCGTAGCGCTGCTGGTGGTCGGCGACGAACCGGGGAGCGGTTCACCAGCGCGTCTCCCCGGCGAAATACCGGGCCGCCTTGCGCAGGATGTCGCGCTCCTCCTCCAACTCGCGGATCCGGCGACGCAGGTCGGCATTCTCTTCCTCGACCGAACCGGCCGGCTGCGACCTTCCCGGTGCGGCCGGACCGACAGCCCCGCCGCGCAGCTGCTCATCGAGTCGAACCCAGCTCCGCAACGTCTCTCGACTGACGCCCAGATCATCGGCGATCTGCGCGATCGTCACGCCCGGCCGAGACCGGTACAACGCCACCGCGACCTCAGCCAGCAGGAGTGGAACCTGCACTTGCCGTCGCTGCCCTACGAGCGCACATGCGCGGCCAACTGAGCGTCATCGGACCGACCCTTCGGTGCGCCGGCGTCGCGCCATGGGCAACCAGAAGGACCTGCGGTCAGGCTCGCTCATGCGACTGACGCTGCTGACGTGTGTGCGCCTCCTGCGTCCCGGCGCTTTCCCGACGCCGGGCCGGGATCAGCAGCGCCAGTAGCGCGCTGAGAAGCGCGATGCCGGCTCCGACCCACATGACTGTATGCACGCCGGACATGAACGCGTGTTCGGTTGCGCGTGTGATCGCGGCCGTGGCGAGATCGTCCGTCTGCGCGGAGTGGTTCAGGTGCGCGTCGAGAGGAGCAATTCCCTGTTCGGCCAGGCCCTTGTGGGCGAGGACTTGATCCGCGACGGCATCGGGGACGCCTGCGCGGTGGAGTTGCGCCGGCAGTGTCCGTGCGACGATCGTGGCGATCACCGTCCCGAACACGGTCGTGCCGAGCACGCCACCGAGTTGGTTCGCGGTGGTCTGCAGGCCTCCCGCGACCCCGCTGTGCTGTACGGGAGCCGTCCCGACGATAGCCTCGGTCCCGGCGACCACAATGATCCCCATGCCCGCCCCAAGCAGGATCAACCAGGGCCACTGCCGGCTGTACGGGGAGTTCGTGGACAGGCCGGCCAGCCCGAAGAAGCTGGCCGCGAGCAGCGCCATCCCGAGGGCCAGCGGCCAACGCGAACCCAGCCGCTCGGTCAGGCGACCGCCCAGCGGCGAGCTGACCATGAACACCGCCATCAGCGGCAGCAGGCGAACACCCGTCTCCAGCGGCGAGTAGCCGTTCACGTTCTGCATGTACAGGCCGATGGAGAACAGCACTCCGTACAGCGCGATGTTCCCGGTCACGATCAGGAGGACACCCACCGACAAGGCCCGGGAACGAAACAGTGACAGCGGAAGGAGTGGCGCGGGGAAACGGCGCTGTCGAATCACAAACCCTGCGAAGAGGACTGACGCCACGACCACACCCGTCGCCAAGTACCACCACGCACGGCCGGTGCTGGTCAGCGCCCAAACCGACACGAACAACGCCCCGGCCAGCGTACCTGCGCCGACCAGGTCGAACCGATCGGCGCGGCCCGGGGCACGACTCTCGTCGACCCACCGGTGGGCCAGCGCGCCGGCGGCCAGTCCGATTGGGGCGTTGAGCACGAAGATCGCCGGCCAGGACAGGTACTCCACCAACGTTCCACCGACAATCGGGCCGGCGGCAGCGGCGAACGCAGATGCCGCACCCCACGTCCCGATGGCCCGGTTCAACTCGGCCGGCGGGAACGTCGATCGCAGGATCGCGAGGGTGTTCGGCACCAGGCATGCCCCGGCGAGTCCTTGCAGCACACGGAAGGCGATCAGTGCCGAGGTCGACGGTGACAGGGCGCACCCGAGGGACGCGAGCGCGAAACCGGCGACTCCGAGCACGAAGATGCGGCGCCGGCCGAACCTGTCGCCGAGCTTGCCACCGACGATCAACGTCACGGCCAGTGCGAGAAGGTAGCCGTTGGTCACCCACTGCAGACCGGTCATCGACGCGCCGAGGTCGCGGGCGATCGTCGGGTTGGCGATATGCACGACGGTTCCGTCCAGACTGACCATCACCACGCCCAACGCCACCGCGACGAGTGTCATCCGTTGCTTGCGCCTGGACCGGCTGGTGTCTGCTGCGTCGATCCCACTCACACGTCCTCCAAGTGAAACAAGCTGTATCAGTTGGAACACGTTGTACCATTTATCGAGTGGGCGACGCTAGTGACCTCAACGTGACTGAACCCGACCGGCGGTTGGACGCCCGGCGCAACCGGGACGCGGTGATCGCCGCGGCGATCCGGATCCTTGCGACCGACCCGGAGGCGAGCATGCGCCGGATCGCCGAGGAGTCCGGCGTGGCGCGCATTACCGTCTATCGACATTTTCCGACGCGCGAACACCTCATCCAGGTGCTCATCGACCTCGTCGTCGAGGAGGAGAGAGCCGTTGTCGCGACCGCGATCACGCCGGACGCCACCGCCGCGGCGGTCTTCAATCGCCTCGGCCCCGGGATCATCCGGGTCGGCGAACGCTACCGGTTTCTCGATAACCGTCCCGACCGGGGCGCCGAGGCGCCGCTGCGCCGCCCCGACGCCAATGAGCCGCTGCTGATATGGCTGACCGAAGCCGCCGGGAGGGGCGAACTCCGCACCGATCTGCCCCCCGAGTGGATGTACGCGATGATCCATGGGCTCGGTCGCGCCGCCAACGAGGAAGTCCTGGTCGGGCGCAGAACCGCCGATGAAGCCGGTCGGTTGCTCTCCCGCACCCTGACGCACGCTTTCGTCGCCCGCCGTGACGGTTGAGCGAAATCCTACTTGTCCAATAGCGCGAGGAGTTCCGGGAGTCCGAGATCGTCCAGGTGCAGCATGTCGGCGTCGCTGAGGTGCGTGGAGTCTGGCTCCGTGTCGTCCGTGAAGGTTCCAGTTGCGTTCGGTGTCGGTGACCGGGAACGGGTCGCCTGACCATGGTTGGTGCAGCGCCGCTGTCCTGGTGAACAGCTGCCCGGGCTTGAGGTGTGGCTCGGCGACCTGCAGTCCCGGCGCGCTGACGCGGCCGGGTGCGGCGCGTTGATCGGGCCGGTCCAGGACCTGGCCGCCATCATCGGGGAGGAGCGCCGGGAAGGAGCCGGGGTGCGGGAGAGGCCCGGGGCGTGGTTGGTGGCGTCGGTTCAGCGGGCCGTCCGCCGATGACAGGCGGCTCAGCTATGCGGCCCAGCGCTTGTGTGACGGCTTGCGGACGCGCTTGCGGGTGAGGATCCACAGCGCTTCGACGCCGTCCTTCCAGGTGATCTTCTTGCCTTCTTCGCGGGTGCGGGCGCGGTAGCTGATCGGCACCCCGTAGGGGCGGTGCCGGTTGCGCAGCAGCTTGCCGGTGACCTCGGCCTCCATGCCGAATCCATCGGTCTTGTCGTGGCTGTGCGCTTTGGCGTACTTGGCGCAAAAGTCAGCAGGGCTCTCGTAGAGCATCGGAACCTCCTCCTTGGTCCTGCCTCAAGTTGGACCGTTGACGCTGACGGGCGAGCAGAGTTCCGGTCGGCCGTAGGCCGCGATGATTCCGCCTTGTCGTGCAACACGGGTGGCGCGCAGCTTCGTGTTAGGGGTGAGCAGGGAGGCGAGTTGACATTCGAGGAGTACGTGGCGGCGCGGTTGCCGGCGCTGCTGCGGCAGGCGACGGTGCTGGCCGGCGATCCGCACGTGGCTGAGGATGTCGTCCAGGACGTCCTCATCAAGGCGCAGCCGAAGTGGGCGCGGATCTGCGAGTTGGACGCACCGGACGCGTACCTGCGCAAGATGATCGTGAATGAGCTGCTGTCCGCCCGGCGGCGGGTAGCTGCCGCCCTCCGCCGGGAACGGGCCCAATGGCCGGCACCGGCCCAGAATGACGTCGACGTGATCGTGCTGCGTGAGGCGATCCTGCAGGTGATCCGTACCCTCCCGGTCCGTCAGCGCCTCGTGATCGCGCTGCGCTTCTACGAGGACATGTCCGACGCCGACATTGCCGCGTTACTGGACTGCACCGAGGGGACGGTGCGTAGTCAAGCGTCGCGTGCGCTGGCCAAACTGCGTGAGATGGCGGCGACGCAACCAGTACTGGAGGACCAATGATCGACGCCGATGCCATCCGAAGCGCCTTCGCCGCCCTCGCCGACGAGGCCCCACCACCGGAGCGGATCCACGCTTCGCTGGCCGTCCGCGCGCGCCGGCACCGCCAGCGCCGGCTGGTCCTGCGGCTCGCCGGCGCCGGTACGGTCGCGGCCGCCACCGGCGTCGCGGCGGCTGGAGTGTGGCGCTTCACCCGGCCGCCGGAGTCGAGGTTTCCGGTGCTGTACGCCGGTCCCGGCGGCGGCTGGCTGGAGGTTCCCCTGCGCTTCCGTCCGACATGGCTGCCCCGTGGGTACGGCGAAGGGCAACGTGGTGTCGTCGTGGATGGGACGCAGGCACCCGTGGTCTCGCGGGGCTGGCAGACAGGCGACATGAGCCAGGGGATCTCGTTGATGGTCGGCTGGCACTCATCGCTCGATCCCGACCGGCCGAACGGTCCACTGACAACGATTGACGTCAATGGAGTGCCGGGTCGGCTCGTCCAGGTCGGCGATCAGACTCTCGGCACGTTCCTCACCTGGCAGCCGCCTGGCCAGCCGCAGCTGTTGATCAGCGTACACACCGATGATGGCGCGGACGCCCAACAGAACCTGGCCGTCCGGGTCGCGCGCTCACTGCGGCCGGATCCGGGAGTCACCTCGGTCGGCCCGCGCTTCGGCTGGCTGCCGCTCGACCTTGCTGCCGCGCCCTGGCGGCTGGCACACGGATTTGCAGGCACCGACTGGGTCCAGGATGTGAGGATGAGCGGCACCGGCGGACGGCAGCTCATCATCGGCATGGGGACCAGCGCCGAGATGCGCCTGGCGAACACGTTCACCAGCGAACCGGTCCGCATCCGCGACTGGAGCGGCTGGCAGGTGCCGGCGATGGGACAGCTCTTCCTGGTGCTGCCCGACGGCGTCGAGGTGTCCGCCCAACTCGACGATGGACCCGGCGGCGAACAGGTCATGCCTACCCTGATCCGGATCATCGAGGAGTTTGAGTTCGGACCATGGCCGGACATGAGCTGGATCGGTGGACGTTGAGGTTCAGGCCCGACCACCCGGCGGGCACGTGGCCCTGCCGGAAACACGTCCGCGAACCGCATGGCCGCGGCCTTGGCCCAGGTGGAGAGCGGCGTACCGCTGATGCTCCGCACCGAACTGGCCGGCTCGACCGCGCTGGTCGGACGTCTCTACGCCGTCGCCACGGCCGTGGTCCTGATCGGGTAGTTGCCGGTGTCGCGCTGGGTGGAGCGGGCGCACAAGACGCGGGCCCTGATCGCCATGGGGAAGGTGCGGGCGGTGGCCTGGCTGGTGGGCTACACCGCCGGAGCGCTCACCGGCGGCCCCCGGGTCGCGCTCCTGGTGGTCATGATGGTCACGTTCGCGCTGGGCGAGTGCGCGTACAGCCCGGCGTTCTACACCATCGTCGAGCGGATCGCACCGAAGGGCACGCTCGGCCGCTCGTCCGGCGCGGCGTGGGCGGTGTTCCAGGTCGGCAACACCATCGGCCCGCCGATCGCGGTGTTCCTGGTCGGCGGCGACGTGCCGTTCTGGCTCGTACTGGCGACGGCCGCGGTGGCCGCCGCGGCGCTGGTGCTGATCGTCGACCGGCGGATGCACGCGGCACCCGAGCCGGCGCTCGCCGCGCGGTGACGCCGGCCGCCCGGCCGAGCCCGTTCCTGACGCTGCCGGGGAGACACATCGTGGCCGCGCGACACGCCGTGCACAGCCACGATGTGCTCCCTCGAGCACCGTCGCGGGTCAGTAACCGAGCCGGTCGAGGATCCGGGCCGCCACATCGAGGGTGTCCCCCTCCGGTACGGCGGAATAGCCCCCGACCGCCCTGCGCCAGGCCTCCTCGTGCGCGACGACGCGGGCCCGCAGGTCGTCGACGTCCGGCGATTCCCCCGCCGTCGCCGCCCGCGCCAACCAGGTCGCCCACAACTCCCACCGAGGCAGGTAGTAGTCCCGGATCAGCCCGGCCCAGTGGCGTCCGGAGTAGTCGTGCAGCCCGCTCGTCTGGTGCCCCCAGACGGAGACGAGGCTTCGAGCGTCCCGCTCCATGACGTCGGCCTCGGCCGGCGACCCGCCCCACGCGCGGGCGTCGGCGATCCACCGGCCGACGCGCGAGTCCGAGCGGGTGCCGGCGAGTTCGTCGAGGTCGAGCAGGTCCACCCGGAACCGGGCCAGGTGCTCGAGGATCCCGCCCCGGTCGCCCTTCGCGAAGGCCGCCATCATGCCGCGGATGTGCACCCGGCACCCCTGCGCCACCACATGACCGACCAGATCGGCGACGTCCCGCTCCAGCGGTTCCCGAGCCCCCGCGTCCGCCGCCCGCCGCAGGAGCAGCCGCGTGGCGGCGGCGATCCGCGGCAGGGCGCCGAGCACCATCGGGTCGTTCTCGGCGTCGATGTTCGCCGACTGCCGCTGCGGCTCCGCTTCCCGCGGGACGAACTCCCCGGCCAGACGCTGCGCGGCGAAGGGCGTTCCGGTCGACCACGGCCGGGCGATGACCGGCGACGGGATCGACCGGGTGCGGCCCGGCCCGTAGAGCGTGTCCGCCAGCAGCCGCCAGGCCTCGACGACATCGTCGTGCCCGGAAACGTAGCGCTGCCGCGCGAACGAGTCCAGCCACTCGTCGACCTCCGCGGTGCCCCAGGCGAGGTCGGTGGCCAGCTCGTAGAAGACGGTGTTGTTCTCGATCGCCTCCGGCGCGAGGCCGATCCCGGTGAGCCGGGCCGGCCGGGTGCGCCGCAGTTCCTCGACATCGCGGCGCAGGCCACGCAGGTCGCCGAAGAGCGCGAAGCGACCGCCGAAGTTGTGCACCGCGCACCACACCCAACGCCGCTCGAACATGCCGTCTCGGCGCCACATGGGTGCGTGCTCACCCCACAGGTCGAGCAGGACGAGCCGCTCCTCCGGCACGCCGGCGAGGTACGCGCGGACCCGCTCCGGGCGCCAGAAGTCGCGGTGGTAGTGGAACGGCCAGCCGGCGAGCACCCAGGTCGCCGCCGGGTCGTTGTCGGCCATCGCCCGGTAGACGGCCCGGCCCGCGGACTCCAGGTAGTCGGGGTCACCGGACGGCGGCACCGACTCGATGTACGGATCGACGGCGTAGTGGTGGTCGGTGCCGAACAGCTCCCGTTGGACGCTCATGAACTGCGCGGCCAGCGAGCGGTACCGCTCGCTGCCGGGGCCGAGGATCCGGGTGCGCCAGCCCTGCCACTCGAGCTCGCCGTCCGACGGGCCGGCCAGTTCCGGCGGTACATGTCCGCCGAACATCGGCAGGACCGGCGTCATGCCCAGCGAGCGCTGCCGTTCGAGGATCCGCTGCGCCAGCTCGACGTGCCGGCTGACCCAGGTCGACGGCAGCGGCCCGCCGAACGAGTTGGTGTTGCCCATCCACGTCCACGGGAAGTGCGCCGCGCTGCCGATCCACTCGTCGATCCGGGCCTGGTCGAGCCCGGCCCGCCGGAACATCTCCGCCAGCACCGCCTCGTGCCCCACCTGCATGAGCGGGTGGGTGACACCGTGCAGCGCCATCCAGTCGATCTCCCGCTCCCAGCGGTCCCAGTCCCAGAACGCCGAGGAGTAGCCGTAGGTCACCGCGTTGAGGTAGTAGCGGATCGGGAACGGGCTCGCCAGCCGGGTCCGCGGGGCCGCGGGCCATGACTCCAGCGGCGGCTGGAGCCTCGGCTGGTCCCAGGTCACCTGGCGGCCGGTGACCGCCTTCAGGTACTGGGCGAACGCGGACGCCGCGGCGACGGGGTCCGAGCCGCGCAGGGTCAGTACGCCGTCACGGCACTCGTACTCGCCGGCGGCGGCGTCAGCGCCCGCCGGAATCGTCTCGACCCGCACGTCGCCGCCGGCCACGCGGGCCGCAAGGGCTCGAACCGTATCCAACGCTCACACCTCCTCGAGGGTGCGGTTCAGCCGGGACCGCTCGGCGGCGAAGGCGACGAAGTGGCTCTCCATGCTCTCCTCCAGCGAGGTCGGGGCCGCCCCGACGTCCGCACCGGCGAGCCGTCCCCGGACCCGTCCGGTGAAGTCGCTCATCAGCCCGGCGTCCCCGCCGCCGTGTCCGGTGAAGGCCTCGATGACCTCGTCGACGATGCCGGGCGATCCGGCACCGACCTCCAGCGTCGAGTCGGGTCGTTGCCCGTCCACGTGGGGTGGCGCCTCCAGGAAGGGCGTGACCGTGATCCGCCCGGAGCGCATGTCGGCGCTGATCTGCCCGTGGCTGCCCATCATGACGAGCGTCCGGGTGTTCTCGGCGGTGAACGCGGAGACCACCAGCGACGCGGTGACGCCGTTACCGAACCGCAGTGCGGTCGTCTGGTGGTCGACGACGTCGTTGTCCATCCGGTAGACGCACCGTCCGTAGTCGGTCAGTCGCAGGGCACGCTGGCGGCCTGCCGGACTCGTGTCGTTCGTGATGACGGTGACCGGCGGGCCGTTGATGCCGGCGAGTTGCTCGACGTAGAGGCGTTCGGCGTTGTACGGGCAGGTGTCGGCGACGGCGCAGCCGTCGACGCAGCGCTCCGTCGACCCCTTCGGCGCGCGTTCGACCCGGAAGTGACGGCGTTCGCCGAACGAGGCGACCGCGGTGATCGGCGCCCCGACCAGCCACCGGAGGATGTCGATGTCGTGGCACGCCTTGGCTAGCAGCATCGGGCTCGACCTGTCCGCGCGGTGCCAGTTGCCGCGGACGTAGCTGTGCGCGAAGTGCCAGTAGGCGATGTTCTCGACGTGGGAGATGCCCTGGAGTTCGCCGATCCGGCCTTCGTCGAGCAGGCGGCGCAGGGTGCGGAAGAACGGGGTGTAGCGGAGCACGTGGGCGACGGTGACCGTGCCGGGGCTGCCGTCGGCGGCGGCCGTCAGTCTCCGCAACTCCTCGGGCGTCGGCGCGATGGGCTTCTCGAGCAGGACGTGGTAGCCCAGTTCGAGGGCCCGCAGGGTGGGATCGACGTGATCGCGGTCCGGGGTCGCGACGATGACCGCGTCCCATGGGCCGGGTGTCGCCAGCGCCTGGCGCCAGTCGGTGTACCGCTGGGTGGCCGGAACGGCATGGGCGTCGCCCACGCGGTCGCGGCGCTCCGCGTCGGGGTCGGCGACCGCGACGACCCGGCCCTCGTCCGGGTGCTCCAGGCACCACTGGGCGTACGCGTGCGCGCCGCGACCTCCCGCACCGAGCACGAGGAGTCGCACTGGACCTGTTCCCGATGACACGGGGGCCGTCACGTCGATCATCAACCTTTCTGGGTTCATCGGTCCGCTCCCGAGGTCAGGCCGGCGACGATGTAGCGCTGAGCGAGGAAGAAGATGGCGATGACCGGTGCGGTCACCGCGATGGAACCGGCCAGGAGCACGGTCACCGGCACCTGTTGGTCGGTGAGCTGGGCGAGACCGAGCGGTGCCGTCCACAGCGAACGGTCCTGGACCAGGAAGAGCAACGCGTAGAAGTACTCGTTCCACGCGATCATGAAGACGTAGATGGCGGTCGCCATGACACCGGGCAGCGCGATCGGCAGGACGACCTTGCGCAGCATCGTCGGCAACGAGCACCCGTCGAGCAGGGCCGCCTCCTCGACGCTCTCCGGCAGGGCGAGGAAGTAGTTGCGCATCATGTACAGCGCGACCGGGATCGTGGCGGCGACGTAGATGATGAGCAGTCCGTACAGCGATCCGGTCAGGCCCATCCGGCTCAGGATGACGAACTCCGGCACCGCGATCACGATGCCTGGGAACAGGTACACGGCGAGGATGATCGCGCTCGTGAACCGGCGCCCCCGGTACCGCAGGCGCGCCACCGCGTACGCCCCGAAGACGCACCCGATGATCGACAGTACGACGGCGGCGACGGCGACCAGCAACGAGTTGATCACGAACCGGCCGAGCCCGAAGCCTCCCGCCGACGGGTCCTTCATGGCTGTGGTGTAGCTGGACAGGTCGATCTCGGACAGCCCGGGCACGACGTCGAGCGGGTCCAGCAGCACGGCGGAGTACGGGCGCAGTGAGAGCAGCACGCCGTAGAGCACCGGCCCGACGCTGCACATGAGCGCGACGATGATGAACGCCCACCGCAGGGCGGCGACCGGGCGGGAGGAGCGCATCGGTGAACTCACATCGTCTCCTTCCGCCTGGAGAGCAGCACGTATCCGGCGAGCAGCACGCAGAGGATCACCGACATCAACATTCCGTAGGCGGCGGCGCCACCGATGTCGGCCCGGTTGATCAGCTGGGTGTAGACCTTGATCGCCATGACCTGAGTGCCCCCCGCGCCCCCGGTCAGCAGGTAGATGTCGTTGAAGCTCTGGAACGACCAGATGAACCGCAGCAGTACCAGGAGCAGGACCACTCCCCGCAGTTGCGGAAGGACGATGTGGCGCAGGCTCTGCCAGCCGGACGCGCCGTCCAGCGCCCCCGCCTCCTCGATCGCACCGGGAACGCTCTGCAGGCGGGCGGTGACGAAGAGGAAGGCGAGCGGGAACGACTTCCAGACCTCGAAGCAGACGACGACCAGCAGGGACACCGGCACCGGCAGGCCCGCCAGGTCCATCGAGGTGGTGCTGAGAAAGCCGATCGGAGTGTCCCAGCCGAGGTACTCCTGACCGAACGCGTTGACGATGCCGTACTGCGGGTTGAGCATCGTCCGCCAGATCATCGCCGAAGCGATGACCGGCAGCACGTACGGGATCAGCAGCAGTACCCGGACCAGGCCCCGACCCCGGAAGGGGCGGCGCAGGGCAAAGGCGAGGGCGAGGCCGACGCCGACGGCCCCGATCGTGGTCAGCGCCGAGTAGGCGATGGTGGTCCACAGCGCGCCCCAGAACGCGTCCGACCCCATGGCGTCCCGGTAGTTGTCGAGGGTCCACTCGACGGAGGATGGCGACAACCGCGGGATGTCGATCAGCCGTATGTCGGAGAACGAGAAGACCACGGACAGGACGAACGGGATCAGGATGACCAGGGTGATCAGCACCAGCGACGGGCCGGTGAGTAACTGGCCGTTGAGGTTCTCCCGCTGGGCACGGCTGAGCCGTTCCCAGCGGGAGACCCGGGTCGTCGGAGTACTCACAGTTCCGCTTGGATCTTCTTGACCCGCTCGGCCATGTCCTTGGTCACCTGCGCGGGCGGCGTGCCGTTGTAGAGACGGTCGAGGAATTCCGCGAGCGCCCCCTGCGAGGTGACCGCGCCCGCGAGGGCCGAGTCTTTCGTCCCCATGCCCCACAGGTGCACGGCGTTGATGCCGTCACGGATCGCGGTGACCATCTCCGGGCCGTACAGCTCGGTGACGGAGCTCTTCCGCTCGGGCCCGATGCCGAGCTTGGCCCACGCCTCGATGTAGGCGTTCGGCTCGCTCGACGTCCCGTTGCGCAGCGGGATCCGCCCCTCGGTCGCCGAGGCGAGCGTGTCCTTGTAGCCCTCGTCCAGCACGTACTTGATGAACGACTTCGCCTCGTTGGTGTGGGCACCCCGCGGGATGCCGTAGCCGAGCGTCGCGCCGTACTGCGCCGGGTGGTCGCGGTCCAGCACAGTGATGAAGCCGGAGTTCTTCGCGAGGAACGCCGGGTCGTCCTTGCACTGCGGGCAGGTCGCCGGGTTCGCCTTGTCCAGGCCGGCCAGCTCGTCGAGGATGTGGGTGGAGAAGAGCAGCATCGAGGACTTCCCGGCGAGGTAGGCCGCTCGCGCGCTGGTCACGTCGAAGTCTCCCTGCACGCTCGAGTCGCGCAGCACCTTGAACAGTTCGGCCGCCCGGGTGCACTCCGGCGAGTCGATCGCGACCTTGCCGTCCTTCACGAGTTCACACCCGGCGCTCTGCCAGATCGAGTAGACGGCCTCGGTGCCCGAGGGGGTGCTGGACTGCGTGCCGAGGGCGATGCCGGTCACCCCGGTCTTCTTCATCTCGGTGGCGGCCTTCGCCAGTTCCTCGAGATTGGTGGGCGCCGCGACCCCGGCGGCCTGGAACAGATCCTTGCGGTAGACCAGCAGGTGCACCCAGCCGTCGCTCGGCACCGCGCCGAGCTCGCCGTCCTGGCTGAACGACTGCAGGGCGTTCTTGTTGAACGTGCCGGCACCGAGGTCGTCGACGACCTGCTTGGCGGCCTTCGTGTCCAGCAGCCCCTGCGACCGCCAGTTGGCCGTCGTCGCGGCGCTGTGCAGCATGACGTCGGGTACCTTCCCGGACGCCGCGCCCGTCACCAGCGCCTGCCGCTGGTCGGCCTCGCTCAGCGGGACGACCTTCACGGCGATGCCGGTCTTCTCCTTGAACTTGGCCGCGATCGCCTCCTGCGCCGCGACCCGGTCCGGGGTCGTCTGCGGCGTCCAGAAGGTGATCTCGTCGGCCTTCTTCGACTCTGGATCAGCGGACCCGCCGCAGGCGGCGAGTAAGGTGAGCGCGGCCGTAGCGGCAGCTGCCGCCACGGTCCAGCGCCTGATCGCGTGGGCCATGTTCGATATCTCCTCGATCTGTTCGTACTCAGTGCCGCTCGATGACGCCGCGCATGACGTTGCCGACCGAGGTCGACGGCGGCTGCGCGCCGAGCAGGGGGCTGATGGTGGCGGCCACGTCCACGAGGCCGGCGTCGCACAGCGGGGCACCAGCCCGGATCCCGGCGCCGGAGGGCACCGGCGGGACCTGCGCCTCGGCCGGCCCGCCGGGTGCGGCACTCGGGACGTCGTCACGGACCCGGCCCATCGTTCCGCCTCCCTCCATATAGCGGGATCGTGAGCGACAGTCTGCGAATCTACGAGGAAGACTGTCAACAACGAGGGCTGAAGTGCAAGAATCCAGCATGCAACGCCACCTGTCTGATGGGAACAGCGGATCCTTGGACGAACTCGACCGGCGGGTCATCGGCGCGCTGCTCGCCCATCCCCGCGCCACTCACGCGCAGATCAGCGAGGCGGTCTTCACCTCCGAGGCGACCGTCTCCCGGCGGGTTCCCCGGCTGCTGCGCAGCGGCGCGGTGCGGGTCATCGGGGTCATGGACAACGAGACGACCCGCCGGGCACGATCGCTCTTCGTCCGGCTGCGCTGCCGCCCGGACGCCGCCAACCGGTCGGCCGATCATCTGGCCCGGTGGCAGGAGAGCGGGTCGGTCAAGCTGGTCACCGGCAGCGTCGACTGCGTGGCCGAGGTGTCCTATGCCTCCAACGAGCACCTGCTCCAGGTGATGTTCGAGCAGTTGCCCGGCCTCGACGGCGTCCTCGCCGTCTGGAGCAACCAGGTGATCCGCAGGTTCTCCACGCCGCACAACTGGAACCCGAGCCTCCTGCCGGCGGACGTGGTCGACCGGCTGCGGTCGCAACGGATCGACCGGTGGGACGAGCAGGCGCCCGTCGACGCTCCGCCGCGGCTGAGCCCGCTCGACGAGATGATCATCGCCAGCCTCGCGGTGGACGGCCGCCTGGGTTGGCAGCCGCTGGCCGATCGGTGCGGCGCGACGCCGGCCACCGTCCGGCGGCGCACCGAGGCGATGATGGCGGCCGGCCTGCTGCGAATGCGGACCGTCGTCGAGCCCAGCGTTGTCGGGCTTCCGGTGAACGCGTTCATCTCACTCAACGTCAACCCGACGCAACTCGGCCAGGCGGGTGCACTGCTCGCCGCCCATCCCGCCGTGCTCATGATCGCCGCGACCACCGGCGACCGGAACCTCTGCGGCGAGGTCGCGCTGGAGAGCGACCGGGCGCTGTACGACTTCCTGTCCGCCACCATCGGTCAGCTGCCCGGCCTCCAGCACGCCGACGTGGCGATCGCACTGCGTTCCGTCAAGCGGGCGGGGAAGGTCCTGCCGCCGATCTCGATCGACGGTGCGCTCGGGCGCGATCCGGCGGATGCGGACCTCTAGGCCGTCAGGAATGGAGCCGGTGGCATCACGCGCGTGACGGGGGGCGGAGTGTCCGCGGGATGGCCGATAACCAGCATGAGAGCGCTCTCGGTCGTGGGATTCTTGCGCTGCATTGCCAATCGTTGACAGTCTGCATCGCCCGTGTCGAGACTCCTGGCAATTCTCGACAGTCTCGTCACCGAGGAGAGGGCATCATGATCCACCGGACCAAACCACTGTTTGCGACCGCCGCCCTACATAGAGTTCGAGCCCGGTCGCGTGCCGTCGGCCTGCTCGCGTCCAGCCTCTGCCTTGCGCTCGCCGGCAGCCTCAGCCCGTCGCCGGCCTTCGCCGCCGGCCCGGCGGCCGGAGCCCACCGACCGGCGCCGTCCGACCACATCGTGCTGCTCGCGTTGGACGGCTTCGACGTCGAATACCTCGACAAAGTCCCGATGCCGAACCTCCAGCACCTGCTGACCCGGGGCACCCTCACCACCTCCACCGGCGTGATGCCCTCCATCACCAACCCGTCGTGGTCGTCCATCGCGACCGGCGCCTGGCCGGAGGCGCACCAGAACACGGCCTACTGGTACAACCCCGCGACGGGGGTGGCCGTCGGCCAGCAGCGGGACCTGGCCGTGCCGACCATCGCGCAGGCGATCCGTGCGCAGGGCGGCACGGTGCTGTCCTCGCAGTGGTTCGTCGTCCAGAACTACGGCACGGCGTTCGGCGACCCCGACGGCATTTACACCCAGCCGGGCGGGGACTGCCCCCGTCGGGTCGACGACGCCGTCGCGGTGCTCGGCGGCAAGCCGGTGAGCAGCGGCGGAAAGCTGGTCACCGCACCGAAGATTCCCGACCTGATCGCGGTCTACTGCGACGTGCTCGACGCGCTCGGGCACGCCGACGGCGACATCGCCCCCGGCATCCCGGACGCCCTGCGGCAGATCGACGCGCAGATCGGCCGGCTGGTGGATGCCGTCAAGGACGCCGACATCTACGGTCGTACGACGTTCGTCATCACCGGTGACCACGGCATGTCCACGTTCACCCAGGGCACCGACACCGCGATGCTCGCCGCCATCGCCGGCGCGGGCTACAAGGCACAGATCCTCAACGCCGGCCAGTCGCCGGCCGCTGACACGGATGCGGTGATCGTCATCGGTGGCGTCGGCAGCCTCCACCTGGTCGGGGACGCCGCCAACGACCCGGCCGCCGCCGAGCGGATCAAGGCCGCGCTCCTCACCCTCCCGCACGTGCGCGCGGTGTACGGCAAGGACGCGCAGCGCGCCATGCACATGAGCCCCAAGTTCGGCGAGCTGGTCATCGAGCCGGAGTCCGGATGGTCGCTGGGCGCGACACCGGCCGGGCCGCGCGGAGTGCACGGCCTGACCGAGACGCTCTCCGTGCCACTGGTGCTCGCCGGCGCCGGCGTGCGGCCGAACACGCCGCCCCAGTCGCCCCGGCACGTCGACCTCGCCCCGACGATGGCGGCCCTGCTCGGTATCGAACCGCCGTCCGGCAGCCAGGGGCGCGTCCTGACAGAGTCGATCCGTGTCAAGTGAGCGGAAGGACCACGCCGTGACGTCCCAGCCGGCCTTCCCGCACGTACAGTTCCCGGTGGATCGGCGCCGCCTGCTCACCCTCGGTGCCGGTGCGCTCGTCGGAGCGGCCACCGGCGTCATCGCGAGCGGCTCGCCGGGCACCGCGGCACCGCCGGCACCGTCGGGTTTCGCGCTCCTCGGCGACACCCAGATCGACGTCTCCCTGCCTGAGCGCACCGAGTGGGTGGGCTGGGTGTACCAGCAGATCGCCGCAGCGGACCCCCAGCTCGTCTGCCACGTCGGGGACATCGTCGAGCACGGTTCGGCGGAGGAGTACGACACGTACCTGTCGACCGTCCCGGTCGCCCTGCGGCCGCGAATCCGGTACGTGCCGGGCAACCACGACTGGCGGTGGGACAGTACCGCCGGCGAGCGCTACGGCGCGCTCTTCGGACCCCGCCGCTACTCCTTCGACTTCGCCGGAATGCACTTCGTCGCCCTGGACCCCAGCCACCTGCTGCAGGAACCGGGCGGGTTCGGCGAGTCGGGCATCAGCTGGCTCACCCGGGACCTGGACCGGGTGCGGCCGGGTGTGCCGATCATTCTGCTCTGCCACTTCCCGTTCGGCGGCGACAACTACTACGTCAGCGACCAGGAACGACTGCTGGAGCTGCTGGACCGCTACAACGTGCGGGCGATCTTCGCCGGGCACATCCACACCGAGGAGGTGCAGCGGTTCAACGGCCTGACCCAGCTGGCCGTCGACGACACCCGTGGTACGCCGATCTACTACTGGGTGGAGCGGGTGGTCAGCACGGCGGGCCCGATGCTGACGGTGACCGCCGTGCAGCGAGGCACCGACGGCGCCCCGGTGTCGCGGCCGGTGCTGGAGATCCCGCTCGCCGGCCCCCGCACGGCGGTCGAGGAGCGACCGCAGTCGGTGCGGCTCGCCCAGTCCGGTGCCGCGCTGGCGGTGTCGGTGCGCCTCAACCCTCATGCCCGCGCGGCCAGCGTGCAGGCACAGCTGTTTCCCCAGCACACGTACGGGCTGAAGGACGCCGGCCAGTGGCGTGACCTGCCCGGGGACGCCTCCGGCCGCGGCTATGCCGGCACCCTGGACATCGCCGCGCTACCACCCGGCGAGCACCGGATGACGGTCCGGGTCACCAACCCGGAGGGCGCCTGGTACGAGCAGAACCGCACCTTCACCCTGCCCGACGCCGACCGGAGGCTGCGCTGGCGCGAACAGCTTGGCGCCCCGGTGCAGGCCGGGCTGGCGGCCGGCGACGGCCTGCTGGTCGCCGCGACGGTCGACGGCACCGTGATCGGGGCGCGGCCCAGCCGTGCCAAGCTGGGGCGCCGCTGGCAGACCCGGATCGGGCCAGTGCACGGCCGGCCGGCGTTCGCACCCGACGGCCGAACCGTCTACCTGCCGTCGGATGATCACCACTTGTACGCGCTCGACCCGGCCAGCGGCAGAACGCGGTTCATGTACGACGCGGGAGCCCCGGTGCTCGGCAGTCCGCTCGTGACCACGATCGGCGGCCGCGACGTGGTGATCTTCGGCGCGGGCGAGGCACGGCACGCCATCGACGCGGCGACAGGCGCCCCGGTGTGGACCGTGTCCGGACAGGGCATGTTCACGGGGCGCGCGGCGAGCGACGGCACCCGGGTGTACGCGGGTGGCGGCCTCGGCTACGCGTACGCGCACGACGCCCGCACCGGTGCGGTGCTGTGGGAGTCCTCCACCAACACCCGCACCACCGCCTACAGCCGCCTCATCTACGGCCCCTGGGCAGACACCCTGATGGTCCTGCCCAACGGCCTGGTCCTGGTGTCCACAGTGGCCAACGCGTTCGCGCTGGACCCCGCCACCGGCGAACAGCGCTGGTCGCGGGCCGGCTCGTTCATCTATGCCCCGAAGGCGCAACTCGCCGGCGGTGACCTGCTGATGTTCGACGACGGGGCGCGCACCGCCGCCCGGGTGGACCCGTCCACCGGCCAGGCGCGGTGGACCGCGGACCTGGTCGCCCGCCCGGTCAACACCGGCGCGGCGGTGCACAACGGCGTCGCCTGGGTGCCCGGCACGACGGGACTGCTGGTCGGCGTCGACGTGGCCAACGGGGCGATCCGGGCCCGCCTGCAACTGACCACCACGGCGTACTGCTACAGCCCGCCGGTGGTGGTCGACGGAACGCTGCTCGTCGGTGACCAGGACGGCCAGTTGTACGGCGTCGCCGTGGACTGAAACGACCCGAGTGGCTCCCCGCATCCAGGCGCGGGGAGCCGCTCGCTCCGTCAGGTACCTGGAGCCGGGACAACCGCTGGCGAGGACGTGCGATGGACGATGTGGCGATCAGGGACCTGCTGGCCGGGGACGCCCCGGTGACCTGGGTGTTCGCGGGCGACAGCATCGTGCAGGCCGCCCGGTGGACGGACGGCGCGCGGTGCTACCGGAATGCGGGCCAGTGCTCCGGCCTTCAGGCCGGGGGTGAAGGCCCGCGCTGGGAGGGCCGCCAGGCCCGAGCAGTGCCTTAGCCGGGACGGTTCTTCTGTTATAAAATCATCCCTCTTGAAGAAGATGAAAATGCGATGCGAGTGCGACTGGCCAGACTGTCGGACCTGCGCCCCAAGCAGGAGATGTACACCCATTCGGCGTGCTTGAAAGAACGGCTTCCCGGCGGTTTCGATGTCTGGTGGGAGTAGGAATACATCCACCGATGAAGGATTGCTCCGGGGAGGCCCAGTGGCTGGGCTTCCCCGGACGTCGAGTCCCTGAGAAGGCGCTTGAGATGGGTGTCGCACGGCGTGTCCGGCTGGTTGACGGTTCTGCCGGGGACGCCCCCTGTCGGGTGCGGTTCGCCGATGTCAGACGCCGCTGCGGGATGCCGCTGAACTGGCGTGACACCTGCAGCGGGGGGCGGATCTCCACCGACTGGCTTTGTTCGCATCGAGGTTTCAGGGGTTCGAGTCCCCTGAACCGGAGGTAGTGCTCCGCCGCTCGGGCGCTTCACCGCGAGCACTCAGGGTTACCTGGACGGTCGAGTCGGCTTCATGGCGAGCACCGCGATTGTTGCGACTGCCTCATGCGTGTCTGCCCACACGAAGTCGATGGTCTCGAGTAACGCGTAGTCCACCGACTTGTAATCGGAAGGTTGGGGGGTTCGACCCCATCACCGACCCGGGCACGACCTCCGAATGGGTGGTGTCCAGCGGGGCTCACGCCGACCTGGACCGGTGTGCCGCCGGGCTGGAGCCTGCTGGCCAACCCGGCCACCGCGCAATGGGTGCACGCTGACGACGAAGGCAGCGAGGTCGTGCTCCAGGGGGCCTCCGGGCAGACGGCGATGTTCACCCGCACGGCGCCGGGCTACTACCAGGCGCCGCCGGCGTGACAACCGCCTCGCCGACATCCGCGACGCGCTCGCAGACGCCGCTGTCGCCGCCGGCACCCCGGCCGGCACGGCCGTCGCCTGCCCGGCCGGCAGCACCGGACTGTCGGTGACCCCAGTCGACACGCAGATCTGCTACGACAGCACCGGGCGCGTCGCCACGGTCATCCAACCGGCAGCCCGGGGGAGGACGTGGCCCCATCGCCCCATCGCCCCACCGGCCGGCCCGCGGCGCCCCCACACCGGCCGGCCCGCGACCCCGTCGCACTGACCTCGGTGGCCCCAAAGGTGCCCCGGCCGAAGAACGGCACCCCCTCGGCCGATCCCCGGCCCAGCCGAACGGCCGACGCGAAACACGTCCGCACCAGGCGGAAACTCGCAGGTCACCCACGGTAGGAAGGTCCGCCGAAGCGCGTGAGATCCGCGTTGCCGGATGCATTGACGTGGCCTGAGTCACGGCTCTATCGTGAACCACCAGTTCACTCAGTGATCCGATCCAACGGTTCACTGAGTGAAACACTACCGCCGGACGACGGCTCCCGAGAGGTTTCGGAGAGTGCCTGCACATGACCGCGACAAAGATCGTTCCGCCGCCGTCGGCCGAGACGGGGCGCGCCCAGCGCGGGCGGCAGCAGCTGGCGCAGGGCCGGTCCCTTCGCGGACCTAACGTGAAGAAGCACGTCATCAACATCGTCGGCTCGATCGGCGTCCTCGCGGTGCTGGCCGGGCTCTGGGAGGGTTACAAGGCGCTGGGCCAGGCGTTCGACGACGTCATTCCCGGCACCCGGATCGGCTTCCCGGTGGCCACCGACGACCTGTCGATGCCCCACCTCTCGGCGATCGTGGGCTCGCTGGTCGAGCCGGCCCGCCGCGGCGACCCGACGACCCTGGCCGCATACCTGATCGGCGAGACGACGGTGACGCTGCGCGAGGCCCTCTACGGCCTCGTCGCCGGCTCCGCGCTCGGCCTGCTGCTGGCGATCGTGTTCCTCAACGTCGTCCCGGTCAGCAAGGGCCTGATGCCGTGGCTGGTGGCCTCCCAGACGGTGCCGCTGGTGGCCATCGCCCCGATGATCGTGATCTGGGGCGGCAAGGCCGGCGCCCCGCCATGGATCGCCGTCACCGGCATCGCCGCCTACCTGGCCTTCTTCCCGGTCACCATCAACACCCTGCGCGGGCTGAAGTCGCCGCAGAAGGTGCACCTGGAGCTCATGCACAGCGTCGGGGCCAAGCGCCGCCAGGTGCTGTGGTGGCTGCGCATCCCAGCGTCGCTGCCGTTCGTGTTCTCCGGGCTCCGGCTGGCAGCCACGGCGAGCGTCGTGGGCGCCATCGTCGGCGAGCTGTCCGCCGGCACCGGCCGCGGCATCGGCCGGTCGATCCTGACCTTCGCCTACTACTACTCGAACGGCCCCGAGAAGCTCTACGCCGCTGTCCTCGTCTCGGCGGTCGCCGGCATCGTCTTCGTGCAGCTGCTGGGCCTGATCGAGCGCTTCGCGCTGCGACACCGCCATGCGTGAGCACAAGCAGAAGCCTTTGGCTCGGACCGCCTCACCTGCGGATCGTTTCTCCCGCCAGACATCCCGACGCCCGTGGGGCAAGACCGCACCGAACCTCACAATTGCCTGGAGTAGCTGATGACTGAGCCCGCCATCATCTCCGTCCGCGGAGTCAACAAAGAGTTCAACAGCGGCGGCAAGCGCTCGGTGACCGCGCTTCAGAACATCGACCTGACGATCGAGCGCGGCGAGTTCGTGTCGCTGCTCGGCCCGAGCGGCTGCGGCAAGAGCACCCTGCTGCGCGTGCTGGCCGACCTCACCGAGCCGACCAGCGGCACGGTGACGCTCAACGGCAAGACGCCCCGCGCCGCGCGGACCGACCGTGACTACGGGATGGTCTTCCAGCAGGCCGGCCTGTTCGACTGGCGCAGCGTCCAGCGCAACGTGGAGCTGCCGCTACAGGTCGCCGGGGCCGGCAAGCAGGCCCGCCGGGCGAAGGCGCAGGAGATGCTGGAGCTCGTCCGGCTCTCCGAGTTCGCCAAGCACTTCCCGTGGCAGCTCTCCGGCGGCATGCAGCAGCGGGTGGCGATCGCCCGCGCGCTCTCCGCCGACCCCGCGATCCTGTTCATGGACGAGCCGCTGGGCGCGCTGGACGAGATGAACCGGGAGCGGCTGCAGGGCGAGCTGCTGCGGATCTGGGCCGACACCCGGACCACGGTCGTGTTCGTCACGCACAGCATCTCCGAGGCGGTCTTCCTCTCCTCGCGGATCGTCGTCATGTCGGCCCGCCCGGGCCGGATCGCCGCGAGCATCGACGTGGACCTGCCGTACCCGAGGACCTCGGCCACCCGTAGCACCGAAGCGTTCTTCGCCAAGGTGACCGAGGCCCGCACGGCCCTGCACAGCGAGCTCGCTGAGCAGGCTGCCTGATGGCCGTCACCCAGGCCGTCCAGCCGTCCCGGCTGCGGGCCCAGCTCGGCCGCGTCCTACCGGTCGTCGTCACCGCCCTGGTGATTCTCGGCGCGTGGCAGCTCGCCGTCATCGTGTTCGACGTCCCGTCGTTCATCCTCCCGACGCCGACCGCGATCCTGTCCGCGTTCGCCGGCCAGTTCGGCACGATCATGTCGGCCTCCCGGATCACCGTCGAGGCGGTCCTGCTCGGCCTGCTCATGGGCGTGGTCTGGGGCGTCGTGCTGGCGCTGGTGCTGAGCCGGTTCCCGAGCATGTCCGGGCCCGTGCTCACCGTGGCCGTCATCATCAACTGCGCTCCGATCGTGGCCCTGGCCCCGATCTTCAACAACTGGTTCGGCGTCACCAGCCTGGTCTCCAAGGCCGGCGTCGCCGCCGTGATGGTGTTCTTCCCCGTTCTGGTCAACACGACCCGGGGCCTGCTCCAGGTCTCACCCCTGCACCTGGAGCTCATGCAGTCGCTGGCGGCCAAGCCCCGGCACGTGGCGCTGATGCTGCGACTGCCCAACGCGCTGCCCTTCCTGTTCAACGCGTTGAAGCTCGGCTCCACCCTCGCCGTCATCGGCGTGATCGTGACCGAGTACTTCGGCGGCCCGAGCAACGCACTCGGCGTCTACATCGCCTCGCAGGCGTCGCTGCCCCGGTTCGACTACGCCTGGGCCGGAATCCTCGTGGCGAGCGTGCTCGGCCTGGCCATGTTCGGCGTCGTCTCGCTGCTGGAGCGCCTCCTCATGCCCTGGCACTCCTCGCTGCACGACGAGAACCCGTAGGCGCCACACCCCCTCAGAAGCCCCCAAACTCTTCTCTGCTTTGGAGTCACCATGTTCCTTCGTAGACGGCCGGGCCGGTTGGCAGCCGGTCTGAGCGCTCTCACCGCCACCGCGCTGCTCGCGACCGGCTGTGGCGGCATGTCCGACAGCGGCACGCAGGCCGCGTCCGACGCCGGCAAGGACTGCCAGTCGAAGACCAAGGTCCGCGTCGTGCTCCAGTGGGTCGCCCAGGCCCAGTTCGCCGGCTACTACGCGGCGAAGGACAAGGGCTTCTACGACGCGGCGTGCCTGGACGTGACCATCCAGGAGGGCGGCGTCAACATCGTCCCCCAGCAGGTCCTCTCCTCCGGCAATGCCGAGTTCGCGGTCAGCCACGTCACCAAGACGATGGCGACCCGCGAGCAGGGCGCCGACCTCGTCAACATCGGCCAGGTCTTCCAGCGCGGCGCGTACCTGCAGGTCGCCTGGGCCGACTCGGGCATCAAGACCCTCGCCGACCTCAAGGGCAAGAAGACCGGCAGCTGGGGCTACGGCAACGAGCTGGTGCAGTACGCGGCGATGCGCGGCGCGGGCGTCGAGCCGACCAAGGACACCCAGATCATCCAGCAGCCGTTCGACATGTCGCTGCTGCTCAAGCGCGAGGTCGACAGCGCACAGGCGAAGACGTACAACGAGTACGCCCAGCTGCTGGAGACCAAGAACCCGAAGACCGGCAAGCTGTACCAGCAGTCGGACTTCACCGCGATCAGCCTGCAGGACGCCGGCTACACCAGCCTCGAGGACGGCATCTACAGCCGCGGGGACTGGCTCAAGGACCAGGCCAACCAGGACACCGCGGTGAAGTTCCTCAAGGCGTCGTACCAGGGCTGGGCCGCCTGCCGCGATGACCTCAAGGGCTGCGTCGACATCGTGCTCAACCACGGCAGCGCGCTTGGCGCCGGTCACCAGACCTGGATGCTCACCGAGGTCAACAAGCTGGTCTGGCCGTCGCCGAACGGCATCGGGGCGATGGACCAGAAGTCGTGGGACTCCACCATCGACATCGCGATCAAGGGCGGCGTGCTCAAGAACAAGCCGGACAGCAGCGCGTTCCGCACCGACCTGTCCGACAAGGCCCGCGAGGAGCTCAAGGCGGCCGGTGCGGACGTCGTGGGCAGTTCCTACAAGCCCGAGACGCCGACGATCACCGAGGGCGGCAAGTAGCCGCGCAGGGTGCCGGACGGGGTTGCGGCCTCGTCCGGCATCCTGGCGGCCCGCCGCGCCTGCCAGGATGGCATCGAAAAGAATTGCCGCTGACGATGGCATGCGGATAACGGGAGGAACTCGATGGCATCTGGTGAAGCCGGCCTGGTCCGGCGCACCATCTGGCTGCTGCGCGCGGTGGCCGCCCACCCCGAGGGCGTCGGCCTCAGCGAGGTCGCGCGCGAGGCGGGCATTCCGAAGGCGACCTGCTACCGGGTGCTGACCGTGCTGGAGCGGGAGAGCTGGCTGACCCTCGACCCGGTGACGCGGCGCTACCGCGTCTCCCTCGGCCTGCTGTCCATCGTGGGCGGCCTGCTCGACGGCGGCGGTGCCTATGGCCACATGCGTGACGTCCTGCGCGGCCTGGCGGAGGAGACCCGGGAGACGGCGGGCTTCGACGTCCTGCTCGCCCCGAAGGTGATGGTCGTGGCCCAGGTGCCGGGACCCTCGCTCATCGGCCAGACCCTCAAGCCCGTGCCGCGGACGCAGCCCGTGTGGGCCACGTCCACCGGCAAGGTGCTGCTGGCCGCGCTCGACCCGGCCGAGGTCCGCGCCGACTTCGCCGAGGAGTTCGCCGCGTCCGCGCCGCCGGAGGTCGGCGACCTGGACTCGTTCATGGGCTCGCTGGCGGCGGTCGGCGCCCGCGGGTTCGCGTTCGCCTACGACGAGCTCGAGGTCGGCGCGGCCTCCGTGGCGGCGCCGGTGCGAATCCGGGGCACCACGCCGTACGCGGTCTGGATCGGCGGCCCCACCTACCGGCTCACCCGCGAACGGATCGACGAGGTGGCGGAGTCGGTCATGAAGGCCGCCCGGCAACTCAGCGAGCTGCTCAGCAATACCGACATCGAGCTGCCCAGTGGGCTAGGCCGGCTGTAACGCCGGCGATGGACCGGACCGGGGACGACCGGCCGGTGGAGGAGGAAGCAATGGCCTCATTTGACGAGGCGCTGGCCGCGGCGACGGCGGCGGCCGGCCGGGTGCCGAAGGGCCTGTACATCGACGGCGAGTGGCGGACGGCCCAGGGCGGCAAGGCTCTGGCGGTCGAGGACCCGGCGACCGGCTCGGTGATCGCGGAGGTCGCCGACGCATCCGTCGCCGACGCGCTCGACGCCCTGGCCGCCGCCGACCGGGCCCAGCACGCCTGGGCCGCCACGGCACCGCGCGAGCGCGGCGAGGTGCTGCGCCGGGCGTTCGAGCTGATGGTCGAGCGCCGCGACGACCTGGCCGGGCTGATGACCCTGGAGATGGGCAAGGCCTTCGCCGAGTCGCAGGCCGAGGTCAGCTACGCGGCGGAGTTCTTCCGCTGGTTCGCCGAGGAGGCCGTCCGCATCGACGGCGGCTACCTGCCGGCCCCGGCCGGTGGCTCCCGGGTGCTGCTCATGCGTCAGCCGGTCGGCCCGTGCCTGCTCATCACCCCGTGGAACTTCCCGATGGCGATGGGCACCCGCAAGATCGGCCCCGCGCTCGCGGCCGGCTGCACGGTCGTGGTGAAGCCGGCCAAGCAGACCCCGCTGTCGATGCTGGCGCTGGTGGCGATCCTCGAGGAGGCCGGCGTCCCGCGGGGCGTGGTCAACGTGTTCACCACGGCCCGCTCGGGCGAGGCCAGCTCGGCGCTGCTCGACGATCCGCGGCTGCGCAAGGTGTCGTTCACCGGCTCGACCGAGGTGGGCCGGACCCTGCTGGGCCAGGCCGCCCGGCGGGTGCTGCGCACGTCCATGGAGCTCGGTGGCAACGCGCCGTTCCTGGTCTTCGACGACGCCGATCTCGACCTCGCCATCGAGGGGGCCGTCCAGGCCAAGATGCGCAACGTCGGCGAGGCCTGTACCGCCGCCAACCGCTTCTATGTCCAGCGCTCCGTCGCGGAGCAGTTCGTCAGCGGCCTGGCCGAGCGCCTGGGCCGCCTGCGCGTCGGCCACGGGCTCGACCCCGCGACCGAGGTGGGCCCGCTCATCGACGGCAACGCCGTGAAATCGGTCGGCGAGCTGGTCTCCGACGCGACCGCGGCCGGCGCCCGGGTCGTGACCGGGGGAGCGGCCGTCGGCGGCGACGGCTACTTCTTCGCCCCGACGGTCCTGGCCGACGTGCCCGGCGACGCCCGGACGGTCCGCGAGGAGATCTTCGGCCCGGTGGCCCCGATCGTGGTCTTCGACGCCGAGGACGAGGCGGTCGGCCTGGCCAACGCCTCCGAGTACGGCCTCGCCTCCTACGTCTTCACCGAGAACCTGGGCCGCGGGCTGCGCGTCAGCGAACGCCTCGAGAGCGGCATGGTCGGTCTCAACCAGGGCGTCATCTCCAACCCGGCGGCGCCGTTCGGCGGGGTGAAGCAGTCCGGCCTCGGCCGCGAGGGCGGCCGGGTCGGCATCGACGAGTACCTGAACATCAAGTACACGGCCGTCCGGGCGAACTGGTGACCGGCTTCGTCCTGGCCGGCGTGCAGTGGGAACCGGTCCTCGGTGACGTCGAGGGCAACCTCGCGGCCTCGTCGGCCTGGATCCGGCGGGCCGCGGCCGAGGGGGCCCGGCTCGTCGTCCTGCCCGAGGCGTCCTCGGCCGGCTACGTGTTCGAGGATCGGGCGGAGGCGGCGAAGTACGCGGAGCCGATACCCGACGGCCCCACGAGCACCGGTTGGGCCGCGCTCGCGGCGGAGCTGGGGATCTGGATCGTCGGCGGCCTGACCGAGCTCGACGGGGAGCGGGTCTACAACTCCGCGGTGGTGCTCGGGCCGGACGGCCACCTGGGCACGTACCGCAAGGCCCACCTGTGGAACGACGAGAAACGCATCTACGACCCGAACACGGCCGGCTTCCCGGTGTTCGACACCCCGCTGGGGCGCATCGGCGTCGGCATCTGTTACGACGCCTGGTTCCCCGAGATGTTCCGCAGCGCGGCCGTACAAGGTGCGGATCTTCTCGTGCTGCCGTCGAACTGGGTGCCCGTGCCCGGGCAGCCCGACACCGGGCCGGCGATGGCGCACCTGATGTGCATGACGGGCGCACACAGCAACCAGTTCTTCGTCGCCGGCATCAGCCGGATCGGCGTCGAGCGCGGGCAGGAGTTCGTCGGGCGGTCCGTGCTCGTGGGCCCCGACGGCTGGCCGCTGGCCGAGCCCGCGAGCCGCGACCGCGAAGAGCTGGTGCTGGCCGAGGTCGACCTCATCGGCACCCGCCGGGAGCGCCGGGAGAACCCGTTCAACCAGCCTCTGGCTGACCGGCGCACCGACCTCTACTCGAGCTGAGCCTCGAGTCCTCACGGCTCTTGACAGCCCCCCGCAGTGTCTACAGTATTTGAACCGACGGTTCGTTCAATGAACCACAGAGGAGTCATCGTGATCAGGGTCCGGAAGATCGTTCGCCACCTCGAGGAGACCTGGCTCGAGAACGGTCAGGACGTGCAGCCCCGCCACCGCGTCGCGTTCGTCGGGGTCGTCATCGAGAACCCCTACCCCAGCGAGTACGTGCAGGATCTGGTGACCCTCGCCGACGAACTGGGCGAGGAGATCGGCAGCCTCATCGGCCCGGCCTGCGTCGAGCTGCTGGGCGACGAGGTCGAGGCATTCGGCAAGGCGGCGCTCGTCGGCATCGACGGGGAGCTCGAGCACGGCTCGGCGCTCATTCACAACCTGCGGTTCGGCAACATGTTCCGCAACGCGGCCGGCGGCACCGAGCTGCTCCCGGCGGCCGAGAAGGTCGGGCTCACCGGCAGCCCGATCGACATCCCGCTCAAGCACAAGCTGGACTCGAAGACCCGCTCGCACCACCAGACGGTGACGCTGCAGGTCGCCGACGTCCCGCGGCCCCGCGAGATCTTCGTGATCGTCGCCGCGGCCAACGCCGGCCGCCCGCTCGCCCGCCTCGCCACCTTCGGCGCCGAGGTCAAGGCCGGCGCATGACCATCACCGAGCACCAGATCGACGCCGGCGCCTGGACCGCGGAGCGCGTGAAGGCGGTCGACAAGGAGTACGTCATCCACTCCTGGTCGGTGCAGGGCTCGCTCGACCCGATCCCCGTCGCCGGCGGCTCGGGCTCGTGGTTCTGGGACTACGACGGCCGCAAGTACCTGGACTTCCAGTCGCAGCTCGTCAACCTGAACCTGGGCCACCAGCACCCCCGCCTCGTCGAGGCGATCCGCGCCCAGGCCGAGGAGCTGTGCTACATCGGCCCCGGCTTCGCGGAGCGCTCGCGGGCCGAGCTCGCCGAGATGATCGCGAACCTGACCCCCGGCGACCTGAAGATGAGCTTCTTCACCACCGGCGGCGCGGCGGCCAACGAGAACGCGGTGCGGCTCGCCCGCCATGTGACCGGCCGGCACAAGATCGTCGCGCGGTACCGCTCGTACCACGGCGCCACCGCCGGTGCGATGTCGCTCACCGGCGACCCGCGCCGGTGGGCCGCGGAGCCGGGCATCAGCGGCGTGGTGCGGATGCTCGACCCGTACACGTACCGCTGCCCGGCCGGGCACCCCGACCCGTGCCCGGTCTGCTCGGGCGGGCCGCACCTCGAGGAGCTCCTGCAGTACGAGAACCCCGAGACCGTCGCCGCCGTCATCGTCGAGCCGGTCACCGGGACCAACGGCCTGCTCTACCCGCCGGACGGGTACCTACAGTCGCTGCGCGAGGTCTGCGACCGGTACGGCATCATCCTGATCTTCGACGAGGTCATGGCCGGCTTCGGGCGCACCGGCGAGTGGTTCGCCTGCAACCACTGGAACGTCACGCCCGACATCCTCATCACCGCCAAGGGCCTGAACTCGGGCTACGTCCCGCTGGGCGCGATGACGGTGAACGAGCGGATCTCCGAGTGGCTGCGGACGAACATGTTCTGGGGCGGCATGACCTACGCCGGTCACCCCCTCGCGTGCGCGTCCGGCGTGGCCTCGCTGCGGATCATGCAGGACGAGGGCGTCGTGGACAACTCGCGGGCGATGGGCGAGCGCCTCGGCGCCGGCCTGGCCAAGCTGGCCGAGCGGCACCCGAGCATCGGCGACATCCGCGGCCGCGGCCTCTTCTACGGCGTCGAGCTGGTGAAGAACCGCGCGACCAAGGAGCCGCTCGTCCCGTTCAACGCCAAGGGACCCGCGGCCGCCCCGGTCGGCAAGCTGCTCAAGGCCGCGATGGAGCGGGGCGTGTACCTCACCGCCAACTTCAACGTCCTGCGCCTCACGCCGCCGCTGGTCATCAACGCCGCCGAGATCGACCTGGCGCTCGGCGTGCTCGACGAGGTCCTCGCCCTCGCCGACGAGCACTACCAGGGCTGAACTGGAGAGATTGCCATGGGATCGACACTGATTCGCGGCGGTACGGTCGTCAACGCCGACGCGGCCATCCGCGCCGACGTGCTCGTACGCGACGGCCGGATCGTCGCGCTCGGTATCGGTTCGGACTGGACCGCCGACACGGTCATCGATGCGACCGGCATGCTCGTCATCCCGGGCGGGATCGACGCGCACACGCACCTGGAGTACCCGATCGACGGGTTCACCACCAGGACGGCCGACGACTTCTACACCGGGACCGTCGCCGCCGCGCACGGCGGCACCACGACGATCCTGGACTTCGTCAAGAAGGAGCCGGACCGGTCGCTGTACGACACGTACCTGCGCCGCCGCGACGCGGCCCTGGAGCGCTCGGTCGTCGACTTCGGTCTGCACGCCATCGTCCCGCCCCGCGCCCAGCAGCCCGACGTGCTCGACGACCTGCGCCGCCTCGCCGGCGAGGGGGCGGCCGGCTGGAAGTTCTTCATGGCCTACCCGGGCACCCAGATGGTCGACGACGGCGAGCTGCTGGAGGGCTTCGACCTCGCCCGTGAGCTCGGCGTGCTGCCGATGGTGCACGCCGAGAACGGGCACATGGTGGCCCGCGAGACTCAGCTGCTCATCGACCGCGGGGACACGGCCGAGCACTTCCACGCGACCGCCCACGGCCACGACTCCGAGGCCGAGGCCGTGCACCGCGCGATCGTGCTCGCCGAGTCGGTCGGGGCGCCGCTGTACGTCGTGCACGTCTCCAGCGCCGCCGCGGCCGACGAGATCAGCCGGGCACGGGCCGACGGCCGCCGGGTGTGGGCGGAGACCTGCCCGCAGTACCTGCAGGTCGCCTACGAGGACTACGAGGGCCTCGGCGAGAAAGCCGCCGCCTACCTGTGCTCGCCGCCGATCCGCGAGCGCAGCAACCAGGAAGGCCTGTGGAAGGCGCTCGTCACCGGCGCGATGGCGACGGTCGCGACCGACCACGCAGGCTTCTGCCTGCACCAGCCCGACGACCTGCCCCCGCAGAAGCTGCGCAGCCCCGGCTACTTCCCCAAGGTGCCCAACGGGGTGCCCGGCATCGAGGACCGGCTCATGGTGCTCTGGGAAGGCGGCGTGGCGAGCGGGCGCTTCGACGCCTGCCGCTTCGTCGACCTGGTGTCGACCCGGCCGGCCAAGCTCTTCGGCCTGTTCCCCCGCAAGGGGATCGTCGCCGTCGGGGCCGACGCCGACCTGGTCGTGTGGGACCCCGCCGCCGACCACGTCATCACCACCGAGAACACCCACATGCGCACCGACTACAACCTCTACGACGGGATGCGGGTGACCGGCAAGCCGGTCCACGTCCTGTCCCGCGGCGAGCACCTGGTCGACGCCGCCGGCTCCTTCTCCGGCGCCGCGGGCCGCGGAGTCTTCGCCGAGCGCGGCGCGCCGCACCTCTTCTGAACGGAGCGTTCTTCGCAATGAAAATTCCTCTTGGCATCCATGTCGGCGAGCGGCTCAGCCTCGAGCAGACCTACTGGCAGGCCGAGTTCGCCGACCAGAACGGCTTCGAGTCCGTCTGGGTCGCCGAGGGGCGCCTCGCCCGCGACGGCATCGTGCCCGCCGCGATCATCGCGAGCCGGACCCGCCACGTGAAGATCGGCACCGGCGTCGTCAACAACAAGAGCCGCAACGCCGCGCTCATGGCAGTCACCTTCAAGACCCTCGACGAGGTCGCGCCCGGCCGCGCGATCCTCGGCATCGGCGCCTGGTGGGAGCCCCTCGCGACCAAGGTCGGGCAGCCCCTCGTCAAGCCGATCGCGTCGATGCGCGAGTACATCACCGTCCTGCAGTCGTTCTTCCGCAACGAGCTCGTCGACTTCGAGGGCGACTTCGTGCAGATGCGCGGCGTGCGCTTCGACAGCATGTACCGCGAGAACAAGCCCGTCGACATCCCCATCTACATCGGCGCCGTGGGCCCGAAGATGCTCGAGCTGGCCGGGGAGATCAGCGACGGCGTGCACATGGACTTCCTGCTGCCGCCGTCGTACCTCGTCGGTGCGAACGCCGCCATCGAGCGCGGCCTGGCCAAGCGCACCGACGGCAAGACGTCGATCGACCTCACTCAGATCGTCTCGTGCAGCATCAACGACGACGACCCGCAGGAGGCCATCGACGCCTGCAAGGCCTTCCTGACGCTGTACCTGTGCCAGCAGCCCCACATCGCCGAGCACTGCGGCGTCGAGCGCGAGCTGGTCGACCGGCTCCAGGAGATCGCCGGCTGGCCCGCGACCCCCGAGGACATCAAGCGCGCGATGCAGCTCGTCCCCAACAGTCTGGTCCAGAACGTGACCGCCTGTGGCTCGACGGACGACGCGTTCGAGAAGCTCATGTCGTACCACGAGGCCGGCGTTCGCAGCCCGATCATCTCGACGCTGGGCGACAAGGAGCAGACCCTCACCCGGCTCGCCCAGGCGGCCAAGGCATGAGCGTCACCACGATCGCCGTCATCGGCGGGACCGGTCCCCAGGGCCGCGGCCTTGCCTACCGCCTGGCTCGCGCCGGACACTCCATCGTGCTCGGCTCCCGAGACGCTTCGCGTGCCTCGGCGGCCGCGGTGGAGCTGGGGCATGAGCTCGAGATCGGCTCCGTGGAGTTGCGTCGGGTGGCCGGGAACGTCACCGGTGCGTCCAACCTCGACGCGGCCGCCTCCGCCCCCGTCGTGCTGCTCGCCGTGCCCTACGACGGACACACCGAGCTGGTGTCGTCGCTGGCCGCTGCCCTGGCCGGGAAAATCGTCATCAGTTGTGTCAACCCGCTGGGCTTCGACAAGCAGGGCCCGTTCGGCCTCGACGTCCCCGCGGGCAGCGCCGCCGAGGAGGCCGCGTCCCTGGCCGGCGGCGCCACGGTGGTGGGCGCGTTCCATCACCTCTCGGCCCCGCTGCTGCTCGACCAGGACGCGGACCTGAGCCACGAGGACGTCCTGGTCTGCGGCGACGACCGCGAGGCCAAGGAGCTCGTCATGGGCCTGGCCGCGGACGTGACCGGCGGCCGGGGCGTCGACGCGGGCCGGCTGCGGCTGGCCCGTCAGCTGGAACCGCTGACCGCCGTGCTCATCTCGGTGAACAAGCGGTACAAGACCCGCTCCGGGGTGTCCATCACCGGCCTGACCCAGGCCTCCCACGAGAGGGTCCCCGCGTGAAACTCGCCGCACTGCAACTGCAGGCCTCCAACGACCGCACGGAGACGATCGGCCGCGCCGCCGACCTGATCGACGACGCCGCCGGCCAGGGCGCCCGGATCCTGCTGCTGCCGGAGCTCTTCGCCGTGCCGTTCGTCCAGCCGGAGCCGGACCTCGACTACTTCGAGCTGGCCGAGCGCCTCGACGGCCCCTCGAACCAGATGGCCGCCGAGCGCTCGCGGCAGCACGGCATGACGATCGTCTCGTCGATCTTCGAGGCCGCCGAGGTGCCGGGCGTGTACTACAACACGGCCTGCACCTACGTGGCCGGCGAGCTCAAGTCGGTGTACCGCAAGTCGCACCTGCCGTTCTCCAACGGTTTCCCGGAGAAGTTCTACTTCCAGCCCGGCGGCTCGGAGCCCGAGGTCGTCGACACCGGCGAAACCGGCGTCGGCACCATCATCTGCTACGAGCGCCACTTCCCGGAGCTCAGCCGAATCGTGGCCCTGCGCGGTGGCTCGGTGCTGTGCGTGCCGGTCGCCTCGGCCAGCGCCCCCATGCGTGAGGTCTTCCAGCTGGAACTGCGCGCGCACGCGGTGTTCAACGGCCTGTTCGTGATCTGCTCGAACCGGGTCGGCAAGGAGGGCGTCAAGGACTACTTCGGCCTCAGCGCCGTCTACGGCCCGGACGGCGACGTGCTGGCCGAGGCGGCGGACGGCGCCGACGGGCTGGCGGTCGCGGAGGTGGACCTGAGCCTGATCGACCGCACCCGGCGCAAGCGGCCGTTCCTGCGGGATCGGCGGCCCGAGCTGTACTCGCGCCTGACGAAGATGGGCCCGACAGCCTGACCCCAAGCCGGTGCGGCGCATGCGATGTCGTGCTCATTGCATGCGCCGTGCCGTTCCACCCACCCACCCCCGACCACGGCCGACCGATCCGCCAGGACACCGCAGCGGCCTGGCTCGGAATCAGCCATTATTCGCTTCGTCTGGGGTGTGGGCGGAACCTCCAACGGATCGGTGCATGTCGGTGCCGGATGGCGGTGGGCTGTTTCACGCGGATCAGCGGCCCGCCGCCAGTGGCCAGCGCCCGGCCGTTGGCCGTTCCCCTGCCCTGAACGCGGTCGGTGGGGTCATGCCCGGCAGGAGCCAGACAGGAGCCGGGCATGTGCTCGTTCAACGCAGCTGTCGACGCGACGGTCATCGCTGGTCGACACCCGCGGGCGTCGCTGAGCGTGGTGGCTTCAGTTGAGGCGGCGCGGACGCCGTCAGGGCCGTTGATGAGACGCTCCCCCCGCGGGGTGAGGTAGTGGTGGTTGAAGTCGTTGACCAGGTCGACGACCCAAATTCTGGGTGCGCGGTGTTCGACCTAACTTCATGCATCTGGTTCGTGCGTCTGGCGAAAGGTTCGGTCTCCTGGCAGCGTCCGCCAGGGAGGCGCTCCCTGCCCGACGCGCTGCCCGACGCGCTGCGCGCCGAGGTGGCCGAGCATGCCAGGCCGCGCGGGCCGCCGTGGCTGCCTTCGTGTGGCGCTGACCTGTTGGTTTGGTTGGCTTGGGCAGGTCGGCTAAGGGGGTGTCTCACTTGGTGAGGTCCTTGCCTCGGGCATGATCTTCTGTTTGTGGCGGATGTTGTCGAGGACATGATCCATACCTGGGCGCCGGACGACCTGTGGCAGGTCGCGCAACCGCTGATTC
>NZ_BAAAQD010000037.1:0-97657 GCF_039531485.1 Dactylosporangium maewongense | reverse complement strand
ATAGAGTTACGGCGGCCATAGCGGAGGGGAAACGCCCGGTCCCATTCCGAACCCGGAAGCTAAGCCCTCCAGCGCCGATGGTACTGCACCCGAGAGAGTGTGGGAGAGTAGGACGCCGCCGGACAAATTTTCGATTAAGGGCCGCCCTTTCCTGGGGCGGCCCTTAATTCGTTTACCGGGTCGAGCGCATGCGGTGCACCCCGGTCGGGAAGGATGAAGTCGTGACTGCAGGACCCCACGACCGCGACAACAGCGGGCAGGACCGGGGCGAGCGCCCCGCTTCCGGCGACCGCAAACCACGTTGGACCGGCGCCGACCGCGACCGCGGGTCGGCCTCGAGCTCCCGTACGCCCCGCGACGGCGGACCCCGCGCAGGTCAGGACCGCTCCGGCGGCTTCCGCGACCGTGACGGCGGGCCGCGTGGCGGTGGCTTCCGCGACCGCGACGGTGGCTCCGGTGGCGGCGGATACCGCTCCGGTGACCGTACCGGCGGATCCCGTGACGGCAATCGCGCCGGCTCCGGCGGATCGGGTGGTTACCGCTCCGGTGACCGTCCGGCCGGCGGCGAGCGCTCCGGCGGCGGCTACCGTTCCGGCGGCGAGGGCGGCTCCGGCGGCTCCGGCGGCTTCCGCGGCGGTGACCGGCCCGGGTACCGCGACGGTGAGCGCTCCGGTGGCTTCCGGCCGCGCGAGGGCGGCGACCGCTCCGGCGGGTTCCGCGACCGGGAAGGCGGCGGTGGGCCCCGTGGCGACCGGCAGGGCGGGTTCCGCTCGGGTGGTCCCGGCGGCTATCGCTCCGGTGGTGACCGGCCGGGATTCCGTGACGGTGAGCGTTCCGGTGGGTTCCGCGACCGCGACGGTGGACAGGGCGGCTTCCGCGACGGTGGTCCCCGTGGCGACCGTGCCGGCGGGTCCGGCGGCTTCCGGGACCGTGACGGCGGACCGCGCGGCGACCGGCCGGGCGGGTTCCGCGACCGTGACGGCGGACCGCGCGGTGACCGTGGTGACCGGCCGGGGTTCCGCGACGGTGCGTCGCGTGGGGACAGGCCCGGTGGGTTCCGTGACCGTGACGGCGGACCGCGGGGCGACCGCGGTGACCGGCCGGGCGGCTTCCGCGACGGTGGTCCTCGTGGCGACCGTGCCGGCGGGTCCGGCGGCTTCCGGGACCGTGACGGCGGGCCGCGCGGCGACCGGCCGGGCGGGTTCCGTGACCGTGACGGTGGTCCTCGTGGCGACCGTGCTGGCGGGTCCGGCGGCTTCCGGGACCGTGACGGCGGGCCGCGCGGCGACCGGCCGGGCGGGTTCCGTGACCGTGACGGTGGTCCTCGTGGCGATCGCGCCGGTGGCTTCCGCGACCGTGACGGTGGTCCTCGTGGCGATCGCGCCGGTGGCTTCCGTGACCGTGATGGTGGTCCTCGTGGCGACCGGCCCGGGTTCCGTGACGGCGACCGGCAGGGTGGCTTCCGCGACCGGGACGGTTCGCGTGACGGCGGGCCGCGTGGCGGTGGGTTCCGTGACCGTGACGGTGGTCCTCGTGGCGACCGGCCGGGCGGGTTCCGTGACCGCGAGGGTGGACCCCGCGGCGACCGGCCGCCGTTCCGGGACAACGCCGCGCGAGGGGACCGTCCGTCGTTCCGCGACGGTGGACCGCGTGACGGTGGTCCTCGTGGTGGGTTCAGGGATCGTGACGGCGACCGGCCGGCGTACCGCGACCGCGGTGACCGCCCCGGTGGGTTCCGCGACCGGGACGACCGCGGTGAGCGGCCCGGTGGCTTCCGTGACCGCGACGGTGGTGCCCCCCGCGGCGACCGGCCCGGCGGGTTCCGCGACCGCGACGGTGCTCCCCGCGGTGACCGGCCGAGTGGGTTCCGCGATCGGGACGGTGGGCCGCGTGGCGACCGTGCCGGCGGGTTCCGTGACCGCGACGGTGGTCCTCGTGGCGGTGGGTCCCGGGACGACCGTGGCACCGGTGGGTTCCGCGACCGGGGTGACCGCCCTGCGGGTTCCGGTGGGTTCCGGGACCGTGACGGGCAGCGTTCCGGTGGCCACGGCGACCGGCCCGGGAACTTCCGGGACGACCGGGGCGGCCCGCGGCGCGAGGGTGGCCCCCGCGGCGACCGGCCCGGGCAGCGCGACGGTGGTCCGCGTGGCGGTGGGTTCCGCGACCGGGACTCCGGCGGGCGTGGTGCCGGCTTCCAGCGGCCCGAGGGGCTGCGGCGCGACGACGCAGGCGGCTACCGGCCGCGGCAGAGCGACCCGGGCTTCGTCGCCGAGGAGATCGAGGGCGAGGAGACCGTCAGCCGCGTCGCGGACCCGGTGCTCGCCGACGACATCGACCCGGCGGAGCTGGACCGTGAGGTGCGCAGCGAGCTGAGCTCGCTGGCCCGGCCCGTCGCGGAGGAGGTGGCCCGCCGGCTCATCGCGACGGGGCAGCTGCTCGACGACGACCCGGAGCTGGCGCTCGCCCACGCGCTCGTCGCACGGCGGAAGGCGTCGCGCATCGCCGTGGTACGTGAGGCCGCCGGTCTCGCCGCGTACCACGCCGGGGAGTGGCAGACGGCGCTCGGTGAGTTGCGGACGTACCACCGGATGACCGGCCGGCAGACCCACATCGCGGTCATCGCCGACTGCGAGCGGGCGCTGGGGCGGCCGGAGAAGGCGATCGACCTGTTCCGGACCGCGGACCGGGAGAAGCTCACCGCCGAGGAGATCGTCGAGCTGCTGATCGTCGCCGCCGGTGCGCGCGGCGACATGGGGCAGCATGACGCCGCCGTGGCGATGCTGCAGGTGCGTGAGCTGACGTCGGCACCCGAGGCGGTGTGGGCGGCTCGGCTGCGGTACGCGTACGCCGACGCCCTCCTGCGTGCCGGTCGCCGGGAAGAGGCCCGCGAGTGGTTCGCGCGCGCCGCCGACCTCGACGAGGACCTCGCCACCGACGCGGCCGAGCGGCTCCTGGAGCTCGACGGCATCGTCCTGGACGGCGACGAGGACGACGACGAGGACGACGAGCGCGCCCTCGCCGACGACAGCGCCGAGGACGAGGACGACGCGGACGACCGCGACGAGGACGACGACCGCGACGACGAAGACGACCGCGACGAAGACGACTACGACGACGAAGACGAAGACGACGAAGACGACTACGACGACGACGATGACGACGAGGACGACGACGAAGACGCGGACCGCGACGACGAAGACGACCGCGACGACCGCGACGACGAAGACGACTACGACGATGACGACGACGAGGACGACGACCGCGACGGCGACTACGAGGACGAGGACGACGTAGACGCCGAGGACCAGGACCCGGACGACGTGGACGACGACGTCGACGGCGACGGGGAGCCGGACGACGAGGACGACCGCGACACCGACGGACCCACGGTCGACGACCGCGGGACCGAGACGGGCGCCGGCCGTACCGACGCCGACAACGACGACAGTGGGACGACTCGTGGCTGAGCAGGCGAGCGAAGACCTCGTCAGCCACTACGACCTGGTCATCTTCGACCTCGACGGCGTCCTGTACCTCGTCGACCAGGTCATCCCGGGCGCCGCGGAGGCGTGTGCGAGGCTGCGTGAGCGGGGGATTCCCAGCGCGTACGCCACGAACAACGCCTCGCGGCTGCCCGGCGACGTCGCGGCGTTGCTGACGCGCATCGGCATCCCCGCCGACGTGCGGGAGGTCGTCACGTCCGCGCACGCGACGGCGCTGCTGCTCGCCGAGCGGTTCGCGGCCGGGACACCGGTGCTGATCCTCGGGGCGCCGGCGCTGCAGGAGGAGGTCAGGGCCGTCGGGCTCCGGCCGGTCACCGACCCTTACGAGGCCAAGGTGGTCGTGCAGGGGTACGGGCCGGACGTCGCCATGCGGGACCTCGCCGACGCGTCGGTCGCCATCCGGGCCGGCGCGACGTGGATCGCGACGAACGCCGACAAGACGCTGCCGTCGCCGCGCGGGCCGCTGCCCGGGAACGGCTCGCTGGTCGTGGCGCTCGCCACGGCGCTCGGGCGGCAGCCGGACACGATCGTCGGCAAGCCCGACCCGACGCTGTTCCTGGAGGCGGCGCGGGAGCGGGCGGCGGCACACCCGATCGTCGTCGGCGACCGGCTCGACACCGACATCGAGGGCGCGTACCGGGCGGGCATGGACAGCCTGCTCGTCCTCACCGGGGTCAGCGACGCCGCCGAGCTGCTCGCGGCGCCGGTCGAGCGGCGGCCCACGTTCGTCGCGGAGGACCTGGCGGGGCTGTTCGAGACGCCGCCGGAGGCCGGGACGAACCAGTGGCGCGTCGACGACCTCGGCGACCGCTGGGTGCTGGCCGGCGACGGGCGGCGGGTGGACGCGCTGATGGCGCTGTGCGCGGTCGCGTGGGCGGCTGGTGAGGTCCGGCCCGTCACGGCGAAGGGCGAGGCCGCCTCGGCGGCGCTGGAGTGGATGAGGCTCTGACCGCGAGCGGATGAGGCTCTGGCGGGTGGATGACGCTCCGGCCGCGCGCTAGAGCAGCTTCCGCAGCTTCAGCAGGTCGAACACGCCCGCGTCGATCTTGATGCGGCCGCTGGTCCAGGCCTGCATGACGTTGAGCTCACCGTTGACGAGGGCGACCAGGTCGTCGCTCGTCGCGGTGAGCTTGATCTTCGCGCGGGGGTCGTCGCCGTCGGTCAGGCCGGTGATCTGCCCGTCCTTCAGCTGTCCGTGAAACGCCACGTTCAGGTCCGTGACACGGCAGGCGAGGGAGCGGTCGAAGTCCAGCTTCTCGCGGGCCTCGGCGGCGTTCGCGGCGAGCTTCGCCCCGAGCTTCTGCAACGCGGCGCGGCATTCCTCGACCGTGGCCATGTTTCCCCCCGTTTCCGTGCATCTAAATGTCCAATGCGGACACTTGGATTGTGACCGTACCGTACGGCGTCACGGACCGCCCGGTAGCGTGAACAGCGGTACACCACTTGGAGGAGAGGCGCAACCATGGCTCAGGAAGCCTGGCGGGCATATCTGGAACTGGCCTACGGCATGACCGAGGCGACGACCAAGAAGGCGACCAAGACGGTCCGCAGGCTGGTCGGCAGGAGCGGCGCGACCGCGGAGCAGCTGCAGGTGATGGCGGAGGACCTGCTGAAGGCCGGCACGGCCAACCGTGAGGCGATGACCAAGCTCGTCCGGTACGAGCTGGACCGCGCCCTGGGCGCCGTCGGCCTCGCCACGGCGGAAGAGGTCTCGGCGCTGACGAACCGCGTGCACGAGCTGGAGGCGAAGCTGAAGGCGGCCGCCGTGAAGCCGGCACCCGCGGCGCCTGCCGCGCCGGCCACCACCTCGCCGATCGAGCTGTCGCCGGTCGAGCCGGAGCCGGCGCTGCCGGTCGGTGCCGAGGCCGTCGAGCCGGAGGCCGCCGCACCGGCGGCGAAGAAGACGGTCGCGAAGCGGGTCGTCGCCAAGAAGACGGCCGCCGCGCCGGCCAAGACCGCGCCGGCCAAGACCGCGCCGGCGAAGACCGCCCCGGCGAAGACGGCCCCGGCGCGCAGGACGGCGGCCACGAAGGCCGCTCCCGCGCAGGCTGAGGCGCCGGCGGCGCCCGTCAAGAAGTCGGCCCCGGCGAAGAAGGCGGCGGCGAAGGCCGCGGTCGAGAAGATCGCCGAAGCGTCGGATGTGGCGCCTGTGAAGAAGACCTCTCCCCGGAAGCGGGCGTCGTCCTCGTGAGCATCACTCCTGGTCCAGCCCCCGTTCCCGGTCCAGGCCCGATGCCGGGTCCGCCCGGTGCCGCGGCGCTCGGGCGGGTCGAGGCGGCGGTCGAGGCACTCAACGGGGTAGCGTCGCTGCCGTTGCAGCGTCAGGTCGCGGTGTACGCCGACGCCCACCGCACGCTGCAGGAGACGTTGGGCACGATCGAGGAACGGTGATGGCGCGGCGGACACGACTCGATGCCGAGCTGGTGCGCCGCGGCCTGGCCCGGTCGAGGGAGCAGGCGGCCGCGTTGATCGCCGAGGGGCGCGTCGAGGTGCGCGGCGTCGTGGCCGGCAAGGCGGCCGCCCAGGTCGACCCGGCCGACCCCGTCAACGTCCTCGCCTCGCCCGTCGGCGACGAGTACGTGTCGCGGGGCGGCCACAAGCTGGCCGGGGCGCTCACGGCGTTCGAGGCACTCCCGGTACAAGGGCGGCGGTGTCTTGACGCCGGAGCGTCCACCGGTGGCTTCACCGACGTGCTGCTGCGCCGGGGCGCGGCCTCCGTCGCGGCCGTGGACGTCGGATACGGCCAGATCGCCTGGTCCCTGCGCACCGACGAGCGGGTGACGGTGATCGAACGCACGAACGTGCGCACCCTCACACCGGACGTCATCGGCGGGCCCGTCGACCTGACCGTGGCCGACCTGTCGTTCATCTCGCTGCGGCTCGTCCTCGCCGCCCTCGCCGCCTGCACGTCGGCCGACGGGGATCTGGTACCGATGGTGAAACCGCAGTTCGAGGTCGGCAAGGAACGGGTCGGGGAGGGCGGCGTCGTGCGGGACCCTGCGCTGCGCGCGGAGGCGGTGCTGGACGTGGCCGCCGTCGCCGCGGAGCTCGGCCTCGGCGTCGCGGGGGTGACGGTCAGCCCGCTGCCCGGACCGTCCGGCAATGTCGAGTTCTTTCTCTGGCTGCGCCGCGACGCTCCCGCCGTGTCCCGTGCCGCGGTGTACGAGGCGGCCTCCGCCTCCCTGGAAGGATTGGTTCCGTGAGCGGTCCGGAGCGTAGCGGAGGGCTGCGAACCAGAGGCGCAGTGGTTTGGCTCAGGCTGGTGCCGGAGCGCAGCGGAGGCGGTGGCCTGAGCGGTCTGGAGCGCAGGCACGGTGTCGGCCCAGGCCGGCACCGCGGCGCCGCAGGGGTGGCGGCGTGACGCCACGGGAGGCGCTGCTCGTCACCCACACGGGGAAACGCAGCAACAACGAGCACGCCCGGACGGTGGCCGCGGACCTGCTCGACAACGGGTTCACGGTCCGTGTCCTCGCCGAGGAGGCCGGCGAGCTCGACATCCCGCGCGCCGTCCCGGTCAGCGGCGAGGCCGCCGCGCAGGGCGTGGAGATCGTGTTCGCGCTCGGCGGCGACGGCACCCTGCTCCGCGCCGCCGAGCTGGCCCGGCCGGCGAAGGCGCCCCTGCTCGGCATCAACCTGGGCAAGGTCGGGTTCCTCGCCGAGGCCGAGATCGGTGACGTCGACAAGGCTGTCCGGGAGGTCGTCGAGCGGACGTACACCGTCGACGAACGCCTCACGATCGACGTCTTCGCCGAGCACGACGGGCGGCCGGTCGGCTCCTCGTGGGCGCTCAACGAGGTGACGGTCGAGAAGGGCGCGCGCGAGAAGATGCTGGAGCTGCTCGTCGAGGTCGACGGCCGGCCCCTGTCCCGCTACGGCTGCGACGGCGTGGTGTGCGCCACGCCGACGGGCTCGACGGCGTACGCGTTCTCCGCCGGCGGCCCGGTCGTGTGGCCGGAGCTGGAGGCGCTGCTGCTGGTGCCGATCAGCGCGCACGCCCTCTTCAGCCGGCCGCTCGTCATCGCGCCGACCTCGACGATCACCGTGAACGTCGAACCGTTCACCAGCTTCGCCCTTCTGTCCTGCGACGGCCGGCGGGTCATGGACCTCGCGCCGGGATCGACGGTCACCGTGCGGCGCGGCGCGCTCCCCGTCCGGGTGGTCCGGCTGCGTGAGCGACCGTTCACCGACCGCCTCGTGGCGAAGTTCGCCCTGCCGGTCGACGGTTGGAGACACAACAAACGGCACGGCTGAGTGGAGAAGTGTCGTACCCCGCGGCTAGTGTCTCTGCTTGTGCTGGAGGAACTCCGCATTACCGGACTCGGCGTTATCGAAGACGCCACACTGCCCCTTGGCCCGGGCCTGACCGTCATCACCGGCGAGACAGGCGCGGGAAAGACCATGGTCGTGACGAGCCTCGGCCTGCTGTTCGGCGGACGCGCCGACGCGGGCCGGGTCCGCGCCGACCCTGGCCGTGCCACCGTCGACGGCCGGCTCACGCTGCCCGTGCACCTGCGCGCGGCGGTCGAGAGCCGCATCGTCGACGCCGGCGCCGAGGTTGACGACGACGGCACCCTGCTGATGAGCCGCACCCTGACGGCCGAGGGCCGCTCGCGTGCGCACGTCGGCGGGCGCACCGTGCCCGTCGCGGTCCTCGGCGAGGTGGGCGAGCGCGTGTTCGCCCTGCACGGCCAGTCCGACCAGCTGCGCCTGCTGCGACCGTCCGAGCAGCGCGCCGCCCTGGACCGCTACGCGGGGGCTGAGCACGAGAAGCTGCTGGGGCGCTTCGCCGAGCTGTACACGCGCTGGCGCGCGGTCGAGGACGACCTCGCCGACCGCCGGGCCAACGCGAGGCAGCGCAGCCAGGAAGCGGACCTGCTCCGGCTCGGCCTCGACGAGATCAGCCGGGTCGACCCGCAGCCCGGCGAGGACGAGCTGCTGCGCGAGGAGGCCCAGCGGCTCGAGCACGTCGAGGGCCTGCGCAGCGCCGCCCAGCTCGCCCACGTCTCCCTGACCGGCACCGGCGACGGTGACGACGTCGTCGACGTGCTGAGCCTGCTGTCCACGGCCCGGCGCACCCTCGAGGCGCAGACCGGCGTCGACCGGGTCCTCGGCGAGCTCGCCGCCCGCCTCGACGAGGTCGCCACCCTCGCGGGTGACGTGACGACGGAGCTCGGCAGCTATCTCGCCTCCCTGGACGCCGACCCCGGCCGCCTCCAGGAGGTCTACGAGCGCCGCGCGGCGCTGCGCGCCCTCACCCGCAAGTACGCGGAGGACGTCGACGGCGTCGTCGCCTGGGCCGACCGCGCCCGCACCAAGCTCGGCGAGCTCGATACGTCCGACGAGCTGCTCGAGGAGCTCGACCGGGAGCGCCGCCGGCTGCACGGTGAGGTCGCCGACCTCGCCGCGACCCTGTCCGCGGCCCGCCAGGAGGCGGCCGGCAGGTTCGCCGCCGACGTCACCGTCGAGCTGGCCGGCCTCGCCATGCCGCACGCCCGCATCCACGTCGTCGTCGCCCCCAAGCCCGCTGGCGGCGGGGCGACCGTCCCCACCGCCGACGGCACCGAGGCCGGCGTCGGCCCCGACGGCGCCGACGACATCGAGCTGCGTCTCCTGCCGCACCCCGGCGCCCCCGCCCAGCCGCTGCAGAAGGGCGCCTCCGGCGGCGAGCTCTCCCGCGTCATGCTGGCCATCGAGGTCGTCTTCGCCGGCGTCGGCGGCCCGCCCACCCTGGTCTTCGACGAGGTCGACGCGGGCGTCGGCGGCACCGCGGCGGTCGAGATCGGCAAGCGCCTCGCCCGCCTCGCCCGCGACCACCAGGTCCTCGTCGTGACCCACCTGCCGCAGGTGGCCGCGTTCGCCGACCGGCACCTCGTCGTCGCCAAGGACACCGGCGGCGCCGTCACCACCAGCGGCGTCCGCGTCGTCGAGCACACCGACCGGGCTCGGGAGCTCGCCCGCATGCTGGCCGGCCTGCCCGACTCCGACCTGGGCATCGCACACGCGGAGGAGCTCCTGTCGGTCGCCGACCGCGAGAAGTCCAACCCCTGACCGCACCCCGACCCTGCCGTCACCGCCCGCCGGCCACCCAGCCCGCGGGCGGTGACGCTGCCCCACCGCTCGGCCTCCGGCCCGGCTCCGATCCGGAGGTCCGGTCGCAGCTCAGCGTCAGGCCGCCTCCCGTGATCCGGAAGACTTGTGGTCGCCCTGGCGACATTTTCTCTTCCGGATCATGTGGTTGGTGCCGGTGTCCGCCGGTCTGAGGAGTGCCTCGGGCGCCGCTGTCTGCGGGTGGTGTGGCTGTCCCTGGTTGTGGTTCGGCGGTCGGGCTGGTTTCCGTGATCCGGAAGACTTGTCGTCGCTCTGGCGACAGTTTCTCTTCCGGATCATGTGGCTGGTTCGGGTGCTGGCCGATCCGGTCTGCGGCCGTTGGGGTGCGCGTGCTGTGGCGCGTTGGCTCGCTGTTCGGCGGGTTGTGGTTCGGTGGTTGGGCGGGTTTCTGTGATCCGGAAGAGTTGTGGTTGCTCTGGCGACATTTTCTCTTCCGGATCATGTGGTTGGTGCCGGTGTCTGCCGGTCTGAGGAGTGCCTCGGGCGCCGCTGTCTGCGGGTGGTGTGGCTGTCGCTGGTTGTGGTTCGGTGGTCGGGCTGGTTTCTGTGATCCGGAAGACTTGTGGTTGCTCTGGCGACATTTTCTCTTCCGGATCATGTGGTTGGTGCCGGTGTCTGCCGGTCTGAGGAGTGCCTCGGGCGCCGCTGTCTGCGGGTGGTGAGGTTGTCCCTGGTTGTGGTTCGGTGGTCGGGCGGGTTTCTGTGATCCGGAAGAGTTGTGGTTGCTCTGGCGGCAAATTCTTTACCGGATCATGAGGGTTCGCCTGGCGATCGTTGGATTGGCGGCGGGGTGTGGCTCGTGATCCTGTGTGGTTCGGTGGTCAGGGAGCCTGTTGTGAACTGGCGGCGGATGGGCGGCTGCGGATAGATATTGCGCGATCTGCCTACCAAACAGAGATCATTTTGGGGGTGGATCGCGCAGCGTCGATGGCGCAAAAGGTGCATAGGGGGGCATTGACCAATGTCTGTGCGCGGGGAGCCGGGAGTCGTCTGGATTGACGGGGAGGGTGGGGTCGGATGGGTGGGGTTCGGGTGGTGGAGGTTTGGCGGTACGCGATGAAGTCGGCGGGAGGGGAGCGGGTCGGCGCGGTTGAGGTTGGGGCTCACGGAATGGTCGGGGATCGGCGGTGGGCTTGCGTTGACCGGGACGGGGTGGTGGTCAGTGCGAAGCAGCCCCGGCTCTGGGGGCGGCTGTTGCAGGTCCGGGCCGCGGGCGGCCGGGTGTATCTGCCCGGCGGGGAGTCGGTGGTGCTGAACGAGGCAGCCGGTGGGCTGCTGTCGGCGTGGCTGGGGCGGGCGGTGACGGTGACCGATGTGGTGCCCGAGGGGGCGGTGCTTCGGCGGTACTGGCCGCAGGAGCGGGACATGATCCCGTCCTGGGCGGCGGCCGGCGGGGCGACGGGCGGCACCGAGGTGCTCAGCGGGATCGGCAGCGGGAGGTTTCACGACTTCGGGGCGGTGCACGCCGTGACGACGGGGGCGCTGCGCCGGCTCGCGGAGGTGCACGGTTCGGTGGTCGACCATCGGCGGTTCCGGCCGAACCTGGTGCTGGACCTGCCGGAGGACCCCGCGCCAGGAGAACTGGTGACGATCGGGGGCGTGCGGCTGCGGGTACAGCTGCCGACGCCGCGATGCGTGGTGCCCGCGCTCGATCCGGAGGCGCCGGGGAGCCTGGACCGCGGGGTGTTGCGGACCCTTGCGGGGCACTACCGGACGGCGGTCGGGCAGCTCGGCACGGCGGCGTGTTTCGGCTGGTACGCGACGGTGGAGCAGACGGGACGTATCGAAACCGACGGGTGATGGTCGTCCGCGCGACGGTCGATGTTCGGCGCGTCAGGGGACAGTCGGGCGATGCGGGACCTCGTTGAGTCGTTCGCGGCGACGCCGTGGGTGGTGCTGGTCGTGTTCGTGGTGGCCGCGCTGGACGCCGTGGTGCCGTTGTCGCCGAGCGAGTCGACGCTGATCGCGGTCGCGGTGCTGTCCGCGCAGACGGGGCGGCCGGCGATCTGGCTGGTCATCGTCGCGGCGGCGGCCGGCGCGTTCGCGGGGGACGTGGTGTCGTTCCGGATCGGGGTCAGGGCGGGGGCCGGGGTGCTGCGGCGGCTGCGGACGAAGCGTCGCGGGCTGCAGGTGTACGGATGGGCGCACCGCACCCTGACCGAGCGGGGCGGCCAGGTGCTCGTGTTCGCCAGGTACCTGCCGGGTGGCCGGTCCGCGTCGGCCCTCGCCGCCGGGGTGGTCGGCTACCCGGCGGGGCGGTTCCAGGCGTGGACGGCCGCCGGGGTGAGCGTGTGGGCCGCGATGGCCGGCTCCATCGGGTACATGTCCGGGCGGTTCCTCGACGGGCGGCCCTGGCAGGCGCTGCTGCTCGCCTACGCCGGCGCCGCCGCGCTCCTGCTGGTCGCCGAGGCGCTCCGGCGGGCCACCCCACCGGCCGCGACCGGCCAGGGCGCCGATGAGCGGGACGCCGGGCAACGGGACGGGGACGCGGGCGACGAGGGTCTACGGGAGGCCGACGAGCAGGTTGACCCGGGTGCCGCGCGGGGCGACGGTGAGCGGCAGGGTCGACTGCTCCAGGACGATCATGGTGCCGCTGGGGCCGACCTCGCGGATCACACCCAGCTCGAGGCCGGCGGCCCGCAGCTCGGTGGCGGCCTCGGTGGGTGACTTTCCGGTGAGGTTGGGGACCAGGGTGAGGCTGATCGACGAGAGGTTCACTGCGGCTCCTTCCGATGCTTCACGGACTAGAGGAGCCCAGAGGGGTCGTGAATACGCGGAAAATGTGTCGCCTGGCTGACAGTCGGGAAGAGTGATGGGCATCACCCCACGCGCGAAAGGCCCCCTTCCACCTGGTAGTGGACATGTCGCGCGCGGCTTTTGTCAGAGGTCCATGCCAGGATGGTTGAGATGCGACTTCCAACCTTGCGCCGCACCCGGCCCGCCGAGCCGGGTGTCATCGGTGGCGTCGTGCGGCTGGATCGGCGGACCAAACGCTTGGTGGGCCGGCTGCGCCCCGGTGAGATCGCGGTCATCGACCACGTCGACCTCGACCGTGTCGCCGCCGACTCGCTCGTCGCGGCAGGGGTCGCGGCGGTGCTCAACGCGAAGCCGTCGGTGTCGGGCCGCTATCCCAACCTGGGCCCAGAGGGGCTGATCAAGGCCGGGATCCCGCTCGTCGACGACCTCGGCGAGGAGCTGTTCGAGCGGCTGCGGGAGGGCGGGACCGTCCGCATCGACGGCGACACCGTGTATGTCGGTGAGGACGCGGTCGCGAAGGGGCAGCGGCAGGACGCGGAGACGGTCGCGCTGTCGATGGCCGACGCCCGCGAGGGCCTGTCGGTGCAGCTGGAGGCGTTCGCCGCCAACACGATGGAGTATCTGAAGCAGGAGCGCGCGCTGCTGCTCGACGGCGTCGGCGTGCCCGAGATCCAGACGGAGATCGCCGGGCGGCACTGCCTGATCGTGGTCCGCGGCTATGACTACAAGGCCGACATCGACGTGCTGCGGCCGTACATCCGCGAATACAAGCCCGTGCTGATCGGGGTCGACGGCGGCGCCGACGCGCTCGTCGAGGCCGGCTACACGCCGGACATGATCATCGGGGACATGGACTCGGTCTCCGACGACGTGCTGCGCTGCGGCGCCGAGGTCGTCGTGCATGCCTACCCCGACGGGCGGGCGCCCGGGCTGGCGCGCGTGCAGCGGCTGGGTGTGGAGGCGATCACGTTCCCGGCGGCGGCGACGAGCGAGGACATCGCCATGCTGCTCGCCGACGAGAAGGGCGCCTCGCTGCTCGTGGCGGTCGGCACCCACAACACCCTGATCGAGTTCCTCGACAAGGGTCGCGGCGGCATGGCCTCCACCTTCCTCACCCGGCTGAAGCTCGGTGGCAAACTGGTCGACGCCAAGGGCGTCAGCAGGCTCTACCGGCAGAGCCTGTCGGGCTCGTCGCTGATCCTGCTGCTGGCCTCGGCGATCGCCGCGATGGCGGCGGCGCTCGCGGTCACCACGATCGGCCGGGCGTATCTGAGCGTCATCGCCGAGTGGTGGGACAACCTGATCTTCACGCTGTTCTCCTAGCGCCGCTCGACCGGGCGCTGCTTCTTTCTGGACGGGACCGTTTCCTGTGATCAACTTCCGGTACCACGTGGTGTCGCTGGCCGCCGTGTTCCTGGCGCTCGCCATCGGCCTCGTCGTCGGGACCGCGGCGGCGAACGGGCCGCTCGCCGACCAGCTCAACGACCAGGTGAACAAGATCACCGACGAGAAGCAGCAGCTGCGCGACGATCTGGACCAGTCCCGGGCGGAGCTGAAGAAGAACGCGGACTTCGCGACCGAGGTCGCCCCGATGCTGCTCAACGGCAAGCTGCCCGGGCGCAACGTGCTGCTGGTCAAGATCGAGGGCAGTGACAAGGACGTCGACACCGCCGCCGACGGGATCGGCAACATGCTGCACACCGCCGGCGCCAAGGTCACCGGCACCGTCACGATCAAGGAGAAGTTCACCGCCGCGTCCAGCGACTACAACCTGCTCGACCTCGCCGAGACCTCGGCGCCGCCGGCGATCAGCGGCGCGCTGCCCAACAACGGCAAGGGTCAGGAGACGTCGGCCGCGCTGCTCGCCGCGGTCCTCGTCGCCGACAAGCCCGGCGCGCCGCAGATCGACGGCACCCGGAGGGTCCTGTCGGCGTACGAGGCGGGCGGCTGGATCAGTCTCGACGGCGACCTGAAGACCTCGGCGGACGCGGTCATCGTCATCTCCGGCGCGCCCGCCAGCGGCAAGGACGCGAAGGAGCGCAACGCGGTCGCGCTCACCGTCGTGAGCCGCTTCGCCCTCGCGCTGTCCAACGACATGGTGGTCGCCGGCCTGTCCGCCAACGGCCTGGTGTCCGCGGTCCGCGACGACGCGTCGATCGCCAAGAGCGTGTCGACGGTCGACAACGCCGTCACCGCCTACGGCCAGGTCGCCGCGGTGCTCGCCCTCGTCGAGCGGATCGGCGGCAAGACCGGCCACTACGGCATCGGCAGCGGCGCCAACAGCCTGCTGCCCAAGACCGCGGGTGTGGTCAGTGGTTCGTAAGCTGCTCGCCGCCGCCGCGGGGGCGGCCGCCGCCAGGGCCGCGCTGCGTGAGCTGCGTGGCCTTCCGGCCCTCGACCGCACCAACTTCCGCGGCCGCACCGTCTCCCTCGCCGGTGGCCCGGCCCTCGCCCTCGGCGCCGCCGCGGGCGCGGTCCTCGGCGCCGCCGGCCGCAGCACCCCGGGACGCGGCGCCACCGGAGGCGCCACCGGGCGCGGCGCCGGCGGGCACGCGACCGGCCGCGGTGCCGGAAGCGACACCAACCGCGCGACCGGCCGCGACACGGGACGCGCGACCGGCCGCGGTGCCGGGGGCGCTGCCGCACGCACCGCCCGTCACGGAGCCGGAAGCGGCGAGACCGGCCGCGGCGCGGGCAGCGACACCAACGGCGCCGTGGAGCGTGGCCTGAAGCTGGGGGAGCCGGCCGATGTGCGGTCCTCCGGGCGCGGTGCGACACCCCCTCGGCAGCGCCGGGGCGCCGGAGCGCCGCTGACCGGGCGCGGACCGGCCGTCATGGGCGCCGCGGCGGTCGCCGGGCTCGGCGCGGGCGCGGTCGGGCTCTACGACGACCTCGTCGGCGGGCGGCCCGAGCACTCGGCCAAGGGGTTCCGTGGCCACCTCGGGGCGTTGAAGGAAGGCCGGGTGACCAGCGGCCTGGTGAAGATCGCCGGGGTCGGCGCGGCGGGACTGGTGGCGGCGGCGCTGCTGCCCCGACGGCGGGCCGTCGACGTGCTGCTCGGCGCGGGCGTCATCGCCGGCACGGCGAACCTGTTCAACCTGCTCGACCTGCGCCCCGGGCGGGCGATCAAGGCCGGCATGCTGGTCGGCGCGCCGCTCGCGGCCGGCAAGGGCGGCGGCGTCGCGGCCGGGGCGCTCGGGGCCGCCGGGGCGCTGATCGCCGACGACCTCGGCGAGGAGATCATGCTCGGCGACGCCGGGGCCAACGCGCTCGGCGCCGTGCTCGGCACCGCGTACGTGGCCCGCACCGGCACGTTCGGCCGGCTCGCCGCGCTCGCGGGGCTGGTCGCGCTGACGGCGGCGAGCGAGAAGGTCAGCTTCACGCAGGTCATCGAGAGGACCCCGGCGCTGCGCGCGCTCGACCACCTCGGCCGGCTGAAGCCCACCGTCCCGCCCGCCATGGCCACCCCACCCGCCGCGCCCGACGTCGAGGAGCCCGAGGGGGGCGAAGGGGCCGAGGAAGCCGCCCGGATGGCCGTACCGGAGAAGCAGCAGAAGCCGAAGCCTTCGCCGAGACCGCGTCGCGACGGGTGACGGGGAAGCGGCTGGTCGGAGCCGCGGCGTTGGTCGCGGGTCTCACCATGCTGAGCCGGATTGCCGGATTTGCACGCATTCTGGTGTTCAACTGGTCCGTCGGGCCGACGTACCTCGGCAACGCGTACACCGCGGCGAACACCATCCCGAACATCATCTTCGAGCTCGTCGCCGGCGGTGCCCTCGCCAGTCTCGTGGTGCCGCTGCTCGCGGGGTCGGTGGCCCGCCAGGACCGGCAGGCGGTGGCCCGGACCGTGTCGGCGCTGCTCGGCTGGGTGCTGCTGCTGCTCGTGCCGATGTCGGTCCTCGTCGCGCTCCTCGCCCGGCCGCTCGTCGGGCTGCTGATGCCCGGGCAGCCGGCCGGGGCCGTCGACGCCGGGACGGACATGCTGCGGGTGTTCGCGCCGCAGCTGCCGCTGTACGGGATCGGCATCGTGCTGACGGGCACCCTGCAGACCTACCGGCGGTTCGCGTGGCCGGTCATCGCGCCGCTGCTGTCCAGCGTGACGGTGATGACGGTGTACGTGACGTTCGGGCGGCTCGCCGGGCGCGGCGCGGATCTCGGCCAGGTGGACACCGGCGACCTGTGGCTGCTGTCCGGCGGCACCACCCTCGCGGTCGCAGTCCTGACGCTCAGCCTGCTCGTCCCGCTGCGCCGGCTCGATCTGAGGCTCCGCCCGACGCTGCGGTTCGACGTCGGCGAGGTGCGCACCCTGAAGCCGCTCGTCGTCGCCGGGATCGTCACCGTCGGCAGCCAGCAGCTGGTGCTCGGGCTCGCGATCGCGCTCAGCGGCTACGCCGGCAAGGGCGCCGTCGTCGTCTACAGCCTCGCCCAGACGATCTACCTGTTGCCGTGGGCGGTGCTCGCCGTGCCGGTGGCGACGACCGCGTACCCGGGGCTGGCGGAGGCCGGCGAGGCGAAGGACCGGCGCGGGTTCGCGGAGGCGCTCGCGCCGGCCCTGCGGACCGTGGTCGTCGTCACGTTCCTCGGCGCGGCCGCGCTGGTCGTGCTCGCCGAGCCGGTCGCGGTCGTGCTCGCCGAGCTGTCGTCGAAGCCGCCGGACATCGGCCAGCTCGCCGGCGGCATCACCTGGTTCGCCCCCGGGCTGGTCGGCTACGGGCTGTTCGCGCTGCTGTCGAGGGCCCTGTACGCGGGCGGGAACGCGTACCCCGCCGCCTGGGCGACCGGCGTCGGCTGGGCCGTCGTCGCCGCCACCGCCGTGCCGCTCGCGGTGGCGCTGCCGCTCGACCGGCGCGTCGCCGCCCTCGCGGCGGCCAACTCGATCGGCATGCTCGTGCTCGCGGCCGCGCTCTGGCTGGCCGTCCGCGCCCGGGCCGGCGCCGGAGCGGTCGCGGGCGCCGGCCGCACGGCCGCCGCCGCAGCCACGTCGGCGGCCGCCGCCGCGACCGTGGCATTGATGCTCAGAAATGCCGTCTGGGGTGGCGAGACCCCAGGTGTGCCCGCCGCCGTCGCACAGGGCATGCTGTGCGGAGTCGCGGTGGCGGTGGTGTTCCTCGCCGGGGTGGCGGTCATGGACCGGCGGACCCTGCAGCGACTCAGACACAGAAGGGGCTGAGGGTGGGAGCCGCCCGCATCGCGTTGGTCCTGGCGTCGAGCACCGGTGGCGTCGGGCGACACGTCGGCATGCTCGTCGACGGGCTCGCCGGGCGCGGCGCCGACGTCAGCGTGCACGGCCCGGCCGCCACCGACGAGCAGTTCGGGTTCGCCGGGCGCGGCGCGCGGTTCGTGCCCGTCGAGATCCCCGCCAGCCCCCAGCCGGGCGACGTCCTCGCCGTCCGGGCGCTGCGCCGGGCGCTGAAGAACGTCGACGTCATCCACGCGCACGGGCTGCGTGCCGGGTTCGTCGCCGCGCTCGCCAGGCCGGCCGGCACCCCGCTCGTCGTCACCTGGCACAACCTCGTCCTCGCCCGCGGCCTCCGGGCGAGGCTCTACGGCCCCCTCGAGCGGCGGGTCGCCCGCAGCGCCGACGTCGGCCTCGGCGTCTCCACCGACCTCGTCGAGCGGATCCGGGAGCTCGGCGGCCGCGACGTCCGGCTCGCGCTCGTGCCCGCGCCCGTCCTGCCGCCGCCCGCGCGCACCCGCGACGAGGTCCGCGAGGAGCTCGGCGTCGAGGAGGGCCGGCCGCTCGTCCTCGCCGTCGGCCGCCTGCACCCGCAGAAGGGCTTCGAGAACCTGGTCGCCGCGCGCTGGTCGGAGCCGCAGCCGTACGTGGCGATCGCCGGCAGCGGCCCGTCCTACATGACGCTCGCGCAGCGGATCTCCGCCGAGCACGCGCCCGTGCACCTGCTCGGCTACCGCGAGGACGTCCCGGACCTGCTCGCCGCCGCCGACCTGGTCGTGGTCACCAGCGTGTGGGAGGGGCAGCCGCTGTTCGTCCAGGAGACCCTCGCCGCCGGTGTGCCGCTGCTCGCGACCTCCGTCGGCGGCATCCCGGAGGTCGTCGGCGACGGCGCCCGGCTGGTCGAGCCGCACGACGTCGAAGGCTTCACCGCCGCCGCCGAGGCGCTGCTCGCCGACCCGCAGGAGCTGGCGGCGCTCGGCAAGCGCGGCCAGGCCCGCGCCGCCACCTGGCCGACCGAGCGCGACACCCTGGACCAGGTCGAGGCGGTGTACGCACAGGTACGCGCCAGCGGGGACCGTTGATGCGGCACCGGCTGCACCGTTTCACCCCGGCGCTGCTGTCGCTGCTCGTCGGGTTCGTCGCGCTGCTCGCCCTCATCCCGCGGCCCGCCGCCGAGGCCGTCCCGCCGTCCGCCGACTACGTGATCATCGTCGGGGTCGCCGGGCTGCGCTGGGACGACGTCAACCCGACCGACACCCCCACCATGTGGCAGCTGGCCGAGAACGGCGCCATCGGCGCGCTGTCCGTGCGCTCCGCGCGGCGGGTCACCTGCGCCGGCGACGGCTGGCTCACGCTCGGCGCCGGCAACTACGCCACGTTCACCACCGGCCCCATCACGTCCACGTGCCCGCCGCTGCAGGTGTCGATCTCCGCCGACCAGACCAGGACCGGCGCGTCGCTGCCCGACCTCGGCGGGGTCGTCGCCAAGAACCGCGCCCTGCACTGGGGTGCCCAGCCGGGCGCGCTCGCCGAAGGCGTCCGCTGCACCACCGCCGTCGGCCCGGGCGCCGCCGTCGCCGCCGCCAGGCCGTACGGGCGGGTCGACCGCTACGCCGACGCCGTCGACGAGAACCTCCTGTCCGCGTGCGCGCTGTCCATCGTCGACCTCGGCCAGATCGCCGGCACCGACGCCGCCTCCCGCGCCTCCGACGCCCGCCGCGCCGACGCCGGGCTCGCCGCCGTCATCGCCAACCGCCCCGACCGTGCCGTCGTCGTGCTCGCCGGCCTCTCCGACCTCGACGCCAGCAGCCGCCTGCACGTCGCGATCGCGCAGGGCCCCGGCTACACCGGCGGCTGGCTCACCTCGCCGTCCACGTCCCGGCCCGGGTACGTGCAGGTCGTCGACCTCGCCCCGACCGCCCTCTCGGCGCTGGACCGGCCGATCCCCGGCAAGCTCTTCGCCGGCGGCGCCGCCACCAGGAGCGACGGCCGGCCCGCGTCCGTCGATCGGGCCGTCGAACGCCTCGCCGACGCCGACCGTGAAGCCAGCGTCCAGCAACGGGTCGGCTCCAACTTCTTCCTGCTCCTCGTCATCGCCGAGCTGGCCCTGTTCCTGCTCGTCGTGCCGCTGCTGCGGTGGGCCCGCCGGCCGGCCGGGCCGGTCGCCCACCCGCCCGCCCCGCGGGTCGTCGTGCGCGCCGCCGAGGTGTTGCTCATCGCCGCGTCGCTCGCCGTGCCCGCCGCGCTCGTCGCCGACCTGCTGCCCTGGTGGCGGTGGTCGTCGCCCGGCCTCGGGTTCGGCGGCGTGACCCTCGCCGCGCTCGCCGTCGCCACCGCCGTCATCGCGCTCACCTCCTCGCGCAGCCGCGCCAACGCCCCGCTCGGCGGGGTCGCCGCCGTCGGCGCGCTCGCCGTCGCCCTCGACGTGCTCACCGGGGCGCGGCTGCAGCTCAACGGTGTCGCCGGCTACTCCGCCGCGGCCGGCGGGCGCTACGCGGGCGTCGGCGTCATCGGCCTCGGGCTGCTCGTCACCGGCGTGCTGCTCGGCGGCGCCAGCCTCGCGCAGCGGTTCGAGCGGCGGTGGCGCCCGTTCGTCATGGCCGTCGTCGGCGGTGCCGGGCTGGTCGTCATCGGCAGCCCGTACCTCGGCGCCGACGCCTCGGGAGCGGTCGCGCTGACCGCCGGGGTGTGCGCGGCCGCCGCCCTCGCCGTCGGCGGCTGGCTCACGATGACCCGCCTGGTCTGGGCGGCCGTCGCCGCGCTCACCGTCACCGCCGGCATCGGCGTCCTCGACCTCTTCCGCCCCGAGGCGCAGCGCAGCAGCGTCGGGCGGCTCCTCCTGCGCACCCAGGACGGCACCGTCGGTTACATCGCCCGGCGCATCGGCGAGGCCAACGTGGTGACAACCGTCACCAGCCCGCTCACCATCCTCGTCATCGGCACCGTTCTCTATGTGACGTTCGTGCTGCTGCGCGACTGGGGCGGGTTCCGCCGGCTGCTCGGCGTGTTCCCGCCGGTCCGGGGCGCTCTGGCCGGGTTGGTGCTGGCCAGCCTGCTCGCCGGGGTCATCGAAGGGGTGTCGCTCAACGTCCTCGGGGCCGCCCTCGCCACCGCCGCGCCATTGACCGTCCTCGCGTGCCTGCGCGTCCTCGACCACGCCGACGACCGCACCCGATGATTTTCCCGCAGGCTGGGCGGCCCGGAGTGTCCGAAGCGGCCCCGTTCACCTGCTGTTAGGCTGAACTCCCGTGGATCGCTCTTCGACACGGACCGGTGCGAGCCGGCAGGCTAAGCACATCTTCGTCACCGGGGGCGTCGCCTCCTCACTCGGCAAGGGTCTGACCGGCTCCAGCCTCGGCAGTCTCCTCAGCGCCCGCGGTCTGCGGGTCGTCATGCAGAAGCTGGACCCCTACCTCAACGTCGACCCCGGCACCATGAACCCGTTCCAGCACGGTGAGGTGTTCGTCACCGAGGACGGCGCCGAGACCGACCTCGACATCGGTCACTACGAGCGGTTCCTGGACCAGGACCTGTCCCGCAACGCCAACGTCACGACCGGCCAGATCTACTCGGCGGTCATCGCCAAGGAGCGGCGCGGCGAGTACCTCGGCGACACCGTCCAGGTCATCCCGCACGTCACCAACGAGATCAAGGCCCGCATCCGGGCGATGTCGGCGCCCGACGCCGACGGCGTCGCCCCCGACGTCGTCATCACCGAGGTCGGCGGCACCGTCGGCGACATCGAGTCGCTGCCGTTCCTCGAGGCGATCCGCCAGGTCCGCCACGACATCGGCCGCGACAACTGCTTCTTCCTGCACGTGTCGCTGGTGCCGTACCTCGCGCCGAGCGGCGAGCTGAAGACCAAGCCGACCCAGCACTCCGTCGCCGCGCTGCGCAGCATCGGCATCCAGCCCGACGCGCTCGTCTGCCGCTCCGACCGGCAGATCCCGGAGAAGACGAAGAACAAGCTCGCCCTGTACTGCGACGTCGACGCCGAGGCGGTCGTGTCCGCGCCCGACGCGCCGAGCATCTACGACATCCCCCGGGTCCTGCACGAGGAGGGCCTCGACGCGTACGTCGTGCGCCGCCTCGGCCTGTCCTTCCGCGACGTGGCGTGGAAGAAGTGGGACGACCTCCTCGAGCGGGTCCACCACCCGCGGCAGACCGTCACCGTCGCGATCGTCGGCAAGTACGTCGACCTGCCCGACGCGTACCTGTCGGTCACCGAGGCCGTCCGCGCCGCCGGCTTCGCGCACCGCGCCCGGGTCGAGATCCGCTGGGTGCCCAGCGACACCTGCACCACCCCGGCCGGTGCCGCCCAGGCCCTCGCCGGCGTCGACGGCGTCGTCATCCCCGGCGGCTTCGGCGTCCGCGGCATCGAGGGCAAGATCGGCGCCGCGCAGTACACCCGCGAGCACGGCATCCCGACCCTCGGCCTGTGCCTCGGCCTGCAGTGCATGACGATCGAGGTCCTGCGCAACGTCGGCGGCATCGCCGGCGCCAACTCCGTCGAGTTCGACGGCGACGCCGCCGACCCGGTCATCTCGACCATGGCGGACCAGGCGGACATCGTCGCCGGCAAGGGCGACCTGGGTGGCACGATGCGCCTCGGCGCCTACCCGGCGGTCCTCACCCCCGGCACGCTCACCGCCGACGCGTACAGCGCGTCCGAGGTGTCGGAGCGGCACCGCCACCGGTACGAGGTGAACAACGCCTACCGCGACGCCATGACCTCCGCCGGGCTGCGCATCTCCGGCACGTCGCCGGACGGCCGGCTGGTCGAGTTCGTCGAGCTGGACCGGGAGCGGCACCCGTTCTTCGTCGCCACCCAGGCCCACCCGGAGCTCAAGAGCCGCCCGACCCGCGCGCACCCGCTGTTCGCCGCGTTCGTCGGCGCGGCGGTCACGTACAACGCCGCCGACCGCCTTCCCGTCGAGCTGGAAACGGTCGACGCATGACCTATGAGGTGCTGTCGCACACGGAGCGGCTGCGCAACAAGGTCTTCGCGATCTTCACCGACGACGTGGCCATGCCCGGCGGCGGCTCGGCGCTGCGCGACTACATGGTCCACGTCGGCGCCGTAGGGGTCGTCGCCGTGGACACCGACGGGCGGGTGGCGCTGGTCCGGCAGTACCGGCCGGCCGTGCGGCAGGTCCTGTGGGAGCTGCCCGCAGGCCTCGTCGACGTGGAGGGCGAGCCCCTCGTGGACGCGGCGGCCCGGGAGCTCGCCGAGGAGGTCGACCTCGCCGCCGCGACGTGGGACCTCCTCGCCGAGGTGCACCCGTCACCCGGCTGCTCCAACGAGAAGATCAGGCTCTTCCTCGCCCGGGACATCTCGCCGGTACCGGAGACCTCCCGCCACACCCGCACCCACGAGGAGGCCGAGCTGGAGCTGCACTGGGTCGACCTCGACACGGCGGTGGGGATGGCCCTGAGCGGCGAGGTCACCAACGCCGCCTGCATGGTGGGCATCCTCGGCGCCGCCCACGCCCGCGACCGCGACTGGAAGCCGCTGCGCCCGGCCTCGACCGCCACCTGACCCGCTTCTCATGATCCGGAAGAGTTTTCGTCGCCCTGGCGACCAGAAGTCTTCCGGATCATGGGGACGGGCGGTCAGTGCTTCAGGAGGGCGATCGCCAGGGTCAGCAGGGCGCCGGCGGAGGAGACCGTGCGGACCGTGTTCCAGCGGTTCCACGAGGCCTCGAAGGCGGCCCGGGCCGAGGTGGGGTCAGTCAGGCCGGCCGCGTCCAGCTGGTCGTTGAGCGGCACGTTGACCGCCGCCGTGACGATGAAGACCACGGCGTACAGCAGGGTGGCCGCGATCAGCCACGGCAGCATCGGGCGGTGCGGGCCGCCGAGGTGGAGCAGCACGGCGGCGATCGCGGCGAGCAGGGCACCGACGTAGGCGGTCAGGAACCAGCCGTTGAGGATCGCGGTGTTGATCTTCTGCATGACCTCGACGAACGTGCGGTCCTCGACGCGGCCGAGGGCGAGCATGACCGACGTGGAGTAGGCGAAGAAGACGCCCGCGGACAGGCCGACGAGCAGGGTGGCGGTGGCGAGGACGACGCTGCGCAACTGTTCCATGCGGATCAGTCAATCCGGTGTACCCGCAGACGCGCCATGGCCGAGCATCGCCGATGCATGTGTCATCGTCTACGGTGTGGACGCGTTGACGGCACTGCTCGACGGGCCGAGGGCCCGCGGGGCGTTCCTGCTGCGGTCGGTGCTGACGCCGCCGTGGTCGCTGCGGGTCCGGGACGAGGCGCCCCTCGCCCTGGTCGCGATGGTGCGCGGCGAGGCAACGTACATCCCCGACGACGGAACTCCGCGGACGATCGGGCCGGGGGACGTGATGGTCATCCGCGGGCCGGGGCACTACACCGTCGCCGACCCGCCCGGCACCGACCCGCAGATCGTCATCCACCCGGGGCAGCGGTGCACCACCCCCGACGGCCGGGACCTCGCCGACGTCATGCACCTGGGGGTGCGCACCTGGGGTACCGACGCCGACGGCCCGACGCTCGTCATCACCGGCGCCTACGAGCTGGCCGGCGAGGTCGGCCGGCGGCTGCTCGGCGCTCTGCCGGACGCCATCGTGGTGCGCGAGGAGGGGCCGCTCGTCGAGCTGCTGGCGCAGGAGATCGCCAAGGACCGGGCCGGGCAGGAGGCGGTCCTGGACCGGCTGCTGGACCTGATGCTCATCTCGGCGCTGCGCGGCTGGCTGGACCGGGCCGGGGAGGGCGCGCCGGGGTGGTACCGGGCGCAGGCCGACCCGGTCGTCGGGCCCGCCCTGACGCTGCTGCACCACAACCCGGCGCACCCTTGGACCGTCGCGGTCCTCGCGGAGAAGGTGGGCGTGTCGCGGGCGCTGCTCGCGCGGCGGTTCACGGAGGTCGTGGGGGAGCCGCCGATGGCGTACCTGACCGGGTGGCGCCTGGCGCTCGCCGCCGACCTGCTCCTGGAGCCCGGCGCGACCCTCGGCGCCGTGGCGAGGAGGGTGGGCTACGGGGGTGCTTTCGCGTTGAGCGCCGCGTTCAAGCGTGTCCGCGGCGTGAGCCCGCAGCAGCATCGTGGACAATCTTGACATGTCACTCTGTCCGTGTGGGCTCGGCGAGCCTTACGACGACTGCTGCGGCCGCTTCCACCGGGGCACCGACGCACCGCCGAGCGCCGAGCTGCTCATGCGCGCCCGGTACAGCGCGTACGTCGTCGGCGACCGCGACTTCCTGCTGCGCACCTGGCACGAGAAGACCCGGCCGCGGCTGCTGACGGTCGAGGACGGGCAGCACTGGAAGGGCCTGTACATCCTGAACCGCACCGGCGGCGGGCTCTTCGACACCGAGGGCACGGTCGAGTTCAAGGCGCGGTACGAGGCCGACGGCAAGCCCGGCGTGATGCACGACACCAGCCGGTTCGTGAAGACCGCCGACGGGACGTGGGTCTACGTCGACGAGGTCTGACGCTCAGGTCCGGCGGGCCCGCCACTCGCGGTCGAGCATGGCGTAGACGTACTGGTCGCCGAACTCGCCCTTGAACAGCTCGTCCTCGACGAAGTGTGCCTCGCGGCGCATCCCGAGCCGCGAGAGCAGCTGCCACGACGGCACGTTGCGGGTGTCGCACTTGCCGCAGATGCGGTGCAGTCCGAGCTCCTCGAAGCCGAGCCGCAGCATCGCCTCGGACGCCTCACGGGCGTAGCCGCGGCCCTGGTAGTCGGGGTGCAGCACGAAGCCGAGCTCGCCCTGGCGGCTCAGCGCGCTCTCCCACTTGAGCACCACCTGGCCGATCACGCGCCCGTCGAGGTCCATCGCGAGGACCAGCCACTGGCCCTCCTCGGTGAGCGCGTCCTGGGCCATCCGGTTCTTCAGCGAGGCCCGGGTCATCTCCTCGTCGTGGACGTCCCAGTACAGGTACCGCACGACGTCCGGGTCGCCGGTGAGGGCGTGCAGGTCGGCGAAGTCACGTTCGGCGAACGGGCGCAGGGCCAGCCGCTCGGTCCGGATGGGGTAGGAGGGGCGGAGCACGATCAGGATGCTAACCCGCCAGAGCGCTGCGAAGCGTGACAATTGTGCCCGCCGGCGTCGACAGGACCGTGACCTCGTCGACGAGATGCCTGGCCAGCCACAGGCCGCGGCCGCTGATCGCGTTGCTCGGCGGGAGCGTCTGACCGTCCAGCCGCTCCGCGGGGATGCCGGAGCCCTTGTCGGTGACCTCGCACAGCAGGATGCCGTTGAGCGTCCACAGCCGCACCGCGCCGCGGCCGCCGGCGTGGCGCACGGCATTGGTGACGATCTCGTTGACGGCCAGGACGAAGTCCTCCAGGCGCTGCCCGAGCAGGCCGACGGCGGCGGCCGACCGGCTCACGGCGTGCCGCACCGGGGTGATCTGTTCAGCGTCGAACTCCTCGACCAGCAGCGCCGTCTCGACGGCATCAGCCACAGTGTCACCTTTCCGCTGCGTCCCCGCTGCGAGCCGAGAGTACCCCGAGCCGATCCTAAACAACCGCCGAAGTCACCCTGGAGTGCAAGATGCAGTCCGGAACCCGCATTCTTGACGGCGTGGACGACGACTTGCGGGTCACCGACGACATTGCACTGCCGCGCGCCGAGCTGGCGTGGCGGTTCAGCCGCTCCGGCGGGCCGGGCGGGCAGTCGGTGAACACCACCGACTCCCGGGTCGAGCTCAGGTTCGACCTGGCGGGGACCCAGGCGCTGCCCGAGCCGCTGAAGGAGCGCGCACTGCTGCGGCTCGCCGGCCGGCTCGTCGACGGGGTGCTGTCGATCGTCGCCTCGGAGCACCGTTCGCAGCTGCAGAACCGGCGCGCGGCCGAGGAGCGCCTGGTGACGGTGATCGCGCAGGCCATCGCGCCCCCGCCTCGGCCGCGCAAACGGACAAAGCCCTCGAAGGGCGCGATCGAGCGGCGGCTGACCGACAAGCGCTTCACCTCGCTGCGGAAACAGGAGCGGCGCCGCCCTCAGGATTAGAAGATCAGGATGTGGTCCGGGTCAACGCGCTGTTGCTGTGTGTGCTGGCGCTGGCGGCGTGCTCGTCCGGCGACGCCCCTGTGGCATCCGTCTCCGAGACGCCCGGACACCCGCCGCAGACCGGGGCGCTACCCGGAATCTCCGACATGTCGGCTATGCCGACTCTTGCTGCTGGCGCGAGCCCGGTGACCTCGGCGGGCTGGGAGGTCACCGTGTACTACACGGCCGTCGCGACCCTGCACGGCGGCGCGTCGCAGCGGGTCACCGGCTGCCCCACGATCGACTGCCGGAAGGGGCACGACCAGCGGGACCTGGGCACGTTCCCGGCGTCGTTCGTGAAGGCCGTCAAGGACGAGGGGACCGGCCGCACCGCCGACGGGCGGTACCTCAACTGGTCCTACGACACCGGGTACTGGATGGACACCGCCCCGCGGGACACCGCCGGCCGCCCGCTCGTCCCGTGGGTGTCGGCGGGCGCCGACGGTGACGTGCTGCGCGCCGGCGCCCGCTTCAGCGTGCTGCGCTGCGGCACCGCCGAGGTCACCGCCGACGTGTGCGCGAAGCTCAAGTCGCCGACGTGGACGATCGTCGACGAGTTCACGCCCGGCATGGGCGGCTCGAAGCACGTCGACGTCTACATCGGCGAGGAGACCGGCCCGGACTTCACCGACTCCGACCTGTACACCACGCTGAAGGGCGCCACGCTGTCCGTCCTGCGGGCATGAGGGGGATGATGTCGGTATGAAGGTCATCGTCTTCGGCGCCACCGGCATGGTCGGCAAGGGCGTGCTCCGCGAGTGCCTCCTCGCCGACGACGTCACCGAGGTCCTGGTCGTCGGCCGCACCCTGACCGGCCAGCGCCACCCGAAGCTGCGGGAGACCCTGCACACCGACTTCACCGACTTCACCGGCGTCCCCCTCGCCGGCTACGACGCCTGCTTCTTCTGCCTCGGCGTCTCCTCCGTCGGCATGTCCGAGGAGGTGTACCGGCGGATCACCGTCGACTACACCCTCGCCGCCGCCAGGGCGGTGTCACCGGGCTCCACGTTCGTCTACGTGTCCGGCGCCGGCACGGGCGGCGACCGCCGCGCGAAGTGGGCGCAGGTGAAGGGCACCGCCGAGCAGGCGCTGCTCGCCATGGACCTGCGGGCCTACATGTTCCGGCCCGGGTTCATCCGGCCGATGCACGGCGCGGTGTCCAAGGTCCGCCTGTTCCGCGTGATCTACACGGTCCTGACCCCGCTGAGCGCGGCCCTGGTCCGCTTCGCCCCGGGCATCGCCACCAGCACCCAGCAGATCGGCCGGGCGATGCTGCACGTCGCCCGGTCCGGCGCGCCCAAGCAGATCCTGGAGTCCCGCGACATCGCGGCGCTGTAACGGCGTCAGGTCGGCAGCTGCCAGCGCTGGTTGGGGGAGTTGTCGCAGTCCCACTGGCGGACGGCGGCGCCCGGGGCGGGGCTGCCGGAGTCGACGCCGATGCAGCGGCCGCTGTTGAGGCTGACGAACCGGAAGCCGTCGCCGTCGCGCTGCAGGCGCCATTGCTGGTTGGGGCCGCCGTGGCAGTCCCACTGCAGGATCTGCGCGCCGTTGTCCTTGGAGCCGCCGTTGACGTCGAGGCAGCGGTTGTCCTTCGTGTTGACGAACGCGAACACGTCCCGCGTGCCGGCGACCGACTGCGGCATCCAGACCTGCGTCGGGTTGTTGTCGCAGGGCATCTGGGTGGCGACGCCGCCGTTGCCCTCCTGGGCCTGCATGCACAGGCTGGAGTGCGACGCGCGCAGCAGGGTCGGCTTCGCCGGGATCAGCGCCTGCGGCGGGGTCGGCGACGGGGCGGCGCTCGACGGCGGCGGGGGCGGCGCGGAGGCCGGCCCGGCCTGCGACGAAGCCTGCTCGGCGGGCGCGCCGGAGGCCCGCTCGGCGGCGCTCGGCTCACCGCCGCCGCCACCACCGCCCTGGAACGCGAGGACCAGCCCGACGATGACGGCCACGACCAGGAAGCCGAACGCGCCGAACAGCAGCGGGTCCGGCTTGACACGCGGCGGCCCGCCAGAGCCACCGGGCGCCGCGGGCGAGGTCGGGCGGGGCCCGCCGTAGACGGTCATGGCCGCACAGCATAGATCAGCCTCCCGGGTGCGTTTCGGCGGTGGCAGTACCGGAGAAGGCGACACTGTGTCAATCCGTTCGCGGAGGAGTTCACACTGTGCTGCCTTCGCGGACGGTCAGCGCGCCATAGACTGCCGCTGGTACACGCAGCGTCACCGTCGTCGCTGGTGGAGAGGGGTCACGAGACGTGAAGGTCGCAGTCCCACGCGAGGTCAAGAACCACGAGTACCGGGTGGCGATCACCCCGGCAGGAGTCCACGAACTCACCGCGAACGGGCACGAGGTCTTCATCGAGGCCGGTGCCGGCGACGGCTCCTCGATCACCGACCAGGAGTTCCGCGAGGCGGGCGCGCAGATCCTGCCGACCGCGGACGACACCTGGGCCGCCGGCGACCTCGTCCTGAAGGTCAAGGAGCCGATCGCCGAGGAGTACCACCGCATGCGCGAGGGGCAGGTCCTCTTCACCTACCTGCACCTGGCCGCGTCCAAGGCGTGCACGGACGCGCTGGTCGACCGGAAGGTCACCGGCATCGCGTACGAGACCGTCGAGCTCACCGATCGTTCGCTGCCGCTGCTCGCCCCCATGTCGGAGGTCGCCGGGCGGCTGGCGCCGCAGGTCGGGGCGTACCACCTGATGCGCGCCGGCGGCGGGCGCGGCGTGCTGCTCGGCGGGGTGTCCGGCGTGTACGCGGCGAAGGTCGTCGTCATCGGCGCGGGCGTCTCCGGCCTCAACGCGGCCGCGATCGCGCTCGGCATGCAGGCCGAGGTCCTGCTGCTGGACAAGAACATCTCCCGCCTGCGCGGCGCCGACGCGATCTACCAGGGGCACCTGCAGACCGTCGCGTCCAACAGCTACGAGATCGAGCGGGCCGTCCTCGACGCGGACCTCGTCATCGGCGCGGTCCTTGTGCCGGGCGCGAAGGCCCCGAAGCTCATCACCAACGACCTCGTGAAGCGGATGAAGCCCGGCAGCGTCCTCGTCGACATCTCGATCGACCAGGGTGGCTGCTTCGAGGACTCCCGCCCGACCACGCACGCCGAGCCGACCTACCGGGTCCACGACTCGATCTTCTACTGCGTCGCGAACATGCCCGGCGCGGTGCCGCACACCAGCACGTACGCGCTGACGAACGTGACCCTCCCGTACGCGCTGGAGCTGGCGAACCGGGGCTGGCGGGACGCGCTGCGCCGCGACCCGGCCCTGGCGCTCGGGCTGAACACGCACGACGGCCACGTGACCTACGGACCGGTCGCCGACGCGCACGGGATGGACCACCTCGCGCTGGCGGAAGCGCTGGCCTAGACGGTGACGCTCGAGCCGGCGGACGCCGCCGCGACCCATTCCCCGGTCGCGGCGGCCGCCGGCGTGCCCGCGTCCACTTCTCCTGTCGGCGGGCCCGCGTCCACCGACGCGTCCGTGCTGCGCAAGGCCGTCGACGTGTACCTGGACCACCTCACGGTCGAGCGGGCGCTCGCGGAGAACACCCTGGCGTCGTACCGGCGCGACCTCGACCGGTACGTGGACTGGCTCGCCGCGTGCGGGATCGGCGACCTCGCCGACGTCGGGGCGCGGGACATCGCCGGGCACGTCGCGGCGCTGCGGACCGGCGACCTCCAGGAAGGCGGCGAGCACCCGCCGCTGTCGGCGTCGTCGGCGGCGCGGGCCGCGAGCGCGGTGCGGGGGCTGCACCGGTTCCTGCTGCTGGAGGGGCTCGCACCGACCGACCCGTCGCGGGACGTGAAGCCGCCGTCGCTGCCGAAGCGGCTGCCGAAGGCCCTGGACGTCGACCAGGTGTCGCGGCTGCTCGCCACCGCCGCCGACGCCGGGCCGCTCGGGCTGCGCGACCAGGCGCTGCTGGAGTTCCTGTACGGCACCGGCGCCCGCATCTCCGAGGCCGTCGGCATCGCCGTCGACGACCTCGACCTGACCGGCAAGCACGGCCTCGTGACGCTGCGCGGCAAGGGAGGCAAGACCCGCCTCGTGCCGATGGGCAGCTACGCGCGGACCGCCATGGACGTGTACCTGGTCCGCGCCCGGCCGTCGCTCGTCGCCAACGGCACCGGCACGCCCACCGTCTTCCTCAACGCCCGCGGCGGCGCCCTGTCGCGGCAGAGCGCGTGGACGATCCTGCGCAAGGCCGCCGTCCGGGCGGGGCTGCCGGTCGACGGGCCGCACGGGGTGTCGCCGCACACGCTGCGCCACTCGTTCGCCACGCACCTGCTCGACGGCGGCGCCGACATCCGCGTGGTGCAGGAGCTGCTCGGGCACGCCTCGGTGACCACGACGCAGGTGTACACGCTGGTCACCGTCGACAAGCTCCGCGAGGTCTACGCGACCGCCCACCCCCGGGCGCGCTGAACCAGCATCCGCGGGACGCTCCTGCGGAACGTCCTCACCGGCACGGTGCCCGCGAACACCCCGAGGAACTGCTCCGTGCTCGCCTCCCGTCGCGCGATGGCCTTGAGCAGCACCGCGTTGAGACCCCTCGCGGGCCGCAGCGCGGCCAGCCCCGTGGTCAGGCCGAAGATCGGCAACCGCGCCGCGTCGCGCCGGCGCTGGTAGTCCGTCCGGCCCCCGGCGATCGTCTCGGCGAGCAGCTCCGCGTCGGCGAGGGCGTTGCCGATGCCCTGCGCGGTCACCGGGTCCATGACGAGCCCCGCGTCGCCGGCGAGGAACCAGCCGGGGCCCTGCGCCCGGCGCACCACGTTGGGCAGGTCGACGGTGGTCCGCAGGCGCTCGACCCGCCGGCCGGCCCGGACCCGCTCGCCCAGGTCGCCGCATTGGTCCAGCGTCGCCAGGAGGTGCCCCTCGACGTCGGTGCGCCAGGTGCCGAACTCGTCGATCGGCGCGGCGGCGTACACCATGGTGAGGCCGTCGTTGGTCGGGAACGCGGCGACCGCCCGGCCGGGGCGGTGGTAGAGCTCGCCGTGCCGCTGCTCGCCGCCCGCCCAGTGCTCGACGCCTTCCCAGTAGGCGTAGCTGGCGACCGTCCTGGGGGCCACGTTGCGCTGTACCGGCGCGGCGACCTCCTTCGCGACGAGCGAGTGCTTGCCGTCGGCGCCGACGACGACCGGCGCGCGGAGCTCGGTGCCGTCGCGTCCCCGGATGCCCGCGACGCCTCTGTCGTCCCAGACCAGGCCGGCGACGTGGAACCCCTCCCGCACCTCGGCCCCCGCCTCCCTGGCCGCGTCGACCAGGATCGCGTCGAGGACGGTGCGCCGCGGGCTGTACAGGACGCCCTCCGGGAACCTGCCCTGCAGGACGGTGCCGCCGAGGTCGAACCGCACGCGTTCGGTCGCCGGTGTACCGGCGGCGAGCAGCCGGTCGAGCAGCCCCCAGCGCCGCAGCCGTTCGGTCCCGGACGGCTGGACCTGGTGCGTCGACAGCGTGTCGCTGGGGAACCTGGCCCGGTCGACCGCGAGCACCCTGAGCCCGCGCCGGGCCAGCAGCATGGCGGTCGCCGCTCCGGCCGGCCTCGCGCCGACCACGATGACGTCGTACACCAGCCAATGCCAACACGTGTTGACTTTCCTGTCAACGCTTGTTGGCCTACGGTTGTAGGCATGCAGCCCGAGCGCAGATCCGACGCCACCCGCGCGGCGATCCTCCGCGCGGCCAGGGAACGGTTCGCCGCCGACGGCTACCAGCGGGCCACCATCCGGGCGATCGCCGCCGACGCCGCCATCGACCCCTCGATGGTCATGCGCTACTACGGCAACAAGGCCCAGCTCTTCGCCGCCGCCGTCGACGTGCGCCTGCGGCTGCCCGACGTGGCCGGCATCCCGCGCGACCGGCTCGGCGAGACGCTCGTCGCGCACTTCATCAAGCGCTGGGAGGGCGACCCGTCCGACGACGCGCTGCTGACCCTGCTGCGCTCCGCCGCCACCGACGAGGCGGCCGCCTCGCGGCTGCGGGACATCTTCGCCTCGCAGGTCGCTCCGGTGGCGCTCGCCGTCTGCCCCGACCCCGCCGAGGCCACGGTCCGGGCCGGCCTGGTCGCCACCCAGATGCTGGGCCTCGCCTTCTGCCGGCAGATCCTGCGCCTGCCGCCCGTCGTCGCCGCCACCCCTTCGTCACTGGTGGTCCAGGTGGGTGCGACCGTGCAGCGGTACCTCACCGGGGAGCTTGGAGCCGTGTTACCGTAGGCGCATGCGTTTCTGAGCCCACTGACGCCGCGCGTGCCGCCGCGACCTGTTGTGACTGGTCTGCCTTGGCGGCCCCCGTTGTGGGTTCTCGCACGACCCCCGCTGTTGTGGTGGGGTTTCGCTCGGCTCCCGCTTCGTCTGCTGCGCGGCTGACGCCTGTCCACGTCCCCGTTCACCTTCCCGCGGAAGGTACTTCCGCGTCAGTCATCCGCGAAGGAGACGCCATGCCTGCCGGTACCGCAGACAACCAGCCCGACAACACCACGACCACCGCTGCCGCCACCGCTGCTGCCGCCGAGTCCGAGGAAGCGCCCCCGCGCAACCCGCTCGAAGCGATCCGCCGCGCCCAGGCCAGCCGCTCCCTCCCGCCCGGCGTCCAGCAGCACGGCGGCGGCAAGGGCTCCGGCGGCAAGGGCGCCAAGTCGAAGTCCCCCCGCATGTACAACCGCCACAAGTAACCCACTCCCCGGCGTCGGGTCCGGGCAGGCAGCGTGCGTTTCCCTGCCTGCCCGGGGCATGCTCCCGGCCCACCTTAGACATTGGTCAATGCCCGCGTTCGCGGCTTTCGTTCCATAGACCCTGCGCGATCCACCCCCAAGTTGATCTCTGATACGGGGGTGGATCGCGCATCGTCTATCGGGTAGGGCGGCTGTGCCCGGCGGCCCGACGATCGAAGGACGGCTCCGGCCGTGATCGCAGCCAGCCCCGTCCTTCGATCAAGTCGTGAGCACGGAGTGTTGCGGCTCGCGTGGGCCAAGTGTTCCGCCGCGCTACGTCTAGCGGGTGGGGCTGCCGTGTCCGGCCGCCCGATGATCGAAGGACGGCTGCGGTCGTGATCGCGGCCGGGACTGTCCTTCGATCAAGTCATGGGCGCGAAGTGCTGCGCTCGCGTGGGCCAAGTGTTCCGCTGTGCCAGGCCGGCGCGGTGCGTCCGGTTCCGTCCGGGGCGGCGGTGTGTTCGTGCCCTGTTCGTGGCGGTGCGGCGCGTTCCCGTCCGCCGTAGACGTTGGTCGATGCCCTGGTTTGCGCCTTATGCGACAGACGGTGCGTGATCCACCCGTAAACGGTCTTCTGAGGCGGGGGTAGGTCGCGCGCCGTCGATCGGGTGGGTCGGCCGCCCGATGAGCGAAGGACGGCTGCGGTCGTGATGGTGGCCGCGGCTGTCCTTCGATCAAGTCGTGGGCGCGAAGTGTTGCGGGGCGCGTGGGTCGAGCGGGCCGAGTTTGCCGCCGTGTCGGGCCGGCGCGGTGCGTCCGGTTCTGTCTGGGGCGGCGGTGTGTTCGCGCCTTGTCCGGGGCGGTGCGTTACCGGGCTGTCGTAAACGTTAGTCGATGCCCGGGTTCGTGGCTTTTGCGCATTGGCGGTGCGCGGGCCGCCCGTAAACGATCTTCTGAGGCGGAGGTGGATCGCGCGCCGTCTATCGGGTGGGTCGGCGGCGCGATGATCGGAGGACGGCTGTGGTCGTGATGGTGGCCGGGGCTGTCCTTCGATCAAGTCGTGGGCGCGAAGTGTTGCGGGGCGCGGGGGTCGAGTGTGCCGCCGTGCTGAGCCGGCTCTGTGGTGGCTGTGCGGGAGTGGGGCTCGAAGCTCGTGGGCGTCGCGGGGTGGGTTGTCGGGTCGTGGCGGTCCTGTGATCGGTGGGCGTCTGTCGAGCGGGGGCGCGGCATGCTGAAAAGCGACGTCCGTGCCGGCTCCGGTCTGCGGCTTCGTGGGATGGAGGGCTCGGAGCGTTGGATGAGATGTTGGTCAATGGCCGGTATGCGGGTTGGTTGGTGAGAAGCCTGAATGCGACCCGGGTGCAAGGAGCTGTGAAGATCGCGCGGTGTTGATCTGGCTGGGTGGCCCGGTGTGGGTTGTGATCCGGTGAAGCGGGAGCGTCCACCGGATCGCGCGGGCGGCGACGGGTCAGGAGGCGTACGCCGCGGTGGCGGCAGGCCAGGAGGTGGGGTCGAACGGGTCCTCGGCGGTCATCGTCTTCAGGATCTGCGACAGCTCGCTGGTGCTCATCGCGCGGTCGCCCAGGGTCTCCGCCTGCAGGAAGAACTGGCCGTCCTCGATGAGGATGGCGCAGCGGTTGGTGGCGGGCGGGCAGGTGGTCTTGTTGATCGCCTCGCCGGTCACGTGGTCGGCGATGCCGAGGGTGAGGATGAGCGATGAGTACGCGTCGAGGTCGGTGGCGCCGGTGAGCGGGGGCGCCATGGGTTTCAGGCCCAGGCGGACCACCGACAGGTTGGTGTTGTCGTAGGAGGACGTGCGGGTGCCGGCGGCGATGAGGCGGTACCCCTTCGGCAGGTCGCGGACCTGGATGCCGACGGGGAAGGGGGCCGGGACGGCGGCGGGCAGGGCCTCGGCGAGGGCGACCAGCTCGTCGCGGGTCGGCATGGTCTCGGCCCGGGACCAGTAGACGGCCGCCCAGGCGCCCGGCAGGTACTGCCAGGCCATGGCCGGGATGACCGGGTCGGTGCAGCAGCCGTACTTGTCGGCGACGGTCGGCGAGACCGACCCGCCGGCGTGCATCAGCAGGGCCTGCCGGCCGCCGATGCTGAGCTTGGCGCCGCCGTTGAACTCGCGGGGCTCGAAGGCGCCGGTGCCGAAGACGACGAGACGGCCCTCGCGGGGCACGATGCTGCCCGATGACCCGGTGCGGGCCGGTTTGCCGTTGACGGTCGGGGAGGGCGAGACGGTCGGCGCGGCGGACGGGGCGGCGTTGAGGTCGATCGTGGACAGCTGGTAGTGGGCGGTGACCAGGTAGGGGTCGCTGACGGCATACCGCCCGGAGGTGTAGCCGCTGTAGTTGGTCTGGAACGGGCCGGCGGACGTGAAGCCGGCCGGGCGGGCGGGGGACTGGGTGGCGTCGACGACCAGCCCGGGCGTGCCGTTGGGGTCCGCGGTGGGGGCGGTGACCGGCGGGTTGAAGAGCGCGATCGCGGCGGTGGCGCCGGTGACCACCGCGGCCAGGCCGCCGGCGACGGAGGCGAGGAGGGTGCGGCGGCGGCGACGCCGGGCGAGCCGGCGGCCGGCGGTGGTGATGTCGTCAATGCTGAGTCGCGGTGGCGGCGCGTCGTCCCTGGCCGCTGCCAGCAGACTGTGCAGGTCGTGCTCCATGCCCTTCCCTCCTGTTCTCCATCTCGTGAGTGGGTGTCGCCTGCGGTGGGGGAGCGGACGCTCGCGCGCCGGGGGGCCGGACACCGGGGTCGTCACGAGGCTCCGCGTCGAGCAGTGCGCGGAGGGCGGTGAGCCCGCGGGCGGTCTGGCTCTTGACGGTCCCCGGCTGGCGGCCGAGCACCTCGGCGGTCTCCTCAACGCTCAGCCCCTCGTAGTACCGCAGGACCAGCACGGCGCGCTGGCCGGGGGCCATCCGGGCGAGTGCGGCGCGGATCCGGATCCGCTCGTCGACCTGCTCGGCGTGGTCGGGGCCGGGCAGCTCGGGCAGGCTGTAGCCCACCGAGCGCTCCCTGCGCCGCCACGGCCGGCGGCTCTCGTCCACCAGGGCGTGCACGACCGCCCTGCGCACATAGGCGAGGGGCGTGTCGACGCGGTGCCAGTGCACGTAGAGCTTCGCCAGGGACGAGGCGACGGCGTCCTCCGCCGTGTGCCAGTCCCCGCACGTCAGGTAGGCGAGCGAACGCAGGCCGTCGAACCGTGCGGCGACGAACTCCCGGAACTGCGCTTCGTCGTCTTCGTTCACCCGTTCGGGCTCCCTTCGTCGCGGGGTAGACGAAGCCCCGCCACGAAGGGTTGCACGAAGGTACGACAGAAAATCCCGGCCGCCCCAGATCTGGCCGACCGGCTACGCGGGCGGGACCGAGCCGTCGACAGGAGGTGTCGTGCCGCCGGTCGTCGGCTGGGGCTGCGTCGTCGTGGCGGGCGGCGGCGGGGGCTCGCTCGTCGCCGGCGGGGGAGCGGCGCTGCTGGTGGCGGGGGTCGGCGAGGCGGACGCCGGTGCGCTGGTGGGTGGTGCCGCCGAGGTACGGGTGGCGCCGCCCCCACCGGGTGCCGGACCCGACGTGGCGACGACGGCGGACTGCGACATGCCGGGCACGCCGCTGGGGGCGTCGCCCTTCTTGTCGCCCTGGCTGAGCGCGATCGCGGCGAGGACCACGCCGCCGGCCATGACGAGCAGCGCCAGGCCGATGGCGACCGGGATCCAGGCGGGCCGGTCCGGCTTCGCGCCGGACGATCCCGGACGGCCGTTCGCGGCCACCCGCGGTGACGCCACCGTCGCGGACCGTCGGGTGGCCGCCGCCGGTACGAACGCCAGATCTTGATCCTGAAGGGTCGCCACCTGCGCGTCGCGGGCGGCGGCGGCGAGGGCGGCCGCGGTCGGGAAGCGGTCCTCGGGGTCCTTCGCCATGGCGCGCTCGACCACGGCCCGGACGCCGGCCGGCACGGTCTCCGGCAGCGGCGCCGGATCGTCCTGCAGGTGCTTGATCGCGATCTCGAGCGGCGAGTTGCCGGTGAACGGCGGCGCGCCCGTCAGGCAGTGGTACGCGACCGCGCCGAGCGCGTAGATGTCCGTCGCGGGGGAGATCGGCTTCCCGGATGCCTGTTCGGGCGACATGTACAGCGCAGTGCCGATCACCGCGTTCACCTTGGTGACGGACGTCACGTCTGCCGAGCGGGCCACGCCGAAATCGACGAGGGTCACCGCCCCGTTGTGGCCGACCAGGAGATTGTTGGGCTTCACGTCGCGGTGGATGATGCCGTTGCTGTGCGCGGCGTGCAGCGCGTCGGCCGCCTGCGCCACGATCGCCATGGTCTCGTCGGCCGGGAGTGCACCCTCGCGGGTGATCCGCTCGCCGAGGGGGCGGCCCTCGACGAACGCCATGACGAGGAACATCGTGCCTTCGGGCGTCTCGCCGTAGTCATAGACGCCGACCACGCCCTTGTGTCCGACGGAGGCCATGATCCGCGCCTCGGCCCGGAACCGGACGCCGAACTCGGCGTCCCTGGTCAGGCCCGGCAGCAGCACCTTTACGGCGACCGTCCGGTTCAGCGTCTTGTCGGTCGCGCGGAACACCTGCCCCATGCCGCCGCTGGCGACGAACTCATCGAGGCGGTACCTGTCGCCGAGCACGTCTCCTGGTCCCAACACGTCGATGACCGTACCCAACGAAGCCGGCCGCGACACGCCGGGCGCGCGGAGTGGGGTATGTACCCTGCAGTGACGTAGAGTCGGGCAACGGCCGTCCCGCTTCCCCAGATCGCCGACGACGAATCGGCCCCGGGTGGAGATGAGCCGCCGGGAGGGGCGAAGAGGTTCGATGACAGGCATGGGTGACCAAGCGGAGTCTTGGACGACGCAGATGCGCGCCGAGCAGGCATCGCTTGACCTCGGCGCCGAGCTCGGGCCGGCGGATCCGACGGCGTACACGATGCGCAAGCCGATCCCCGAGCCGATGCCGATGGATCGGCACGGCCCGGCGCGGATCATCGCGATGGCCAACCAGAAGGGCGGCGTGGGCAAGACCACGTCGACCATCAACCTGGGCGCGGCGCTCGCCGAGTACGGGCGGCGGGTCCTGCTCGTCGACTTCGACCCGCAGGGTGCCCTGTCGGTCGGCCTCGGCGTCAACCCGCACAACCTCGACCTGACGATCTACAACATCCTGATGGACTCCGACGTGACCGTCGAGGACATCCGGATCAAGACCGACATCGCCGGCCTGCACCTGCTGCCGGCCAACATCGACCTGTCGGCGGCGGAGATCCAGCTGGTCACCGAGGTCGCCCGCGAGATGGCCCTGGCCCGGGTGCTGCGTCCGGTCCTGAAGGAGTACGACTACATCCTGATCGACTGCCAGCCGTCGCTGGGCCTGCTCGCGATCAACGCGCTGACCGTCGCGCACGGCGTCATGATCCCGCTGGAATGTGAGTTCTTCTCACTTCGCGGTGTGGCGCTGCTGCTCGACACGATCGACAAGGTCCGCGAGCGGCTCAACTTCGACCTGGAGCTCGAAGGCATCCTCGCCACCATGTACGACAGCCGCACCACCCACTGCCGCCAGGTGCTGCAGCGGGTCGTGGAGGCGTTCGGCGACAAGGTGTACCAGACGGTCATCACCAAGACCGTCAAGTTCCCCGAGTCGACGGTCGCCGGCGCGCCCATCACCACGCTCGATCCGTCGTCCTCGGGTGCCCGCAACTACCGGCAGCTCGCCCGCGAGGTCATCGCCCAGCAGGCCGAGCGGCGGTTGTAACGGTTTTCGCGACCCTTTGCGCTACGGTCTTCCGGTGACCGACCCCGCCACCGTGGACTCCGCGAATCCCTCGCCGGATCCCTCCACCGTGGACGCGCTTTCCGATGCCGCCGTGGCGGACGTCGTGGCCGTTGCGGCTCCTGTACCGGATGTGCCCGCGCTGCCGGGTGCCGACGCCGCCCCCTCGGGCTTCCAGGTGCGCCTGGCGAACTTCACCGGTCCGTTCGACCTGCTGCTCCAGCTCATCGGCAAGCACAAGCTCGACGTCACCGAAGTGGCGCTGCACACCGTCACCGACGACTTCATCGCGTACATCCGCGGCATGGGCGACGACTGGGACCTCGACGAGGCGTCGGAGTTCCTGGTCGTCGCCGCCACCCTGCTCGACCTGAAGGCCGCCCGCCTCCTGCCGTCGGCCACCGTCGAGAACGAGGAGGACCTGGCGCTGCTGGAGGCGCGCGACCTGCTCTTCGCGCGGCTGCTGCAGTACAAGGCGTTCAAGGAGGCGGCGGCGCACATCGCGGGCCTGGAGGCCATCGGGTCCCGCCGCTACCCGCGCTCGGTGTCCCTGGAGCCGCAGTACGCCGAGGCGCTGCCCGACCTCGTCCTCGGCGTCGGCCCGGCGAGGCTGCTGAAGCTGGCACTGAAGGCGTTCACCCCGAAGGCGGGCCCTCCGGTCGTCTCGATCGCGCACATCCACATGGTCCGCGTCAGCGTCCGCGAACACGCCAACATCGTCCGCGACCGTCTCATCGCACAACGCGAGGCCACGTTCAGCGCGCTGTGCATCGACTGTGAGTCGACCCTGGAGGTCGTCGCCCGCTTCCTGGCGCTGCTGGAGCTGTACCGCGAGGAACTCGTCTCCTTCGAACAGCTCCAGGCCCTGGGGGAGTTGCTCGTCCGCTGGACGGGGCCGGACGATGCGGCGGCCGCCACGATCGAGGTCGAGGAGTACGAGGGCAGCCCCGCCCCGCCCGAAACCCCACCGGCCGAAGGCCCGGATGAGGGTCCGACAGGGGGCCCGGCAGGGGACCCGACAGGGGACCCGGCAGCGGACCCGGCAGAGGACGAACCAGCGGCGGATGATGCGGAAGCAGTGGACAGCGAGGTGGACCAGTGAGCCAGGACGACCAGTCGAGGTCGCTCGCCGACCAGGCGGCGAACTGGGTCCCGCCCTGGGCTCGCCCCCAGCCCCCCGCCGAGCAGCTGCCCGCCGAGGAGCCCGCCGCCGAAGAGGTCGCCGAAGAGCCCGCCGCTGAAGAGGTCGCGGAGGAGCCCGCCGCCGTAGAGGCCACGGAGGAGCCCGCCGCCGGGGACGCGGTGTCCGGCGAAGCGCCGGTCGAGGAGGCCGCCGCCGAGCCCGAACCCGAGCCCGAGGTCGTCGAAGAGCCGCCCGCGGAGGAAGCGCCTGTCGCCGAGACTGAGGTCGCGGTCGTCGAGGAGGCCGCTCCCGAGGAGGTGATCGAGTCCCTCGTCGAGGAGCCGGCTGCCGAGGAAGCGCCTGTCGCCGAGTCGGAGGCCGTGGTCGTCGAGGAGCCCGCCGCCGAGGAAGCGCCTGTCGTCGAGCCTGAGGTCGCGGTCGTTGAGGAGGCCGCCGCCGAGGAGGTGGTCGAGGCCGCAGCCGAGGACGCGCCCGCCGGGGAAGCCGACGAGCCCGCGGTCGACAGCGGCGCCCTGTTCGAGGTGCCCGCTGCCGCCGTACCAGAGCCGAAACCGGAACCCGAGCCGGAGCCGGTGCCGGTCATGTCGGAGAGCGAGCTGCGCGGCGCGGTCGAGGCGATCCTCCTCATCGTCGACGAGCCCGCCACCGAGATCACCCTCGCGCAGGTGCTCGACCAGCCCGTCGACCGGATCCGTGGGGTCCTGGAGGACATCGCCCGGCAATATACCCAGCTCGGCCTCGGCTTCGACCTGCGGCGCGTCGCGGGTGGGTGGCGGTTGTACACGCGGGCGGAGTTCGCGCCCTACGTGGAGAAGTTCGTGCTCGACGGGCAGCAGATCCGGCTCACCCAGGCCGCCCTGGAGACACTCGCTGTGGTCGCCTACAAGCAGCCTGTCACCAGGTCGCGTATCTCGGCCATCCGCGGTGTGAACTGCGACGGCGTTGTCCGTACGCTGGTGACGCGGGGTCTGATCGAGGAGACCGGCAGTGAGCCCGAAAGCGGGGCGTTCCTGTACCGGACGACGTCGCTGTTCCTGGAGAAACTCGGCCTGGACAGCGTCGACCAGCTGCCGCCGCTCGCCCCGTTCCTTCCCGACGACATTGATGAGATCGCCGATGCCCAGCGCTGACAAGTCCACAGAAGCCGACTTCGAGGGTTCCGCGTTCGACGCGCCACCGGACGCCGAGCTGCCGCGCAACGAGGAGCGGCTGCAGAAGATCCTGGCCGCCGCCGGCCTCGGGTCCCGCCGGAACTGCGAGCGGATGATCGACGAGGGCCGCGTCACCGTCAACGGCAAGGAGGCGACCCTCGGCGACAAGGCCGACGCGACGCGGGACGCCATCCACGTCGACGGTTCGCGCCTGATCACCGACACGCGGCTGGTGTACCTCGCGCTGAACAAGCCGCGCGGCGTGGTGTCCACGATGGACGACGAGAAGGGCCGCGAGGCGCTCGCCGACTACGTGCCCAACCTCACGACCCGCGTCTTCCACGTCGGGAGGCTGGACCTCGACAGCGAGGGCCTGCTGCTGCTGATGAACGACGGCGGGCTCGCCCACAAGCTGATGCACCCGTCGTACGAGGTGGCGAAGACCTACCAGGTGGAGATCGCCGGTCCGGTGCCGCGGGCGATGGGCCGGGAGCTGAAGGCCGGCGTGCAGCTCGAGGACGGGCCGGCGAAGGTCGACTCGTTCAGGGTCGTCGACGCGTACGGGAAGGTCGCGCTCGTCGAGGTCGTGCTGCACGAGGGGCGCAACCACATCGTGCGGCGGATGTTCGACGCGGTCGGCTACCCGGTGCAGCGGCTGATCCGCACCCAGATCGGCCCGATCCGGCTCGGCGATCTCCGCCCGGGCAGGACGCGACACCTGTCCCAGGCGGAGATCGGCGCACTCTTCAAGGCCGTCGGCGAGTAACCGCTGTCAGGTGGAGCGGCGCATCGCGCGGATGCCGACCGTGAGCCCGGCTAGGGCGGTCGCGGCCGCCGCGGCGAAGCCCCACCAGACGGCGCGGTCGCCGACGGTACCGGCGAAGAGCAGACGCTCGGCGGTCACCATGTGCGCCAGCGGGTTGAACTGCGCCAGTGCCCGCATCCAGCCCGGCCCGGTCTCCAGGGGCAGCAGCATCCCGGAGAGGATCATCAGGGGGAACAGCAGCGTCTGGTGCACGACCCAGAACATCCAGTCGGTGCGGCGGACCGCGACCGCCAGGGCGTAGCTGAACGAGCCGAGCCCGACGCCGAAGAGGGCGAGCAGCGCCAGGCCGAGCAGCGCGCCGGCCGGGTGCAGCTCGAAGCCGAACGGCAGCATCACCACGACGATGATCAGGGCCTGCCCGGCGAGCGGCACCATCTCCTTGAGCGCGCGGCCGACCAGCAGCGCGTGCCGGGCGAGGGGCGTGACGAGCATGCGCTCGTGCGCGCCGGTGACGAACTCGCTGAGCAGGTTCGCCCCGACGGTCGACGTGCCGAAAAGCGTGGTCATGACGAGGATCGCCGGCACGAACCACTGCCACACGTCGCTGCCGAGGCCGCCTTCCTGGCCTTTCAGGGAGCCGGCGAGCAGCGGCCCGAACAGCGCCAGGAACACCAGCGGCTGGATCATGCCGAAGATCAGCGAGAACGGCGAGCGCAGCAGCGGCCGCAGCTCCCGGGCCGCGACGATGCGGACGTCGCGCAGGGCGAGGGTGGTCATGCGTTCTCCCGGAGGTTGCGGCCGGTCAGGGACAGGAAGACGTCGTCGAGCGTGGGGCGTTGGATCTCGGCGGTACGGACGGCGCCCGGCACCGCCGCGATGAGCTCGGGCAGCGCGGCGGGCCCGTCGTTGACCCGGAACGTCAGCGTGTCCGAGATCTCGGTCATGTCGCGCATGCCGGCGAGCCCGCCGGCGGCCTTGGCGATGAGCGGGAGGTCACCGGTCAGCAGCAGCTTGTCGCCGGCCAGCTTGGCCTTCAGCGCCGACGCCGTGTCGTCGGCGATCACCTCGCCGTGGTCGACGACCACGACCCGCTCGGCCATTGTGTCGGCCTCGTCGAGGTAGTGCGTGGTCAGCACGATCGTCATGCGGTGCTCCTCGCGCATCCGCAGGATGTGCTGCCACAGGTTCGCGCGGTTCTGCGGGTCGAGCCCCGTCGACGGCTCGTCGAGGAACAGCAGCCGGGGCGCGTGCACCAGCCCGATCGCCACGTCGAGGCGCCGCCGCTGGCCGCCGGACAGGTCCGACACCTTGCGGTCGCGCTGCTCGGCGAGGTCGAGCGCCTCCAGGAGCTCGTCGGTGCGCCGGGCGGCGGCCTTGCGGTCCAGGCCGTAGATGAGGCCCTGGGTGCGCAGCTCGTCGGCGACGCGGTGGATGTGGCCGGCGCCGTTGCCCTGCCCCACGTAGCCGATTCCCCGCCGTACCGCCGCCGCCTGCGTCGCCACGTCGTGCCCGGCGACGGTCGCGGTGCCGCTGGTCGGCGCGATGAGCGTGGTCAGCATCCGCAGCGTCGTGGTCTTGCCGGCACCGTTCGGGCCGAGCACCGCGACGAGCTCGCCCGGCGCGATGTCCAGGCTGATGCCACGGACCGCGTGCACCGTGGTCTTGCGATTGACGACGAAGTCCTTCGTCAGCGCTCTCGTCTGAATCATGCCGCTGACATTGCCGGTAGATGCGGACAGCTTCTGTCCTCAAGTGCGGGCGATACTGGACGCATGTTGGAGACCTCGGCCCGCCTCCTGGCGTTGCTGTCCCTGCTGCAGGCCCGCCGCGACTGGCCGGGGCAGACCCTCGCCGACCGCCTCGAGGTGAGCCCGCGGACCGTCCGGCGCGACGTCGACCGGCTGCGCGAGCTCGGCTATCCGGTGCAGGCGACCCGCGGCCCGGACGGCGGCTACCGGCTGGACGCCGGGTCGGAGCTGCCGCCGCTGCTGTTCGACGACGACCAGGCGGTCGCGGTCGCGGTGGCGCTGCAGACGGCGACGATGTCGGTCGAGGGCGTCGAGGAGGCGGCGCTGCGCGCCCTGGCGACGGTGCGGCAGGTGATGCCGGCCAGGCTGCGCCAGCGGGTCGACGCGTTGCAGGTGACCCGGGTGGCGAAGGCCGGCTGGCAGCCGTCGCGGGTCGACACGGCGGTCCTGCTGGCGATCGGCCAGGCCGTCCGGGCGCGGGAGGTGCTGCGCTTCGACTACGCGGGGGTACGGGAGATCGCGGCCGGTCTGACGGGCGACCGGCGCCGGGTCGAGCCGTGCCATATGGTGACGTGGGGCGGCCGGTGGTACCTCATCGGCTTCGACCTCGACCGGGTGGATTGGCGCACGTACCGGGTGGACCGCATGACGCTGCGCACACCCAACGGTCCCCGGTTCACGCCCCGGCCGCTGCCGGCGGCGGACGTGGCGGCGTTCGTGGCGCAGCGGTTCGAGGGCCACGACCCGCTGCCGTGCCGCGGCGAGGCGATCCTGCACGCGCCGGCGGCGGCGATCACCGAGTGGACCCGCGGGCAGGCCGTCGTCGAGGAGCTGGGCCCGGACCGGTGCCGGGTCAGCGCCGGGTCGTGGTCGTGGACCGGCCTGGCCGCGTGGTTCGGCATGTTCGACGCCGAGGTCGAGGTGGTCGGGCCGCCGGAGCTGCGGTCGGCCACGGCGGCCCTGGCCGCCCGCTTCGCACGGGCGGCCGCCGCTTCCTGAGCTACCGCTTGCGGACCGCTTCGAGGGCCTTCGTCCAGCTCACCGTCTGGTCGAGCACCACGCCGAGCGTGCCCTCGTGCTGCGGGCCCGGCTTGAACGTCGAGAAGTTCTCGAAGTCGGTGAAGAGCGACAGCGCCACCTGCGCCCGGACGTCCGCGATCTGCAGCTCGCCCATGATCAGCCGCAGGTGCTCGACCGCGCGGGTGCCGCCGGCGGAGCCGTAGCTGACGAACCCGGCCGCCTTGTTGTTCCACTCGGAGTAGACGAAGTCGATCGCGTTCTTCAGCGCGCCGCTGGTCGAGTGGTTGTACTCCGGCGTCACGAACACGAAGCCGTCCAGCTCGGCGATCTTCGCGGCCCACTGCCGGGTGTGCTCGTGCGCGTACTGCCCCATGGACGGCGGCACCGCCTCGTCGAGGTGCGGCAGGTTGTAGTCGAGCAGGTCGACCAGCTCGAACTCCGCGTCGGAGCGGCGGCTCGCGATGTCGTACACCCACTTGGCGACCGCCTCGCCGTTCCGGCCGGGGCGGGTGCTGCCGAGGATGATCCCGATCTTGGTCATGGTCCAACTCTCTGCTCGTGCGGCGTGGTTCTCTGCTCGTGCGACGTCATGGGTGACGCGTCACCGTCACGCTAGCTCGTCCCACGGTGATGTGTCACCCATGGACGTAGACTTCGGGTGTGACGGATCCCAATTGGCTGGACGAGCGGGAGCAGCGCGCCTGGCGCGGGTTCCTCGCCGTCAACGCCGCGGTCAGGGGTCGCATCGCCCGCCAGCTGCAGCAGGAGACGGGGCTGTCCAGCGCCGACTACGCGGTCCTCGTCAGCCTCTCCGAGGCACCCGGCGGGCGGCTGCGCGTCTTCCAGCTCCGCGTCGCCGCCGACTGGGAGAAGACCCGCCTCACGCACCAGATCACCCGGATGACCGCGCGCGGGCTGGTCGCCCGCGAGCCGTGCGCCGACGACCCCCGCGGCGCGTTCGTCGTGCTCACCGAGGCCGGCTGGGACGCGATCACCGCCGCCGCGCCCCGCCACGTCGAGCACGTGCGGCACTGGTTCTTCGACGCGCTCGGCCCCGAACACGTCGACGCCCTCATCGAGGTCAACGAGGCGGTGACGCGGCACCTGCTCTCGGCGAGCGAGCCCTGCTCGCCGTGCTCCCCCTGCTCACCGAGCTCACCGGGCGATGTGCCATCCTCCTGCGACGACGTGCTCCCGTGAGGTAGGGCCACCGGCCGGTCAAGTACTGTCGAACAGCAGGTGTCATCGGGGATTCATTGTTTTCGTGGAGGATCGGGCGTGGCAGGACACAGCGGCCAGTTGGTGGTTGCCGTCGACGGGCCCTCCGGGTCCGGCAAGTCCACGATCTCGCGTCGGGTGGCACAGGCCCTCGACGCCCGCTACCTGGACACCGGCGCCATGTACCGGGCGGTGACCTGGGCCGTGCTGCGCGACAACGTCGACCTCGCCGACGCGGAGAAGATCCACGCCGTCGCGGCGTCGGCGGCGCTGGGCATCGGCACCGACCCGGCCGAGCCGCACATCAGCGTCGACGGCGTCGGTGTCGACCGTGAGATCCGCGGCACCGAGGTCACCCAGGCGGTGTCGGCCGTGTCCGCGGTCCCGGCCGTGCGGGCGCTGCTCGTCGCGCTCCAGCGGGACATCATCGCCGAGGCGGGCCGGATCGTGGTCGAGGGCCGCGACATCGGCACCGTCGTCGCCCCCGGCGCCGACCTGAAGGTCTACCTCACCGCCTCCGCGGACGAGCGAGCCAGGCGCCGGAGCACCGAGAATGCGACCAACCAGGCCGCGACCGCAGCCGACCTGGCCCGTCGTGACAGACTTGACTCGACGCGCGCCGCCGATCCGCTTCGCCAAGCCGACGACGCCGTTGTGCTCGACACCACCGCGCTCGGCATCGACGAGGTGGTCGAGCGACTCCAGCGGATGCTGGACAAGGTCACCGCATAGGCGAGCGCCGGCCCCCCGGCCGTTGAGCAAAGGACCCCCGTGAGCGCTGAGGCATCCGCAGGTGCCGAGGTCGACGTCGACGTTGTCGATGACGTCGAGCTGAGTGTGCCGATCGTCGCCGTCGTCGGCCGACCCAACGTCGGCAAGTCGACCCTCGTCAACCGGATCCTGGGCCGCCGTCAGGCGGTCGTCGAGGATGTCGCCGGCGTCACCCGCGACCGGGTCGCCTATGACGCCGAGTGGACCGGGCGGCACTTCACCGTCGTGGACACCGGCGGCTGGCTGCCCGACGCCAAGGAGCGGGCCAAGGCCATCGCCACCCAGGCCGAGATCGCCACCCAGACCGCCGACGTGGTGCTGTTCGTGGTCGACGCCACGATCCCGCCGACCTCCGACGACGAGGCCGCGGTCAGGATGCTGCGCCGCAGCGGCCGGCCCGTGATCCTCGTCGCCAACAAGGTCGACAACGCGCGCATCGAGGGCGAGATCTCCAGCCTCTGGGGCCTCGGCCTCGGCGAGCCGTTCCCCGTCTCGGCCCTGCACGGCCGCGGCTCCGGCGACCTGCTCGACAAGATCCTCGAGGCGCTGCCGGCCGCTCGTGTCGTCCCGCCCCGCGAGGCCGGGCCGCGCCGCATCGCGCTCGTCGGCCGGCCCAACGTCGGCAAGTCCAGCCTGCTCAACAAGCTGGCCAAGGAGGAGCGGGCGGTCGTCGACTCCGTCGCCGGCACCACCGTCGACCCGGTCGACAGCCTCGTCGACTTCGGCGACGAGACCTGGCACCTCGTCGACACCGCCGGCCTGCGCAAGCGGGTCGCGCACGCCAGCGGCACCGAGTACTACGCCTCGCTGCGCACCAACGCGGCGATCGAGGCGGCCGAGGTCGCGATCGTGCTCCTCGACGCGAGCGAGGTCATCTCCGAGCAGGACCAGCGGATCATCACCATGGTCATCGAGTCCGGCCGGGCGCTCGTCATCGCCTTCAACAAGTGGGACCTCGTCGACGAGGACCGGCGCCACCAGCTCGGCAAGGAGATCGAGCGGGAGCTGCGCCGCGTGCCGTGGGCGATCAGGCACAACGTCTCGGCGCTCACCGGCCGCGCCGTCGACAAGCTCGCGCCCGCGCTGCGCACCGCCCTGGAGAACTGGGAGCGTCGCGTGCCCACGGGGCAGCTCAACCAGTGGCTCACGGCGCTCGTGCAGCAGACCCCGCACCCGATCCGCGGCGGGCGCGCCCCGCGCGTGCTCTTCGCCACCCAGGCCGGCGTGTCGCCGCCGAAGTTCGTGCTCTTCACCACGGGCGCGCTCGACCCCGGCTACGTCCGGTTCGTGGAGCGCAAGCTGCGCGAGGAGTTCGACTTCCTCGGCACCCCGATCCACATCAGCGTGAAGCCCCGCAAGAAGAACAGCCCGCGCGGGAAGAAGTAGCTCTCGCCGGCTCCCGCCGCGGTAGCAACGCTTCGGCGGCCACCGCCACGACGACCAGCCCGGCGAAGATCATGAGTCCCATGCCCGCGACTTCGACAGGTGCGCCGCTCAGCTGAGCGGCGCACCGTTACGCACCTAGGCTGCTGCCGTTTCCTCGGTCGTGCCCGCCTCGATCTGGTCCTGGGCCGCCGACGCGCTGGTCAGGACGTCCAGCTCCAGGCCCTTCGCCAGCCACGACGCGCCGAAGCACAGGACCGAGGCCGTCTCGCCGATGATCAGGCTGTACGCGTCGAGCGTGTGGAACACCTGGGTCACCGCGATGTACACCACGGCAAGGGCGATCCCCGCCGCGCACGCGTAGTGGAACGACCGCCAGAACGCGGGGGAGAACCGCGCCAGGTGCCCGTCGCGGTGCTGCGACCTGGCACCCTCGCGGCGGCCGAAGAAGTAGCTGATCACGCCCAGGCAGAGGATGAACGTCGCCGCGCACACGTAGTGCACGCTCTGCACCGTCTGCTCGCCGAGCTTCTCCTGCAACGGCGACAGCGGCACCGTCCCGCCGCCCGGCCGCCCCGTCGGGAACAGCGCCACACCCACCGCCGTCACGCCGGCGACGATGCTGAGCGTGTTCTCCAGGTTCCGCTCGAAGAACTTGTAGAAGATCAGGAAGAACGCGGTCACGCACAGGCAGCTGACGAAGATGTCGCGCATGCCGGAGTAGTAGTACGCGCTCAGCGACCCCCGCGGCTTCCCTCCCTCGAACAGGAAGCCGTCGCCGAGCAGGAGCGTCACCGGCAGCAGAATGCCCATGACGCCGATCAGGGTGCGCATCAGCAGGAAGGAGCGCAGGTAGAGGATCCTGGCCTTCAGGTTCTCGTCGGCCTGATCCTGCGGTTTGCCGGGACGCTGCGGAGCGTCCACCGGTGGGGTGAGGTATCCCATGGTGCCCTCCAAGTGTGGTTACTTGAAGAGAGCACGTGATCACGCTGTCGATACGTTGACTGCGCTTTTACGACAGACACGTTCGGTCACCACTGATAGCTGCGGCCCAGATCGTGGCCCGTGTTGGGGTCCACCGGCGTCGGGTGCACCCGCAGCAGCGACTGCACGCTGCGCAGCAGTGCCTCCGGGCTGAACGGTTTGACCATGTGGTGCACCGCCCCCGCCATCACGCCGCTGCGTACGACGTCCGGCTGCGACAGCGCGGACAGCAGCATCACCGGGATCTGCGCCGTCTCCGGGTCCGCCTGCAGCTGCTCGCACGCGGTGAGCCCGTCCTGCCCCGGCATCATGATGTCGAGGATCACCAGGTTGGGCAGGCAGGCGACCGCGGCGTCGACCGCGGCCAGCCCGTTGTCGGTCTCGATGACCTCGAAGCCCGCCTTCACCAGCTTGTACGCCACCATGCCCCGCAGATCCGGGTCGTCGTCGACGACGAGAATCCGGGCGGTCTGCGCTTCGGACGCGATGGCCGTGTTCATCGGGAACCTCCTGCAACGGGTTGAGACCATCAGGTTCACCGCACCCGGCTGCGCTTCAGCGGCCTTTCCGTTTGCCGACCGGTTGTGTGCGCTACGTCACTGCGCTTCCCCCACCGCCGGCGGCCCCAGCAGATCCCACAGATTGCCGGCGACGTCCTCGAAGACCGCGACCTGCCCGTACACCTCGTCCCGCGGCGGCCGCACGATCGTGACCCCGGCCGCCTCCAGCCGCTCGAACGTCGCCCGGAAGTCGTCCACCCGCAGGAAGAACCCCACCCTTCCCTTCACCTGGTCCCCGACCGCCTCCCGCTGCCGCTCCCCGTCTGCCCGCGCCAGCAGCAACCCCGTCCCCCCACCCGGCGGCCGCACCACGACCCACCGCTTCGCCGCCCCGTTGGTCGTCGTCGCCGGCGAGTCCTCCACCAGCGCAAACCCCAGCACCTCGGTGAAGAAGACGATCGCCGGGTCGTACTCCTCCACCACCACCGTCACCAGATCCAGCCGCATCCCCCCACCGTAGTTGGGACAGGGGATACTCCTGCGCGCGGCGGTAACCCTATGCGCTAGTCTGTAGCGGCTGCTCCGGACGAGTCCGGTTGCACGGGACGTAGCGCAGCTTGGTAGCGCACTTGACTGGGGGTCAAGGGGTCGTGGGTTCAAATCCCGCCGTCCCGACAGCGCAAGGGTTTTCGCAGGTCACAAGCCTGCGGAGGCCCTTTTTTCGTGTGTGAGCAGTTCGTCGAGGTCGAGCACGCCGCTGTTGGACCCCTTGACTCGACGGGTGACGAGATGCCCCTGCTCAAGATCGAAAAGCTCACCGAAGGCCTCGCCGGCGACTGGCCCGGACACCTCCGCGACTGGGACCGGACCCTGCGCGCCGCCAACCATCCGGAGACCACCCGCTACAACTATCTGCTCGCTGCGGCGCAACTCGGCCGGTATCTCGGCGAGCATTCCCCGGACCCTGACGCTGTCGACGCGGCCGAGGATCCGACGGACGTGACGAAGGCGCACGTCGAGCACTTCCAGGCGTGGGTGATCGAGACCCGCTCCGCCGCGACCGCCTTGAACAAACACAAGGGCCTGCAGCAGTTCTTCAAGTACCTCGTCGATGAGGACGAGATGGACCGCTCACCGATGGACCGGGTGAAGCAGCCGAAGACGCCGAAGAAGCTCATCCCTGTCATGCGCGACGACGACACGAAGAAGCTGCTCGACGCGTGCAAGGGCAAGGCGTTCGTGAACCTTCGCGACGAGGCGTTGATCCGGCTGTACTACAACACCGGCGCACGCCTGTCGGAGGTCGGCAATCTGCTGCTGACCGACCTCGACCTGAACACCGAGTCGGTGCGGTTTCACGGCAAGGGCGCGAAGGACCGGCGGGTGCGGTTCGGGCCGAAGACCGCCCGGGCGCTGAGCCGGTATCTGCGGGCGCGGGCGAAGCGCCGCGATGTCGAGCAGGTCCCGAACCTGTGGCTGGCTGAGCGCGGGGCCCGGCCGTTGCTGCCGAACGGCATCAAGATCCGGCTCAAGCGGCTCGGGCTCGCCGCCGGTCTGGATGGTGTCCACGCGCACCGGTGGCGGCACAACTTCGCCCACGAATGGCACCGCGCCGGCGGCAACACCGGCGACCTCATGCTGTTGCTCGGCTGGACGTCCGAGGACATGCCGCGGCACTACGGTGCCAGCGCCGCCGCGGAGCGAGCGCAAGAGATCCAGGCGCAGTTCGGCATCGGCGAACGCGTCTGACCGCTCCAGCGGAGGCGGCTCCTCGCCGACACGGTCCGCCTGGACCGCCTCCGTTCGCTCACCATCAGATCCAACGGTGAGCAGGGTGGGTCGCGGCCTCGCCGATCTCGGTCGGCAGGCCGGCGACCTCCGCTGGAAGCGGTGCGGTGGCTCGTGCGAGTGGTTGGTGACTATGTGCCTCGGGAAGTCCGTGCGCCACTGCAGCCGGTCGGTCAGGCAGTGGAGACCTGTAGGCCGATGGTCGAATGGCCTGGGTGGCAGGGACCGCGGCGCAGGTAAACGCTCTACCGCCGCGTGTAATGGACGGGTGCCGAACATGGCGCAGCCGCGCAGGGTATTGCAACTGTCGTGCCTGCGTCGTGTATGGGACGCCGGGGTTCCGTGGGCCCGCTCTGGCAACAGGTGACACCTGGTGACACCTGACGACACGTTCCATTTCCGGCGGCGCGTGGGCGATGCTCGGACCGGCAAGGATCACCACGCCGGAACGGGGGGAGTGGACGGTGACAATCGATCTGCAGAAGTTGACCGACGGTCTACCGATGGTTTGGTCGAGCTATCTGCGCGACTGGGACCGCACCCTGCGCGCGGCGAACCACCCCGACACGACCCGCTACAACTACCTCTTGGCCGCCATACAGCTGGCGAGGTACCTCGGTGAGCAGGACGACACTGCCGGTGCGGCGGATGATCCGACCGTCGTCGACCGGGCGGCTGTCGAGGAGTTTCAGGCGTGGATGGTGCAGACCCGGTCGGCGGCGACCGCGCTGAACAAGTACAAGGGGTTGCAGCAGTTCTTCAAGTGGCTCGCCGAGGACGAGGAGATCGCCCGCTCGCCGATGGAACGGGTACGGCAGCCGAAGACCCCGACCAAGCTGATCCCGATCATCCGTGACGACGACACCAAGCGGGTCCTCGACGCCTGCAAGGGAACCCAGTTCGTCAACCTGCGCGACGAGGCCATCGTCCGGATGCTGTACAACACCGGCGCTCGGCTGTCGGAAGTCGCGAACCTGCGCGTCTACGACGTCAACATGGACGCCGACACGATCCACTACCGGGGCAAGGGCAGCAAGGACCGGCGGGTGAGGTTCGGGCCGAGAACCGGCCGGGCTTTGAGCCGCTACCTCCGCGCCCGCGCCCGCCACATCGGGTTCTCGCTGCCGGCGCTGTGGCTCGCCGAGCGGGGCGGGCACTCGCTCTCGGCGAACGGCGTGAAGCTGATGCTGCGCCGGCGCGGTGTCCAAGGCGGGGTGTCCGGCGTCCACGCGCACCGGTGGCGGCACAACTACGCCCACGAATGGAAGCTCGCTGGCGGGGACACCGGCGACCTGATGCTGCTACTCGGCTGGACGTCAGAGGACATGCCACGGCACTACGGCGCGAGCGCCGCAGCCGAACGCGCACAGCAGATCCAGTCCCGGATCGGCATCGGCGAACGTGTCTGACCACGACACCACCAAGCCGCGACGCGAAAGCCTGAGCCCGCACCAACGTGTTCGCCGCGCTCGAATCGCCGCGCACGCCTCCTGGGCGAACACCAGCGACCGGACCGCCCGCACCACCCCGGCCACCAACGCGTTCCTGGCCCGGTTCGAACGGCAGGTGGACCCGCTCGGCGTCCTACCCGAGGAGACCCGGACCGCCATGGCGGCCCACGCACGACGCGCCTACATGCTGCAACTCGCGGAACGCTCCGCTCGAGCCAGACGCCGTCGCCTAACAGCAGCTGATGATCAACATTGATGGTCGGAGCCGAGCCGAGATGATGTGCTGGTTTGCAACAATTCGATCTTGGCGCATTTCCACCGAGGACGGCGCTAGAGGGGGTCTGCCCACATCGTGAGTCGCATTGCCTCGTGGTGGCGGTGAGGGCGGCGTCGCTGGTCGGGATCGGTATGGCCATGACCTATTCACTCGTAATGAATAGGTCAACGGTTCGATTCCGTTAGGCGGCTCTGGCAACGCAGCGCCCTCCACCGCAGGTGGGGGGTGCTTTCCGTGGACGCCTACGCCGACCGCTGGAACGGAATGATCTTGGCCTCGCCTGGCCTGGTTGCAGGTGTGGTTGCATAACTAGCCTTATCTATATTGACGTTCTTGCGTTTTTGCTGCTTGCTGGCCTTCTTGCTCTTCTTCTTCGGCTTGGGTGCCGGAACCTCCTCCGGGCCGTACAGGAGCTCACTGAGGCGGCGCGACGCTTCGACGCGCAGCTCGTCGATCACGTGCTGATAGCGCTGGACCATCCGGCGGTCCGACCAGCCCATGATCGCCATGACAGTCTGCTCATCCACGCCCTGCAGGAGCAGCATCGTCGCAGCGGTGTGCCGCCCGTCGTGTATTCGGGCGTCCCGGACACCGGCGAGCTTGAGAATCGCCTTCCACTCCCGGCGGTCCGTGCCGGCGTCGATCGGGCTGCCGTCCAGCTGACACCAGACCAGGTCGTGATCTTCCCAGTGCTCACCCGCGGCCCGACGTTCCGCGTCCTGCTCGGCTTTGTGCCCCCGCAGCTTCGTGAGCATCTGCGGGGCGAGTGCGGCCCGGCGGCGTCCGGCTTCCGTCTTGGTGTCGACGAGCCGGATGCCGCCGCCAGTGCGCTTCGGGCATCGGTCCGCGTGACCGGCGCAGTCGGGTGGGCACACCTTCACGCAGTTGCGCAGGTCGCGATGCCGCCGACACGAGTCCGCCGGCCGCCGCTTCGGACACCGGTCGGCCCGGTGCTTCGTGCAGGCCGCCGGCGGCCTGCCGCACCCGTGTCCCCATCGCGCCGGGCACGCCGCCGTCCGGCAGTGCGGGCGAGCGCATGCGCGCTGGTCCTTGCACCCATGCTGCCACTTGCGGCGCTCTGTTTGCTTGCGGGTGTGCAGCCATCCGCCATCGAGGTCGAGACCGATCGGCTTCTCTCGGCAATGCCGCAATGGGCGCACCATCGCGCACGTCGCCACAGGTCCATCGCTCGATCCATCGCAGGTCGATCGGCGACGGAGCGATGGCGCCGAACGAATGCCAGTGCACTGAACGCAACCAGCGCAACCACCGAGAACACGGCCAAAGGTCCCGTCGAGCCGGCGCGTCCCGGCCCGACCGAGTCGGCGAGGGCGACTAACCCGAAGAGTCCGGCGACGCCGGCTGCGAACGCTGGACGACGCCACGACGGCAACGCGGTCGGTGGTTGAAGTCTCGCGGCGAGTGCGGTGTGGATCGATGCTCGACCCCGACTCCAGCCGGCAGCGCGACCCGCAGCCGAATGCGAGACACGGATATCAGCGATATGACTGCCGGCCGCGTGAATTGCCGAGACGGGCGAGACGCCATCGGCCCGGCTGCACCGGGGACATGCGGTCGAGACTCGGATTCGTGTGTCTCGCTCCGCGAGCGAGGGCTGTCTCGTCTCGCGGCTGTGCCCAATGACTTCTGTCGCGGCATGGTGGTCTCGTCTCGTCATCCCGACCTCCGTCTCGCCAGGTCTCGAATATGGTCGATGGTATCGGCTATGCCTCGACGTTTCAGGATCTTGAATACGTTGACGTATGTGGATGGCTGCGGGTGGTGGGTGTTGGTTTTCGGCGGTGGGCGGCCGGTGGTGCCGAGTGTCGCCTCGGTGGGCGCCGTTCTCCAGGCGGTGGGGTGCGTGGTCGGTTCTGCGGGGGTGTGAGGGTCAGGTTGGGGCGGGGATCGCGAGGAGCCGTGTGAAGATCGCCTGGATGTGGTGGGTCCATGGCCAGTGGGCTGGGAAGTTGAGGCGGCGTTGTCGGCCGCCGCGGGTGAGGGTGGCCGGGGTGTGGAATACCTGGTATTGCAGGGTGGCTGGTTCGGCGCGGGCCTGGTGACCATCGCAGGCGAGCAGTTGCAGCCAGGCGATGAGGTCGCAGGCGATGGCGTGGGTGCGGTACCAGGTGGTGTTGGTGGCGAAGCTTTGGGAGGGCAGCCGGTCGGCGCCGGTGGTGTTGCCTTCCTTGAAATGGTCCTCGACCCGGGCGTGGACGCGGTGGCGGCCGTCGAGGCAGGCGGCGACCTCGCCGGCGTCTTCGCGGGGTCCGGCGGCCGGACTGTTGGTGGCGAAGGCTTCGTAGCGCCAGCCCGCAGCCTGCTGTTGCAGGTCGAGGGCAAGCTGGCCGGTGCCGGGCAGGGGTTTCGGGGTGGTGTCGCGGAGGGGTTTGACCCGGCGGGCGAACACCTGCTGGAGGCCTCATCGCGCCCTGGAACTGCAGCCACCCCGGTCTGAACGCCTCGTCGCCGACCTGACCCACGAACGGATCAAACGCCGACCGATCCTCGGCGGCCTCGTCAACGAGTACGAACGGGCCGCATAGAAGTCCAGCTTAGGCACTGAAGCGAAGTAAAGACACCCCACAGGAGTGCGGGCCCGTTGTCGTTCCCGCGACCAGCCGCCATCCGGATCTGCCGAGGCCGCTCGTCCTCGCTTCTTGTACGCAGTGCATGCACTGGGTATATTCCGATGAGTCCCGGGTTCGACGCGGCGTGGACTTGCCAGCGAAGGGAGACGACGATGTGCTGTTCAGCAGACAACAAGAGTTCGGGCGGTCGGTCATGACGCCGACGGCCGCGAACACCGCACACGAGGCGGACGCCGGCCCGGTTCCGGCGGCCGCCGGAGCGACGACGCGGTTCTCGTCCGCGCGGGTCGCTGCCTTCACCTATCGCTACATGGTCGTATTCGTCCTGGTCGCGATGGTCGTCCTGTTCTCGCTGTTGCTCCCGGAGACGTTCCCGACGGTGGCCAACCTGAGGACGATCACCGGTACCCAGGCCGTGTTGATCGTCCTCACGCTGGGGCTCACCGCGACGCTCGCCGTGGGCGAGTTCGACCTGTCGTTCGGCGCCGTGCTCGGCTTCAGCTCCACCCTGACGGCGGTGCTGAGCGTCGAGCACGGCTGGTCGACCGTTCCCGCCGTGCTCGCCGGGGTCGTCGCCGGCACCGTCGTCGGATCGATCAACGGGTTCTTCGTCGTACGACTCGGCATCAGCTCGCTCATCACGACCCTGGGCGTCAGCACCATCCTGACGGGACTGACCCTGGCGGTGAGCCACCAGCAGGTCATCTCGGGAGCGCCGCAACTGCTCGTCGACCTGAGCGCCGACCAGCTCTTCGGCCTACCCTACCCCGTCTACTACGGCATGGCGCTCGCCGCGATCGCCTGGTACGTCTACGAGCACACGCCGCTGGGCCGTTACGTCTACTTCACCGGCGAGGGCCGGGAAGTGGCCCGGCTCAGTGGCCTTCGGGTGGACGCCATCCGGTGGGGAGCCTTCATCGTCACCGGGACCGTGAGCGGTCTTGCCGGCGTGCTGACCTTCGGCACGCTCGGTAGTGCCGATCCCAACATCGGCGGCACGTACCTGCTGCCGGCCTTCGCCGCGGCGTTCCTGGGCGCCACGACGATCAAACCCGGCCGGATGAATGCATGGGGGACCGTGGTCGCCGTGTACGTCCTCGTGGTCGGTGTGACCGGACTGCAGCTTCTCGGGGGTGCGGGCTGGCTCGAACAGGTCTTCAACGGTTCTGCACTGGTGCTTGCGGTCACGTTCGCCCGCATTGTGCAGCGACCGAACCAGTCATGACCAAGGACCCCTGCAACACCCGAACCCGAGAGGCGGCACTGTGATTCAACCGACGACCGCTCCCACCGCCCCAAGAGCCCGGACTCGCACGAGTCGCTGGCTCGCCGTCCTCGCCGCTGCCGCGGCGTCCGCGTTGACGCTCACCGCCTGCGACAGCTCTGCCTCGGGGCCGAGCGACGGCCCGGGTGTCTCGGCCGCGCACGGGAGCGAGGCGAAGGCGTTCGTGGCGAAGTACAGCGGCGACCTGACGTTCATTCCCCCCGGCAAGCCCATCGACATCACGTCGCTGAAGGGCAAGACGGTGTGGATCATTCCCTCGGACCTCTCCATCCCGTTCATGCAGACCGTGGCGAACGGCTACAAGGAGGCCGCGGCGGCTGCCGGTCTGGACGCGGTCGTGTTCGACGGCAAGGGCTCGACGAAGGAGTACAACCGGGGCATCCAACAGGCGATCGGCACCAAGGCCGCCGCCATAGCCCTGATCTCGATCAGGTCGAGCTTCGTGAGCGGTGCGCTCAAGGAGGCCCAGTCCGCGAAGATTCCGGTCATCGGCGTCTCCACGATCGACGCCCATGAGAGCCCTCAGGAGGGCACCGCGGGTGCGGCCACGTTCGACTATGTCGCTTCCGGCAAGCTGCTGGCCGCCTACGCCGTCGCGCACACCCCGGGGCCGGTACGCGCGGTGTTCAGCCACGTGCCCGAGTTCGTCGAGCTCGAGAAGCTGAGGAGCGGTGTCGAGTCGGGCATCGAGGAGTACTGCTCGTCGAATTGCTCGGTCGCGACGATCAACTCCCAGGTCGCGACCTTCAAGACCCAGGTCCCGACCCAGGTCCAGTCCGAGCTCAAGCGCAAGCCTGACACCAACTGGGTGTTCCCGGCCTTCGACGGGCAAGCCGTCTTCGCCGCGTCGGCGGTCAGGCAGGCCGGCAAAGGCGACTCGATCCGGATCGGCAGCATCAACGGTGTCAAGGCCAACCTCGACCTGATCAAGAACGGTGACGTCCAGGTCGTCGACGTCGGTGCCTCGAACACCTGGCAGGGCTGGGCCGCCTTCGACCGGGCGCTTCGCGCGATGCTCGGCGAGCCGCCGGCCGTCAGCGAGGTCCCGATCAAGCTGTTCGACAAGGAGAACCTGGAGGGGATCGACACGTCTTCGGAGGACGCCTTGTTCAAGGGAGCCGACTACCGGAGCGAGTACAAGAAGCTCTGGGAACTGAGCTGAGCCGAGGGCGGCCCTCGTCCGAGGGTCGCGTGGGCCCCGTCGCACCGCGGCGGGGCCCTGTTTCGTGCCCGCTGCAGGTCCGGGAACCGGCGAACCCGCTGACCCTAGCGACGCGGGCCAGCGGGTTCGGGTGCGTGCGGTGCGTGCGGGCCTCAGGCGATCGCGGGCGCCGTCCGTGCGGCCGCGCCCAGACCCGAGGCGTCGAGGATCTTCGACCCCGTGGTGAAGGCGACGTTCGCGTGCGATCGGATGTGCTGCAGCGCTCGCTCGAAGTACGCCAGCCGGTGTGGTGCGCCCATGATGTAGGGGTGGACGACCAGGGCCATCACCCGGCCGCCGTCCGCCGAGTCGGTGTACAACTGGTCGAACTGGTCGACGGCCCGCTGGTAGTACTCACGCGCCGGGTGGTGCTGGATGAGCATCATCGCGACGTCGTTGCACTCCTGGGTGTACGGGATGTTGACGATGGGCCTCGTGCGCGTCCGGAGGAGTACGGGCTGGTCGTCCAGCACCCAGTCGCAGACGTAGTCGTATCCCTCCTCGACGAGGATGTCGGGCGTCTCCAGCGTCTCGGTCAGTCCCGGGCCCAGCCATCCGCGCGGGGGAGACCCGACGAACCTCTCGATCGCGGCGGTCGTGCTGGCGATGTCGTGCCGCTCGTCCTCGACCTTCTGCATGTTCTTCTGCGTGAAGCCGTGACCGATGAACTCCCACCCGCGTTCCTTCGCGGCCTGGGCGATCTGCGGGTAGTGCTCGATCGCCTGGCCGTTGATCGCGAGAGCGACGTCGATCTGCTGACGGTCCAGCGCCTTGAGCATCCGCCAGAACCCGACCCGGTTGCCGTACTCGTGCCAGGCCCAGTTGGGGACGTCGGGCACCGGTACGCCGCCCGCGGGAGGGGTGAGTACCGTGCGTGGCATCGGCTCGGAGTCCGACCAGGTCTCGACGTTCACGATGACCCAGACCGCCACCCGGGCGTCGCCGGGCAGCGTCAGCGGTGCCCGACCCTGGATGGGATCGAAGGCGATCCGCTCACTCGGACGCATGGCGGGCCCCCTCGGAGATGGTGACGGCCAGGGACGGCAGCGAGGTGATCTCCACCCTGACCGTGTCTCCGGGGAGGACCGGCGCGACGCCTGCCGGGGTGCCGGTGTAGACGAGGTCTCCCGGCATCAGGTGGTAGGAGTGCGACAGGTGACTGATGATCTCGGGGACGTTCCAGATCATCAGCGAGAGCGCTGTGTTCTGGCGCTCCTCACCGTTGACGAGGAGACGCAGCATCCCGTCGAACGGCACCGCCACCTCGGTGACCGGCGCGATCGGCCCGCACGGGGCCGAGTGGTCGAAGGACTTGCCGGCCTCCCAGGGATGGGCGCGGTCACGCGACAGCTTCTGCTGGTCGCGCCGGGTGAGGTCGATGCCGGCGGCCAGTCCGAACACGTAGGACCAGGCACGCTCGACCGGGATGGCGGAGCCCTCCGTGCCGATGGCGACGACGAGTTCCCCTTCGAACTGGAGATCGGACGTGTGCGGCGGGTACGGCACCGAGCCGCCGTCCTGGACGACCGCGTCGGTGGGCTTCTGGAAGAAGAACGGGTCGTCGCGTTCATCTCCCTCCTCCATCTCGCGGATGTGGTCGAGGTAGTTGCGGCCGACGCAGTAGATCCGGCGGACCGGGTAGCGGTCACTCGTGCCGACGACCGGCACCGAGGACCGAGGAAGCGACCACAGGTGGGTGGTGATTGTCATGGGCAGCGCTTTCTGTGTAGGGGTTGGTTGAACTCGAAAACCTGGTTCACCTCAGGAGCAGCGCGATCGACAGGACGAGACCCGTCGCGATGATCAGTCGGTTCAGCACCGCCGGCCGCAGCCGTCGCGCGAAGCGGACGCCGATCCGCCCGCCCACCAGGCCGGCCGCCGACATGACCGCCACGGGTCCCCACTCGACCGGCCCGAAGGCGATGAAGCAGGTGCCCGATACCAGGCCGATCAGCAGCGACAAGGCGCCCTTGAGTGCGTTCAGCTCGTGCAGGTCGTCGTCCTTGAACGTGCGCAGAGCGGCCAGGAGCATCACTCCCAGGCCGGCCGAGAAGTAGCCGCCGTACGCGGACACGGCGAGCTGAGCCGCCTGCATGGCCCGCGGCCGCGGCGCCCGGCCGCGGTCGCCCGCCCGGCGAGCCACGAAACCCTGGAGGGCGAGGGCGGCGACCGCGGTCAGCACGAGGAACGGCGCCACCACCGCGAAGCCCTCGGGCGGCAGCGAGAGGAGCATGGTCGCGCCGAGGGTTGCGCCGGCGATGCTCGAGATCGCGAGCACGCGCGCCGCGCGGAGCTGGCGGCGCAGCTCGGCCCGGTAGCCGACCAGGCCGCCGACGTACCCCGGGAGTGTCGCGAGCGCGCTCGCGACGTTGGCGGACACCGGCGGATAGCCCACGGCCAGCATCGCCGGGAAGGCGATCAGGGTCCCGCCTCCGGCTACACCGTTGACCGCCCCGGCGAGCAGACCAGCACAAGCGAGGGCGGCTCCGCCGAACAGGTCCATGCGCTTCTCCATTCTCGTATGCAAAGTATACAACAGATGCTGGCGGCGGTGGCCGGAGAGTGTGTGCGCTGTATACTTCGACCTCGTGTCGACCAGTCAGCTCCCGGCGAGCAGTTCCAACGCGGTCTATGCCGAGCTCCGGAGTCGCTTCGCGAACGGTGACTACGGTCCGGGGCAGCGGCTGATGGAAGTCGCGTTGGCAGCCGATCTCGGTGTCAGCCGGACGCCGGTGCGTGAAGCCATCGGCCGCTTGCTGGCGGAGGGCCTGGTCGTGCCGACCGCGCGCGGAGTCGCCGTTGCGGCCCTGAATGAGGTCGATGCGGCCGCGATCTTCGTGTTGCGTGCCGACCTGGAGGGCCTGGCGGCACAGCTGGCCGCCGAGCGCCAGGCCGCCGGCGCCGTCGCGCCCGCCGTCTTCGACCAGCTGGACAAGGCTACGGACGCCGTCGAGGTCGCGGTGGTCGCGGGAGACGCGCGAGCCGCGGCTCGCGCCAACCTGCATCTCCACCGCGCCATCGGGGCGACGGCAGGCAACGCCTTCCTGGAGGACGCTCTGCACCGGGTGTGGGACCGCATCGCGGTGTCGACGGTTTCCAACCTGTCCGACCCGGTCTGGGCGGCCTCCATCACCGAGCAGCACCGCGCGATCGTCTCCGCGATCCGCGCCGGAGACTCCGGTGCTGCCCGGCAGGCTGCCGTGGCGCACATCGAAGCGGCGTACCGGGTCCTGCTGCACAAGAGCGCCGGCACCTCGACCGACGCCTGATCCCGGACGAGTCCCCGTCGCGGGGACGACTGTGCCGTGCATGCTCGCGCACACTGCACGCTCTGCATACACTGATGGGGTAGAGTCGGTTTCCGTTGCCAGGAGGAGACATGTCGATGGTGCGCGCAATGGTCGAGGCCTCGCAGGACCAAGAGCACGGGCCAGGTCTGTCGGTCAAGAACGTCTCGAAGACGTTCGGAGGCACCCGGGCTCTCTCGGGCGTCAGCCTCGACCTTGCCGCTGGTGAGATCCATGCGCTCGTCGGCCAGAACGGGTCCGGCAAGTCGACGTTGTTCAAGATCCTTGCCGGGTACCACGAGCCGGACGGCGGCGCGACCCTGGAGGTCGGTGGGAAGCTCATTCCCCTTCCCCTCCACCCAGGTGCGGTGAACGGCCTCGGATTCCGCTTCGTGCACCAGGACCTCGGCATCGCCGGGTCGCTCTCGATCCTGGAGAACGTGCGGGTCGGTCACTTCGCGACCGGGTACGCAGGCCGGATCCGGTGGAGCCAGGAGCGGGCCCTCGTCGCGAAGCTGCTCCGTGACTTCGGCGTGGACATGTCTCCGGACACGCCGTGCGAGCGCCTGTCGCAGGCCGAGAAGGCGATCGTCGCGATCATCCGGGGGTTGCAGTCCCGGCCGGGTGAGCGGCCGACCCTGCTCGTGCTCGACGAGCCGACCGCCTACCTGCCGCCGCCCGAGATCCGGCGGTTGTTCGTGGCGGTTCGCCGACTGCGGGAGACCGGCGTTGCCATCGTCTTCTCGACCCATCGCCTCGACGAGGTGAAGGAGCTCAGCGACCGTGTGTCCGTCCTGCGTGACGGCCACCTCGTCGGAACGTACAAGACGGAGGAGACCACCGAGAGCGCGCTGATCAGGGCGATCATCGGCAAGGATCTCGACAGCGTCTACCCGAACAACGCCCGCGCGGCGCGGGACAAGCCCGTCCTGGAGGTCCGCGGACTCTGCGGTGGACCGGTGGCCGACGTCTCGTTCACCCTCCACGAGGGCGAGGTGCTGGGCGTCACCGGCCTGGTCGGCATGGGTCACGACGAGATCGCGTACCTGGCGTTCGGTGGTCAGGCGTCGAGTTCCGGGACGATCAGGATCGACGGGACGGTGTGCCGGTCGCTGAACCCGCGCACGGCCATCGAGCTCGGCGTCGGACTCGTCCCCGCCAACCGGCAACGCGACAGCGGCATCCAGTCGGCCACGCTGAAAGAGAACGTGACGATCCCGGTGCTCGGCGGCTACTTCCGCTGCGGCACGTTGGATCACGCTGGTGAGCGTCGGGACGTGACGGCGCTGCTGGACGCCGTCGACGTGCGACCGCGAGGTTCGCAGGATCGAGCGCTGGCGACCCTGAGTGGTGGGAACCAGCAGAAGGCGTTACTCGCCAAGTGGCTCAACGTGCCCGGACTTCGCATCCTGATCCTTCACGAGCCGACCCAGGGTGTCGACCTGGGAGCGCGCAAGGCGATCTTCGAGCTGCTGCGGAACGCCGTCGACAGCGGCATGGCGATCCTGCTCGCGAGCGCGGAGTACGAGGATCTGGCCCACCTGTGCGACCGCGTCGTCGTGATGCGTCACGGCCGCCCTGCGGCCGAGCTCTCAGGTGCGGACCTCACGGAGGAGCGGATCGTTGAGCACTGCTATCGATCGGACGTCCCTCAGTAGCGGGGCCGACCCTTGACATCAATGCATGCAATGCATACGCTGAGGCCGCAACTCCTACCAGGCAGGAGCGATCCGGACTTCGTGAAAGCGAGTGAAGCCATGAGGCTCGAACGACACACCTTCGACCACGTCGGCATCCCGACGTCGGTCGTACGCGAGGGCGAGATCTTCGTCGAGGCAACCCGCGTGTGGCTGACCAGCCCGCGTGACCATCCCGCCAACATCGAGTGGCTCCGCTACGAGCCCGACACCCCGGTGCCCGCGCCCGTGCGGGACGAGCCGCACGTCGCCTACCGCGTCGCCGATCTCCAGGAGGCGCTGGTCGGCCACGAGCTGCTGATGGGTCCGTTCGAGATCGGCGACGGGTTCGCCCAGATCGCGTTCATCCTGTTCGAGGGCGCCGTCGTCGAGTTCATGCAGTACCGGAACCCTGACGAAGAGGGATGGATTTGAGGACCAGCTCCTCGCCAGGTCGGGAGAGGTTGGCGCGTGTGCTGCTGGGATCGATCTTCGTGCACGGGGGAGCGTTCGTCCTGCTCCGCCCCGACGTGCCGGCCCGACGGCTGGAGGTAGCGCTCTCGCGGGTAGGAGTGTCGTCGCCGGGCATCAGCGCGGGTCTCGTCCGGGGCAACGCCGCGGCGATGGTGCTCGGCGGACTGACGCTGTCGGCGGGCCTCGCCCCACGCCTGTCCGCGCTCGCGCTGGCCGCGCTGCTGCAGCCCACGAACGTCGTCGGTCACGCCTTCTGGAACGAGAGCGACCCGGCGCAGCGCTTCGCCCACCGGACCGGATTCGTCTCGAACCTCGCCATCACCGGAGGCCTGCTGCTGGTGGGGCGCCGGTACCGCCCTGACCCATCACCCACGACGTCACGAAGGACACCACGATGAGCACGCACGCCACCGACAACCGGACCCGGGTAGCCGTCCTCGGGATCGGCATCATGGGGCAGCCGATCGCCGCCAACCTGGCACAGGCCGGCTTCGCCGTCAGCGCGTGGAACCGGACCCCGGGGAAGGCCGAGCCACTCGCTGACCACGGCGTGCTCGTCGCTGCCTCGGCCGCCGAGGCGGTCGCGGACGCGGACGTCGTCCTGACCATCCTCACCGACGCCGATGCGGTCCTGTCCGCCATGGGTGCCGCGCTGCCGTCGATGCCGGAGGGGGCCGTCTGGATCCAGGCCAGCACGGTCGGTGAACGGGTCGACGACCTGGTCGCGTTCGCCGACTCGCACGCTCTCCGTTTCGTCGACGCTCCGGTGCAGGGCACGCGCAAGCCGGCCGAGGACGGCACGCTCCTCGTCATCTGCGCCGCCGACCCTCTTCTCCGGCCGGTGGTGCAACCGGTGTTCGACGCCATCGGATCGCGCACGCTGTGGGTTGCCGAGACCTCCTCGCAGGGGACCGCCAGCCGGTTGAAGATCGCGACCCACACCTACGTGGCGGGGCTCACCCACGCGGTGGGTGAAGCGCTCGCGATGGCTACCGCGCTCGGGGTGGCGCCTCAGCTCGTCGTCGATGCGATGGCCGGAGGGCCACTCGACTGCGGCTTCATGCGGGGCAAGGCGTCGGTGATCATCGACAACGACTACGCGGCGTCCTTCACCGTGGACAACTCGATCAAGGATGCGCACATCGTGCTCCGGGCAGCCGAACGACACGGGGTCGTCGTCGACTGCACACGCGCGGGGCTGAGTCGCTACGAGCGGCTCTCGGCTGCCGGGTACGGAGATTCCGACATGGCAGCCACCTACCTGGCGAGCTTCGTCGGCGAGGACGGATCGGTCCTCAGCCCCATTCCGGAGGCAACTGCTCCATACGTTCACGCAACATCCTGAGCTGATGAGTGTCGTTCCGCCGGCTCTGCCGATGGGCCCGCGAACGGGCATGACCACTTAGCCTCGATCCGTGGACCGGGGCGGTGGTGATCGGCGAATAGACAGCGAGAGTGCCTTGTCGGGTGGCCGGAGGGGGTCTCACCCTCCGGCTCCCACGGATCCCGGCGTAAACCTCTCGGTTTACCGGGCTCCTGTCATGCTCCATCTCGGCGTCGAGCGCGCCGCCGACCAGCACGGCGGTAAGCATCGTGACCGCCATCGCCAGCCCCTGGCCCTTGTATCCGCCCAGCGGGGACAGGGCGGTCGCCTCGTCCGGAGCGGTGGTGCCGCGGCCGTCGGCGTCGACGGCCCAGCCGTGCTCCAGCGGGCGTCCGGCCCGGCGGCGCTCCTTGATCTCGTTGAAGCACACCTGGCTGGTCGCCATGTCCAGGCAGAACTCGGGCCCGTAGGCGACGGCGAGCGGGTTGGTGCCGAACAGCGGCTCGACCCCGCCGAACGGCGCGACCCGGCTCGCCGCCGACGTGGTGACGACGGCCAGGTGACCGGCGGCGGCGATCTGCCGGGCGTAGTGGCCGGCCGCGCCGAAGTGGTTCGAGTTGTTGACGCCGACGACGCCGACCCCGTACCGGTCGGCGCGTTCGGCCGCGAGTCCGGCGGCGCGCAGCCCGGCGAGGACGCCCAGCGCCCGGCGGGCGTCGAGCCGCACGACGGGCCCGCTGTCGGCGGCGATCGCCGGCTCGGCCGCCGGGTCGGCGACGCCACGGTCGAGCTCGTCGAGGAACGCCGCCAGCAGCCGGATGCCGTGCGTGTGGACGCCGAGCAGCGAGGTCTCCACCAGCGTCGCGACGATCTCGTCGGCGGCGGTGACGCCGCGGCGGCGCAGCGCCTCCCCGGCGACGCGGCGGACCCGCTCGGGGTCGCCCCAGGGCCCAGCGGCGGGCCGTCTCCCGCCGGTCATTCCTGCTCCCCCGTAGTGCTGATGGTGTGGCCGGCGCCGCCGGCCGCGGGTGCCCACATGCCGCCGGTGTGGTCGTGCCGGGCCCGGTCGAGCAGCGCGGTGGCGTAGCCCCCGTCCCGGGCGGCGGTCGTGGTGACCGGGCCGTACAGCCGCCAGCGGGCGGTGCCGTCGGGGGACGGGTCCTCGGCGACGCCGAGTGCGGCGACGACCGTCCCGTCGCGGACGACCCCCAGCTGGCGGGCGTCGCCCGGCGGCCCGGTGCGGCGCCACAGGTCCGCGGTCCGGGCCGCGGTCACGGGCCAGACGATCCACGCCTCGCCCGCGCGATCGGGTTCGAACCCGGTCCCCGGGCCGGCGGCGAGCCCGACGCGGCCGTGGTCGTCGAGCCGTACCCCGGTGCCGGTGTCGGCGGCAAGCAGAGCCACGGTGTCCAGGTCCAGGTGGTCGGCGAGGCCGGCCAGGTGGGCGGTGGCGCTGGCGCCGGCCGACGACTCGGGCAGGCAGCCGAGCATGCTCGCCAGCCCTTCGGTCCGGCACCGGCGCAGCATCGCCAGGGCCGGCGTGAGGCCGCCGGCCTTGAGCAGCTTGATGTTGACCCCGTCGAACTGCCCGGCGGTGGTGTCGAGGTCGGCCGGGCCGGTGACGGACTCGTCGGCGAAGACGGGCACCGGGCTGCGGCGGCGCGCCTCGCGGTGCGCCGCCCCGTCCGGTACGCCGAACGGCTGCTCGACCGCGACGACGCCGAGCTGCGGCAGCCGGTCCAGGACCGCGAAGAGCGCGGACGGCTCCCAGCACGCGTTGCCGTCGACCCAGAACGGTGCGGTGGTGTGTTCGCGCAGCGCCCGCAGCACGTCGAGGTCGTCGGCCCGGGCCAGCTTCACCTTGTACAGGTCCCAACCCGGCGCGGCGCGCAGCTTCGCCACCATCTCCGGCAGCGAGGCGAGGCCGATGCTGTACGCCGACGCACGCCCCTGCGGCGATGGCAGCCCCAGGTGCTCGTGGAGCGGCCGGCCGGCGAGCCGCGCCGCCAGGTCGTGCGCGGCGACGTCCACGGCGGCCAGCGCGAACGGGCAGTCGCGCAGGACCGGCCGCAGGCGCCGGTACAGGCGCTGCGGAGCGGCCGGGTCGGCGTCGTGCAGGAGCGGCTCGGCCTGCCGCAGCCGGTCGACGACGTGCGCCACGCCGGAGCGGTAGGTGTCGGTCATGAACGCCGACGCCTCGCCCCAGCCGCCGCATCCGTCCGCCGTGAGCTGGACGAGGACCGCGTGGTGCTCGGGGATCTCCTCCCGGGCGCAGCGCCACACGTCCCGGTCCACCATGCGGACTAAATGCAGGTCGAGGCGCATCAGCCGGTCCGGCCGAAGAAGGGTACGTCGGCCGGGCCGTACGGGCGCAGCTCGTCCCACCACTCGGCGAGCGGGTCGAAGCGGGCGAAGAACGGCCGGCCGACCAGGTCGGCGTCGCGAGCCTGCAGATACCGCAGCGCGAACGCCGGCCCGGACGGCAACGCGGCGACGCCGTCGACGCAGACCTTGCCCGGCGACGCGGACATCACCGGGCCCCGCGAGGTGCGGGCCAGGCCAGACACCTGCCGCACCGCCTCGCGGTACACGTCGGCGGCCCGGGCGAGGGGCACCCCGAAGTACCGGCGGGCGCCGGTGTCCCGCTCGACGAACATGTAGTAGGGCACGATGCCGTGGCGGACCTGTTCGCGCCACATCGTGGCCCAGGTGTCCGGCTCGTCGTTGACGTGGCGCACGAGCGGGGCCTGCGCCCGCAGGACGGCGCCCGTCCCGGCCAGCCGCCGCAGCGCCTGGCGGACCGGCTCGGTGCTCAGCTCGCGCGGGTGCGAGAAGTGCAGCATGAGGGCCACGTGCCGGCCGGCGGAGACGGCGCGCTCCAGCAGCCGCAGCAGCGCGTCGCCGTCCGGGCCGGGCAGCACCCGGTACGGCCAGAACGACAGCGCCTTGGTGCCGATGCGGATCGTGCGCACGTGGTCGAGCTCGTCGGTGAGCAACGGCTCGACGTACTGGGCCAGCAGGTCAGTGCGCATGACCAGCGGGTCGCCGCCGGTGAGCAGCACGTCGGTGACCTGCCGGTGGCGCCGCAGATACTCGGTCATCACCTGCGGCCCCGGCACGGCGAGCTTCAGGTCGCCCCGGTCGACGAACTGGGCCCAGCGGAAGCAGTACCCGCAGTAGCTGTGGCAGGTCTGTCCCTGCCGGGGGAAGACGAGGACCGTCTCGGCGTACTTGTGCTGCAGGCCCCAGGCGTCGAGCTCGTCGTCGCTGGGCACGTTGCGGGTCAGCTGGTCGCCGGGGTGCGGGTTGAGCCGGTCGCGCACCTTGTCGGCGCTGATTCGCAGCGCCTGCGCGTCGCCGCTGTCCAGCGCCGCGGCGACGAGCGCGTAGTCGGCCGGGTCGAGCATGTCCCGGTGCGGGATGACCAGCCGGTACATCGGGTCGTCCGCGGCGCGGTCCCAGTCGATGAGATGGTCCACGACGTAGGAGCTCACCTTGAACGGCAGGACCCGGGAGACGACGTCGGCGTCACGGGCCAGGCCGGAGTCGCTCGTGCGGTCCGCGACCAGCGCGGCGAGCCGCTGCCCGGAGACGCTTCGCAACGCGGGCGGCTGCGTGGTGCCGGTCACGGGTTGACCACCGCCTTGTCCCAGTCGAAGTCCACGTCGCCGAGTACGTCGAGGTCGGACATGAGCGAGTGCAGGCCGGTGTAGTCGCGCACGAGCCGGGCCCGCGACCGGTCGTCGCGCACCTCGGCCACCATCCGGTCGCGGTCCGGCACCTGCTCCAGTTCCAGGATCCGTTCCCAGGTCGTGTAGTCCGTCGCCACGAAGGCGTCGAGGCCGGCCAGCAGCGCGTCGAGGAAGTACCGGCGCTGCGGAGCGTCCAGCGTGTCGTAGACGATCTTCGCGAGCTTGTCGGAGATCGAGGCGTGGCAGTACTCGTCACGGTTGTGCAGCTTGGCCGTGGTCGAGTTGATCACCTGGATGTCCTCGGCGTCGGCGAGCAGGTCGAGGTAGGCGTTGATGGAGATCTCGGAGACCGTCGCGAACGCCAGCGTCGTGAGGCTGCGCTGCCACCGCTCGGGCGCGGCGTCACGCAGCTGCTGGTGCACCCGGGCGGTGTGCGACTCGGGCAGCGCCGCGTCGGGCAGCGCGAGGCCCCGGCGCCGGCGGGTGACCGCGCTGGCGTTGATGTGCATGAGCGTGTGGTACTGCTCGTCGACCATCGCCTGGGCCAGCGCGATCTCCATCGCCTGGCCGCCGAGCCCCGGGAACTCGCCCTCCATCACCAGGGCGAACGCCGGGTTGGCCACCCGCTGCTCGGCGAGCACGGTGTGCCGGTTGTAGGCCACCCAGGCCCAGCTCAGCAGCGTCGAGCGGGTGGACTCGGGCAGCGCGCGCCACACATCGTGGTCGCGGAACGGCACGATGGCCTCGGGGTAGTCGGGCCGCTGCACGTCGAACAGCGCGTCGAGGTCGGGCTCGTCCCGCTTCACGGTGGCCCGGCGCGGCCAGTTGCCGGCCAGCCGCGCGATGACGGCGCTCTCGACCGGGTCCGCCGGGTCGTACGAGGGCAGGCCGGTCATGCCACGCCCCGCTCGTTGAGGAAGAAGTGGGTCAGGTGCCGCTGCGTGTCGGTGTACCGCGAACGCGCGTGCAGCATCCGCCGGTTGTCCCAGACGAGCACGGCGTGCTCCGGGATGAGCACGCTGAGGCGGTGCTCGGCGAACAGCTCGCTGACGCGCGCCGCCAGGACGGCGCCGGCGGCGCCGAGCGGCAGCCGCGCGGGGCCGGGCCGGCTGTCCAGCGGCGGGTCGTACTCCCCGGTCGTGAGCAGGTTGTAGCTGAAGCGCAGCACGCGCGGCTCGCTGGCGCGACCCGACAGCATCGGGCCGCGCACGGGCCCGGCCCCGCCGGTGGCGTGCGCCGGTCCCGGGAAGTCGAGCTCGGCGCCGGTCAGCAGCGTCCGCTCGGCGTCGGTCAGCCGTGGTAGCAGCGTCTCGACGTCGAGCAGGTCGGTGTCGCCGCCGCCGCAGCGGGCCTGGCGGTGGCAGTACAGCGCGAGGTACTTCGGGCTGGGACGCCAGCCGGGCGCCTCGGTGTGGGCGCGGATCGTGTTGACGCTCTGGGAGTAGGCCCGCCCCTCGTTGCCGGGGCGGTAGGTCACCTCGTGGGTCAGGTTGCCGTCGTACTGGCCGACCAGCACGCCGAGCCGGCCGAGGAGGGCAGTGGCGTGTTCGACCCCGTCGACCGGGCCGAGCACGGCGAACCCGTCGGCCGCCAGCGCGGCGGAGGCAAGCATTCAGGTCCACTCCATGACGTAGCCGTTGGTGGCTGTGTGTGATGGATGGTGGCGGTCGTTACTTGTGACGGTTTAGCTGGGTGCCCAGGCGGGTGGTATCCACGGTCGGCCGAGGATCGCGTCGCGGATCGCAGCTATGACGTCTGCACCGTGTTTGCTCACGGTGGAGATGTACCCGCGGATCGCGTATCGGTTTTCGGTGACGGTATCGCTGGTGAGTCGCCCGGAGATCTTTTGCTGGGTTTTCGCCGGTCGTAGGTCGCGTTCGGCCTGGTTCGAGGTCGGGGGGATCCGCAGATCGGTGGTGAAACGCAGGACGTCGTCCTCGCGGTCGCGGAGATCTTCCAGCAACGCTCGGTGTTTCGGCTGTTTGCGGCCGGGCACTCGACCGACCTCTTTGAGTCCGATCCGGACCCCGTGGCGGTAGGCGCTGATCAGCGGATCCGCGATGTGCGCCGGGATCGCCGGTAGGTTCTGCTCGCGGGCGAGGTTCGCCGCGTGGATCAGAGCTTGCAAGGCTTCACGGATCTGGGTCGGCCAGTGCGCGTCGGGGTACGTCTCCGCGGCGTCGGTGCAGTCCCTGATCAGGTGCGCTGTGCACAGTTGATGGACCAGGTGGCCGAAGATCTCCGCGTCGTAGTTCTGGTAACGGTCATGAACGACGACGCCGGTCAGGTCGGGTAGGACGAACACCTCGAACGTGTCCAGGCTGCGATCGCCGAGCAGGTACCAGGTGTAGATCCGGGTGCAGGCCACCAACAGGTGTTTCTTGACCTTGCGAGGGCCGACCCGGATCGGGGTCTCGTCGCAGGACACCACGTGCGCCAGGGTGATCAGTGTGCGGATCATCCGGTTCGTCCCGGCCACCGCCGTAGCGGCCCGGCCGAGCAGCGAGTGGACGAACCCGTCCGACGGGCGGGTCCCGGTCAACGCCGCCACCAGATCAGCGCACCGGGCCACCGGGATCGCGTGGGCGACCATCAGATACACGCACCAGGACACCAGATTCGGCCCGAACGACACCGACGTGTCCGCGACATCCCCGGGACGGGCAGCGACGTGCACCTTCCCGCACCCGCAGCGCACCGCGTGCCGGTCGTGTTGCGTCACCGTCGCCGCCATCAACGGGACATCGACCTGCTGATGCGCGGCGTATACCCCCAGATCCACGGCCTCACCCAGGTCCGACCCGCACCCGCACACTCCTTGCGGGAAGTGGTCCAGAGTCTCGTTCGGATCCGGTGACCAGGCCAGATACGCCCCTGGCGCACCTTTACGCTTGCCTCGCTTGCGCGGCAGCCCACCACTACCGGCAGCTGGATCATCGGCCGGCGGCGTCCGGCCCAGATCGTCGTCCTTCGACGGCGGCGTCCCCGAATTCCCGCTGTTGCGGCTGACGATGTGTTCCAACCGTGCCACCCGATCAGTCAACGCCGCGTTCGCCGCGACCAACTCCGCGTTGACCCGGGTCAGATCCTGCACCTCGACGAACAGCCGCCGGGCGAGCGCGATCAGCTCACCACGCGACAAATCGTCGATCTCCGACACCCGAAGATTCCAACACACCAGCCCTGCCCACCCACGTCACCGCCAACGGCGTGTCGCAACGCCCCGCCGCCAACTACAGCCAGGGCACGCACGGCAGCCCACGGCGAATGCCGTGAATGTTTACTCCGGGACGACCGCGTTCGACGGCTTCTGGAAGAAGAACGGATCGTCGCGCTCGCTGCCCTCCGCCATTTCACGGATGTGGTCGACGTAGTTGCGCCCGACGCAGTAGACCCGGCGGATCGGAAACGACTCGAGTCTGCCGACCACGGGAAGGGTCGCGTGGGGGATCTGCCAGAGCGGAGTGATGGCCATGGGATCAGTTCTCCTGGGATGTTTCGATGGTGCCGAACAGGTGTGGGCGCAGGGCGAGGACCAGGACGGCGCCGAGCGTCGAGAGGCCGACGATCTGGATCATCGCCGCCGTGGTCCAGCCCGCGGTCGCGATCAGGTGGCTGAACACGAGGCCGGCGACGCTGGCGGCGATGTACACGCAGGTGGCGAAGGGTCCTGCCGCCCGACTGACGCTCTCGCGGTCGACGGACTTGAGATGTGTGCCGCGATGAGGAGGTCGGTTCGTTCAGGGAGGCATGGGTTACCTCAAGAAGAAGGCTGCGGACAGGACGAGACCGATGGCGACGACGAGTCGCCGGAGGTGGTGCGACGGCACCCGTCTGGCGAGGACCACGCCACTTCGGCCCCCGGCCAGACCGGCGACCGACATGATGGCGACGGGTCCCCACTGCACGGGACCGAAGACCGCAAAGCACAGCGCCGAGACCAGCCCGACGACCAACGACAGGGCGCTCTTGAGGGCGTTGAGCCGGTGCAGGTCCTCGGCCACGAAGGCCCCAAGGGCCGCGAGCATCATCACGCCCAGCCCCGCGGCGAAGTAGCCGCCGTACGCCGAGACCACGAACTGGGCGACGAACAGACCACGCCCTCCTCCGGACTCCCTGGCCCGTACGAGCCGCCGGGCCAGTACTCCCTGCAGGGCCATGGCGATCACGGACGCGAGGACGAGGAACGGGACGACGGAGGTGAAACGCTTCGCCGGTACGGCGAGTAGGAGGGCCGAACCGCATGCCGCGCCCGCGACGGTGACCGCCGCGAGCCGCATCAGACGGCCGCGGATCGCGCCCAGCTCATCGCGGTAGCCGACGAGCCCGCCCGCATAGCCGGGCAGCGTCGTCAGGGCGCTGGTGACGTTGGCGGCCACCGGTGAGTAGCCGACGGCCAGCAGAGCGGGGAAGGAGATCAGGGAGCCGCCACCGACGACCCCGTTCACCGCGCCGGACAGGAAGCCCGCAACGGCCAGCACTGCCAGCTGCGGGGCACTCAGCATCACTCCCCCTTCCACCAAGGCCGACATTTGTGTGCACCAAGTATGTATTGCATGCATTGCATATCAAGCCTCCCACTCGGTTCCAGGCGACCTTGCCCACCGGCTGGGCCCGGATGCGGCACGTCCGCACCTCTGCAGGTCCCGTGTAGCCACCATGATCAGTCCGCCGGTGATGGCCATGTTGGAGAGGAAGGCGTTGAGCTCGCTTGTCCTTTCGGCGCCCTCCGACTCCCAGAACGGATGGCCGACGACGTTGGTCGGCTGGAGGCTGAGCGCCAGGGCGGCGGCGGCACTTCGGGGCCACACACCGAGCGCGAGCGCCGCGCCCCCCGCAACCATCGCCGCCGCGTTCAGTCGTACGAGCGCCGCTGAGTTCGGAATCTCGAATCCCAAGTAGCGGCGTGTGAACGCGTCCAGCTTCTTGGCCAGTCCAGCTGGGCGGCTGGCGACGCGGTATCCGGCGTGGATGAAGATCGCGGACAGTGCCACGTCGCTCAGTCGTGCGAGTCCGCCGATGCCGGACCTGGTGGATCTCATGTTCAGATCCAGCCCGTCTCTTCGGGATTCCGGTACTGCATGAACTCCACGACCGCGCCCTCGAACAGGATGAAGGCGATCTGTGCGAACCCTTCACCGATCTCGAACACATCCATGAGGACTTCATGTCCTTTGAGGGCTTCTCGGATGTCGTCCACGCGGTAGGCGACGTGCGGGAGGTCGCGGACCGGCGCGGGCACGGGTGTGTCCGGCTCGTACCTGAGCCACTCGATGTTGGCGGGGTGTGAACGCGGGCTGGTGAGCCACACCCGAGTGGTCTCTACGAAGACCTCGCCCTCGTGGGTTTCCGTGGTGGGAATCCCTATGTGGTCGAATCTGTGCCGTTCGAACGACATTTCTATGCTCCTGCTCCGTTGATCGGATATCAGCCGCGGGCGATGTCGAGCCCGGCGGACGCGGGGGAGGGCGTGGACGGGGAGACGCGAGTGCCCCCTGGGAGGGTTTTGGTGAGGACGACGTGGCTGATTGCGGCGGCGGCCGTGCCGGCGTACCAGGCGACCCAGCTCCACGCCGCGAAGTCGGGAACCACCGCCAGTGGGACGCTGACAGCGACTCCGATCAGTGCTGCGGCGATCGCACGCCAGTTGAACCCTCGCGAGTAGAAGTACGGTCCGGTCCTGTCGGTGCTGTAGAGCCCATCGACGTCGACGCGTTGGCGCTGCAGCAGGTAGTAGTCGGCCACGATGACGCCGAACATCGGGCCGAGCATGGCCCCCAAAGAGCCCAGGAAGTAGTTGATGGCGACAGGGGAGGCGAAGAGCTTCCACGGCATCACGACCACGCAGACGGCGCTGGCGATGAGTGCGCCGCGGCGGAAGGTGATCCGAGCGGGGTTGACGTTCGCCAGGTCGAAGGCCGGGGAGACGAGGTTGGCGATGATGTTGACACCGAGGGTGGCGAAGATGAAGAGCACCGCGCCGATGCCCACCAACCATCGGTTGTGGGTGAGCTGGAGGAAGTCGGTTGGCTCGGTCAGTGCTTTGCCCGCCAGCTTGTAGCTGGCGCCGGTGAGCAGGAGAACGGTGACGGCGAAGACCATGCCGCTGACTGGAAGCCCGAAGAAGTTTCCCCAGAAGTAGGAGCGCCGGGTGGGGGAGAAGCGCGTGAAGTCACAGAAGTTCAAGATCATCGTCGCGTAGACGACGAACAAAAGAGTGCCGATCTTGACGATGGCGCCGGCGGCTCCGGACGAGAACCCCGAGGCGGTGTGGTCTCCGTAGTCCAGGTGGAATCCGGCCTTCGCGGTGAGTCCGACGGCCAGACTGATCATCACGATCGACACGACCGCGCCCGCCCAGTTCTGGGTCTTCCTGATCGCTTCCATGCCGTGTTCGGCGATGAAGAGCTGGACGCCCCATATGAACAGGAAACACAGCCAGCCGAGCGGTGAGAGGCCGAGGAACCCGTGGCCATGGTCGAGTGCCTTGGCACTGGGAACCAGGAGGAGGACGAGGATCTGGACGGCGTGGGAGGCGAGGAACGTCTGGATGCCGTACCAGGCGACGGCCGCGCCGCCACGGACGAGGGCGGGGATGTTCGCGCCGAAGACGCCGAAGCCGACACGCGCGGCGACTGGCAGTGGGACGCCCTCCCGGAAACCGAATCTACCCATGAGTTCCGCTCCGGCCCAGGTCAGGAGCAGGCCGAGGAAGATTCCGATGAGAACCTGCCAGATGGGGACCCCGAGGAGGAAGAAGCCGGCCGCCGCTGTGTAGACGCCCATGTTGTGCAGGCAGGCGAACCAGATGGAGGCGATGCTGTAGGTGCCCCACCGCCGGTCGGCGGCGGGGGCTAGGTCGGAGTTGTAGAGCCTGATCGAGTGATTCATGGCAGGTTCCTCCAGCGTGCCGAGGCTGAAGCCGTAGGGAGTTGGAACCGTCTAAGACGGTTCCAATGCTAAGGGGGCGTTAAGGAGATGTAAATCCCCTGTTCCGAAGGTTGGTCTTGGCTGGGGGAGCAGTCAGGGGCGAAGCGGCATCGCGACAGGTCTGATGGGGGCCACCGTGGCGCCCTGAAGGCGGATCGCGGCGCCGAAGAAGGCGAATTCGTAGAGCCTCCCGGCAGTGAGATCCTCGAGGGTCCTGAGGATGCGGGACGGCCAGCGCGCTGGCGTGTGCAGAGTCCACGGAGTCTTTGTTGAGCCGATCGAACGCGTCGATGGCGTGGCGGCGGCACTCGGCATCGTGATCGGCGCTTCGGTGACGGGGCCGCGGGCGGCCCCGTCACCGACCAAGCATGTCAGAGCGTTGTCTGAGGCTGAGTCTGCGCAAGGTGGGATGCGATCATGTCCTTGTCCCCATATCCCTGTTCTGCGGCCAGCGACCATCTCCGCAGGGCCGCGCGAGAGAGGTCGAGGGGCACGGCGTCGCGGACGGCGTCGAGCACCAGCTTCGTGTCCTTGACGGCGTTGGCGACGGTGAAAGACGCGTCGTAGTCGTCGTCGAGTATGGCGGCGGCCTTGGCCTGAAAGAACCCGCTGTCCATCGGGCCGTCGCTGACGACGTCGAGAACCAGGGCCGGGGCGACGCCGAGACTGCGTGCGACGGCGAGGCTCTCGGCGATGCCATGGGTGAGCGCCGCCACCCAGACGCTGAGCGCCAGCTTGAGGCGGCTCGCGGTGCCGGGGGTGTCGCCGACCCAGAGGGTACGGCTGCCGATCGTGTCGAACACGGCCTGTGCGGCCACGTGAGCAGAGTCAGGTCCGGAGGCGATGACGACAAGCTTTCCCTGCTCCGCCGGCTGCCTGCTCCCCTGGACCGGAGCGTCGACGAGCGTTACACCGTACCGGGAGGCCCACTCGGACAGACCGGCAATGGCGGCTCCAACGGTTCCCAGCTGGAGCCACAGCAGGCCCGGCCGGACCCCTGCCGCTGCCTGGTCCATCACCGCCTCCGTGGCCCGGGCGTCGGTGAGGACGGTGACGACGATGTCCGCGCCGGTGACCGCGTCCCGAGGAGTGTCGCACACGGTGATGCGGGATCCCGTTGCCGCGTCCTTCGCCCTCTCGATGTTGCGGTTCCAGACACGCACGGGGTATCCGGCGGCATCCAGTTCCGGGCGATGGGTGATCCGATGATGCCCGTCCCGAGCACGGCGACGGCGGGGCGAGAGGTCATGACGGCTTCCGTTGTCCTTTCTTGGAACTGGCTGAAGGGGTTCCACATTACCAGATGCATGCGTGAGGGCGAGTGAAGACGGTGGCACCGACTAGACTGGTTCTCATGTCCCGGTACCGGCTCGACAATGACGTCCTGAGCTTTCGATTCGCTGCTACCAAGATCGATCGCTTTGGGCGTCCGCGGGAGCTGCTTGAGCAGCCAGGGGACTTGCGCGAGTGGTTCGGCCTGCATGGGCTTCCGGTTGAGGCCGTGGCCGACTATGACCTGCCTGAGGCCAGGAAGCTGCGTGAGGCCATCCATCGAGTTGGGACCGCGCTTGCCGAGGACGGGGCGCCCGCGTCCTCGGATACGGCGCTCATCAATGCGGCGGCGATGGCCGGACGGGCGAGGCGGTGGCTTGACGTCACCGGTGAACGGCGATGGGCCACAGAAGGTGGATTCACCGTCGCTGACGGGCTGGGGGTACTGGCCGAGGATGCCATCGAGTATTTCGCTGCTCATCGAGATCGCATCAAAGCGTGTGAGAATCCGGCATGCCGGGGGCTGTTCCTGGACGGCAGTCGGGCGGGAAACCGGCGTTGGTGTTCAATGAACTTCTGCGGTAACCGGAACAAGAAGCTGATTCTCCGGCACGGTCGTGCGCTGACTGCATCAGATTCCACAGGTCATGCGTGAATCTTTCCGGGCGGGGGTGTATCGGACTGATTCGTCGGGCGAGGATGGCGGAACGTGTCAAGCCTGGTGATTGCGCCGTGAGGCGCTGTTGGTTCGAGTGGGGGTGAGAGACCGCCGCCTTTCGTCTGTCGCAGCAGGCGATCGAAGCTGAGGGCAGCCTGATCCGGGTGGTGCCGGGGAGGGTGGGAGCAGCTCTGACAACGCCGGGACGCATCAGCACTGCCAGATGGTGTGGGTCCGGCAAGCGTGGCGAAGAGGAGTACGCGAGGAACCGGCGTTGTTACGTCCTTCAATCTTGACACCGGCTCGAACCTGGCGGATCTGGGCCGGACGCGGTGCGTCCCTGCTGTTTGCCGTTGTGGTGGGGAACTCGTCGGATGGTCTTTATTAGCTGTCCGGGGAGGCCATGGGGAAGGTCTGCGGCGTACCCATGGCGATGTCGCTGGGACACAGTCGGGCTCCTCCTTCGCTGAGCGAACCACAGTGAACACGGGAACCACCCTGTCGCGGTTCCCGGGCGGTAGGCGTCCAGCCGGCCGTTCGGGATAGGCGCACCGACCGTCGAACCGGTGGGGTGGGGCGGAGCCGTCGTAGTACTCCGAGTCGGGGAAGCCCGGCACATGGGGAAGGACGGCAGCGGTATCGAGGAGGGCGGAGGCTGCAATGCCGGAAGACGCATCGTTGAATAGCGGCGCTCCGCTGGAGGTGGCCCCGCTGGGGCCGCCGGCGGGTATCGGAGATGCAGGCCAAGCTTCACCGTTGGGCGGTGGCCGATCTCGGCCGCCGGTTCGATGATCTGTTCAACTTCGTGTACGACCCGGCGACGCTGTTGGTGGCGTTCGACCGGGTCGCTGGCAACCAGGGTGCCCGCACCGCTGGCGTGGACGGCTTGACGGTCGCCGACGTCGAGGAGCGGGTGGGTGTTCCCGGGTTCCTGGACGATCTGTGCACTCAGCTCAGGACGGGTGTGTTCCGGCCGTTGCCGGTGCGGGAGCGTGTGATCCCGAAACCGGGTGGCTGGTCCAGGACCACGGTGAGCGCGAGGGGATGCCGCCACGCCCGCCAGCCGATATCGTCCAGCCGCTGGGTCGTGGCGGCGGCCAGCTCCCGCGCCTGCTCCGCGCGGCGGCGCAGCCCGTCCAGACCCCAGGTTTGCAGCGCCCACCAAGCCATCAGCGCCATGTGTCCGGACCGGGAACCACTCACCGTCGTGTCCAGGCTGCCGACATAGTCGATGTGCCGGCCGTAGACGGCATCCCCTCCGGGACCGTGACCAGCATCGTGGCCGGTGTGGTGGCGGGGGCGCGCGGAATCGCGGACGATCAGCACGGCGCACGGTGCGGGGACCCCGAGAAACTTGTGCCCAGAGACCACGATCGAGGTGGCGCCGTCACCGAAATCGAACCCGGGCCGGTCAGCGGGGTCGAGCAGGCCGAGGGGGATCCCGGCGAGCGCCGCATCGGCGTGGACCCACCGCAGCTCGACCGGCACGCCCGCCGTGTCGAGCGCGGCATGGACCTTCAAGCCAGGTGAACAGCACCCCGATCGGGTCCGCGCCGGTCACCGCGACCACCGCCAGCACCGCCAACGCCACCGCCGATTGGGTCAGCGACCCACCGACCGGCGCACCCGCCCGAGCGGCGGTACCCACCACCGCCAGCCAGCCCGGCAACACCCGCTCCCGCGCCATCGCATACACGTAGCGGGCCACCGTGCCGTGAAACGACAACATCGCGGTCAAAACCGACGTGACCAGCAGCATCGAGGCTAGGAGGCTCAACCCCCACCCGTACGCCCGATCGAGGACCACGAACGGCAACCCCGACTCAGGATCACCGGCCACGGCCACCACCCGGTCAGCGCCGACCGCCACCGGGATCGCCCACGCCGCCACACAGTAGAACGCCAGCAGGAACGCCAGCACACCCACCGTCGCCCGCATCACACTCCGCGGGTGCTTCGCCTCCTCACTGAACACCGGCGCGGTCTCGAACCCCACGAACGCCGCCACCGCGAACGTCAGCACCCCACCAAACCCGCCGTGCCACACCGCGCCCGCCGTCATCGGCGCGACCGTGACACCGCCCGGGGCAGGATGGGTGAACGCGGCCAGGACGAACGCGCCGATCGTGCCCAACTCCGCGCACAACACCACCGCCACGATCCACGTGTTCAACGCCACGTTGAGCACCCCGGCCACCGCGATCAACGCCCACGCCACCCCGGCCCACACCAGCCACGACCCACCGGCCAGCCCGGCCAGGGTCACGCCGACCAACCCGAACAGGCTGATCTCGATCGCGTTATACCTCGACGTTTCAGGATCTTGAATACGTTGACGTATGTGGATGGCTGCGGGTGGTGGGTGTTGGTTTTCGGCGGTGGGCGGCCGGTGGTGCCGAGTGTCGCCTCGGTGGGCGCCGTTCTCCAGGCGGTGGGGTGCGTGGTCGGTTCTGCGGGGGTGTGAGGGTCAGGTTGGGGCGGGGATCGCGAGGAGCCGTGTGAAGATCGCCTGGATGTGGTGGGTCCATGGCCAGTGGGCTGGGAAGTTGAGGCGGCGTTGTCGGCCGCCGCGGGTGAGGGTGGCCGGGGTGTGGAATACCTGGTATTGCAGGGTGGCTGGTTCGGCGCGGGCCTGGTGACCATCGCAGGCGAGCAGTTGCAGCCAGGCGATGAGGTCGCAGGCGATGGCGTGGGTGCGGTACCAGGTGGTGTTGGTGGCGAAGCTTTGGGAGGGCAGCCGGTCGGCGCCGGTGGTGTTGCCTTCCTTGAAATGGTCCTCGACCCGGGCGTGGACGCGGTGGCGGCCGTCGAGGCAGGCGGCGACCTCGCCGGCGTCTTCGCGGGGTCCGGCGGCCGGACTGTTGGTGGCGAAGGCTTCGTAGCGCCAGCCCGCAGCCTGCTGTTGCAGGTCGAGGGCAAGCTGGCCGGTGCCGGGCAGGGGTTTCGGGGTGGTGTCGCGGAGGGGTTTGACCCGGCGGGCGAACACCTGCTGTCCCTGCGGCCAGGTGTGTAGGTGGGGCAGCAGTACGGTGATGTCGGCGACCTCGCCGACGGTGTCGGGGCCGGAGTCGGCGTCGAGGGTGGCGGGGATGCCGGGCTGACCGTCGGCGGCGAGCATCGCCGTCCATGCGTCGGCGGGGAGTTTCGCGATGGCCCGGCCGGTGTGTTTGTCGGCCGGCCAGCCGACCGAGTACTCCACGCGCATGCCGGGGTCGTCGCCGCGGGGTTCGCGGTTGAGGGAGGCGATCCAGGCCAGCAGTTTGTGGGTGGCGCCGGCGCCGTCGGCGGTGATGAGCAGGTTGTGCCGCCAGGGCTCGGGGATCTGGGCGATGGCGCGGGTGAGCAGGGCGATGTGGTCGTCGGCGTCGTTGGCGCCGGCGGTGCCGCCGCGGAGCTGTTCGGCGAGGCACTCGCCGGTGTTGTCGCAGATCACGGCCATGGGTGCAGTCCGTAGCGGCCGCGTAGCCGGCCGGCCTGTTCCTTGCGCGAGTAGGCATCGATGAAATGGGCGTCGATGCGCAGTACGATCGTCTCGCCGAGGTCGCCGTTGGGTACCCGGGCCGGCGGGATCCGGCCGTGGCGGGCGGCGATCAGGTCCCAGACCCGGGCCCGCACTGCGGCGCGGGCGGCGTCGATACGGTCCAGGGCGGCCTGGTCGACCTCGCCCAAAGCCCGTGACAGGGTGGCCGGTGAGGCCACCTCTCCGAGCAGATCGCGCTGGTGGCGCAGCACATCGATACCACGCACGGTGTTGCCGCCGTCGGCCATCATCACCGCCGCGTCGGCGAGGACCCTGCCCCGGTCGTGGCCCGGGGTGAAATCCTCTCGGTACAGCGCCCGCGACAGGGCCGCGGTCAGACCCGTACGGTCGGCCGTCAGCCGCAGCGCGACCGCGCCCGCGTGCGACACCACCCCCTTGCCGCCGGCGGTGACTGTCAGCCGCCTCGACCATCCGGTAACATCACTCACGCGAAAAGTGCCTCTCGATCCGGGCGATTTCTGACTTCGACACTCAGATTTTCCCAGATCAGGGGCATTTTTCTATGTCCACATGAGACAGATAACGTCAAGATCCTGAAACGTCGAGGTATGGCGATCAAGCTCATCCCGCCGAGACTGCGTGGGGCCGCAAGCCGGACCGCGCTGCATCAGCTTCCGCCTGCGTAATGCGTCCAGTGTCGACCCATTCTTTGATCGTGCGTCGGCCGTAGTTGTTGCTGCCGAAGACGCGATCCAAGTCGGCCCCGTTGACCGCCTGGCCCGCGTCCCGACAAGCCTGCCAGTACTTCCACATCGCCTCCTTGATAGGCACGCCTGGCTCCAAGGTCAGCAGGCCGGGGGGCGACGCCGTCTCGTTCTTCGGTTCCGGCATGGTCGTCTCGTTCGCACCCTCGTCTCGCTCCACCCTGGCCTCAGCAGCTGATTCGGGTTGCGCGGTCTCCGGGCCTGAGGTCTCGGCGTCCGGCGAGACGGAGCGGACCGTCTGCGCTTCCGTGACGCGAGAGATGGTGGCGGATGCCTCCGCCTTCGTCTCGCGAGACGGAGGCGGCGTTGCGGCCAGGGTTGGACCGCCGGGCATCGGCGCGTCCGAAACGGCGAGACTCGACGACTGGGTCGCAGCTCGACTTTCGAGCCCGGAACCAGGTCGTTCGCCATCGATCGACTGCTCTACCAAGCTCGTGTGGTCGCCGCGGGGTTCGGTGATCACTGTCCGGCCGGCAGTGGCGAGTTCCAGTTCCGCCAATTCGGCTTGCAACTGGCGGATGATCTCCGTCAGCTGGCGCTGGAAACTGCCGGCGCCCTCTGCGACCAGGATCAGCAGGACTGGTCCGACAGTGTGGATTCCAACTCCGACCCAATCACGGCTCAAGGCCGGTTTGGCGGTGTTGAGGACCAGCGTCATAGCCGCCGTCAGCCAGCGCAGGGCGGTAACCCACCCGTCCCGACGCCCGTATCGGTGCAGCACGCGATCGCCCATCAGTCCTACACACATTGCAAGATCGATCATGAACGACAGCAGCCAGGCGACCTTGATCCACACGTCGTGATCGATGAGTAGGCCGGTTACGTTGATCGCCCCGTAGACCATGACGCCCAATGCGATGCCCCATACCGCCGTGTTGATCCACCGACGTGTGCGTTCAAGGTCGGCTATCTCCGCGCTCAGACTTTCGATCTTGCGTTCCGCCGTCCGCCGCAACCCCGGGTTCACGGCCGTGGTCGGTGCGCTCGGCAGCGCATCTGATGGATAATCGGATGCTGTCATCTCGTATGGCTCCGTCTCCAGAACGGGTTGAGGTGGCAGCGGCCTCGTCGGGCCCAATCCTGGCCCAATCCCGACGAGGCCGCTCTTTCTCTACGGCCGGACTTTGCGTTGCACTACAGGGTCCGGACCGTCCGCATGGTGATGCGACACGGTGCGGCCCACCGTTGGAACCTCCTGGATCAAGGAGGCGCAGGCGTCGCGGCAGTTGGTCCGCGTTAGGGGTTGTTAGGTTGTCGAGCCGCCAACTCGTCCCGGAGGGTGTTTCACGAGTGAGACTCGGGCTCAAACGACAAAGGGGGCAATCGACGTGCTGGGTAGAGAACTCCTCGCCGTGACTGCAGTGTCTGCGGCGGTCGTGGGTGTGGCGTGGGCCCTTGGTCAGCGCTGCAACGGCGTCCCTGCGGTCAGAACGCCGCTTCCAAACCCACGGACCCACGCCGAGGCGTACCTGCTCGGCTACATGCAAGGCTTCGACGACGCCCGCAGCGGCCAAAACTGAGTCGAAGTGGTTGCAGGATTGGTTGCAGAACCCGTAGGAATCTGGTGGAACCTGGAGGGCTACTGCGAGACCATTTCTGCAGGTCACAGTGCCCTCAGGATCCCCCAGGTTCCCCCAGAACCCCGTCCGAGACCACCTCGTAATGAATAGGTCAACGGTTCGATTCCGTTAGGCGGCTCTGCGTCCCTACCTGGGACAACGTACCAGGCCGGATGATCTTGAAGTCAAGATCATCCGGCCGTGGGCACACGATGGGAACACCGGCCGATCTTGAAGCCCTCTTCCCGACTGCTCCGGCCCTGATCAGGGACCCAGGGGCGGGCCTTGCCGTGTCGTGTGCAGTGATCCCGGTCACAGCGGCGTGTTGAGCGGCGCAACGCTCCCGCCGGACCCGGTGACACCCCGCCACACGCACCCGCACCTGTCATCGGGAGCCTGCCGCCAGGCAGGCTGAATGGCGTCGATCCGGCACGATCCAGCCACTCACGGAACTGCCGGCGAGCGTGTTGACGTTCCAAGCGCCCCAACACGCTCGCATCGACACGGCAGGGCGTAGATGAGAGCGGGGGGCGACATGCCAGAGGAAATCCGGTACTACGACATCCCAGAAGTAGCCAGACTCATCCGAGTCTCAGCCCGCTGGCTGGCTGACGAATGCCGAGCGGGGCGCATCGAGCACGTTTACATCGCTCGCAAGCGCCGGTTCACCGCCGCCCAGGTCGATACGCTCATGGCCGCGAACACGGTAAAGGCTGTGGCAACACCGGAAGAAACTGCACGGACCCGGGCGGAGAAGAATCTGCGCCGGAGGTTGCTCCCCTGAGCCATTCTTGTGCGGGCGGCCGAGCCTGGCCCTTCAGGCTTCAACGGTTATGAATAGGTCGCCGCGCCTATCGTCAGTCGCCGCGTTACTCAGGCTCTGGCGAAGCATGTCGTGACCGTACCCGATGCAACGGAACGAGCGGAACTGGTCCTGCTCCATGCCGGCCTCGATCGCGAAGACGCCTTGCGCTCCATCGCTCGATCCGACCATGGTTCCGTCCTACGGGTCCAATGACCGAGCCGGCGATCGTCGGCCTATCCGCAACTGATCTGCCTCGACCAGTTCCCGGTAGCCGCGGCCGTTGCTCGTGTGCTGCTCAATCGACACGGATAACGCCGGCCGCCGCCAAAGCCGTGCGAGCAATCCGACCGTGCGCGCTGGCCTCGACGCAGATGGATAGCGCTCCGGTCTCCGGTCGGGACCGTCAGGTGGTCGTGGTTAGGTGGACGTCGGATCGGCCGGTGCGGCGGCGTTTGGCGCTATACATCGCCTGGTCCGCTTGGCGGAGGAGCTGGCACGGTGTGCTGTCGGGACCGGATACGAAGATGCCGATGCTGGCGCGGGCGCGGAGTGGGTGGCCGTCGACGATGACCGCTTCGGCGAGTTCGGTGACGATCCGGTCGGCGAGTTCGGCGGCGGTCAGTCGTCTTCGAGTTCGCCCGCGCGGAATCGGCGGAGCACTTCGGCGACCGTGTCGGCGCGGAACTTGCGGTGGGCTCCGACACGCATGACGACGAGGCCGTAGCGTCCGGCGTCTCCCCAGACTCGGACGGTCTGGTCGGTGATGCCCATGACGCGAAGCTGCTCATACGCTTCTCCCAGCCTTAGCCATTGCGGCTCGTCGGCCTGTGTCACGTTGCACCCCTGAGTCGTCACATGAACACGCTGGTGCAGTCATCTTTGCAGGTGGACTTGTCCGGGCTTCCGGGCGTCGACCACGCATCCCGCGCCGTTCTGGCGCAGCTGATCGAGGCGCATGCCGAAACTATGAAAACTATAAAAACTATGAAACCTATGATGGTTGTGCGATAGTGCGTGCATGACGACCATGCACGCCGCGAGGGCGTCCGGCGGACGGCCGATCGACGCCTGGTCTGACTTGGCTACCGCGGGAGCGCCAGCACTCCTGACGGCACCACGGCGGCCGCGGGACGGCTCTCCGCGGACGCCGTCTGCGCGCCCGGCTGCCCGGCCGACTGATATGCGTGACCTGGACGCGGATCTTGCCAACGCGATGCGGGACAGCGTCGTGATGCGCCAGCTGTTCTACGTCGTGGTGCTGATCGTTGCGCTCGCCGGGCAGGTGTCCGGCGCGGTCGAAGCGCTCGGTATTCCGCTGCTGTGGGCAATCCCGGCGGTCGGCGCCCTCGAACTGGGCGGCATCGTCGTGCTCGCCAACGCCGACGTCCGGCGCCGGCTCGGCGAGAATGCGACCGGGTCGCGCATCCTGTCCGTCCTCATCGCGGCCTGGGCGGTCGCGTTCAACTGGATGGCGCACGACAATAAGCTCCTGGCAGGGTTTTTCGCCGGCATGTCGGCGCTGGGCTACCTGGTGTGGCTGATGCACACCGAGAACCAGCGCCGCGACCGGCTGAGGGCCACGGGCGACCTGCCGCCGACCACCCCGGCCTACGAGGTGGTCGGGCACTGGGTTCGCCACCCGTGGCTCACCCTGCGGGCCAAGAACCTGGCCAAGGCCGACACCTCGCTCGGGCTGTACACCTCCATCGCCGCCGCGAAGGCCGAGAAGCGCAAGGAGCAGCGCACGTCGGCGATCGCCAAGGTGCTGCACCGCAAAATCCGCTCCGCGGTCGACCCGACGACGGCCGACATCGCGGTCGCGGTCTATGACCTGGACGAGATCGCGGTGCGGCTGGCCGACGGTGCCGACTATGACGGGCTGACCGCGCTCATCGCGGTCGACCTCGTCCCGTCGCGTCTGGCGCCTACGACACCTTCGGATGATGGGAACTGGCCTTCAGCAGCCGGTCACGAGGCCGGTCCAGGTGAGCCGGGCCGCGGAGGGAGCAGCGGTGCAGGCACGTCCACCAGCAGCGACGCGGAGGATTTGCGCGATGCGTCGGTGCGTACGAAGCGGCAGACACAGGCTGCATCGATGTGGGCGATCGTGCAGGGGCGGCGGGATCATGGTCAGGCGCTACCTTCGGCGGCGGAGCTCGATCGGCTCGTAGGGTCCGTCCGGTACGCCGCCACTGTCGCGGGCAGATGGTTGCAGGCTGGCGCAATCTCCGAGGAGGAGTACCTGACGGTGGTCAAACCGCGTCGGCGGCACACTGTCTCCGCAGCAGCACCGAGCGGCTGATCGCGTGGGCTCGCCACGGCCGTCGGTCGCGGTGTGGGAACCTGCGGGTGGACATCGCCAGCTACTTCGATCAATATCGGGAGTGGAACGGGGGTTCGCATGGAACAGAGGTCAGCACCGCAGCCAGCCGGCCAGACGACGCTGGCCGCGCAGCGGAATGCAACACCTGTGCACCTGGATGCGCGGTGTCCGCGGTGCGGGAGTCTCGATCAGGTCGGGAAGGTCAGTGTCCTGCACGCTGCCAGCACAACCCGGACGACCGTGCGGGTGCCGCAGCAGTCGTTGACCGGCGAGTGGTACATGGCCCGCGGTACGGCCGTTACCCGGACCCATCTCGCCCGGCGGCTCGCGCCGCCGCGGCTGCCCGCCTGGTACCTGCTCCCGGCGGCGGCCGGCGTGCTCCTCGCGCTGATGGCGCTGTGCAGCGTCGCGGCGCTCGTCGACGATCCCGGCCGGCTCACCCCGTCCGCGCTGCTCGGCGTGGTCATGGTGGTGCTGATCCTGACGGGTCTCGTTGTCGGCGCCGTCGTGTTGACCGTCATCGGATGGCAGAAACACCAGACGCAACTGCCCGCCTTCCGTCTCCGGCTCCAACACTGGCAGAGCCAGTTCTACTGCAAGCGATGCGACATGACGTTCGTGCCGGCGACCCGCGGGGCGCCCACACGCTGACGCATACCCGCCCTATCGGGTACAGGGGCGTCTCCGCCCGTGACACCGATGCTGGGCTGTCGCATCCACTGATTCAGGGCACTGCGGCAGATTGACCTCGGCTGCGACACCGCCGCACCACACCGTACAACGTCTCGGCCGTCGCAGCGCTGCAGCAGCTGTCGCCCTGGCGCAGCTCGGCGTCCCGAGCCTATCGCCGCATCCGCCGGCAGCTGCGACGGCGCCTCGCTCGCACGTCGCGGCGGCGGCTCCCTCGAATCCACGGACGACACCGATATGACGCTCGCCGAGCACGCCACGCACACCCGTTGCGTGCGATCCAGGACCGGCGCTGCGACACGCCGCCCGGGCGGTGCGGCAATGTCACACCCGGCGCACCGCAGTCTGAAGCGCTGGATCGCTGAGGCATCGCCGGCACTCGACCGGCTACTCCACAGGCCAGCGGTGTCATCGCTGTACGTTGATCGAATCGACGACTCCAGCGAGCGGTCGCATGGCGCGGCACCAGCGTGACGGTGGCGACCACGTCTGATCAGAGCAAGGTCAGCTTCGCGTGGAGACGGTGCGCTCGGCCTACTTGATCGCCTGCAGATGCGACACCCGCCATGGCGCTGCGGCGCCCATGTCGCAGCGATGCAGCATTGATGTTCTCGGAGATCGCAATGCGTGAGCCAGCCGATGCCGTGTCGCGCCGTCCGGCTCATTGCGCTGCTGCTTCGCAGCCGGTCGCAACGCCGGTGAGGTCGATCGTGCCCGGCTGCGACGGTGTCGCAACGGTCGCCGCACCGCCGCAGCACGTCGCACGCGGCGACATCCCCGCGCCACGACCCCACACGTCCGCACTCCTTCCCACACGTTCCGGCGGCGGGGGTGTTGCAGGCAGGGTCAGATTCGTGCTCATCACAGTGATCACCCCGGCCGCCGGTGCGGCCCGGGGCTGGTGATGTGCCGGTGCTGACCGACACGGGGGAAACATGGACAGCGATGATCGCAGTGCTGCGGCACCGGCGCCGCAAACGTCGCAGACCGCTGCGACGGGCGAGAACGCCGACCGTCATGGAGGCCGAGGCCGGCATCGCCGGAGCCGCAGGCCCGCCTGGTGGCACAACTGGCTGCGGCGGCTGAACCGGCACAGCGGCCGGCACCGCCAATGACCGCCGCCGCCGAACCCGCGAACCCAGGCAGCGACGACGTCGCGGTGCCGCTGGTCGTGGCGGCCTGGCATCTCGCCCGGCGAGCCCGGTCCAACGCCGAACGCGTGGTCCTGGCCGGCTCGGGCCTGACGGTGCCGGACTACCTGGTGCTGCACCTGGTCCATTCGCAACCGCAGGTGCAGGTGCTGGACCTGTGCCGGCAGATCGCGGTCGCGAAGGCAACGTTGAGCGACATCCTGACCAAGCTGTCGCGGCGCGGCCTGATCAGCCGCGAGCGGCCGTCGTCGGACCGGCGGACGGTGGCGCTGTCGTGCACCCCGTCCGGTCGTGACCTGCTCGCCGAGACGGCGGCGGCCATGCAAGCCGCCGACGCCGCGTACGTGCACGCCAACGACGACCTCATCGCGTTGTGCGCCACCCTCGGTGCGCGCATCGCCGAGTTGGGCCCGGCGGCGTGAACGGCCGGCATCCGCCCCCAGGGCCGGTGGCGTCGCTGCTCGCCGCCCGGGATACCCGCCGCGCGACGGCGATCGGCGAGCCGTATGCGACCGACCTGGACCGTGTCGCCGCCGTCGCGTCGATGCTGCGACATGCGCTGCGGGCCGAACAGGACATCGGCCTGGGGCCGACGGTCGGCTGGTTCGCCGACCAGGTCGTCTCGCAGGTCGCCGAGCTGCTGCAGGCGCCTCCGCGGGGATGGCAAGGCGCGGTGTGCGACAGCCTGACCGCTGCGACGATCCGGACGTTGCTGCCGCTGCGGCAGGCCGAACCAGGGTTGGTGCTGTACCGGTCCGCGGCCGGGCACCCCCATGTGGCCGCAGCAGCGCACATCCTTGGCCTGGACACCGTCGCCGTCGCGGCGGACCGACGCGGAGTCCTCAACCCCGCCCAGCTCGCCGCGGAGATCCGGCACCGCCGGCCGTCGGCGGCGACTGTCGTGGCCACCCTCGGCACACCAGCGACCGGCGCCCTGGACGACGTGGCCGCGATCCGGGCCGCGATCGACGCGCTGCCGATCGCGGCGCATCTGCATGTGGACGCACCGCTGGAAGGGTTGGCGCTGGCCGCGCGAGCGGTGCCGCAGACGCCGGTCGGGTTCGCCGCCGGTGCGGACAGCATGGTCGTGGCCGGTGACCAGTTTCTGCCGGTGCCGCTGCCCTGCGCGGTGGCGGTGCGCCGGACCGCCGGCCCAGCCGCAGCGGCATCGCCGACGCCGGCGGTGCCCTCGCCCGCCGACCTGTCCGATGCCGCCGATGCCGTGGGCAGGTACGGCCTGGGGTCAGGGCACGCCGCTGTGCTGCTGTGGCAGGTCCTGCACGAGTACGGCATCGATGGCCTGGTCCGGCGGGCCCGGCGCAGCGACGCGCTCGCCGGCTACACCCTGCGCCGGCTGCGCGAGCTCCCCTGGCCGGGCTGGCGGCATCCGGGGTCGATGACCGTCCTGCTGCAACCACCGTCCGAGCTGCTGCGGCGGCGGTGGTCGCTGCCGGTCGCGGCGGGCTGGGCGCGGATCGTGTGCGTGCCCGGGGTGACCGAGGCCCACATCGACCGGTTCGTCGCCGAACTGCGCCACGAACCGCCGCCCGCACCCGCCGCTGCGAGCGTGTCCGCCGGCCCGATCAGCGAGCCGAACCCGGGCCACGGCGGTCCCGGGGCTGCTGCGGCAACCGACCTTCCCGCGTCACGCACCGCCGGCCTGCGCCAGTCGCGGGCGGCGTGACATCCACCGCTCGACCACCTCTTGGAGTGATCGCATGCACGTGACCCGACGCACCCTGCTCACGGCCGCCGCGGGGGCGGCCGCGCTGATGCCTGCCCACCCGGCGTTGGCCGTGCCGCCACCGCCCGGACCGCCGCTGCCATACACCGGCACCGCACCAGCCGGGGAGGAGCCGTGTTTCCTGCCTGCGACGGTGCAGCTGGAACTGCTGCGACGTCGCAGGATCTCCGCCGTCGAACTGACCCGTGCACACCTGGCCCGGATCCGCCGGATCAACCCGGCGATCAACGCCTTCGTGTATCTGCTGCCGGACGAGCAGGTCTACGCCGCGGCGCGGGAGGCGGACCGCCGGTACCGGGCCCGGACGAACCGGCCCCTGGAAGGACTCCTCCTGGCGGTGAAGGACCTCTTCGACTACGTCAAAGGCGTCCCCAACACGTTCGGGTCCCGGCCGTTCCACCAGCTCGGGTTCACCGCCCCGTTCACATCGATCTACATCCAGCGTCTCATCGACGCCGGCGCGATCGTCGTGGGCAAGACGAACACCGCCGAGCTCGGGCACAAGGGCACCACCGACAACCTCGTGTTCGGGCCGACCCGCACACCGTTCGACCTCGACTACAACGCCGGCGGGTCCAGCGGCGGCGCAGCCGCCGCGGTCGCGGCGTTCCTGGTGCCGCTCGCGCAGGGCTCCGACGCCGGCGGCAGCGTCCGCATCCCCGCCGCGCTGTGCGGCGTCGTGGGCTTGAAGCCGACCCAGGGCTGCATCCCGCAGGACGCGCCGCCATTGCCGCACACCCCGATGCTGACCCCCGGCCCGATCACCCGCACCGTCACCGACACCGCGCTGCTGATGAACGTCATGGGCGGCCCGTCCCCGGTCGACATGTTCTCCCTGCTCGACACCCCGCACAGCTACACCGCCGGACTCTCCGGCCGCCTGCGCGGCGTGAAGGTCGCCTACAGCCCCGACCTAGACCTGTTCCCCGTCGACCCAGCCGTCGCCGCGACCGTCCCGGCCGGTCTCGCCGCGCTGCGCGCCGCGGGGGCGACGGTCACCACCGTGCGCCTCGGTCTGGACCAGATCCAGCTCCACCCGCTGCGGTCCCCGGCCGGGCGGCCGGTCACCCAGAATGACCTTTCCGCGCTATGGGTCATGCTGCAGTCGGCGCTGTACGCCCACGGCCGGGACCTGTTCCTTGTCGAAGGCGCCCCTGTCGACCTGCTTGACCCCGGCGTCATCGACCAACTGTCCCCGGACTTCGTCGACATGATCCGCCGTGGCGAGGAGACCAGCGCGGTCGAATACCAGCATGCTGCGTTCCTCCGCGTCGCCGTCAGCACCTCCCTTGAGCGGACCTTCGCCGGCTACGACCTCATCGCCTGCCCGACCCTGGCCGTCCCGTCCGTATCGAACGGCCCAACCGGGTACACCGTCGGACCGACGTCGATCAACGGGGTCGGCGTCAACCCGCTCATCGGGTGGGCCCTGACGTACCTGACCAACTTCACCGGCCACCCGAGCCTCACCGTCCCGGCCGGCATGGCCGGCCGGTTCCCGATCGGCATGCAGCTAATCGGCCGACGCGGCGCCGACGCCGCGCTGCTCAACGCCGGCTACGCCGTCGAGCGGCACCGCCCCTGGTACACCGACCTGCCCCGACACTGACCAGCGCATCGCCTGCAACCTCGGCGGTAGCTTGGCCGCAACCGATCGCGTTAGCCATCGCCCTTGCGGCTTCAGCGACGATCGTCCGAGGCCGGCGGCCGTGCCGAGGCCGACGGCGAGCGACGTTCTCGTCCCGGCCCGCAGGACGCGTTCCTGGCCGCCGCTGCAGACGACCGGTTCGAGCCGGACGCCGTCGCGCACGTACAACGCGGCGATGCCTTTCGGCGCGTACAGGCCAGCGCATCTGACCGCAGCAGGCAGGCCGCAGTGCTCCACGCTGTCGACTCCGGGTCGTGCGTTCGGACCTCGAGTACCTGTTCCCGTGCGGCACGCAACCGGCTGTGCAGGTCCGACGGGTTTGTCCTCGCCGGCGCCTGTTAGCCTTTTCTGCTGCCGCTCGATTCGAGTGCCACCCGGCCAGTCGGGCGGCGGCACGTAGGTAGCGGCCGGGCACGGTTTCCACCGGAAATCGGCACGAACTACTTTCACATCTGAGGCGTTGAATGCCGGGCAATCCGGCCGCGACTTCGGCGCGGCAGTTCCATGGTCTTTTCGTAGGTATCAACCGCTACCGGTCCAAGTCGGTGCGGCGGCTGGCGTCGGCGGCGCGTGACGCGAAGGCGCTGCACGCCGTCTTCTCCGACAACCTCGGCGACACCAACACCACGTTGCTGGTGGACCGGCACGCCACCCGCGACGCTCTCGTTGCCGCCCTCGTGCAGCTGCAGACCCGCAGCACGCCCGAGGACGTCGTGGTGATCTCCTTCTCTGGGCATGGTAGTACGACCCACGAGCTGGTCACGCACGACGCCGACCCGGACAACCTGCCCTCGACGTCGTTGCCGCTTGAGCAGTTCACGGACCTGGTGAGCGCGATCCCGGCCCGACAGCTGGTCGTGATCCTGGACTGCTGCTTCGCCGGAGGCGCGGGCGCCAAGGTTCTCAACGCCACGCTGGTGCCTCGTGGCGGCGTGACCGGCTTGCCGGAATCCACGGACGCACGGCTGGAGCGGATGGCGGGGACCGGACGGCTGATCCTCGCCGCGGCGACCGGCGAGCAGGAGGCGTGGGAGGACCCGCACCTGGGGCACGGGCTGCTCACCTACCACCTGCTCCGGGCACTGCTGGGCGCAGGTGCCGGGGACGGCGGGCAGGTTCGCCTGTATGACCTGCTGGCGTTCGTGACCCGCGAGGTCAAGGCGAAGGCATCCGGCACGGTCGCCGCCGAGCAGGATCCGAGCCTGCGGGGCCAGATGGACGGGGAGCTGCGGTGGCCGGTCTTCACCGATACCGGGCCGCTCTACTCGGCGCAGTTCCCGTCGTCCGTGCTGGCTCCGGTCACCAGGGACCTCGCGAGCCTACGCGGTCACGGCATCCCGCAGGTTGTGCTGGATGCCTGGGCGGCGCGCATCGACGAGCTCAATGATCTTCAGGTCGACACGATCAATCAAGGAAGGCTGCTCGCCGGGGCGAACGTCCTAGTGACGGCCCCTACGTCCTCCGGCAAGACCATGATCGGGGAACTCGCCGCCGTCCGCGCCGCCCGACTGGGCGGGCGGTCGGTGTTCCTGCTGCCGACCCGCGCGCTGGTCAACGAACAGTACGCGAGGTTCTCGCGCACATACGGGCCGGCAGGGTTGCAGACCATCCGGGCCACCGGCGAAACCGCCGACGACGTGCCGGCCCTACTGCAGGGGCAGTTCGACCTAGCCGTGCTGACCTACGAGAAGTTCGCCGGCCTGGCCCTGGGTAACCCGCACCTGCTCAAGCTGATCTCCGTCGTCGTCATCGACGAGGTCCAGACGATCGTCGACCCTAACCGTGGCGCCTACCTCGAGTTCCTCCTCACCGTGCTCAAGGCGCGCCGGCCCGAAGGGGTCGCACCGCAGGTCGTCGCGCTGTCCGCCGTGCTCGGCGACCTCGGCGGTCTCGACAGCTGGCTCGACGCGAACGTCATCGCCCGGACCGAACGGCCCGTCCCGCTCCTCGAAGGGGTACTCGGCCCTGATGGGATCTACCGGCACGTCGACGCCGACGGCGAGGAAGCATCCGAGCAGCTCATCACACCGACCGGATGGACGCAGCGCAACCAAGACCTGATCATTCCGCTCGTTCGCAAACTGGTGGGTGAGGGCCAGCAGGTCATCATCTTCCGGAGTACTCGGGGACTGACCCGCGGCTGCGCTCGGTATCTGGCGCAGAGCCTGGGCCTGCCCGAGGCGAAGGCGGCGCTGGATACCTTGGCCGGTGCCGACCTCAGTGCCGTGCTGGCTGACCTGCGCCAATGCCTCGCCGGCGGGGTCGCCTTCCACATCTCCGACCTGGCCCGCGATGAGAAGATCGCCATCGAGGACCAGTTCCGGGACAAGGACAGCGGCATCCGGGTGCTGGTGTGCACCACGACGCTGGCCCAGGGCGTCAACCTGCCCGCCGAGACCGTGATCATCGTGGAGCTGGACCACCCGACCGGGCCGACGCAGACAGCTCCGTATTCGGTCGCCGAGTACAAGAACATCGCCGGGCGGGCCGGCCGGCTGGGGCTGACCGACGGGGGACGCGCCGTCTTGATCGCTGGCGGGGGCATCGACGGCGACCGCCGGTGGCGCGACTACGTGCTGGGCACGCCCGAGGATCTGCGGTCTCAGCTGCTGGATCCGCAGCAGGATGCCGCGACGTTGTTGTTGCGTGTCGTGGCGGTCGCCTCACGGCGGGAGGGTGTGACGGGCCTGAGCGAGGCCGACGTCATCGCGTACCTGTCCAACAGCTTCGCCGCGCACCAGCAGCGTCTTGCGGGCGCACCGGAACCGCTCCCCGCAGCCACCGTCTCCGCCGTCCTAAGCGATCTTGTGGGTGCCGGGCTGCTGTCGTCCGACCCGTCCGGGATCGAGCTGACCGAGCTCGGGACCTACGTCTCGCAGAGTGGTCTGCGGGTGTCGTCGGCCGCGCGGGTCGCCCGCGCGCTGCGGGCTGTGCACCCGGGCGCGCTGAACCGCGTCACCATCATCGCCGCGGCCCAACTCACTGATGAGGCAGCAACTGCTCGTCCCCCGGTCAACGCAAGAGGATGGCAGAAGGAGCAGGCGACCTACATCGGCGAATTGCAGCGCCACGGTCTCGCCAGCCCCGTGCTCGCGGCTCTGCCCGGTCAGGAGCGCAAGACGGCCGCCGAGCGGGCGAAACGGGCGGTTGCCTGCATGTGGTGGATGGCCGGCGTCCCGATCGGCCGCATTGAGCAGCAGCTCATGGTGCACATGCCGTCGAAGGACGCCGCCGGCGCCGCCCGGGCCTCCGCGGACCGCACGCAAAGCGTCGTCGGCACCGTCATCGATATCGCCCGTTGCCTGCATCCCGACGCACATCTCGACGACCTCGCCCGCCTCCTGCCCGTCCAGCTCGAATTCGGCATCCCGCCCGAGTTGGTGCCGCTGGCCGAGCGTGCCGGTGCCGCGCTCGACCGGACGGCCTACCTGCGGCTCGCCTCACGGTCGCTCACCGATCCGGTCGCGGTCCTCGATGCCGACGATGACGTCCTGCTGGGGTGCCTCAACGGCAGCACCAGCAAGCTCAAGGCGCTGCGGCGGGCCGCTCGCGCCGCGCGTGACGGCGACGACAGCACCGACTTCGCCGACCTGCTGCCGGCCTCGACCGACTAACTCCTCACCGAGAGGGAGAACCTGATGAGCGACGATTCCCCGACCGCGACCGCCGCAGCGGGCGGGGAAGATCACTGGCCGTCGTTCGACATCACGCCTGTGGCATACGAGGAAGCGGTCGCCGCGATCGCCAAGTCGATGAACCTGGACCTGGTCGGCTGGGAGGTCAAACACCTCGACCCGGTCCAAGGGCTGGACGGGACCTACACCATGGACGTCACGGCACGCTTCCAGTTGGCGGGCATGGACTTCCTCATCCTGTTCGAGTGCAAGCGGCACAAGAGCCCGGTCAAACGGTCCGATGTCCAGGTGCTGCTCACCAAACTCCAGTCCATCGGCGCGCAGAAGGGCGTGGTGGTGGCCGCCACCGGATTCCAGAGCGGAGCCCTCGAATTCGCCAAGGCGCACGGCATCGCGTGCGTCCGCCTGGTCGACAACGCCTGGACGTACATCACGCGCCACACCGCAACGACAACACGACCCGTGCTCACCGGCGCGTACTCCGGCTACGCGATGACGCCCGACGACGGGGACTACGACTTCACCCTGCTCACCGGCAGCGCCGACAACACCCGCTCGGCGTTGATCGACCCGGCCTAGGCTTGCGGCAGGGCTGCGAGGCGGTTCAGCAGCACGGACCAGCGGAGCGCCAAACCACGTCAGGCAGCGTCGCGGTGATCCAGACCAGCACGTTGACCCGCCGCTCGCGCCACCATTAGTGCGCCAGCCCCGCAGCCAGTTGGGTCTTGCCGACCCCGCCGAGCGAGCCCGGGCAGGACCTGACCGACGACTCCGTCCCCGTGACCGGTGAGAGCGTCGCTGGCGCAGGCGTGGCATCGACGGCGCGTACGAAGCGCAGCTGCGTCGGGCCGCAGACAGATCCACTCGCCGCTCGCGTGGCGGCCCGGGAAAGATCTTGGGAAAAATCGTGTCCCCCTCAACCGCACCCTCTCAACCCAACTAGACAATGTGCAACGATGCGGCGTCTAGTTGGGTTGAGAGGGTCAGCACCCCTCAAGATCACGGGCCGACAAGGGTGTCCGTCGTCGGCACTATGAGTGTCGGAACGCGTCAACAGGCGCGGAACAACACGAAGGCCCGCCCGCTGGTGGCCCTGAGAAAGCGCCAGCGGACAGGCCTCATGCCGATTGCTTGGGAGAGCGTTACACATGACCGACCTGTTCGCCCAGCCCGGATGGGCGACCGTTCTGGTGGCCGTCGTCCCGACGGCCCTGATCAGCATCTGCGTGGTTGTGGTCGCCCTGGCTGCCCTGGCCGCGCGGCGCCCGGCCACCCGCCGCCACTACCTGGCCGTGATCACGCATCTGACCCGGTACGCCAGCGTCCTCCGGAACCCCAAGTGAGCATCTCGACCAACTCCCCCTCGGCCATGATCGCCCGCGATCGGCGTCTGCACGCCCTCAACGCGCTCGAACAAGCTGTCGGCGGCCGAGACGCCTGGCCGCTGCACGAGGTCGTCACCGACAACCTGCGCCACCTGTGGAAGAACGGCGGCAGAAAAGGCGACGACAATGCCGGACTACAGCCGTCGGCGATCTGGATCCGCAACGGGTTCGTCTGGACCACAGCCGAGGATGCACACAAGCCAGCGCTGCCGCGGCTGATCCAGTCGAAAGGACTGCAGCTGCGCCTCTACCTGCTGATGATTTTCGACGCCCAGTGCCGGCACGAGGCCAAGCACCGGGTGCGCAACGTCCGACCCGTCTCGACTAGCAACGGCTCCTTCAAGTCCTGGGGCGAACTCGTCCTGTCCGCCCCCGACCATAAAGACGAGCGGCCTGCGGCGTGGCAGATCGTCCGGCGGCGGCGCGAGCGCCAGATTAGGGAGGCGATGCTGGCGCTGGAGACCAAGCACCGTCTGCTCGACATTGGTATGACGACCACCGGACGACAGCGCCGCGACTTCGACAAGCCGACGCTGCTTGCCGAGGACAGCAGCCCGGATGCACAGGCCCGGTACACCGTCGCCGAAGAGCAGCGCTTCTCGGTCCCCAGCGAGTTCTTCACGAACCTGTGGATCTTCGCGTTGACTGACACCGAACTGAGCTGTTACCTGGCCTTGCAGTGGGCACGGTCGGCCGTGCCAACGGCCCACAGTGGCAGCTTCTATGTCGTCAGCCGTCAGCGTGAGGCGCACCTGCGACTAAGAGCGACCGGCAATAGGGCGTAAGTCGGTCAGAAGATCAGAGCGGGGCAGCAAGCGGGCACAGGCATCAACGATCATGTGAGTTCTCTACGCTCCGTGATCGACAAGGATGCCCGTGCCCGCGA
>NZ_BAAAQD010000036.1:6541-97706 GCF_039531485.1 Dactylosporangium maewongense | reverse complement strand
CACGGTGGTGGAGGTGCCGGTGACGGTGGCCCGCACGGTGCTGCCCTCGTAGACGCGGTAGCCGGTGACGGTGCCGGTCGAGGCGTTCCAGGCGAGGGTGAAGCTGGTGTTCGTGGTCGCGGTCACCCGGAAGTTACCGGGAGCGGACGGCGTGCCGGCCGGCGTGGTCGGCGGGGGAGTGGTCGGGCCGCCGCCTCCGGTGCACGTGCCGAGGTCTGTCCACAGCGACGGCGTGGTGGACGGGGTCCAGCCGGTCCCGGGGTAGGCGGTGTGGGTCTGCAGCGCCCGGTACGTGTGGCCCTGGTACGTGACCTGGGTGCCGACTGTGTAGGTGTTACCTTCGGCCCAGACCGGGGCGGTGCAGGCGGCCTGGACGGCGGCGCTGCCGGCCTGTGCCTGGAGCGTGGGGACGAGCACGATTGCCGTCATGACCGTGGCGGCCATGCCCGCTGCCAGTGCGAATTTACGACGTTGAGAGCTCATTGGACTCCTCGCCATCGATGGATCGATGGCGAGGAAACTATCAGTTAACACTGTTAAATGTAAGAGGCGGTTACTTTCCTGCTTGCTCATCCGTAGGTCAGGTGGGTGACAGGCCGGCGTCGGCGAAGATGTGCCGCGCCAGGGCGGAGCCGAGGAACGCCACGAACGCGTCGGCGCCGACCGTGTTGGGGCCGGTCGAGACCTTGATGGCGGTGTACTGGTCGGCGATGAGCAGCGCCTGGGAGAAGTCGAGGGCACGCAGGTCGTTGCCGGACGCGACGACGTCGGTGCGGTAGACGAGCGCGGCGTCGGCGGCACCCGAGCGGACCCGTGTCAGCGCGGTGGCCGGGTCCGGATCGACGGAGACGGGGCGCACGTCGACGGCGGCGGCCGTGAGCGCGGCGCGGCTCACCCGGCCGCACGGGGTGGTCTCGGCGCACAACGCCACCCGCCTGCCGGGAAGGTCGGCGAGACCGGCGATCCCGGCGCTCGGCGCGACGGCAATGACGATCGGGTCGCGGGCGACGACGGCGGGCTCACCGCGGGCGTGCCCGGCCGTGACCTGGGTGGTGGCGACCGCGTCCGCGGACACGAACACGTCGACCGGCGCGCCGGCGAGGATGTGCCCGGCGTGCTCGGAGCCGCGGCCGTACTCCACCGCGATCCGGACACCCGGGAATGCCTCCTCGAACTTTGGCACGAGCTGGGTCAGCGTGGCGCGCAACTCGTCGGCGGCGTGCACGACGACCGTCCCGCCCGGCGCGCCGGACCCCACCGGTCCGCCGGCGGCGTGCTGGTGGTCGCTGCCGGCGGATGCCGGCGCGGCGGCAGGCGCAGGTCCGGAACTGGGCGACGGGCCGGAACACGCCGCCAGGCCGAGACCGGCGACAACCGCGGCCACCGCGACAACGGCCACGACGTTCTGGCTGCGCAGGTTCATCGGCGAGGGCTCCGCTCGATCGGGTGCTCGGAACCGTCCGGCCCGGGATGCCCCGGGCCGGACGGCCTGTTCTTCATCAGTACGTGTGCCGGATCAGCAGGCGCCGTTGTCCTGCCAGACGCCCCACTCCCCGGTGGTGCCCGGCTCCTCGCCCTGGGTCCACCAGCGCGCGGTGTACTTGCGGCTCTTGTGCGAGACGGTCATGCCGCCGGTGTAGACGGCCGAGGCGCTCCACGCCGCGCCGCAGTTACCGGTCGGCGGCGGGGGCGGGGTGGTGCCACCGCCGCCACCACCGCTACCCACGTTGACGTCGACGCAGGAGTAGAACGCCATCGCCGTGTCGTAGATGTTCCAGACGGCGAGGATCTTGTGCCGTCCGCTGGGCAGCCCGGTGACGTTGTGGTTGACGATCTGCGGCGGCTGCGCGTTGCCGTTGGTGAACGTCTGGTGCAGGTTGCCGTCGACGTAGTACTGCCAGTTGAGCGTGCGGTGCATGGCGGTGTTGCGCCAGGTGAACGTCTGCGAGCTGCTGATGTTCGTGACGCGCCAGCCCTTGTTGTCCTGGTCGAGCACCGTGTAGCTGCTCCCGCCGCTGCAGTTGCGGGAGCCCTTGGGCGCCTCGACGCTCTGCGGTTCGTACTGGATGGAGCCGCAGTTCGCGACGACACCGGTGGCGCACTGGTCCTGGCGGCTCGGTGGGCTGGTGACCCAGCCGTGAGCGCTGGCCGGCGTGGCCGAGAGGATCACGGTGAACAGCGGGGCGGTGAGGAGGGCGGCCGCCAGGACCGCCAGTCTTCTTCGGAGGGTCATGTTGCTCCTTCGGCAGACGTGAGTCATCCGTTGACGACCGGTCCGCCCACCGGCGTCGACCTTCCCATCAGGGAACGTCAATCAGTTAAGTTTGTCAACAGTTAACCGTCGCCGGTCCACGCCACGCTGGGGGTCGCAAGCCACCGAGTGCCGGCGGCGGAACCTCAGTCCCACCAGAATGACCAGATCGGCGCATCGATGAGTCGGCTGGCGTAGGTGGTGAGGTCCGGTGCGCTGCCCTGCCAGACGTTGTCGGGACAGAACGCGAAGTGCTCCGCCGCGATGGTGAGGGCGGCGGCGTGGTTGGTCGGTGGGGCTGCGACGCTCAGGTAGAGCTCGGCGAACCCGACGCCGATGACGCGTGTGGCGAACCGGTGTTCCCAGGAGCGCAGTACGGCCGAGAGCTTCGCCGTGTCGTTGTCGTAGTTCGCCGGGCCTTGCCATCCGGCTGCGGTGATGGAGTCGGTGCCACGGGCGGTGGCGACCAGGCCGAGCCGTAGCCCGGGGTTGCCGGCCAGCATGACGCTCACGCACTCGTCGGCGTGCAGGTCAGGATCGTCGCCGACCGGTTGCGGCGCGGCGAGACCCGGCCAGCGCTGCCCGTATGGAGCGGTGACGGCGAGACGCTCGGCCGGCGACATAGCCATGTCGCCGTACCGTCCACATTGGATGACGGTGCGGCAGAAGCCCTCCTGCGGCGCGTGCCCGTCGACGCCGCGATGTTCGAGCTGACTGGAGACGGCGACGGCCGGCGGTTCGTGGCGGGAGCCGGTCGGCGGCATGGTGCCGGTGGTCGAACAGCGCCTATACAATGCAAATCACCTGAATCAACCAGCGACTATGGCTGAGGTGGATCTGCTGCGTACCGGGGTAGCCAAAGGCGCGGCGGTCCCGGCCGGTGACCCGGGCACGTGCGGGTGAGCGAGCAGGTCGCGGGTGGACGGATCGACGTCTCCGTCCTGGGCCCCGTGCAGCTCCGCCGGGACGGTGTCCCGGTCCCGCTGGGGCCGCAGCTCACCACGCTGCTCGCCATCCTGCTGCTGGAGCTGGGCAAGCCGGTGCCGAGCCGGCGGCTGGCGACGCTGCTGGCCGGCGACGACGTGTCGGACGCCGCGCGGGCCACCCTCCGCAGCCACGTCGCCCACCTGCGGCGCGCCCTCGAACCCGGTGAGCGGGGACAGCGCGGCAAAGGGCTCATCGCCACGGCCGGCCACGGGACCGCGGCGGGGTACCGGCTGGACCTGGAGCCGGCGTGCGTCGACGCCGTCCGGTTCGAGGAGTCGGTCCGGGAGAGCCGCCGGCTGCTGGCGCTCGGCGACGCCGAGCAGACCGACCGGGCCGTCGCGGTCCTGCGTACCGCGCTCGACGACTGGCACGGCGAGCCGTACGCCGACCTCGCCGACAGACCCTTCGCGTTGGTCGAGATCGCCCGCCTGAGAGCAGTGCACCGCGCGGCGCTGCTCGCCTACGCGGAGGCGGTCAACGAGTCGGGGCGGCACGCCGAGGCGATCGGCGACCTGATCGGCGCGGTGGCCGCCGACCCGTACGACGAGGGCCTGCGCTGCATGCTCGCCCTCACCCTGTACCGCGACGGCCGGACCGACGAGGCGGCGGAGGTGTGCCGGCACGGTCTGGCGCTGCTGGGTGGCCGGGGCATCGACGCGCCGGAGCTGCACCGCCTGCAGCGCGACATCCTGCGGCGGGAGGTGCGGCAACCGGCAGGCGGGCCGGCCGGCCGGTCCTCGGTGCCCCGGATGCTGCCGCCGGACCTGCCGCGTTTCGTCGGCCGGGCGCAGGAACTGTCCACCGCGGAGGCCCGGCTGGTCGGCCGCGACGAGCCGCGGTCGGCGGTGCTGCTGGTCCTCGGTCCGGCCGGGGTCGGCAAGACGAGTGCGAGTCTGCGGCTGGCCCACCGGCTGGCCCCACGGTTCCCCGACGGGCAGCTCTACGTCAACCTCCGCGGCTTCGACGCCAGTGCCGCGGCGCTGGCGCCGACCGAGGTGCTGCGCGTCTTCCTCGAGGCGCTCGGCGTGGCACCGGAGCAGATCCCGGCCAACCTCAACGCGCAGATGGCCAGGTACCAGGCCCACCTGCGGGACCGCCGGATCCTGATCGTCCTCGACAACGCTCACGACGCCGACCAGGTCCGGCCGCTGCTTCCCGCCTCGACCACGTGCGTGACGGTGGTGACCAGCCGGAACCGGATGTCGTCCCTGATCGCCGTCGACGGCGCCCACCCGCTCACGCTGGGCCTGCTGGACGAGGAGGAGGCCTGCCAGCTGGTCGGCGATCGGATCGGCGCCGACCGCGCCGGGAAGGAACCCGAGGCCGTCTCCGAGATCGCCCGGCTCTGTGCGGGACTCCCGCTGGCCCTGTCCATCGCGGCCGCCCGGGCCGCCGCCAACCCCCAGTTCACCCTCCAGGCCCTCGCCGATGACCTGGCCGGGGCCGGGGTGCTGGACCGGCTCGCCGACAGCGACTCGTCGGTGGACGTCCGCGCCGTGTTCTCCTGGTCCTACCGGGCGCTGACCCCGGCGGCGGCCCGGCTGTTCCGGCTGCTCGGCCTGCATCCCGGCCCGGAGTTCACCGCCGCCTCGGCGGCCAGTGTGGCCGGGGTGGGCCGGCGCGCGGCCAACGCCCTGCTCGCCGAGCTGACCGGTGCCCACCTGACCGGGGAACGGGTGCCGGGCCGGTACGTCATGCACGATCTGCTCCGGGCGTACGCGGGTGAACTGAGCGAGGCCGAGCCCGAGCGGGCTGCCGCACGGCGCAGGATGCTGGACCACTACCTGCATTCCGCCGTCGCGGGGGACAGGGCGCTGATGCCGCACCGGCAACCGGTGGCGATGGCCGCACCGGAGGAGGGCGTGACGCCCGAGGACATCGCGGAGGTCGACCCCCTCGCCTGGTTCACCGCGGAGCACCAGACGCTGATCGCCATGGTCGGTTGCGCCGCCCAGGCCGGTCTCGACCGGCACGCCTGGCAGCTGGCCTGGGCGACGGCGACGTACCTCGGCCGGGGCAGCTACTGGCACGACGTGCTGACCACCCAGTCCCTGGCCCTGTCGGCGGCGACCCGCCTCGATGACCGGCCGGCGCAGGCCCAGTGCCGCAGGGAGCTCTCCCACGCGCTCGCCGGGCTCGGGCGGCCGGAACAGGCGCGGTTCCAGCTGCACCGGGCGCTGACCGACCTCGCCGATGCCGCGGATCCGAACGGCCAGGCGTACATCCACCTGAGCCTCGGCTGGCTGTGTGAGCTGCAGGGGGACCGGCGGACGGCGGCACACCACGACCAGGTCGCGCTCGACCTGTTCACGCGGGGCGGCGACCGCGGCGGGCAGGCCCGGGCACTGAACGCGGTCGGTTGGGATCTCGCGCAGGTCGGCGACTACCGGCAGGCCATCGGATACTGCCGGCAGGCGCTGTCCCTGCACGCCGAACTGGGCGACGACGCCGGGGCCGTGAACACCTGGGACACCCTCGGCTACGCCTACCAGCACCTGGGCGAGTACATCATCGCCGTCGAATGCTACGAGCAGGCACTGGGCCTGAACGTCGGGCACCGCTTCAAGGAAGCCGAGGCCCTGGCGCATCTCGGTGACTGCCACCACGCCCTGGGTGACATGACGGCCGCCGCGGCCAGTTGGGGACGGGCGTACGCGATCATGACCGAGCTGCGCACCGACGGCGCCGAGGCCGTGCGGGCCAAGCTGGAGCTGTGCGGCACCCGGACCAGGCTGGCGGCCGCCGGTCAGGTCGAGGGCGAGCGACGGGCGTTGAGCACCGCGCCCAGCACCCGCGCGCCGGAGAAGTAGCCCATCCGCCGCGAGTCGAAGCTCGAGCCCGGATTGTCGCCCAGGAGCACGACCATGCCCGGCGGCACCCGCTCCCCGGCCAGCGCCGGCACCCGGTCTCGGGGCACCGGATCGCCGGGCACCGCCGCCACCCTCTTGATCAGCCACCGGCGCCGGCCCACCTCGGCCGCCGGGGCGCCGTCGGGCAACAGCGGCAAGTGCCACGTGCCGTCGAGGGACGGGTACTCCACGACCACCACCTGTCCCACGGCCGGCATGCCGCCCCGCCGGACCAGCACCCGGTCGCCGTCGCGGTACGTCGGCTCCATGCTGGCGCCGTGCACGGTCACCGCGACGAGACGACGTGCCAGGCACCGTCCGAGCAGGACCGCGCCGGCCAGGGCCGCCGACACCCCGTAGATCAGCATCCACACGATCATCTCGCCTCCGTCGTCAGCGCGCCCTCGGCGTGTTCGCCGTAGCCGGACGCCTGCAGGTCGAACAGCCTGCGGTAGGTGCCGCCGGCCGCCATCAGGGAATCGTGCGTGCCTCGCTCCGTCACGCCGCCGTCGGCGATGACCACGATCAGGTCGGCGTCGCGGAGGGCGCCCAGCCGGTGCGAGATCAGCACGCTGGTGCGGCCCGCGCGGTACCGCAGCAGGCGGTGATGGATCTCGTGCTCGGCCGCGGCGTCGAGGCCGGCCGAGGGTTCGTCGAGGATCAGCAGGTCCGGCCGGTCCCGCAGGAAGGCGCGGGCGAGCGCCAGCCGTTGCCACTGGCCACCCGAGAGGACCACGCCGGTGGTCGGGTCCTGCTTGTCCGCTTCCTGGTAGAAGATCCGGGACAGCAGGGTGTCATACCCGTGCGGCAGCGCGGTCAGCACGTCGTGGACGCCGGCGGTACGGGCGGCGGCGGTGATCCGTCCCCGGTCCGGCAGGGCGGTGAGATCACCCAGCGCGATATTCTCCGCCGCGGTCAGGTCGTAGTGCATGTAGTCCTGGAAGACGGCGCCGATGCGGCGCCGCAGCTGGACCGGGTCGACCTCGCGGATGTCCACCCCGTCCCAGAGCACCTGGCCACGGCTGGGGTCGTGGAACCGGCACAACAGCTTGACCAGCGTCGACTTGCCGGCACCGTTGAGCCCGACGACCGCGAGGGTGGCGCCGGCCGGGATCCACAGGTTCACCCCACGCAGGACCCACGGCGTCCCTGCGGAGTACCGGAACCACACGTCCCGCAGCTCGATACCCCGCCGCAGCTGATCGACCGGCCGGGCGACCGGGGCGACGGGCAGGTCGGGCGGGCTCGTCGTCACCGCCACGTAGTGGTCGAACATCAGCAACGCGTGGTGCGCGCGGGCGATCTCCGCGGCCAGTGAGGCCAGCGCGTTCTGTACACCGGCGACCGCTGCGACGAAGACGGTGACGTCACCGACCGTGATCCGGCCGGCCGCCGCGGCGCGGACCGCCCACAGCAGGCCGACGCCGGCGACGACCGCGGCCACGAGCGCCAGGCTGACCTGCGCCACCAGCTCGCGGCGGTCGTTGAGGTGCTTGGCCCGGTTGACCGTCCGGCGGTCGGCCAGCATCCGGGCCCGCAGGTGGCCGCCGGTGCCGAACAGCCGCACCTCCTTCGCCGCCGCGGCGGTGGAGAGCAGCTGGCTGTAGAAGAACTCGCGGCGCTCCGCCGGCCCGATCCGCCACTGCATCCCGGCCCGGTAGCGGGCGAGCAGCATCTCGGTCGCGAGCATCGGCACCGCCGACGCCAGCACCAGCACGGCCAGCATCGGGCTGAACAGGTAGAGCGACCCGAGGAAGCCGGTGACGGTGACCGCCGTCCGGGCGGTGCCCAGCACACCGTCCACGACCTGGCTCGGGGTGCTGCCACCGGTCTGCTGGGCGAGCCGGAGCCGGTCCAGGAACTGTGGGTCCTCGAACCGGTCGAGGCCGACGAAACGGTCCACCGCCGTGAACAGCCGTTCCTGCGCGAGCAGGCCGACCGACCGGTCCAGCTCCGCCCGCAGGAACTGGGTGAGCTGCGGCGCCGATCCCGCCACCATGCCTGCGACGGCGAGCGCCAGTCCGAGCTGGGTCAGGGTCCTCGGCGCCGCGTCGCCGGCGAGCCCGTCCAGGATTCCCTTGGTCAGCCACGCCATCAGTACGGGCAGCGCACCGGCGCCGAGCGTGAGCACGACGTACCCCAGCAGGGTCACCGGGGCGGCGCGGCCGACGAGCAGGCAGGCCGTGCGGATCCGCCGTGCCGACCGCGCCGGTGGCGGCGCCTCGACGCCGCCCCGCCGTGTCCGCCACCCGGTCATGCCGGGGCCGGCGCCGTCTGCTTGATCCGGACCACCCGGCCGGCGTCGTCCGGGCCTACCCACATCATGGTGGGGTAGGTGAAGGCCCGGAACGCGTTGCTGAGGGGACCGCCCTTCGGCTCGACCACGACCCGCGCCACCGCGGCGAGCCGCTCGGCGAACCCGTCGGCGTCGCCGGCTCCGTCGGCGACGACGGCGAGCACCTGATCCCGGCCGCCGGGCACCCGCCGGGCGTGCTCGACGAGTTCGGGCAGCTTCTCCCGGCAGGAGTCGCAGGACGTGGAGACGAAGGCCACGAAGGTCTCCCCACGCAGCAGCTCGCGGCGTACCGGCACGCCATCGGTGTCGACCGCGGCGAAGTCGCCCACCGGGTCGGCGATGCCCAGCTCGGCGGAGGGCCCGGCGTTGTTGGACAGCAGCGCCGTGTGCTCCCGGAGACGCTTGAGCACACCGAACGTGAGCAGGAAGTTCACCGTGCTGAGCAGGCCAACGACCAGAACGGCCGCGACAAGAACGGTCATCTGTTGCTCCTAAACGTAGTGGTGAGTCGCGGATCGTGCTCGACCCCGCGGAACACGGCCGCCAGGTCGTCGAATCTGGTGGCCAGGAAGCCCAGCAGCAGGCCGGCGAAGCCGGCGAGCAGCAGCCCCGCCGGCCGGAGGGAGCCGGGTGGTGACGCAGCCGCCGCGAACGCCGCGGCGGCTCCCCCCGTCGCCAGACCGGTGAGCAGTATGTTGCGGCCGACGTGCCGGCGGCCGAGCCGCTCGGTGGAGGCGCCGAAGCAGCGGCAGGTGCTCGCGGTCCCCCGTCGTACCGCGACCGCCACCCCCACCGTGAAGACGCCCAGCAGCAGGGCCGCACCGACCAGCGCGAGGCCGGGAACGAGCCCCGTGGGCACCGCCAGCGCCGCGCACAGCACGCCCTCCGCCACCACCAGGACGATCGCGGCCGGCCGGACCAGGCGTCGCGGCAGCAGGCCGACGCCGCGCAGGGAGGCGACGAACGCGGGGAACGCGCCCCGTCCCCACAACTTGCCGACCGAGGACGCCAGGAACACCAGCCCGATCGCGCAGCGCACGGTGATGGCCAGATAGTGCATCGGAGATCCCTTCGCTTCGACTCGTTGGCGCCCGGCCGCCCCGGCCGAGGCCCGACCACCCGTCTCCGACCGTGGATTCCACGTCGGAGCACCGGCGTCGCGACCTCGGCCGGAGACGGGAAGCCGCACGGCGGCAGCGGTCAGCCGCCCCGCGGCCTCACCTGATCAGCAGCCCTTGCACAGGATCCATTCACCGGGCTTGTCGATCTCCCCGACGGTGCAGGCGTCGCAGGGCAGCGCCCGCCCGCACCGGCTGATGCACTGCCAGCACGACGGCCAGCTGCCACAGCCCGCCGACGCACTGATCTTGGGCACGAACATGGCCAGCAACCGGCCGCCCATGCCCTCGACGATTCCCCTCATCCGAGCCTCCTGACATACCCGAGGAGCACCGTGCTACCTCTGTGGAACACACTGCCGAGCCGCGGTGCAAGCCCGGTGCAAAGGCCGTGGAAGCGGTGTGGAAGCACGTCACCGGACGGTTGAGCGCATCCACCGATCGGTTGATACGGAGGCCCACCGACTGAGGTGTCGCGCGGTCGATCCGCCGCGGCGCGCCGTGGCGCAGGCTGAAGGGCGTGGACATCATCACAGTCACCGACCTGCGGAAGCGGTACGGTGAGCGCGACGTGGTCGACGGCGTTTCGTTCGCCGTGCGGGAGGGCGAGATCTTCGGGATCCTCGGCCCGAACGGCGCGGGCAAGACCACCACGGTCGAGTGCATCGCCGGGCTGCGTCGGCCCGACGGCGGCACGATCAGCGTGCTGGGGCTGGATCCGCGCCGCGACGGGGGCGAGCTGCGGCACCAGCTGGGCATGCAGTTGCAGGAGAGTCACCTGCCCGACCGGATCACCGTCGCCGAGGCACTACGGCTGTACTCGAGCTTCTACCGCGACCCGGCCGACTGGGAGGCGCTGCTGTCCGACCTCGGCCTGTCCGAGCAGCGACGCACCCGCTTCGGCAAGCTCTCCGGCGGACAGAAGCAGCGGGTGTCGATCGCGCTCGCGCTCGTCGGCAACCCGCGGGTGGCGGTGCTCGACGAGCTGACCACGGGCCTGGACCCGCAGGCCCGCCGCGACGCCTGGGACGTGGTCGAGCAGGTCCGCTCGCGCGGCGTGACCGTCGTGCTCGTCACCCACCTCATGGACGAGGCCGAGCGGCTCTGCGACAGGGTGGCGCTCATCGACGCCGGCCGGGTCGTCGCGCTCGACTCCCCGGCCGGGCTCGTCTCCAAGGTCGACGCGCCGCAGCGGATGCGGTTCCGCCCGGCGAGCCCGCTGGACGACCGGCTGCTCACCGAGCTGCCCGAGGTCACCGGGGTGACCCGGCAGGGCCCGCAGGTGATCGTGACCGGCACCGGCAACCTGGTGCACGCCGTGACCGCCGTGCTGGCCCGCAACCAGATCATCGCCGCCGAGCTGCGGGTGGAGCAGTCCGGCCTGGACGACGCATTCCTGGCGCTGACCGGGCGCCAGGCCGAGACGCAACCGGACGAGCAGGGAGCCTGAGGTGTCAGCACTGTACCGAATGACCACGGCAGAGCTGCGGTTGTTCCTGCGCGAACCGAGCGCCTACATCTGGTGCACCGCCTTCCCCGTGGTGCTCCTCGTGGCATTGGGCAGCGTTCCGCCGTTCCGCCGCGCGGATCCGGCGCTGGACGGGCTGCGCGTCATCGACCTGTACGTGCCGATCATCGCGATCATGGGCCTGGCCGCCATGGCGCTGTTCGTGACGCCGCTGTTCCTCGGGCAGTACCGGGAGAAGGGCGTGCTGCGCCGGCTGGCCACGACGCCGATCGGCCCGGGGCGGGTGCTCGCCGCCCAGGTCGCGGTGCAGGCACTGCTCGCCGTCGCCACGCTGCTGGTGCTGTACGTGGTGGCCGGCCTCGCCTTCGACGTGCGCCCGCCGGGACAGGTCCTCGGGCTCGGGTTGGTGTTCCTGCTCACCGCGGCGGCGATGTTCGGGCTGGGTCTGCTCGTCGGCGCGGTGACGCCCTCCAGCCGTGCGGCGAGCGGCATCGGCACCGCGCTGTTCTTCCCGCTGATGTTCTTCGCCGGCCTGTGGGTGCCGCGCGAGGTGATGCCGGACAAGCTGGTGCGCGTCAGCGACTTCACCCCGCTCGGCGCGGCGGTCCAGGGGCTGCGCGACACCACGGACGGCGGCTGGCCGTCCGGCCAGGCCGTCGCGGTGCTGGCCGCCTACGCGGTGCTCGCCGCGCTGCTCGCGATCCGATGCTTCCGCTGGGAGTAAATCTACGGTGGGGTAGGGGCATGACGAGCGTGCCGGCCGAGCTGCCCGAGACGTTGGAGTCGCGGCTGCGCCTGCGGCGGCTCCTGGTGCCCCTGCCGTACATCCTGCTCGGCGTGTCGGCGGTGCTGGTCCTGCTGAGCCCGGGTCAGAGCGCGGGCGACCGGCTGGTCACCGTGGCCCTGGTCGCGGTGACCGCCGCCTGGGCGCTGGGTATGTACACCCTGCGCCCGGCGTCGTGGACGCAGCGGACCGGCCCGATGTTGGTGTACGTCGGCGGGCAGCTGGCCCTGGCGGCGGTACTGATGTCCTGGCAGCCGGCCTTCTTCGTCTTCGGCACCATCGGCTTCGTGCAGGCCTACGAGGTGCTGCCGCCGCGGTGGGCGTTCGTCAGCGTCTTCCTGACCTCCTGCCTGGTCAACGTGCTGCCGGGCGGCGTGCCCGACACCCCGGAGTGGGCCACGATGGTGGTGCTGATCGTGGCCCTGCAGACGTTCCTCATCGGCTGGTTCGGCTATCTCGGGTACCGCTTCAGCGACGAGACCGAGCAGCGCCACCGGGCGGTGGCGCAGCTGCGGACCGCGCTCGCCGAGAACGCGGGCCTGCACGCGCAGCTGCTCGAGCAGGCCCGCGAGGCCGGCATCCACCACGAGCGGCAGCGGATGGCCCGCGAGATCCACGACACCCTCGCCCAGGGGCTGACCGGCATCATCACGCAGCTGCAGGCCGCCGAGCGGGTCCGTGACGACCCGCGGCTGTGGCGCCACCACGTCGACCAGGTCCACACGCTGGCCCGGGAGAGCCTGGCGGCGGCCCGCCGCTCGGTCGCCGCGCTCGGCCCGCAGGAGTTGGAGGACGTCCGGCTGCCCGACGCCGTCGCCGACCTCGCCGCGCGGTGGTCGCGGACCTCGGGCGTGCCGGTGCAGCTGGAAACCACCGGCGAGGCGCGCACGCTGCACACCGAGATCGAGGTCACGCTGTTCCGCGCCGCACAGGAGGCGCTGGCCAATGTGGCCAAGCACGCCGGCGCCGCCCGGGTGGCCGTCACCCTGTCCTATCTTGACGACGTGGTGATGCTCGACGTGCGCGACGACGGCGCCGGCTTCGACCCGGCGGCGGTGCCGCCCGGCGGCGGAGCGGACGGCAGCGGCTTCGGCCTGCACGGCGTGCGCCAGCGGGCGGAGCGCGTGCAGGGCACCCTCACCATCGAAAGCGAACCCGGCGACGGCACCACCCTCAACGTCACCGTGCCGGCTCTGACCCCGGAAACGAGGCCGACGTGACCCCGCCCATCCGCCTGCTCATCGTCGACGACCATCCGATCGTGCGTGACGGGCTGCGGGGCGCGTTCGCCGGCACCGCCGAGTTCGAGGTCGTCGGCGTCGCCGGCGACGGCGCCGCGGCGGTCGAGCGGGCCGTCGAGCTGCGGCCGGACGTCGTGCTCATGGACCTGCGCATGCCGGTGGTGGACGGCGCCGAGGCGATCCGGCGGCTGCGGCAGCGGGCGCCGGAGGTCCGGGTGCTGGTGCTGACCACGTTCGACACCGACCACGACGTGCTGCCCGCCATCGAGGCCGGCGCCACCGGGTACCTGTTGAAGGACGCCCCCGTGGAGGACCTGCTGCGCGCGGTGCGCTCCGCCGCGCGGGGCGAGTCGGTGCTGGCGCCGGCGGTGGCCGGGCGGCTGATGGGCCGGGTCCGCCGCCCGGTGTCGGGCACGCTGAGCCAGCGCGAGCTGCAGGTGCTCAAGCTCATCGCCGACGGCGCCAGCAACCGCGAGGCGGCCGCCGGCCTGCTCATCAGCGAGGCGAGCATCAAGACCCACCTGCTGCACATCTACGACAAGCTCGGGGTACGCGACCGGGCCGGCGCGGTCGCCGAGGCGTTCCGCCGCGGCCTGGTCTCGTAACCACAGGGGAGCGGCCGCCCGCCGTTCACCTACAAGTTGTAGGAGTATTGGTCGAGTGCCGCCGGGGCGTAACCGAGGCGGACGACACTCCGGGGGCAGATCGTTCCCGGAGGAGTCGCGATGCGTACCAAACTGTCCCTCGGCCTGACCGCGGCCGGCGCAGCCCTGATCCTGGGCGTGGTCCTGACGGCCGGCGGCCCGTCGCCGGCGATCGCCGACGGCGGTCACGACGACCGCGGCCACGGCGACACGTTCGACGTGGGCCTGTTCGGCGACATGCCGTACGGCGACTACGGCCGGTCCCACATCGGCAACGTCGTCGCCGACATGAACGCGAGCCACCTCGCCTTCTCGGTCTTCGACGGCGACATCAAGAACGGCAGCGAGCCCTGCTACGCCGACCCGCACCCGACCAACCCGGCCAACCCGACTCCGGACAAGGCGGTCGCCGACGCCGCCCACCCGGACGTGTACAAGGACGCGAAGGGTCTCTTCGGGCAGTTCCAGGCGCCGGTGGTCTACACCCCCGGCGACAACGAGTGGACCGACTGCGACCGCCCGAGCACCGTCGGCGGCCTGGTGTCGGACTCCAGCGACCGGCTCGCGTACCTGCGCTCGATCTTCTTCACCACGAACCTCAGCCAGGGCCAGCGCCCGATGAGCGTGATCCAGCAGAGCGCTGCCTACCCGGAGAACGCCCGCTGGACGCGCGGCCCGGTCACGTTCATCACCGTCAACATCCCCGGCAGCGACAACAACTTCGCCGACGGCGGCAAGAACGGCCCGGCCGAGCAGGGGCAGGCCGAGTACGCGGCCCGCAACGCCGCGAACCTCGAATGGCTGCGCGCCGGTTTCGCGGCGGCCAAGGCCGCCCGCAGCAAGGGCATCATGATCATCACGCAGGCGGACATGTGGGACCCGACCGCGGTGCTGACCCACTACGCGGACACCAAGCGGGAGCTGTTCGTGCAGACCACGACCTTCAACGGCCGGGTGGTCCTGGTCAACGGCGACAGCCACAGCTTCGAGACGGACAAGCCCCTCACCGACTACGCGACGACGAACGCGGCCGGTCTGGCGGGACCGAATGTGGTGGAGAACTTCACCAGGGTGACCACCTTCGGCGAGGCCCAGAACCATTGGGTGAGCGCCACCATCGACGCCCGCGACCCGAACGTCTTCAGCTTCGAGCAGCACCTGGTGACGGCCAACCTCCCGGCCTACACCCCGCCCGCCTGAGCGGCACGCGTCTCTAGGTACATCGGCGGCATGATCGACGGGTCGTGCGTGAGCGGGTCCGCATCAGTCGGTGCGGACCCGCAGTCGGCAAACTGCCGCCCCGTCAGACCCCGTCGAAGGTGTTCAGCGTCTTCATCAGGTCGGCCACCGCGGATGCGCAGGCGGCCTGGGTGGGATGCGCCGCGCGCAGGACGGTGAGTGTGGCGTCGATCCGGTCGTCGACCTCGTGCCACCGGGTGGCGTCTCGCGGCTTGAGCCCTGCCTCGGCGTTGTCCCAAGCCACCTCGAGGTCCTTGACGCGGGTCTTCGCGCCCGCGAGGTCGTTCGAGGTGACCTTGTCCTGGACGTCGGAGACGATCGCCGCGAACTTGCTGAGGTTGCCGAGCTTGGTCGTCGGGTGTACGAGTTGGGCCACCGGGGCGGACGCGCTCGCCCCGGTGGCCGTGGTCTGGGCGGCGTCGGCCTGCGGTTCCGTGCCCGGCGACGATCCCTGCACCAGGCTGAGCCCGAACCCGGCCACGACGACCGCCAGGGCGCAGACACCGGCCCAGGCGTGGTCCTGGCCGCGGCCGCCGCTCGGTCCGGCGTTCTTCTCGGCGACTCCGTGGCGGCCGACCAGGAGCTGCTCGCGGACGACGAGCACGAGGATGGCCGCCAGGAACAGCAGACTGGTGACGCTCGCGCCGAGGGCCAGCCCGCCGAGGTCCTTGTCCTGGGTGAGCAGATCGCCGAGCGACGCCCCGAGCGGCCGGGTGAGCACGTAGGCGATCCAGAACGTCAACACCTGCCCGGCGCCGAGCCGGAACGCGATCCACGTCGCCAGAATCAGCCCGCCGAAGAGCAACGTGCCGTTGCGGAAGCCGAGGTTGAGCGCCTCGGTGGCGAAGTCGCCCGCGGCGGTCCCGAGCGCGAACGTGGTCAGGATCGCCGCCCAGTAGAAGCCCTCGCGGCGAGGCGTGTTGATGGAGGCAATGGCAAGCGTGCGTTCCTGCCGGTACCAGATCGCGAACACCGCCGCCAGCAGGACCGCGAACACGGCGGTGCTGAGATGGAGCGGCACGCCCAGGATGTCGGTGAAGAAGTCGGTGATCTGGGTGCCGACGATGCTCACCAGCACCACACAGAGCCAATAGATCCAGGGCGTGTACCTGCGGGTGCGGAACTGCACGACCAGCGCGGTCACCAGCAGGGCGAGCATGATCGCGTCGGTCACCGCGGGTCCGAGGCCGACGCTTACGGCGAGGTAGTCCGCGACGGTCTCCCCGATCGTCGTGGACAGCACCTTGATGACCCAGAATGTGGCGGTGATCGCGGGCACCTTGGTCTGCCACCCGCCTGGAGCCACGAGCCTGTTGGTGGTTACGGACACAGCTCTCCCTCATGACGGCGCCGTAGGCGTCGAATCCGCAGAATGCCGTGGAAACGTAGGCCCGCCGTCCTGAAAGTTCGCTGAAAGAGACGCGCCCTGTTCCGCCGCCGGCGGGGTGATGTCGCCGTAGCCGACGGCTGCATGGCGCCCGGACGGGTAGCGCCGCCCCTCGCTCTGGGGGCCGTTCGCGGCGGGTCGTGTGCCGCCGTACCGTCGTGGCATGCTTCGCCCGCGGTTGAGTTTCGCGCGCCAGACGCTGCTGTTGCAGGTCGTCGTGATCACGCTTGTGGTGAGTGTCGGGCTGTTCGTCTTCGGCTGGCTGCTGGATGGTGAGCTGACCGTGCAGTACGGCGAGCGAGCCCTCGCTGTCGCGCATTCCGTCGCCACGGACCCGGACATCGTGGAGGCCGCGAGCCGGGTCGACCCTCGCACCGGCCGGCACGATCCGGACGGCGTGGTCCAGGCGCGGGCAGAGTCGGTGCGCCTCAGCACTCACGTGCTCTTCGTCGTCGTCACCGACAAGGACGGCATACGCCTGTCACACCCGATCCCGGGCGAGGTGGGGCACCGGGTGAGCACCGATCCTTCTGAGGCGTTGGCCGGTCGCGACGTGGTGACCGTCCAGCGGGGCACGCTCGGCGACTCCGCCAGGGCCAAAGTGCCACTGCGCGATCAGACCGGTCAGGTGATCGGCATCGTCAGCGTCGGCATCGACCTGGACGACATCCAGACGCGCTGGCGGGGGATCGTGGCGGTGGCAGGCCTGTACACCCTGGCGGCGCTGGCGCTCGGCGTGGCGGGGGCGGCGCTGCTGACGCGGCGGCTGCGGCGGCTGACGCTCGGCCTGGAGCCCCATGAGCTCGCCGAGCTCCTGCAGGAGCGGGAGGCCGTGCTGCACGGCATCGGTGAAGGGATGCTCGCGGTGGACGCCGCCGGCCGCATCTCCGTCTACAACGGGGAGGCCGAACGGCTGCTGGGCATCCATTCGCCGGTGGGTGCCACGCTGGCCGACATCGACCTGCCCGTGGGTGTCCGATCGGCACTGTCCGACGACGGCGATGCGGACAACCTCGTCACCGTCGCCGGCGATCGGGTGCTGGTCGCCACCCGCAGGCAGGTCTGGCGTGAGGGGCGAAGTCTCGGCCGGGTGCTCACGTTGCGTGATCGCACCGACTTCGAGAAGCTGGTCAGCGAGCTCGACGCCGTCCGGACACTGACGGAGGGCCTGCGGGCGCAGCGGCACGAGTTCTCCAACCGGCTGCATCTGATCGCCGGTCTGCTCGAGACCGGGCACCACGTTGAGGCGGTGGAGTATCTCCACATGGTGTCGGCCTCGTCGGTCGTCATGACGGATGCGGACGACCAGGCGATCCTGGACCCGTACCTGCGGGCGTTCCTGGCGGCGAAGCGGGCCATCGCCGCCGAGAAGGGGGTGGGCCTGGACATCAGTGAGGGCAGCTGGGTGGCCCGGCGGGTGACGGCCCCGGTCGAGGTGATCACCATTCTGGGCAATCTGCTCGACAACGCGATCGACGCCGCACGTCTAGGCGCGACGCGCCCGGCCTGGGTGGAGATCGTGCTCGCGGGCGAACAGGACACCCTGCATGTGAGCGTCGCCGACTCCGGTGACGGCATCGCGTCGTCGATGACGGACCGCATGTTCGAACAGGGCGTGTCGACGCGGGCCGGCGACAGCCGGGGGCTCGGACTGGCCATCGTCCAGCAGTCGGTGCGCGCGCTTGGTGGCGCGGTATGGCTGGCCCAGTCCGGCGGCGACGGCGAGGGCGCGGTGTTCGCCGCCCGCCTGCCGGCTGTGCTGGCTGCCGACACGGGAGCCGACCAGGACTGATCGTGACAGGTCGGCGGGTCCGCAATGGTGGGACCCGCCGACCGTCGAGTGATCGCTGCGGATCAGGTCGCTGAACGACCGGTCACGCCTTCGGGACCTTGGTCACGAACTCGGTCGTGTACCCCTTCGCCACGTCGATGGACGCCTTGCCGCTGGCGACCTCGGGGATGCCGGCGGCGAGGACCTCGATGACGTTGCGGGCGCCGTCGGGGTCGATGACGCCGTCGGTGGTGAACCCCTCCTTGGTCTCCTTGATCGACGCCGCGTACAGCTGCGGGTTGCCTCCCGCGTAGTCGGCCGGCATCTTGGCGGCGATGTCCTCCGCAGAGCTGCTCCCGATGTACCGCAGGGTCTTGACGAAGGCGTTGGCCAGCTTCTGGGACTCCCGCGGGTGGGCCGCCACCCAGTCGCACGGCATGTAGAGGGAGCTGGCCGGGTAGAGCCCGCCGAGCGCCTTCCTGGTGCTGTCCACAGTGGACAGGTCGACCAGGGTCGTCGCGGTGCCCTTGCTCAGCAGGGTGGTCGACGTGGGTGGCGTCGTCATGCCCGCGTTGATGCCGCCGTTCTCGATCGCGGCGACGAACGTGGAGCCGGCGCCGGCCGCGACGCCGACGAAGTCGCCCTCCTTGACGCCGGCCTTCGCCATCAGCGAGTTGATCAGGGCGTTGGTGGAGGAGCCCTTGCTGGTGAACCCGACCTTCTTGCCCTTCAGGTCCGCCATCGTCTTCACCGTCGCCGCGTCCTTGGACGACAGCATGACCTTCTCCAGCGGTGTGTTGGCGAACTGTACGACGCTCCGGACGCACTTGCCCTTGAGCTGCAGGGTGTAGGCGTGGTCCATGAATCCGACCACCCCGTCAAGGTGCCCGGCCAGCATCTCGTTCTCCTGGTTGACGCCGTTCTGCTCGTCGGAGAGCTCGACCTCCAGGCCCTCGGCGGTGAAGTAGCCCAACCGTTCGGTGAGCATCGCGGGCAGGTAGATGACCTTGTTGATGCCACCGACGCCGATCCGGACCTTCGCCAGCGGACCTTCGGTGTTCGGGGCCGTCGGCCTTTCGGCCGTGCTGCAGGCCGCCAGGCCGGCCGAGAGGCCGACGGCGAGGATGGTTGTCAAGAACTTCCGCATGTTCCAGTCACTCCTTTGTGGATGGTCGCTAGACATGGCTGGCTTCGCTCGCCGAAGGCGGGCGCCAGCGGAGCAGGCGTTTCTCGAGCGCTGTGAGCAGCCACTCCGCGCCGAGGGCGACGACCGTGATGATGATCATTCCGGCGTAGATCCCGGCCGCGTCGAAGGTGCCCTGGGAGTGGGCGATCAGCAGGCCGAGGCCGCGCTTGGCGCCGATGACCTCACCGACGACCGCGCCGATCAGCGCGAAGCCGAAGGCGACGTGCAGCGAGGCCAGGATCCAGGATGTGGCGCTCGGGATGACGATGGAGGTGAGCACCTTCGTCCGGCTCGCCCCCAGGATGCGGGCGTTGTTGACCAGGTTGCGGTCCACCTCGCGGGCGCCTTGAAACGCGTTGAAGAAGACCGCGAAGAAGACGAGGACCACGGCGGTGGCGATCTTGGAGGACAGGCCGAGGCCGAACCAGATGACGAACAGCGACGCGAGCACGATCCGCGGAATGGCGTTGGCGGCCTTGATGAACGGGGCGAGCACCTCCGCGGCGAAGCGGGCCCGGCCGAGCAGGATGCCGAGCACGACGCCGGCGATCGACCCGATGACGAAGCCCGACGTCGCCTCCCAGAGGGTGACGCCGATGTGCTCCCAGATCGGGCCGCTGCTCGGCCCGACGGTGAACCAGTCGTGCAGGCGTTGCCAGATCTGCGAGGGCTGGGAGTAGAAGAACTGGTCGATGCCCCAGCGTTGGGCGTGGTCCTTCCAGTCCAGCGGCTTGCTGAAGTGGGTCCGCCCGTCGAAGTCGACCCAGTAGCGCGCGGCGAGTTCCCACGCCGACAGGCCGACCGTGACCAGCAGGAGCCGGACGCCCCAGACCAGTGCGAGATGGCGGTGCCGTGATCTGCGCGCGGCCGCGACCGCCGCGCGTTCGGCGTCTGCGGACGGTGCCCGCGTCGGGTGCCGCGGTACGTCGGTGTCAGGCAGCATTGAGCGTCGCTCCCCTTCTCGCTCGGGCGACCTCTTCGCGCAGGCAGTCCCAGATCTCGCGGTAGATGTCGAGGAACGCCGTGGTGAGACGGATCTCCTCGACGTCACGGGGTCGAGGAAGATCGATCACGAAGTCGGCCTTGATGGTCGCCGGGACGGCGGTCAGCACGACGACCCGGTCGGCGAGTGCGATCGCCTCCTCGAGGTCGTGCGTCACGAAGATCACGGCCGCGCCGGTGCCGGCCCACAGTCGCAGCAGCTCGTCCTGCATCAGGCTGCGCGTCTGTACGTCCAGCGCGCTGAACGGCTCGTCCATCAGAATGATCTTCGGTTCGTTGACGAGCGTCTGCGCGAGCGCTACCCGCTTGCGCATGCCACCGGAAAGCTGATGGGGGTAGTAGGACTCGAAACCGGCGAGGCCGACCCGCTCGACCCAGGTCGTCGCGACGGCCCGCGCGTCAGCCTTGCGCACGCCACGGAAACGCGGTCCGGCGGCGACGTTGTCCAGCACGTTCTTCCACGGCATGATCGCGTCCTGCTGGAACATGTAGCCGATGCCCGCCGGGATTCCTTGCACCGGCTTGCCGCCCACCAGAACCTCGCCGGAAGATGCCGGTTCGAGGCCCGAAACCAATGACAGCGTGGTGGATTTGCCACAGCCGGTCGGGCCGACCACCGCCACGAATTCGCCGGGGCGAATGGTCATGGTGAGGTTCTGAACCGCTGTCATGATTCCGGTCGAGCCGCGGAAGCGCTTGGTCGCCTCCCTCAACTCGATCACGGGTTGGGTCACGTCTCCTCCTTGTGTTGCCCGGCGATTACAGGGGTGTTTCACCGGGTGTTGCGGAGGAGGGTATGGAGCCGGCCAGCTGGCTTCCAGCCTTGCCGTTGTTGCGAAGGCAATTGACGTTCTGGAGGTTTCGCGCGTTTTGCTCGCGGCGGTTCACGGGTGGCGGGTGGCCAGGGGGCCGGCCCCTGCGTCGCACGTCGTGCCTGCATGACGAGCGACGCGATTGACACGACGCGACGTGCAAACCTAATCTGGGCCCGCTGCAGCCGACGCGCGGTTCACCAACTCAGCGGCGAGGCGTGGCTGGTTCAGCCGGAGATGTGGTCCCGTCGCACACCCGCTGACCGAACAGCGGAGGTCGACTGATGATCCGAGTCCTGGTGGTGGAGGACGACTTCCGGGTCGCTAAGGTCCACGTGAGCTACACCGACCGGGTGCCCGGATTCCGGGTCGTCGGAACGGCCCTGACGGCGGCCGACGCCCGCCGGATGCTCGCCCATGAGCAACCTGACCTGATGCTGCTCGACACCTACCTGCCCGACGACTCGGGCCTCACGGTGCTGGCCGAGACCGACGTCGACACCATCATGCTGACGGCGATGTCCGATGCGGCCGCCGTCCGCAAAGCGTTCGCACACGGCGCATTGAACTACCTCCTCAAGCCGTTCACGGCCGAACAGCTGGTCGACCGCCTCACCGCGTACAGCCGCTACCGAACAGCGCTCGCCATGTCGTCCGGCGGCACGTTCAACCAGGAAGACATTGACCGCTGCCGACGCCACCTGCACTCCGGCGACCGGACGGTCACGCCGAAGGGACACTCAAGCGTCACCGCCCGGCTCGTCGCGGAACGCCTCCAGGTGCTGCCCCACACGGCACGAACCGCCGCGGAGATCGCAGCCGAACTCGGCATCGCGCGAGCCACCACGCAACGCTACCTGGCCGCTCTCGAGCAGGACGGTCTGGCATTGATGAGCCTGCGCTACGGCGCCACCGGTCGCCCCGAACACCTGTACCGCTGGAAGGGCCCAACCGGCGGCGATTCCGGACCCGGGCCAAGCCTTCCTGGGCGCTGACATGCCGGTGCCTGCTCATTCGTCACGCCATAGACTCGGGGCATGGCTGTCAAGCGGATCAAGCCCAACATCCGATCCGATCGCTTCGATGAGAGTCGGGCCTTCTACACGACGGTGGTCGGGCTGCAGGAGCAGGCCGGTCTCGACTGGATCTTGTTCTTCGGGACGGACCGTCGTGAGGTGCAACTCAGCGTCATGAGCTTGGACGTCAAGGCCGGCGTGCACCCCGACATCTCCATCGAGGTCGACGACGTCGACGCGGTGTTCAGCCGCGCTGTCGAGGCCGGAGCCGAGATCGTCTACCCCCTCACGGACGAGGAGTGGGGTCTGCGCCGCTTCTTCGTCCGAGACCCGAGCGGCACGGTCATCAACGTGACACAGCACGCATGACCTCATCGCAATGAAGCCTCGCGGATGTCGGGCTCAGGTTCCTGCGGCATCATGACCACATGAGCGGGCAAGATCCTGGCTGTAGTGGGTAGAACTGTACGAGGGCCGGCTCAGGGCGGCGCGCGCCGCTTTGATGACGCTGACTCGATCCGGGTCGATGTCGGCGCCGCTGGCAGCCTGGCAGATCAGGGCGCTGATCGCGTGCTGGACCAGCAGGTAGGCCCAGACCTCTTGATGAACCAGGTCCGGGCTGCGTGAGCGCAGCACCCTGCCGGGACCGCGCGGCAACATCTTGAGCTGGCCGTTGGGTGCCTCGGCTTCCCAGCGTTGCTGGTAGCTGCCGGCCAGCTCGGCCGCGGTGACATCGGCCGGGTCGTGAATATTGGTGATCAGAACGATCAATTCGCTGCTGTCGCGATTCGGGATGTCGTACTCGATGATGCGGACCACATGCGCGGCAGCGGGATCCGGCTTGGCGCCGCTTTTCGCCTCCGCGAGCAGCCGCGCACGGTGCTGACCCCGGATCTGCGGGTCGATCAGCACGGACAGATAGGTGCCATCGGACAGAACTTCCAGCACCGGCAGACGCAGCTGGGTCGGCGCCCGCCAACACAACGCCGCGCCAGTAAGCGCTGCCGCGCTGAACGCCTCGAAACTGTAGAAGCACCGGTCGGCCATCAGCAACCAGTCCGACGACAGTGTGGGCAGCAGCGTGGCGGCCATCGCCTTCTCACTGTGCGCCCACGGACCCACCTCAGCGTCAATGAACGCCTGCGAGCCGCATTCGGTCAACGCGACCACTCGCACCTTCGGAAACGCCGACCGGGCTTGGGTGTTGCCGGCGTAGCCGAACTCGGCGGCGTTCTCGGCGGTGTCGGGCACATCGACATCGAACCCATCGATGGCCACCAAGCGTCGGCCTCGAAGCCACGCCCCGCGGGTGGCCAGTTGCGCGATCGGTTCCGCGACCCGGTAGAACGTCTCCCGCAACACATCGCGGCCCAGCCGCTTCCGCGCCTGCGTGATGCCCGACGACGTGGGCGGTGCCCACCTGGCATCCCACACCCCGAACGCCGACAGCGAACCGGTCACTTTCTGCGCGACCTCTTCGGTGCCGTCCTCGGCGAACAGACACAACGCCATCGTCAGATACGCCGTCACGTGCGGCGGCAGCTTGCCGCCCCGACGCCTCTCCTCCACCCCGCACACCGCGACCGCTTCGTCGACCTTGAACCGCGGAACCGCAGCGACCAACACCCCCAACGACACCTGATCCGGTCGGCTGACCACGCCCACGTCATCAGTCGAAGTATCCGAATCCTGTATCACCCAGCCACAGTAGAACCCCGCAGTCAGCCGCCAGCACCACCGCGCCGCCGAACCGTCAAGATCAACGTAAGCGCGTCCAGGCCTTGAGGTTTCGCGGTTGCTAAAGGCGTTCGTGGAGTGTGTCGGGTGGGCTCAGGTCGATCGGGTTGGGGCCGGTCAGTACGCCACCCTCGACGGGGAGGGTGTGGCCGGTGATCCAGGCGGCGTCGTCGGAGCCGAGGAACGCGACCGCCGCGGCGACGTCCTCCGGTTCGCCGACGCGGCCGAGCGGGTACATCGCTCTGAGTTGGTCCAGCGCGCCCGGCTGGTCGTCCCAGTTCGGTGTCCGGATGGTGCCGGGGGCGACGACGTTGAAGCGCACGCCGAGCGGGCCGTACCGGGCGGCGTAGTTCTGCGACATCGCGATCTGGCCGGCCTTGGCTGCGGCGTACTCCACGTTGCCGAAGGCCGCGATGGCGTTGACCGAGCTGATCGTGACGACGTTGCCGCGGGTCTTCACCAGGTGCGGGATGGCCGCCTGGATGCAACGGGCGGCGCCGACGAGGGTGAAGTCGAGCTGGCGGTGCCAGTCCTCGGCCGAGGTGTCCTCGGGCATCGTGGTGACGATGCAGCCGCCCGCGTTGTTCACCACCAGGTCGAGCCGGCCGAACCGCTCGACCGTCGCGGTGACCGCGGCGTCGACGTCGGGGCGTGAGGTGACGTCGACCTTGACGCCGAGCGCGTGCTCCGCACCGATCTCCTCGGCCAGCGCTGCGACCGCGTCCTCCTGCAGGTCGGTGATGACCACCGCACCGCCCTCGGCGGCGATCCGCCGGACGACGGCCCGCCCGATGCCCTGTGCCGCCGCCGTGACGAGCGCGACCTTGCCCTCGAACCGCCGCATCAGCACTCCTCCAGAATCGTTACCGCCATTCTTCCCGCGATCCAGCCGTGACCCGAGCTACCACCCCTCCAGGGTGGCGCGGGCGTCGCCGTACTGCTGGCGGAACTCGGCCTGCTTCCCCGCGAGCCAGTCCCAGTCGAAGTTCTCCTCCCATTCGCCGACGGTGATGGTCACCTCGTACCAGTCCAGCTCACCGGGGCGCTCCCGGACCTCGACGATCTGGGTGAGGCCGCCGTGGAGCTCGGCGCCGGGGGCGAGGTCGCGCCAAAACCGCGACGGCACGTAGACGTCGTCGCCGGCCCGTGGCGGGGGTGGCAGGGTGCGGTCGAAGCCGCGCTGCAGGATCTGGTCGAGGCTGCCGGGCCGTACCGGCGACGTGCGGGTCGGCACCGCCGGGTCGGCGAGTGTGGGGGAGTCGTGCGCCCGGAGCGCCGTCATGAGCTCGTCGGCGTCCAGGTGCCACCCCTGTCGCGCCGGCAGTGACAGGTCGCCGGCGAGCGCCCGGGCGATCCAGCCGGCGACCGCGGCCGGTTCGGGGAGGAGGCCCTGCTGCCAGTACACGGACCGGCCGCGCCGCCCGTCGGAGTAGGAGACGGTGCGGCGGTCGAGGCGGAACGACCAGCCGCCGGTGCCGTCCCAGACGACGTCGAACCGGCGGCTGTCGGGGAACGCGGGCACCGAGGCGGCCAGGTCGACGGTGAGCTGACCCTGCAGGGAGTGGGCTGTCTCGACGGTACGGGCGATGACCCGCACCCCGTGCTCGGCGAGCGCGCGCTCCACGGCGAGGAGGTAGCCGTAGTGCGGCTGCTCCCGCAGCGCCTCGGCGTGGTCGGTCACCACCTCGCCGCGTCCCGGCTCATCGATGCCGCGCAGCACGGTGAGCAGCTCGGCGATCGTGCCCGCCCAGCCCGCGTCGAGCGCACGCTGCGCCGCGTCGAGCCGGAACGCGCTGGCGCCGAGGTCCGGCTCGGCGAGCACCAGCATCGCCCGCGTTCGCTGGGCCGGGTCCGGCACCGCCGTCGATCTGCTCACCGAAGCACCGTACCCCGCTCCCGCCCGCGCGGGACGAACAGCGCGGGGGACGAACAGCGCGGGGGACGAACAGCGCGGGCCGCGGCGGGGCGGTGCGCAGCGGCGGTTGTCCATAGGCTGTCGGCATGAGCGGGCGCTGGGTCGACAACGACAGGAAGGCCCAGCGGTGACCGGCGTGCCGGATGAACGGGCCGCCCCGCTCCTCGTGGCCGCGGTGTTCGACGCGGTCGACGCCGACGGCGTGCCGTACTTCTCGGCCGACCGCCGTCGCGTGCTGGACCCCGCCGAGCGGGAGGCGTTGGCCGGCTACCTGGAGTCGGCGCCGGTGGTCCTGCGGGTTTCGGGCCTCGAGGCCGATCCGCTGGACCCGGGCGCGGGCCGCGCGGTGCCGCTGAGCTACCGGACCGACGGGGTGTGGGTGTGGCAGGACGCGTCCGCGTACTACCTGCGGTCCCAGGGCAGCGCGCCCGACGACGACATGGTCCGGCACATCGAGTTCGCGGGATATCAGGCGCCGGATCCGGTACCGCCGGAGGTGGCCGACGCCGCCGCGAAGCTGGCGATGTCGGCGGCACCGCCGTCGTCTGCCACAGGCCGGCGGGCGGCTACGTACTTCGCCAGCGTCGACCGTCCCAGGTACCCGGCGGACGACCCGATGGGCCTGCTGCGGCAGTGGCTCGACGAGCAGGGCCACCGCCACGACCAGGTGCTGGTCCGCAGCATGCGCTGGGAACGCACGTCGGCCTTCATCAGGAACGCCCGCAGCGGGGAGAAGGACTACGAGGAGATCCCGCCGCGGCTGGCGGCCCGGATCGCCGACCTGTGGTGGACGGACTGGCGCCCCGACAAGACCGGCTCCTGACAGGACCGACGCCGGACGATTCTTGTGTCGGCATGCCATGCCGGCCTAGATTGTGTACAAACCAGCGAGTGGGCGGTAGGTTGGCGGCCGTTGGTGGTCAAGAGGGTGTCGTGCGGATGCCCGCCAGCGCGAAACCAGGGGGAGCCCGTGACCGTCAGAATCTGCGAGGTGGGCCCACGTGACGGCCTGCAGAACGAGCCGGACCATCTGAGCCCCCGGGTGCGCGCGGAGTTCGTCGACCGGCTGTCGGCCACCGGGCTGGCGAGCGTCGAGGTGGTCAGCTTCGTCAATCCCGCCCGGGTACCGCAGATGAGCGGCGCGGAGGAGGTCTGCGCCGCGGTGCGGCCGGTGGACGGCGTCGACCATGTCGCTCTGGTGCTCAACGAGCGCGGATACACACGGCTGGCGGCCACGCGGTGCGTGGAGGCCCGGATGGCCTTCTGCGTGACCGAGACGTTCAACCAGCGCAACCAGGGACGTGCCGTTGAGCGGTCGCTCGTCGAGGCCGCCGCGATCGTCGCCGCGGCGCACGCCGACGGCCGAAGGGCCAGCATCACGCTGGCCGCGTCGTTCGGCTGCCCCTTCGAAGGAGCGGTCGACCCGGGACGGGTGCTGGCCATCGCGGAGCGGGCCGCGGCGACCGGCGCGGACGAGCTCATCTTCGCCGACACGATCGGTGTCGGGGTGCCGCGGCAGGTCACCCGCCTGCTCACCGGCGCGGCCGGGCTCGGGATTCCCATCGGGCTGCACCTGCACAACACCCGAAACACCGGGTATGCCAACGCGATCGCGGGACTGGAGGCGGGGGTGTCGGTGCTCGACAGCTCCGTCGCGGGTATCGGCGGCTGCCCGTTCGCGCCGAACGCGACCGGCAACATCGCCACCGAAGACCTCGTCTACCTGCTCGAAGGCCAGGGCGTGAGCACCGGCGTCGACCTCGACGCGCTGCTGTCCGTCTCGGCCTGGATCACCGAGGTGCTCGGCCGGCAGCTGCCCGGTCAGCTGCTGCACGCCGGGCGGTTTCCGTAGGCACGACGAGGTGCTGTACGGCCGATGAATTGTGTACAATCGAGCACGGCTGCATGGCTCAACCGTGTGGGAAGAGGCGATGTACACATGGGTCAGATGTCGAAGTTCGAGGGCCGATCGGGTGCCGAGTTCACGATGACGGTCGAGCGGGGCAAGATCCGCGAGTTCGCCGCGGCCGTCGGCTCGGAGCATCCGCTGTACTCCGGCGACGACCCGATCTCCCCGCCCACCTTCCTGGCGTCGAGCGCCTTCTGGACCACGGACGCCAGTTCACCGTGGGGTGACGAGCCGCCGGATCTGTCGCGGGTCCTCCACGGCGGCCAGCAGTACGTGTTCCACGGGCCGCCGCCACGGGCGGGCACCGCGCTGCACGGCCGTCAGCGCATCGATCGCGTCTACTCCAAGCAGGGCCGGCGCGGCGGCATGCTCGAGTTCGCCGACATCGTCACCGAGTTCCGCGACGCCGACGGACGGCTGGTCGCCGAGGCCCGGGCCACGCTCGTCGTGACGGAGCAGGCCCCGACGGCATCGGCGCCGGCCGAATGACGGCGTCGCGCCCGGCGGTGGGCCCTCTGGGGGCGCCGCTGGTGCAGGGCCCGCTCACCGTCACCGACTTCGTGCGCTACCAGGGCGCGTCCGGTGACATGAACCCGATCCATCACGACGCCGAGTTCGCGCGTGCCGCCGGGTTCCCGACGGTGTTCGCCGTCGGGATGCGGCAGGCCGGTGTCCTGGCCGCGTTCGTCGCGGACCGCCTCGGCCCCGACAACGTCCGCCGGTTCGAGGTGCAGTTCCGCGCCATCGCGTGGCCGGGCGACATCATCACCTACACCGGTGAGGTCACCGCCGTCGAGGAGACCGCGACGCACACCGTCTGCACGGTCGCGGTCCAGGCGACCCGGCAGACCGGCGAGGTCCACCTCGCCGGCACCGCGGTGTTCGAAGTGCCGTTCTAGAGCCGTTCCACGATGGTGGCGTTGGCCTGGCCGCCGGCCTCGCACATGGTCTGCAGCCCGTATCGGCCGCCGGTCTGTTCGAGGTGGTTCACCAGGGTCGCCATGAGCCGCACCCCGGAGCCGCCGAGGGGATGGCCGAGCGCGATCGCGCCGCCGCGCGGGTTGAGCCGCTCCGGGTCCGCCCCGAGATCGGCCGCCCAGGCGAGCGGGACCGGCGCGAACGCCTCGTTCACCTCGTAGGCGTCGACGTCGTCGAGGGTCAGGCCGGCCCTGGCCAGCACCTTGCGGGTCGCCGGGATCGGCGCGGTCAGCATCATGACCGGATCGTCGCCGGCCAGGGCGAAGGCGTGGAACCGCGCCCGGGGCCGCAGCCCGAGCTCGGCCGCCCGCGTCGCGCTCATGATCAGTGCTGCGGCCGCCCCGTCGGTCAGCGGCGAGGAGTTGCCGGCGGTGATGTGCCAGCCGATCTGCGGGAACCGTTCGCCGGAGGCGGCGTCGTAGAAGGCGGGCCTGAGCCCGGCCAGGCCGGCCGGCGAGGTCGCCGGGCGGATGGTCTCGTCCTGCGTCAGCGGAGCGTCGCGGCCCGGCACGTCGACCGGGACGATCTCGTTGGCGAAGGACCCGGCGGCGGCGGCCCTCGCGGCCAGCGCGTGCGAACGGGCGGCGTAGGTGTCCAGCCGCGCGCGGGTGAGGCCCCAGCGGGCGGTCACCAGCTCGGCCGCGATGCCCTGCGACACGAGGCCGTTCCCGGCCAGCCGCGCGGCCACCCCCGGGCCGAACGGATCGGCGCCCCCGACCATCGCGGTGCCCATCGGGACCCGGCTCATCGACTCGACCCCGCACGCCACGACGATGTCGTACGCCCCGGCCATCACGCCCTGAGCGGCGAAGTGCATCGCCTGCTGGCCCGAGCCGCAGGCCCGGTCGACGGTCGTGCCCGGGACGGTGAGCGGCCAGCCCGCCGCCAGCACGGCGTTGCGCCCGATGTTGGCCGCCTGCTCGGCGGCCTGGCCGACGCAGCCGGTGATGACGTCGTCGATCAGCGCGGGCTCGATTCCGGTGCGCGTGACGAGCGCGCGCAGCACGGTGGCGAGCAGGTCCACGGGGTGGAGTCCGGACAGCGCACCGCCGGGCTTGCCGCGGCCCGACGCGGAGCGGACGATGTCGACGATCACCGCGTCATGCATGTGGATCCCCTTGTCAGCGAGTTGGAGTCGACGGCCACTGCGCGACCGCGGCGGCCAGTTCGGGTGGCGCACCCCAGGCCCGCACGACGTCGGCGGCCGACGCCGTCGCCGCCGCGCGGCCGAGGGGAAGCCGGGGCATCCCGTCGGCGAAGGCCGCGCGGGCCACCGCCTGGCCGTGCCGCGGTGCCTCGCTGAGGGTCAGCACCGGCGTAAGGCAGGCATCGGTGCCGACGGCGAGGGCGGCCCACTCGTCGCGGGTCCGGGTGAGCACCGCCGCGGCGATCGCCGCGCGCAGCGCGGGCCAGCGGGCCGGATCGTCGCGATCCTCGCGCAGCTGCGGGCCGAGCCCGAGCAGGTCGGCCAGCGCCGCGAAGAACTGGGGTTCGAGGGCGCCGATCGCGACGTGGCGGCCGTCGGCACAGGCGTACACGTCGTAGTAGGGCGCGCCGGTGTCGAGCAGGTTCGTGCCGGCCTCGTCCCGCCACTGCCCGTCGCGGTGCATGCCGTAGAGCATCGACGCGAGGTACGTGGTGCCGTCGGTGATCGCCACGTCCAGCACCCGTCCGGTGCTGGTGCGCGCGCGTTCGACGAGCGCGGCCAGCACCGCCGTGACGAGGTACATGCCGCCGCCGCCGAAGTCGCCGAGGAGGTTGGCCGGGGGCGTCGGCGGCTGGCCGGCCCGCGCGGCGGCGTGCAGGGCTCCGGTGACGGCGATGTAGTTGATGTCGTGCCCGGCCGTGGCGGCGAGCGGTCCGGTCTGCCCCCAGCCGGTCATCCGGCCGTAGACGAGCCGCGGATTGATGGCGTGGCAGTCCTCCGGGCCGAGCCCGAGCCGCTCGGCGACGCCCGGGCGGTATCCCTCCAGGAGCACATCCACGGAGGGCAGCAGTCCGCGCACGACGTCCGCGGTCCCGGCGTCCTTCAGGTTGACGCCGGCCACGGGCCGGCCCCGCTCCAGCCCGCCGCCGCCGGGCACCTGGCCGGGGCGTCGCAGCGCGAGCACGTCGGCGCCCAGGTCGGCCAGCAGCATGCCCGCGAAGGGCTCGGGTCCGATCCCGAGCAGCTCCAGGACCCGTACACCGCGCAATGGTCCGTCAGTCATGACGCTGTCCTTCCATGTCCGCGGCGGGCGGGGTGGCCGCGATGGCCGACCGCAGGGCCCGGTCGAGCTCGTCGAGGTCGTCGGGCTGGGTGAAGGTCGGCTCGAGGTGCCAGCCCGAGGCGATGCCGACCTGCGGGCCGCGGACGTCGAAGACGCGGCCGGTAATGTCGCGCGTGTCCGGCCGGCAGAGCCAGGCGACGACGCGCGCCACCCAGTTCGGGTCGAGCTCCGCGCGTCGGCGGTCGGTGATCTCGCCCTCGTAGCGGCGCAGCGGCGCTTCGGTCAGGCGGGTGAGGGCGCTCGGGGCCACGCAGTTGGCGCTCACGCCGTACGGCCGCAGCTCCTGGGCCGCCACGAGCGTGAACGCGGCGATGCCGGCCTTGGCTGCCGCGTAGTTCGACTGCCCGATGTTGCCGAACAGGCCGGAGGCGGAGGTCGTGGTGATCAGCCGGCCGTCGACGTCCGCGCCCGCCTTGGCCCTTGCCCGCCAGTGGGCGGCGGCGTGATGGGCGACGGTGAAGGTTCCCTTGAGGTGTACCGCGATGACGTCGTCCCAGTCGGCCTCGGTCATCGACGCCAGGGTCCGGTCGCGCAGGATGCCGGCGTTGGCGACCACCACGTCGAGACCGCCGAACGTGTCGACGGCGAGCCCGACGAGTTCGCGGGTGGCGGCGAAGTCCGTCACGTCGTGCCGGCTCAGGACGGCGGTGCCGCCCGCGGACTCGATCTCGGCGACGACCGCTCCGGCGGGTCCGTCGTCGGCACCGAGGTCGTTCACGATGACGGCGTGCCCGGCGGCGGCGAGGGCCAACGCGTAGGCCCGGCCCAGGCCGCGCCCGGCCCCGGTGACGACGGCCGTCCGGCGCGGGCTCACTGCGCCACGATCCCGCGCTGCAGGAGGTCGTCCCAGGCCTTGCCGTCCACCCCGGCCAGTTCATCGAGCACGGCGCGGGTGTGCTCACCCAGGCGCGGCCCCACCGCGGACACCTCGCCCGGCGTGCGGCTGAACTTCGGGACGATGCCGGCCATCGGCCCCGCGGTGCCGCCGGCGGTCTCCGGCCGCAGCACCATCTGCCGGGCGGCGTAGTGCGCGTCGGTGACCATGTCGGCGGCGGTGTAGATCTTTCCCGCCGGCACGCCGTTGTCCGCGAGTATCCGCAGCAGGTCCGGTGCGGGCAGCGAGGTGGTCCAGCGTTCGATCTCCTCGTCGAGGACGGCCGAGTTGCGGCCGCGGGCCTCGTGGTCGTCGAAGCGCGGGTCGGTCGCCAGCTCCGGGCGGCCCATGGCGTCGCAGAGCCGGCGGTAGACCGCGTCGGCGTTGCCCGCGATCGCGATGTCGGCCCCGTCGGCGGTGCGGTACACATTGGACGGTGCGACACCCGGCAGGACGCTGCCGGTTCGCGTGCGCAGGGTTCCCGCCCGCTCGTAGTCGACCATCGTGGACTCCATGAGCGCCGCGACCGCCTCGTAGATGGCGACGTCGACCTCCTGGCCGCGGCCGCTCGCCGCGCGCTCGACCAGCGCTGTGGAAGTTCCCACAACGGCGAACAGCGCGGCCAGGGAGTCGCCGAGGCTGATGCCGGTCCGGGCCGGGCGCGACCCGGCGTCACCGGTCGTGAACCGGATGCCGCCCATGGCCTCGCCGATGCTGCCGAAGCCCGCCTCGCGCGACCGCGGGCCGGTCTGCCCCAGCCCGGAGACGTGCACGACGATGATGCCGGGATTGATGTCGGCGAGGGTCTGGTAGCCCAGGCCCCAGGCGTCGAGGGTGCCTGGCCGGAAGTTCTCCAGGACGACGTCGCAGCGCGCGGCGAGGGCTCGCAGCACGGCCTGGCCGTCCGGGTCGCGCAGATCCAGCGCGACCGACTTCTTGTTCCGGGCGATGGCCGGCCACCAGAGGCTCTGGCCGTCCTGCACGACACCCCATCGGCGCATCGGGTCACCCCCGGTGGGCGGCTCGATCTTGATCACCTCGGCGCCGTAGTCGGCCAGCAGCTGACCCGCGAACGGTCCCGCGATGAAGCTGCCGAGCTCGAGGACCCGGACGCCTGACAACGGACCTGAAGAACCGTGCTTCGTCACGATTGCTCCCCTGAATGTGCACAATCTGATGGCAGGAGCACGTAGAACTGGCGTTTCGGCGGTGCTCGCCTGCACTATTGCACACAATCGACGACTGCGGCACACTCCGATGATGTACGCCGCACACATCGCGCAGGACCGTCCGGACCGGGTGGCGATCATCATGGCGGAGGCCGGCACGCGGATCACCTACGGTGAGTACGAGGCGGAGGCGAACCGGTTGGCGCACCTCTTCCGGCGCAGCGGCCTGCGCTTCGGCGACCACGTGGCGATGCTCATGGAGAACAACCCGCGCCTGCTGGAGAGCGAGGCGGCCGCCGAACGCAGCGGCCTGTACTACACCTGCATCAACCACTATCTGTCCCCGGACGAGGCCGCGTACATCATCAACGACAGCTCCGCCCGGATCGTGGTCACGTCGGCCGCCAAGCTCGACCTCGCCCGGCAGCTGCCGGAGCGGTGTCCCCGCGTCGAACGGTGGCTGATGGCCGACTGCGCCGACCCGCCGGCGCCGTTCGAGTCCTACGACGGGGCCGTGGCCGGCCTGCCGCCGGATCCGATTCCCGACGAACAGCTGGGCATGGCCATGCTCTACTCGTCCGGCACCACTGGGCGCCCGAAGGGCATCTACCACGCGCTCGCGGTCGCGCACCCGTCCGAGGAGCCTCTCGGGTCACGCATCCAGAGCCAGCGGTGGGGGCTCGACGGGTCCAGCGTCTACCTGTCGCCGGCTCCGCTGTATCACTCGGCCCCGCAGGGCAGCGTGTCCATGACGCTGCGGGCGGGTGGGACCGCGGTCGTCATGGAGTCGTTCGACGCGGAGCGGTACCTGGACCTCGTCGCCGCCCACCGCGTCACGCACTCGCAGCTGGTCCCGACGATGTTCTCCCGCCTGCTGAAGCTGCCGGAGGAGCGCCGCCGCCGCGCCGACGTCTCGTCGCTGCGCACGGTCATCCTCGCGTCGGCCCCGTGCCCACCCCAGGTGAAGCGCCAGATGATCGACTGGTGGGGCCCGATCATCCTGGAGTTCTACGCCGCCAGCGAGGGGATCGGCTACACGTTCTGCACCTCGCGGGAGTGGCTCGACCACCCGGGCACCGTCGGCCGGGCCGCGAGTGGCGAACTGCTCATCCGGGCCGAGGACGGGAGCCTGTGCCCGCCCGGCGTGACCGGCACGGTGTGGTTCCGGGGGCCGGCCGGCTTCCAGTACTTCAACGACCCCGGCAAGACGGCGGCGACGCGCGACGTCGAGCTCGGCGCCAGCTCGGTCGGCGACATCGGCTACCTGGACGACGAGGCATACCTGTACCTCACCGACCGGGAGAGCTTCATGATCATCTCGGGTGGGGTCAACATCTACCCGCAGGAGACGGAGAACCTCCTGATCACCCACGAGAAGGTGTACGACGCCGCGGTGATCGGCGTCCCCGACGACGATCTGGGGGAGGTGGTCAAGGCGGTCGTGCAGCTCGCCCCCGGTGTGGATGCCGGGCCGGCGACCGCCGCGGAGCTGATCGCCTTCTGCCGGACATCGATCGCCCACTACAAATGCCCCCGTTCCGTGGACTTCGTGACCGAACTGCCCCGGCTCCCCACCGGCAAGCTCTACAAGCGCAAGCTGAAGGACCAGTACTGGGCCGGACGGGAGTCACTGATCCGGTGAACGAGGACGAACTCCGGCGGCGCGTCGCCGGCTTCATTCGTGACACCGACGGCGCCGACCGGGCCGCGGCGCTGGGGGCCCAGTTCGACGCCGGACTGGCCTGGGTCCACCACCCCGCCGGGGCCGGCGGGCTCGGCCTCGGCCCGGACCGTCAGGCCGAGGTGGACGCGCTGCTCGCGGCGGCCGGACGGCTGGAGTCCTGGGAGCGCAACCCCATGGGCATCGGCATGGTCGCGCCGGCGCTGATGGCCCACGGCACGCCGGCCCAGCGGGCGCTGCTCCGGCCGATCTTCACGGCCGAGCACATCTGGTGCCAGCTGTTCTCCGAGCCCGGCGCCGGGTCGGACATCGCCGGGCTGGCCACGCGGGCCGTACGCGACGACCGGCACGGCGTCGGGTGGGTCGTCGACGGGCAGAAGACGTGGACCTCGCTGGCGCACACCGCCCGCTTCGGGCTGGCCCTGACCCGCACCAACCCCGGCGCCCCGAAGCACGCCGGGCTGACCGCGTTCCTGATCGACATGCGGGCCGCGGGCGTGCAGGTGCGGCCGTTGCGCGACCTGACCGGGGGTGCGCACTTCAACGAGGTCTTCCTGGACGGGGTGCGGCTGGGCGACGACGCACGGCTCGGCGACATCGGGGGCGGATGGGCGGTCGCCACCACCATGCTCGCGAGCGAGCGGGCCGCGATCGGCGGGTCGGTCGGGGAGCGCGGGTCGGGGGCCATCGCCCTGGCGGTCGGCACCTGGCGCCGGACCGGGTCCGACCCGGACCGGCGGGTCGAGCTGACCCGGCTGTGGGTCGAGGCTGAGGTGCTGCGCCTGTCCGCGCTGCGGGATCAGCGGACGCGGGCCGAAGGCGGGCCCGGGCCGGGCGCGTCCGGTCTCAAGCTGCGCCGGGCCCTGCTGGAGCAGCGCATCGCCCGCTTCGCGATGGAACTGCTCGGCCCGGCCGGGCTCGTCTATGACGCCGACGCCGTGCGGGCCGTTGGGCCGGCCCCGGACGACCCGGTGTGGACCTGGCTGCAGTCGCAGGCCTACACGATCGCAGGCGGAACGTCGGACGTCATGCGCACGATCATCGGGGAGCGCCTGCTGCGGCTTCCCAAGGAGCCCGGCCTGCCCCGAGACACGCCCTGGGCGCAGATCCCGCGCTGACCGTTACGGCCATTGACCAGCGCGGCAGCGTCGATGTAAAACTAAAACTGATGTTAGAATTAGCTAATTCGGAGGTGGCGTCCGTGCCGAGCCGAGACTTCGCCCAGCAGCGCCACGACGTGCGGCGGTTCGTCGACGAGGAGCTGATCCCGCGGGAACCGGTCCTGGATCGCAACGACGCGAGCAGTGCCGAGGCGATGGCCGAGCTGAAGAGCCTGGCCAAGCAGCGGGGCGTCTGGGCGCTCGGGCACCCGGCCGCGATCGGCGGCGGCGGCCTGCCGTTCATGGACTACGTCATGGTCAACGAGATCGTCGGGCGTTCGTACTGGGGAACAGAAGCCCTCGGCACACTGTCCTTTCAGGACTGTCTGATGCTGCTGGAGTTCGGCACCGAGGCCCAGCGGAAGCAGTGGATCCCGCTGCTGTTCGAGGGCGTGACCGGACCGACGATCGGCATGACCGAGCCCGAGGTCGCCGGCTCCGACCCGACGCTGATCCAGACCACCGCGGTGCTCGACGGCGACGAGTGGGTGATCAACGGGCACAAGTGGTTCACCTCCGGCGCCAACCGCGCCATGTACACCACCCTCTTCGCCAAGACGGACCCGGACGCGCCCAAGCACCAGCAGTTCTCGATGATCCTCGTGCCCACCGACACGCCCGGCTACAACATCGAGCGGGTCGTGCGGACCATGGGCCACTACGGCGGCAACCACTGCGAGGTCCGCTACGACAACGTGCGGGTGCCGGCCGAGAACCTGCTGGGGCCCCGGGGCGGCGGCTTCGCCGTGGCTCAGGCGCGGCTCGGGCCGGGCCGGATCACCCACAGCATGCGCTGGCTCGGGCAGGCCCAGCGCGCCTTCGAGTTGATGTGTGACCGCGTCAAGACCCGCTTCGCGCACGGCTCGCTGCTGTCGGAGAAGGGTGAGGTCCAGCGCTACATCGCCGAGTCGGCCGCGCACATCCAGGCGGCCCGGCTGATGACCTTGGACGCGGCGCGGAAGATCGACGCCGGTCAGGACGCCCGGATCGAGATCTCCCTGATCAAGTTCTTCGGCGCGCAGATGCTGCACGACGTCGTCGACCGCGCGCTGCAGGTGCACGGCGCGCTGGGCGTCACCGAGGACACGCCGCTCGAGCGCATGTACCGCGACGCCCGCTACGCGCGCATCTACGACGGCCCGGACGAGGTGCACCGGATGGTGGTCGCCAAGCGACTGCTGCGCGGCGACTACCGGGACCAGGCGCCGTGGTCGGAGATCGTGCGCTGACCACGCACCGCGACAACTGACGGAAACCGACATCGCTTTCAGGAGTTTCGATGACGACGAGCGACTACCGAACCAGCCCGGCGGATGTCTCGCTCGCGCTGGCCGAGCGGCTGGCCACGGCGATCGACGCCAACGACCTCGACGCCCTGCGCGACGAGATCTACACGCCCGACGTGGTGGTCTGGCACAACGACGATCAGCACGAGCAGCGCGTCGACGAGAACCTCAAGGTGCTGAACTGGCTGCACCGCAAGGTCGGCGACAAACGCTACGAGGACGTGGTGCGCCACGCGACGCCGACCGGCTACGTGGAGCAGCACGTGCTGCGGGGGACCGCGCCCAACGGCACCGAGCTCGAGATCCCCGCGTGCCTGGTGGTGACGGTGACCGGCGGGCGGATCTCGCGCATCGACGAGTACCTCGACAGCCAGGCCGCCGCCGCGCTGCGGTCATGAGCCGGCCATGAGTCAGCTCAGCGCCGCCGAGCGCGACCAGTGGCGCTCCTCGGTGGCCGCCGTGGTCGCCCGCTGTACACCCGGCGGGAACTGGGATGCGCTGTTCGACCTCGGTGTCGCCGAGCTCGGGCTCGAGGACCTGGCGGTGGCGATCGAGGAGTGCGGCGCCGTGCCGGCCGCCACGCCGTTGCTGGGCCACATGTTCGGCCTGCGGGCGCTGCGTGCCGCGCCCGCGTCCCCGGAACGGGACCGGCTCCTGGCGGGCGCGGTCAGCGGCCGGCATCGGGTCGCGCTCGTGCCGGCCGACGGCGGGCGGACCTACGTGCTCGAGGGGGGAGCGGCCGACACCTTCGTGATCGCGACGGGTCCGGATCTGTTCGTGGTGCCGGCCGATGCCCGCGGCGTCGTCCGGCGCCCGCTGCCCACGCTCGACCCGTCGCGCGTCCTGTGGCATGTCGAGTTCCACGGGGCGGTGACGACGCCGCTCGGCCGCGACGGCGAGTGGAAGGCCGAGCGGCTGCGGTCGGAGCTCGCCGCGCTGGTCGCGGCGGACTCGATCGGCGGGGCCCGAGCCGTGCTGCGGGGCGCCGTGGACCACGCCCGTCAGCGCATGCAGTTCGGCCGCCCCATCGGCTCGTTCCAGGCGGTCAAGCACCGCCTGGCCGACGTGTCGAGTCAGCTCGACGGGGCGGTGGCGGCGGTCGACCACGCGGTGCGCCGGTTGGATGCCGACGCCCCGGACTCGGCGCTGGCCGCCGCGGTCGCGAAGCTCGCCGCCGCCGACGCCTATCTGGCGGCGGCCGAGGGCGCGATCCAGACGTACGGCGGCATCGGCTTCACGTGGGAGCACCCCGCGCACATCTTTCTCAAGCGGGCCCACACCAACGGTCAGCTCGCCGGCGGTGCGGCACTGCACCTGGAGCTGGTGGCCGACCGGGCCGGGATCGGCTCAATCAACTGAACCCTGGAGGGCGCATCATGGCCGAGCGAGAATTCGAGATCGGCGGCATCAACCACCTCGCGCTGGTGTGCAGCGACATGCGCCGCACGGTGGACTTCTACACCAACGTGCTCGGCCTGCCGTTGATCAAGACGGTCGAGCTGCCGAACGGGATGGGGCAGCACTTCTTCTTCGACTGCGGCGGCGGCAACGCCCTGGCCTTCTTCTGGTTCCCGGGTGCGCCGGACAAGGTGCCCGGTGTGACCCATCCCGGTGCGCTGCCCGGGGTCGGTGACATCGCCAGCGCCGTCGCGTCGATGAACCACGTCGCCCTGCAGATTCCGGTCGACAAGTTCGACGAGTACCGCGAGCGGCTCCAGGCCAAGGGCGTGGAGGTCGGGCACGTCGTGTTCCATGACGACAGCCCGTCCACGATCGCGCGGCGCATGCACGACGGCGTCTACGTCGGCTCGCTGTACTTCTTCGACCCGGACGGCATCCTGCTGGAGTTCGCGGCCTGGACGCGGAAGCTGACCCCCGACGACGTCCGCCACGAGCCGGCCGCGCCTGTGGTGAAGACGGCCGCGAAAGCCTGAGCGGTCTCCTGTTCCCTTTATCTGAAACTGATGTCAGTATCAGCTCACACCCCCCAATCCCCTTTGCCTTGATGGAGGCATCCATGAGGACGCTGCGGACCCGCCTCGCTGCGGCGATGCTTGTTCTGCCACTCGCGTTATCCGCCTGCAGCAACGACAAGACCAAGTCACCCGCCGCCGCCCCGGGCGGCGGCTCATCGGCCGGCAACCCGGTGAAGGTCATGCTGATCTACGACGAGACCGGTTCGGGTGCCGCCCCCGAGCTCGTCGACGGCGCGAACGCCGGTCTGGCGCAGGTGAACGCGAACGGTGGCATCAAAGGACGGCCGATCGAGATGACCGTCTGCAAGACCGGCAACGACCCGAACATCGCGGACAACTGCGCCCGCCAGGCCCAGAGCCTCGGGGTGTCGGCCGTGGTCGGCGAGCTCACCCTGCAGAAGGGCCACGAGAAGATCCTCCGGGAGGCGAAGATCCCGATCATCGGTGCCGTCACCTCCGGCACGGACCTGACGGAGATCGCGCAGTTCCCCCTCGATGGCAGCACGCCGATCCAGACCGCGTCGCTGGCCAACGCGCTGGCCGCGCAGGGCTTCAAGAAGATCAGCATGGCCCGCATCCAGATCGACGGCGGCGGGGCGTTCAGCGGCTTCGCCAACCAGGGCCTCACGTCCGCCGGTCAGAAGATCCTCAACGACGTGCCCGTGCCGACCGGCGCCGCGGACATGGCGCCCTACGTTCAGGCCGTCCTCGCCAACGGCACCGACGCCATCCTGACGGTGCTGCCGGGCACCGACTCGACCGCCTTCATCAAGCAGCTCAAGAAGGACGCGCCGAACATCGCGATCGGCATCATCGGCACGCAGAAGGAGAAGGTCGCCGACGCCCTCGGGACGGCCTCGGACGGCCTCTACGAGGCACTGGGCTACCTGCCGCCGTCGTACGAGAACACGGCCACCAAGAACTACGTCGCGGCCATGTCGAAGCAGGGGATCAGCGAGACGCGGGGCTTCCGGCTCAACGCCTACGCCGCCGTCCTCGCCTTCGCCGAGGCGGCCAAGAAGGTGCCCGACCCGACCAACACCGCCCTGTGGGACGCGCTGCCGACGATGAGCGGCATCGACATCGGCCTCACCCCGCCGATCCAGTGGCAGAAGGGCAACGTGGGCGGATACCCGCGGATCTTCACCTCCTGCGCCTTCATCGTGAAGTACAGCGGCGGCAAGGAACTGCCGGTGTACGACACCTTCCGCGACGCCTACACCGGCCAGAACTGCACCACTCCGCCGAAGAGCTGAGGACCGGGCCCACACATGCTGACTGACGTGATCAGGTTCGCCGTACTCGGGCTCGGGGCCGGCGCGATCTATGGCCTGTCCGCCCTCGGAATCGTGCTGATCTACCGCGGCTCCGGGATTCTGAACTTCAGCCAGGGCGCGGTCGGCATGGTGGGCGCCTACGTCTTCTACCTGCAACGCGAGGCCGGCATGGCCACGCCGGTGGCGGCGCTGCTCGCCATCGGCGTGGGCCTGGCCATCGGCGGGCTGATCCATCAGCTCGTCATGCGACCACTGCGGGACGCGCCGCCGGTGTCGCGGCTCATCGCGACACTGGGTGTCTTCGCGTTCCTCTTCGGCCTGGGTCAGTACCTGTTCGGCGTGGGGAAGGCCCGGATCGTCTCCTCGATCCTGCCGGACGGGTCGACGACCGTGCTGCCGGGCATCCGGATCGGGACCGACCGGCTCGCCATCCTCGGTGTCGGGCTGGTGCTGGCCGTCGTGCTCACGGTCGTGTACCGCTCCACCCGCTTCGGCCTCGCCACCTCGGCCGTGGCCGAGAACGGGCGGGCGAGCTCGGCGCTGGGCATCTCCCCGGACACCATCGCGACCGTGAACTGGATGGTGGGCTGCGCGCTCAGCGTGGTGTCGGCCGTGCTCATCGTCAGCATCGGCACGTTGCAGGTGGAGAACCTGGCGATGCTCATCGTGCCGGCCCTCGCCGCCGCCCTGCTCGGCGGCTTCAAGTCCTTCCCGCTGACGATGGCCGGCGGGCTGCTGATCGGCATGCTCGAGTCCGAGGTGGCCTGGATCGGCACGCGCCAGCACGCCGACGGCTGGGGCCAGACGGTGCCGTTCATCGTCATCATCCTCGTCCTCGTCATCTCCGGGCGTTCCCTGCCGCTGCGGGGCGAGGCGATCCAGCGCCCGCCCCAGCTCGGCACCGGCATCGTGCGCCCCCCGGTGCTGCTCGGCACCGGGCTCGTCGCCCTCGGGCTGCTGTACTTCGTGTTCCCGCCGGCCCTGCTCAGCGCCACCGAGATCACCCTGGCGCTCGGCCTCGTCGTGCTGTCCCTCGTGGTCGTCACCGGCTACACGGGACAGTTGTCGCTGGCGCAGATGGCGCTCGCCGGTATGGGCGCCTGGATCGCCGCCCGCCTGGTCGCCGATCACGGCGTGCCGTTCTGGGCCGCGCTGCTGATCGGCGTCGTGGGCGCGGTCCCGGTCGGCATCATCGTCGGCCTGCCCGCGCTGCGGACCCGGGGCATGAACCTGGCCGTGGTGACGCTGTGCCTGGCCGTGGTGCTGGAGCACCAGATCTTCTCCTCGACCGAGCGCACCGGTGGGTTCACGGGCATCAACGTGGGCTCGCCGAAGATCTTCGGCATCGACATGGACACGTACTTCTGGCCCAGCCGCTACGCGATCTTCTGCCTGGTGCTGTTCATCCTGGCCGCCCTGATGGTCGCGAACCTCCGGCGGGGCCGGGCCGGCCGCCGCCTGGTGGCCGTCCGGTCGAACGAACGCGCCGCCGCCAGCATCGGCATCAGCGTGGCCCGCGCCAAGATCTTCGCCTTCGGCATCTCGGCCGCCCTGGCCGCGGCCGGCGGCGTCCTGCTGTCGTTCCGGCAGCCGAACGTGACCTTCGTGCCGACGTACACCGCCTTCCAGTCCATCTTCGCGGTCGTGTTCTCGATCATCGGCGGCATCGGCTACCTCGTCGGTGCCGTCATCGGCGCCATGTACGCCCCGGCCGGACTGCTCTCCGGGGTGATCTCGCAGCTCTTCCCCGGCACCGCGTTCGCGCAGTTCATCTCGCGCAACGAGGTCGGGCAGATGATCCTCGGCCTGACCCTGCTCATCGTGCTGCCGCAGCTGCCCAACGGCCTGGCCACGCAGCGGCTGCCCGCCGGGCTGATCCCCAAGTGGATCACGGCGCGCAGCGGCCGCCGGACGCGCCGGCGGGATGTCGCGGAGCTGGAGGGGGAGACGGCGTTCAGCGTCGTCGAGCGGCCGGTGGAGGTGAGCGGGCTGACGGTGCGGTTCGGCGGCGTGACCGCGCTCGACGACGTGGCGCTCAACCTCGTGCCGGGCCAGGTCCACGGGCTCATCGGGCCGAACGGGGCGGGCAAGACGACCCTGATCGACGCGTTGACCGGGTTCGTCGACGGCCCGGGCGCCACGATGACCCTCGACGGCCAGGACATCGGCCGCTGGCCGGCCCAGCGCCGGGCCGCGGCCGGCATCAGCCGCTCCTTCCAGAGCCTCGAACTGTTCGAGACGATGACGGTCCGGGAGAACCTGCTCGCCGCGGGCGACCGCCAGGACTGGCCCGCGTTCCTGTCCAACCTCGTCCTCCCGGGCCGGGACCGGTACTCGCCGGCGGCGCTCGCCGCCATCCGCGAGTTCCACCTGGAGGACGACCTCGAACGCAAACCCGACGAGCTGCCGTACGGCCGCCGCCGGCTGCTGGCCATCGCCCGCTCCGTCGCCACCGGCGCCTCGGTCCTGCTGCTCGACGAGCCGGCCGCCGGCCTGGACGACACCGAGACCGCCGAGCTCGGCCACCTCATCCGCCGGCTCGCCACCGAGCTGCGGATGGCGGTGCTGCTCGTGGAGCACAACGTCTCCGTCGTGCTGGACGTGAGCGACCAGGTCTCGGTCCTCAACTTCGGCAAGGTGATCGCGACCGGGACGCCGGCGGAAATCCGGTCCGACCCGGCCGTCATCACCGCCTACCTCGGCACCCAGGACACCGCTGACGGCTCTGCCGACGAGACTGCCGCACAGACCGGTCCGGTCGAGGTGATCGAGCGCGAACCGGCGCCCGCGACCAGGGCGGCCGCGGACGGCGAGCCGCTCATCGAGGCCCGCGGGCTCAGCGCCGGATACGGGGACCTGGCCGCGCTGCGCGACCTCGACCTGGTGGTGCGGCCCGGCGAGATCGTGGCGCTGCTCGGACCCAACGGCGCGGGCAAGACCACGACGCTGCTGACCCTGGCCGGCGAGCTGAAGCCGCTGGCCGGCACCGTGCGGTGGCGCGGCAGGCCGGCCTCGGCCCGGCTGCACCGGCGAGCCCGCGAGGGCATGGCCTTCGTGCCCGAGGAACGCTCGGTGTTCATGCAGCTGAGCGCGGCCGAGAACCTGCGCCTCGGCCGCGGGCCACGCTCCCTCGCGCTCGACGCGTTCCCCGAACTGACCCCGCTGCTCGACCGCCGGGCCGGCCTGCTGTCCGGTGGCGAGCAGCAGATCCTGACCCTGGCCCGGGCGCTCGCCGGACGGCCCGCCCTGCTGCTCGCCGACGAGCTCTCGCTCGGCCTGGCGCCGCTGGTCGTCGACCGGCTGCTGCGGGCCATCCGGCAGGCCGCCGACGAAGGGCTGGGCGTCCTGCTCGTCGAACAGCAGGCGGCGCGGGCACTGGAGGTGGCCGACCGGGCGTACGTGCTGCGGCGCGGCCGGGTGATCACCGAAGGGGCCTCGGCCGAGCTGTCCAGGGACTGGTCGAAGCTGGAACGCAGCTACCTGAGCGAGGTCGCGAGTGGGTGAGACCGCGCCTCAGGAGCTGGACCCGGCCCGCGTGCTGCCCGGCCTGCTCCGCCGGCGGGCGATCGAGCTGGCGGACCAGGACTTCCTGATCGACGTCGAACGGGGCCGGGTCACCTACGGCGCGTTCCAGCGGCGGGTCGAGCAGTTCGCCGGGCTCCTGCTGCAGCAGGGTGTGCAGCCGTCGGACCGGGTCGCGGTCCTGCTGCCCACGTGCGTCGACGAACAGGCGTTGTGGATCGCGTGCGGGTGGCTGCGCGCCGTGCAGGTGCCGATCAACCCGGCCTACCGCGGCGACATGCTCCGGCACGTGCTGCACGACTCCGGGCCCCGCCTGATCGTCACGGTCGGGGCCCGCGCCGACGAGCTCCGGCAGGCCGCGGACGCCGACGCCGCGGTCTTCGTCCTGGAGATCGGGCAGCCGCTGGTGTACGGCCCGCCGGTGCTGGCCGGGCTCGGCGATCCGAAGCCGTGGGACACCGCCGCCATCATCTACACCTCCGGCACCACCGGGCCGTCCAAGGGCGTGCTCACGCCGTGGGGCCAGCTCATCACCGGCATCGACACCTTCGACGACGTCGGCCCCGGCGACGTGCTGTACGCACCGTTCGCCGCGTTCCACCTGGGTGGCAAGGTGCCGCTGCAGATCGTCGCGCACTGGGGCGGGACATTCGTCTTCCGCGACGGCTTCAAGACCGACCGCTTCTGGCCGGACGTCCGCGCGCACGCCTGCAACCGGGCCTGGGCCTTCTACGCGATGGCGAACTTCCTCTGGCAGCAGCCGCCCCGCCCGGACGACCGCGACAACCCGGTCGAGAGCATCACCGGCGGCCCGCTGCTGCCCGACTACGCCGCGTTCGAGCGGCGGTTCGGGCTGCGGATGCGGACCAACTACGGGATGACCGAGGCCGGCTGGCCGATCGCGACCGGCGATCACGTCGTCGACCACCGCAGCTGCGGCCGCGCCCGGGACGGATACGAGCTGCGCATCGTCGACGACTTCGACGCCGAGGTCCCGGCCGGCCACATCGGTGAGCTGATCGTGCGCTCCGACCGGCCGTGGACGATGAACCAGGGCTACCTGGGCCGGCCCGCGGACACCGCGCGGGCGTGGCGCAACGGCTGGTACCACACCGGAGACGCCTTCCGCCGGGACGAGACAGGCAACTACTACCTCGTCGACCGGGTGAAGGACGCGGTGCGGCGGCGGTCGGAGAACATCTCGTCGTTCGAGGTCGAGTCGATGGTCACCGCCCACCCCGACGTCCTGGAGTGCGCCGCCATCGGCGTGCCGTCCGACGACGGGGAGGAGGAGATCAAGATCTGTGTCGTGCCGATGCCGGATGCGACGCTCGCTGCCCCGGCGCTGTCGGAGTTCCTCGCGGCCACGATGCCCCGGTTCATGGTCCCCCGCTACATCGAGTTCCTCGACGAGCTGCCGAAGACCCCGACCAGCAAGGTGCGCAAGGTGGAGCTCAAACGCGACCCGTTCACCGCGGGCACGTGGGACCGGATGGCCGCTCGATGAACGAGACAGCCCTCACCGCTGCCCTCGGCGAGCCGGTGACCGGATTGGAGCGGCTGACCGGCGGCTCGTCCCGCGAGGTCTGGGCCTTGGAGGCCGCGGGCCGCAAACTCATCCTCCTGGCCGATCCGCCCGGTGAGCGCCGCGGCGGTGGCGCCACCTTCGAGGCGAGCGTCATCCGGGCCGCCCGCTCGGCCGGCGTCGCGGCGCCCGAAGTGATCGCGGTCGTGCCCGGCGGACTCATCCTGCAACGGCTCGACGGCGAGACGGTGCCGCGGCGGATCCTCGACGTGCTGACGACCGGCTCCGCCGGACCACGGCTGGCCCGTCAGTGCGGCGACGCCCTCGGCCGGCTGCACACCGTCGATCCGGGCGCCGTCGCGGCCCTGCCGGACGAGGACCGGCTCGTCGAATACCGGGCGACCCTCGACCGGCTCGACCCCGACCGGCCGGTGCTCGAGCTGGCCTACGGTTGGCTGCTGGAGCGCCGGCCGCCGTGCCGCCGGACGACCCTGACCCACGGTGACTTCCGGCTCGGGAACTTCGTGGTCGACGTCGACGGTCTCGTCGGGGTCCTCGACTGGGAGTCGGCCCACCGCGGCGATCCCCTCGAGGATCTGGGCTGGATCGCGGTGCGCAGCTGGCGGTTCCGCGGGCCGGGCGTGGTCGGCGGCTTCGGCGACGTCCAGGACTTCCTCGACGGATACCGGGCCTCGGCGGGCGTGGACGTGTCCGACGCCGACTTCGCGTGGGCGGTCGTGCTGGGCACGTGGATCTGGGCGGTCGGCTGCCTGCAGCAGGCCGACCGGCACCTGTCCGGGACGACCCGCTCGATCGACCTGGCGCTGGTCGGCCGGCGGGTGGTCGAGGTGGAGCACGACCTGCTCGGGCTGCTCCGGTGACAACGGGAGTACACATGCCATCGCACGCCGCGGTTCCCGACCACAACGAGCTGTTGACGGCCGTCGTGGAGACATTGCGCACGGAGCTCCTGCCGCAGGTCAGCGGGCGCTCCCGATACCTGCTGAAGGCGTGTGCCGCCGCGCTGGAAGTGGTGCAGCGAGACCTGACCGCCGGGACCGAGCGCCGCCAGGTCGACGGGGCGGTCTTCGCGGAGCTCGGCGTGCCGGACGAACGGGCCCTGGTCGCCGAGATCAGGGCCGGCCTCGCCCCGGACCGGTTCGCCGCGATCCTCGCGGCGCTGGGCCCGCGCACCGAGGTCGAGCTGCGCGTCCTCGGCCGCGCCGATCGTTAGGCCGGGCTTTGGTCCTCCGGGCGCCAGTAGATGGCGTGATACCAGATGCCGGCGAGCGAGTCGATCGCCGCCTCCTCGTCGACGACGGAGTCGCCGTTGTCACCGCCCTGAGCCAGCCACACGTAGCAGGAGAGCTCGAGCATCGAGGACAGCGCGGACGAGGTCATCCGCACGTCGATGCCCGGGCAGTAGCCCTCCTTCTGGGCGTGTTCGACGCCGTGGGCGATGAAGTCGATGGCCGACCGCCGGATGTCCCGCCAGCTCTCCAGGAAGGCCGGGTCCGCCATCGACGCCTGGAACACGCCGCTGAGCGCGCCGAGCCGGTCGCGGTAGGTCTCCCAGAAGATGGTGATCGCCATCCGGATGGCTTCCTTGGGCGGGCGGCCCTCCTGGTACGGCACCGCGATCTGGGCGCGGGTGTCCTCGTGGAAGGCCTGGGCGAGGGCGGCAAGCACGTCGGCCTTGTCGGTGAAGTAGTTGTAGAAGCTCGCCGACGACCGGCCCGCGGTGCGCGCGATGTCCTCGACCTTCGTCGACAGGTAACCGCGGGTCGCGAACTCCTTGCGGGCCGCCTCGAGGAACGTGGCCGCCGTGCGCGCCCCTTTGGAGTACTGGCGTGGCATCGCCCCTGCCCCCGTCCGACACCGAGCTTTGAGAACTAAAAGTGATATTAACATCAAGTTTTGCGCCCGAATTCGGGGCGTGCGACAGGAGACAAACGGCATGATCGAGACCCGCTTCACCCGCGAGTTCAACGTCAGGCACCCCATCGTGCAGGGCGGGATGCAATGGGTCGGCCGAGCCGAGCTGGTGGCCCCGGTGGCGGACGCCGGCGCGCTCGGATTCCTCACCGCGCTCACCCAGCCGACGCCCGAGGCGCTCGTCAAGGAGATCGCCCGCTGCCGGGAGCTGACCGACCAGGAGTTCGGCGTCAACCTCACGATCCTGCCGGCGATCTCGCCGCCGCCGTACGCCGAATACCGGGCCGCGATCATCGAGTCGGGGATCCGGACCGTCGAAACGGCCGGGTTCAGCCCGGCGGAGCACATGCCCGCCTTCAAAGCCGCGGGCATCAAGGTGATCCACAAGTGCACGAGCGTGCGGCACGCGGTCAAGGCCGAGTCGCTCGGGGTGGACGCCGTGAGCATCGACGGCTTCGAGTGCGCCGGTCATCCGGGGGAGGACGACGTGCCCGGGCTCGTGCTCATCGCGGCCGCGGCCCGCCGGGTCTCCGTGCCGATCGTCGCGTCGGGCGGGATCGCCGACGCCCGCGGCCTGATCGCCGCGCTGGCGCTGGGAGCCGATGCGGTGAACATGGGCACCCGTTTCCTCTGTACCGTGGAGGCCCCGGTGCACGAGAACGTCAAGCGGAAGATCGTCGAGGCGAACGAGCGCGACACCACCCTGATCTTCCGGACCCTGCACAACACCGCCCGCGTCGCGACGAACACCGTCAGCCGTGAGGTCGTCGAGATCCTGCGGGCCGGCGGTGAGTTCGACGACGTGCGCGACCTCGTCGCCGGGGTCCGCGGCCGCGAGGTCTACGAGACGGGCGACATGGAGCGAGGGCTCTGGACCGTGGGGCAGTCACAGGCGCTGATCGACGACATCCCGACGGTGGCCGAACTGGTCGCACGCATCGTCGCCGAGGCCGAAGACCTCATCACCACCCGTCTCTCCCCACTGGTGTCGGCGGAGGGACGATGACGGACGACGCCGTCCTGGTCACGACCGACGGCCCGGTCGCGACCGTCACCCTGAGCCGCCCCGACCGGCTCAACGCCCTCGACCTCGCGGGTATGCGACTGCTGGGGAGCCGGCTGCACGAAGCGGCCGGTCGGCCCGGCGTGCGCTGCGTCCTGCTCACCGGGAAAGGGCGAGCCTTCTGCGCCGGCGCCGACGTCTCCCCGGCCGGCGCGGCGACCGGCGGCGCGGACGGCCGCGCGATCGTCGCCGCGGCCAACGACGCGGTCCTCGCCGTGATCCGCGCCGACGTCCCGGTCGTCGCCGCGGTGAACGGGCCGGCGGTCGGCGTCGGCGTCTCGTTCGCCCTCGCCTGCGACGCGGTCGTGGCGGCCGACACGAGCTGGTTCCAGCTGCCGTTCGTCAACATCGGGCTGGTGCCCGACGGGGGAGCGAGCCACCTGCTCCCGGCGGCGATCGGGCGGATGCGGGCGAACCGGATGGCGCTGTTCGCCGAGCGCGTGCCGGCGCCGACGGCGCTGGCGTGGGGCCTGGTCTCGGACGTCGTCCCGGCCGCCGACCTGCTCGACACCGCCCGCACACTGGCGGCCGGGACCGCCGGCGCGTCACGCGAGGCGCTCCGGCGCGCCAAACTGGCCCTCCGGCGGGCGGCGGCCGACGAGCTCGAGGCGGCCATGCGCCGCGAACTCGAGGACCAGGGCGAGCTGCTGGACGGACCCGACTACGCGGAGGGCCTGGCCGCACTGCGGGAGCGACGACCTCCGGCCTACCCCGCGTAGGAGCGTTCGCGGCGGAGTGCTTCGCGGGCGATGCGCCGGACCCGCGACTTCGCGCCGCCCATGGTGAGGGTCGGCGCCCGCTCGGCCAGGCCGGCCGCGGCCCGCATCGCGTGACGGCCCGGCCCGGCCCGAGGCGGGCCTCCGCGACGCCGACCCGGGCGCACCAGCTGCCGTACGGACCTACCGGCCTTCCCAGACCGGCGCCCGCTTCTCGGCGAAGGCGATCGGCCCCTCGACGGCGTCCCGGCTGCCGAACACGAGCGCGGCCGCCTCGTCGTTGACGGCCCACGGCTCACGGCGCGACCACTCCGGGTCCCAGGCCGAGCCGGACTCGGCCACCTGATGCATGACCCGCTTGGTGTACTGCACCGACAGCGGCGCGTTCGCGGCGACGCGCTCGGCCAGCACCATCGCCTCATCGAGCGCGGCTCCGGGCCGGGCGACCACGTTGACCAGGCCCCACTCGGCCGCCTCCTGGACGTCGACGGCGTCACCGGTGAGCGCCATCTGCAACGCGCGCTTGAGCGGAATCTGCCGCTGGAGCCGCACCACCCCGCCCGCGGCGGCGACCAGGCCCCGCTTGACCTCGGGCAGACCGAGCCGGGCGTCCTCGGCCGCGACCACCAGGTCACAGGCGAGGGCGATCTCGGTGCCGCCGCCCATGGCGAACCCGTTGACGGCCGCGATCAGCGGCTTGTCGATCCAGTGCCGGGCGATACCGGCGAAGCCCCACTCCGGGTGCTCCGGCGCGGCGATCGACCGCCCGGCCGCCAGCTCCTTGAGGTCGGCGCCGGCGCAGAAGGCCCGGCCGTTGCCGGTCACGACCACGACCCGCACCTCGGGGTCGGCCGCCGCCCGCTCCAGCGCCTCCCCGGCCGCGGTGGACAGTGCCGCGTTGACGGCGTTCAGCGACGCGGGCCGGTTCAGCCGGATCACGGCGATGTGCCCGGCCCGCTCATACAACGCGGCCGGTTCGGTTTCGACGGTCGTCTTCGTGTCTGTCATCGGATCTCCAGGACGTCGCGCGCGATGATGTGTTTCATGATCTCGGTGGTGCCGCCGTAGATGGTGGTGACGCGGGTGTCGGCGTACGCCCGGGCGATGGGGTACTCGAGCATGTAGCCGTAGCCGCCGAACAGCTGGACGCAGCGGTCGACGAGGCGCTTGTGCATCTCCGTCGCCCACCACTTCGCCTTGGCCGCGTCCACCGCGTTCAGCTCGCCGCGGTTGAACCGCAGCACGGCGTCGTCCACGTACGCCTGGGACACCTCCAGCTCGGTCAGCATCTCGGCGATGGCGAACCGGGTGTTCTGGAACGACGCGATGCGCTGGCCGAACGCCTGCCGCTGCGACACGTGTTCGACGGTCCAGCCGAGCGCCGCCCGGGCCCCGGCGCATGCGGCGACCGCGATCCCCAGCCGCTCCAGCGGCAGGTGGCTCATCAGGTGGTGCAGCCCCCGGCCCACCTCGCCGAGCACGTTGCCGGCGGGGACGATCACGTTGTCGAAGAACAGCTCCGCGGTGTCCTGGGACTTCAGGCCGACCTTGGCGAGCTTGCGGCCACGTTCGAAGCCGGGCATCCCGCGCTCCACGACCAGCAGGCTGAACGCGCGGCTCCCGGCGTCGGGGGCCGGATCGGTCCGGGCGACCACGATCACGAGGTCGCTCAGGATGCCGTTGGTGATGAACGTCTTGGCGCCGTCGAGGACCCAGCCGTCGCCGTCGCCGTCGCGCCGGGCCGTCGTCCGGATGCCCTGCAGGTCCGAGCCGGTGCCGGGCTCGGTCATGGCGATGGCGCCGATGCGCCGGCCCGAGCAGAGGTCCGGCACCCACCGTGCGGCCTGCTCCGGGGTGGCCAGGTCGAAGAAATACGGAAGCACGATGTCGGCGTGGGCGGAGAACCCCGAGCCGAGGGACGTGGCGCCGACCTTGGCGAACTCCTCCATCATCGCGCACCGGAAGCCGAAGTCGGAGATGGCCCCACCGCCGCCGTGCTCCTCGGGTGCGTTGATGCCGAGCAGCCCCTGCCGGCCGGCTTCGAGCCACGGCTCGCGCGGGATGATGCCCGCCTCGTCCCAGGACTCGACGTGCGCGGTGACGTGCCGGCTGAGGAACGCGGCGACGGTGGCGCGGAACGCCTCGTGGTCGCCGGTGAAGAACGGGCGCCGCGCCCACAGGTCCTTGGTCATGTCTTTTCCGATCAGAGGCGTTCGACGACGGTGGCGTTGGCCAGGCCGCCGCCCTCGCACATGGTCTGCAGTCCGTAACGGCCGCCGGTGGCCTCGAGGTGGTGCAGCATCGTGGCCATGAGCCGGATGCCGGAGGCGCCGAGCGGATGGCCCAGCGCGATGGCGCCGCCCCGGCAGTTGAGCCGCTCGAGGTCACCGCCGAGCTCGGCCAGCCAGGCCAGCGGTACCGGGGCGAAGGCCTCGTTCACCTCGTAGGCGTCGATCGTGTCGATGCCCAGGCCGGCCCGTGCCAGCACCTGTTGCGTGGCCGGGATCGGCGCCGTCAGCATCAGCAGCGGGTCGTCGCCGGCCACCGCGAACGCGTGGAAGCGGGCCCGCGCGCGGAGGCCGAGCTTCGCGGCCACGTCCTCGCCCATGATCAGGGTGGCGGCGGCGCCGTCGGTCAGCGGCGAGGAGTTGCCCGCGGTGATCCGCCAGTCCAGGTCCGGGAAGCGCTCGCGCATCTCGGGGGCGTCGAAGGACGGCCGGAGCGCGGCCAGGCCCTCGGGGCTCGTCGACGGGCGGATCGTCTCGTCCGCCGCGAACCGGCCGTCGCCGTCCCCACCGACCCGCACCGGCACGATCTCGTGGTCGAACCCGCCGGCGTTCGCGGTCTCGGCCGCGAGGCGGTGCGACCGGGCGGAGTACTCGTCGAGCCGCTCCCGCGAGAGCCCCCACCTCTGGGCGATGAGCTCGGCCGAGACGCCCTGGCCGACGAGCCCCTGCGGGTAGCGCCGGGCGACCCCTGGCCCCTGCGGGTCCTGACCCAGCGTGCTGACCCCCATCGGCACCCGGCTCATCGACTCCACACCACCGGCGACGACGATGTCGTAGGCCCCCGCCATCACGCCCTGCGCGGCGAAGTGCATCGCCTGCTGGCTGGATCCGCACTGCCGGTCGATGGTCGTGGCCGGCACCGACTCCGGCCAGCCCGCAGCGAGCACCGCGTTGCGGCCGATGTTCATCGCCTGCTGGCCGGCCTGGCCGACGCAGCCGGTGATGACGTCCTCGACCCGCCCCGGGTCCAGGTCGTTGCGCTCGGCGAGGGCGCGGAGCACGGTGGCGTAGAGGTCGACCGGGTGCACGCCGGACAGCGCTCCGCCCGGCTTGCCCTTACCGGAGGCCGTCCGGACGATGTCGACGATGACCGCTTGACGCATGATGTCTTCCTTCCGTCGGTGAGGCAGTCGGGTGGGCCCGTCGGTGGGCCCGTCGGTGAGCACTGCTCAGCGCGGGGCCATGCGGATGGCGCCGTCGAGGCGGATGGTCTCGCCGTTGAGCATCGGGTTGGCGACGATCGCCGCGACCAGCTGCGCGTACTCCGCCGGGCGGCCGAGCCGGCTCGGATGCGGCACCTGGGCGCCCAGCGAGTCGCGGACCTCCTGCGCCAGCTGGCCCAGCAGCGGGGTCTCGAAGGTGCCCGGGGCGATGGTGACGACGCGGATCTTCAGTGTCGCCAGGTCGCGGGCGATCGGCAGGGTCATGCCGACGATGGCGCCCTTGGACGCCGAGTAGGCGGCCTGCCCGATCTGGCCGTCGAACGCGGCCACCGATGCGGTGTTGACGATGACCCCGCGCTCCTCGCCGGTCACCTCGTTCTCCGCCATCGCCGCGGCGGCCAGGCGCAGCACGTTGAAGGTCCCGAGCAGATTCACCCGGATGACCCGCTCGAAGTCGGCGAGCGGGAACGGGCCCTGCTTGCCGACGGTCCGGATCGCGTTGCCGATGCCCGCGCAGTTGACCAGGACGGCGAGGCCGCCGTCGTCGTTGGCGAGCGCGACCGCCGACTGCACCGCCGCTTCGTCGGTCACGTCGGCGCCGGCGAACCGGACCGCGTCGCCCAGCGCGTCGAGCCGGCCGCGGTCGGCGCCCGGCAGGTCGAGGGCCACCACCCGGGCCCCCGCGGCAGCGAGGGTCTCCACCGTCGCCAGGCCGAGCCCGGACGCGCCTCCGGTCACCAGCGCCTGCTTGCCCCGGACATCCATGCCACGACCTCCGTATCTGGTCTACTTAGTTAGCGATCGCTAAGCTAGCCTTCGAGGGCCTGCGAAGGCAATCACTCGTGACGGATTTGGCGAGCGGGACAGAGGCGGGGATGACAGTGAGCGACGACGCGTCCGGCTGGCGGGAGTACCCACCACTCGAGCTGCATCCGCTGCTGGCGCTGGCGTTGGACGAGATCGTCGAGCACGGCTACGACGGCACGTCGGTCCGCAAGATAGCCAACCGGGCGGGCGTCACCGTGCCGGCGCTCTACTACCACTTCGAGAACAAGCAGGCCATGCTCCGGGAGCTGCTCGACCACGCGATGCGGATCGTGCTCACCCACGCCCGGGCCGCGCTCGACGAGGCCGGCGCCGACTGCACGGCCCGGCTCAGCGCGCTGGTCGAGGCCATCGTCCTGTACACCGCCCACCATCGCGACCTGGCGTTCCTCGACTCCGAACGGCGCAGCCTCACCCCGGAGAACCGGGCGCACTACGTCGCCCAGCGCGACGAGCTCGAGGGCGAACTGCGCGACGCGATCCGCGGGGGAGTGGCGCAGGGCGTCTTCCGCACCCCGCACCCGGACGAGTGCGGCCGGGCGATCCTGTCGATGTGCCAGGGCGTCGCCGGCTGGTTCCGGCCGGGTGGTCCGGTCGACGAGGCCACCATGGCCCGCCGGTACGCCGACCTCGCGCTCGCCACCGTGCAGCACCAGAAAGGGACAGGACGATGAGCGGACCTCTCGACGCGTTCCGGCTCGACGGGCGGGTGGTCGTCATCACCGGCGCCAGCTCCGGGCTCGGGCTGGGTTTCGCCCGGGCGGTCGCGGCCGTCGGCGGCCACCTCGTGCTCGGCGCCCGGCGCCTGGACCGGCTGCGGGCGGCCGCGGACGAGCTGCGGGCGCAGGGCGCGACCGTGCTCGTCCAGGCGGCGGACGTCGCGGTGCCCGAGCAGTGCCAGGCCCTGGTGGACGCGGCGACGGCGGAGTTCGGGCGCGTCGACGTGCTCGTCAACAACGCCGGCCTCGCCGTCTCCGTGCCGGCCTCGAAGGACACCCCAGACTCCTTCCGCCAGGTCATCGACGTGAACCTCAACGGCTCGTTCTGGATGGCGCAGGCCTGCGCCCGGGTGATGCCGGCGGGCTCCTCCATCGTCAACGTGGCGAGCGTCCACGGCGTCGTGGCCTCGCGGTTCCCGGGGGCCTCCTACGCCGCGAGCAAGGCGGGCGTGATCGGGCTGACCCGCGATCTCGCGCAGCAGTGGTCCCGCCGCAAGGGCATCAGGGTCAACGCCCTGTGCCCCGGCTACGTCGCCACCGAGATGACGGCGACGGGTGAGGACAAGCTCCGCGCCATGGTCGCCGAGCACAGCCTGCTGGGCCGCTTCGGTGAGCAGTCCGAGATCGACGGGGCGCTGCTGTTCCTGGCGAGCCCGGCGTCGTCCTACGTCACCGGCACGACCCTCGTCGTCGACGGCGGCCTGTCCGCCATCTGATACTCCAGCATGGAAGCGGCGCAGCTGCGGCGAGGGCGTGAAGGGCCCACGCATCTACGACCGGGCGGTCGCCATCCTGCCGGACACCGGAACCGCCGAACACGGTCACACCCGCGTTACTGGTCCGCTCCCGGACCTCGTTCGCCCGCACGCCACGACGCGATCTGAGCTTCCACCTGCTCCAGCTCGGGGTCACGCAGACCGACCGTGCCAGTGGTCCAGAACGCCTCGGGATAGACCAGCTGGCCGACCATCCACGGCTGGTACGACGAAAGAAGCGCCACCTGGAACCCCGGGTCCGGGATGCGCGTCGAGGGCCGGTCGAACCCAAGGGCGGAGGCGGAGCTGAACCCGCGGCGTCCGTAGTAGTCCGGGCTGCCCTCAAGGAAAACGGCTGGCGCGCCACGATCTCCGGCGGTCTCCAGCGCCGCCGCGACCAACGCGGTGCCGACGCCGCGGCCTTGGAAGTCGGGACGTACCGACAGCGGGGAGAGCACCACCACCTCGACCAGCTCGCGTCGAGCGTCCACCCAGCCGCGTGAGAGACCAACGTGCCCGACCAGCTCCTCGTCGACAACAGCGACCAAACTCGCCCGAGCTGCTCCGCTGGTCTGCAGAGCTCGCATCATCTGCACAACGCGCCCGTCCCGGGGCTCGCCGAATGCCGCCGAGACGACCGCCTCGGCAGCCAGCTCTTCGGCCGGCATCACATTTCGGATCTCCATGGCGCGACCTTAGTGTCAGTGGTCGGCCGGCGCACCGCAGTTTCTCGGGCTCCATCTCGCGCCCATCAGCGGGCATGGCGGTCTGGGTGTACGGCAGAGATCTGTCGCTCTATCGCATTAGACTCGGCCGGATTCATGCTGACGAGTGACCGGGGAGTGCCGATGGCCAAGGCGGCCGAAACGGCGTATGAGGCCGTCCGCGCCGGCATCCTGTCCGGCGAGTTCGCCCGCGGGCAGCGGCTGCGCGAGGAGGAGCTCGCGCTGCGGGCCGGGGTGTCGCGCACACCTGTCCGCGAGGCGCTGCGCCGGTTGGACGCGGAGGGCCTCGTCGAGTTCACGCCGAACCGGGGCGCGCGGGTGGTCGCCTGGTCCGAGCAGGAGCTCGAGGACAACTACGAGCTCCGCGCGATGCTGGAGAGCTACGGTGCCCGGCTGGCCGCGGAGCGCATCACCGACGATGAGCTCGACACCATCGCGCAGATCGCGGCCCGGATGACCTCGTTGAGCCGCAAGGGCGCGTCCGCCGCCGACGAGCTCACCGTGCTCAACGGCGACTTCCACCGCGCGATCCTGCGGGCCTCCCGGCACACGCAGCTGGACAGCATGGTCCGCGGCATCATGGACACGCCGCTGATCTTCCGCACCTTCCAGCGCTACGACGCGGAGCGCATGCGCACCAGCGTGCGGCAGCACGCCGAGCTCGTCCAGGCGCTCCGGGTCCGCGACGGCGGGTGGGCGGAGGCGGTCATGCGCGCGCACATCCTCGCCGCGCGTTCGACGATCGTGCTGTCACTGCGCGACGAGGAGGACGGCGACTGACGGTCAGGGTTGCGCCCGCCCCTTGAGCCAGTCCGCGAGCGTGTCGGCCACCGTGTCGCGGGCCGGCGCCGGCTCCATGAAGTAGTGGTCGCCGGGCAGCGTCACGAACTCCTTGTCCGCCGTCGCCGCCCCGTCGTAGAGGCCCTGTGCGTCGGCGGGGAAGACGCCGCTGTCGGCGTCCGGCTGCACCACGAGGGTGGGCAGGTCGAGGCGGGCCAGGTGCGGTGCGGCGACGCAGTCGGACTCCTCCAGGCTGAACATGTTGAGCCAGGTGCGCATCGTGCTCACCACGCCGACGCCGAGGACGCCGTAGTTGGCCCGCTTGGGATCGCCGAAGTAGCACAGCGGCGTCGGGCGGTTCGACGGGTCGATACCCGGGTCGACGTACCGGGGGTCGGCCCACGTGCGGCCCATCGTGAAGATCCGGTCCCGGGCCGGCCTGTCCCGCGCGGCGTCGAGCTGCTCCTTGCACCACGCGGTCAGCCGGTGGTTGCGTTCGATCTGGGCGGCCCGGTAGCGGTCGAGGAACTCCGGGGAGAAGGAACCGCCGTGGCGCGGGTCGTACATGTCGAGGTCGGCGTCGACCGCGTTCGGGTCGTTCTCGTCGATCACCGACGGGTCCATGGTCCGCGTGATCCACTCCGGCCGGCCGGGGTGCGCCGCCAGGAACACCATCAGGTCGCCGGGCGGCAGGTGCAGGGCCGGCTCGAACACCTTGGACCGGCCGTACGGCGGGCGGATGTTCGGCTCGCGCGACTGGGAGTGGTACGCCGCCATCAGGGAGCCGCCGCCGGAGTTGCCGAGCAGGACGACCTTCTCGACGCCGCGGTCGCGCAGCAGTTGCACGCCGACCCCGATCTCGGCCAGGGCGTGGTCGAGGGTGAAGAGGTGCTCGGCCCCGCGGAACCGGGTGTTCCAGCCGAGGAAGCCGTAACCGCGCTCCGCCATGCGGGTCGCCATGTAGTGCTCGGAGAAGTCGACGTTGTAGTGCGCGGCGATGAAGGCCGTGCGCGGCGCCCGGCCGGACGGGGTGTAGTAGATGCCCTGGCACGGGTGGCCACCGGCGCCCGCCCGGCCCAGCGCCGGCGACGCAACCCCGATGAACTCTTGGTCGATGCTGGTCACGCGGAGTCCTCCCCGTGTTCGTTGGGCCATGGTGGAAGATCGGTTGACGGGCGCCCGGTCCAGGCCGGGCGGCGTTTCTGCAGGAACGCCTCGACCCCCTCGCGGGCGTCGGGGCGGTCGAGGAGCGCCTCCATCACCAGCCGCTCCTTGCGGCCGTGCTCGAACGGGTCGGCATCCACCGCTTCCCAGAGCAGGCGCTTGGTCGCCGCGACCGCGACCGGCGCGGCGTGCTCGACGATGTCGCGGGCGAGGGCCTGCGCGCGCGACAGGACGTGATCGGCCGGCAGCGCCGCGATGGCCAGCCCCCACTCGACCGCCTCGGGGCCGGTGAAGCGGCGGCCGGTGAGCAGCAGTTCCTGCGCCCGCCCCAGGCCCACGTGGCGGACGAGGTTCCAGTGGCCCATCCACTCCGCGGTCACGCCCAGCCGCACGAAGGGAAGCGCGAGCACGGCGTCGTCGGCGACGAACCGCACATCGCACTGCATCGCCAGGGTGAGCCCGGCGCCCACCGCCGCGCCCTGGATCGCGGCGACCACCGGCTTGCGCACCTGGTGCGGCGCGATCCACTCGGCGCCCGGGCCCTCCGGCGCGGCCCCGCCGAAGCCGTCCCCGGTCATCTCCGAGCCGGCCGAGAAGGCCCGCCCGGCGCCGGTCAGCACGACCGCACCGACCTCGTCGGCGGTGTCGCACCACCGGAGCACGGCGCTGAGCTCGTGGTTCATCGTGCGGTCGATCGCGTTGAGCCGCTCGGGCCGGTGCAGGGTCACGGTGGCGACGCCGTCGTCGGTCGCCAGCCGCAGCCGCGTGAGCCGTTCGGGCCGCTGGGCGGCGGACGTGTCGGTCCAGGCGAACGTGGACTCCTCGTATCTCACGCGCTTGTTTCCGCGGGGTACGCGGCCGCGTCCGGGTCGTAGCCGTGCGGGCCGAACCGGTGCAGGCCGCTGAGCACCTCGCCGGATTCGGTGATGCCGGCGGTCTCGCGGGCGAGCGCCTTCGCCGTCTCCATGTCGAAGTGGTTCGTGACGACCACCTTCTGGGCGTAGAGCCCCCCGCCGGCCTGGATCACGGTCACGTGCTTCCAGCCGCCGTAGGCGTCGGCGGTGAAGTCGCGGATCGTGTGGAACAGGCGCATGCGGTAGCCGGCGTCGACGCCGTCCATCGTGCGCATGTACTTGCGCAGGTCGGCCTCGGTCTCCGGGTTGCTCAGGTCGCGCAGGGACGGCGCGGTCAGCACCGAGCCGCCAGCGATGTCGTGCAGGTTGCGCACCATCGTGCTGAACTGCGCGGCCGCGTGGTACTTCGCGGCGTTGGTGAACAGCTCGTCGGGCGAGGCCCAGCCCTCCGGGGTGAAGGTGGCGTGGGTCATCGCGGCCTCGAACCCGGCCCGGATGAGCGTCGCGTAGATGATCATCTCGGCGATCTTGTCCTTGATGTGCCCGATCTTCAGCAGGCCGTTGGCCTCGGCGACGAGGTGCGCGAGCCCGACGAGGGTGTCCGCGAGGCGCACGTAGCTGCCGACGCTGCCGAGGCGCTCCCACAGGCCCAGGGAGTGCACGAAGGTCGCGGAGTGCTCCAGCTCTCCCGCCAGGAAGAGGCGTTCGTTGGGGACGAAGACGTCGTCGAAGACGATGAGTCCCTCGGTCATCACGTGCCGGGAGCTGTAGGGGTAGAAGTCCGGGTCCAGGTCGGGCCGGGGCGCGAACGAGGCGTTGATGACCCGCACCCCGGGGGAGTTGACCGGCACCGCGGCGGCCACGCTCCAGTCCTCCTCGCCGGGCTTCATCCGCTTGGTGGGCATGACCATGAGGTCGTGCGCGACCGCCGCCGAGGAGATGTGCAGCTTCGCGCCGCGGATGACGACCCCGTCGGGTCCCCGGTCGACGATGCGGACGTAGAGGTCGGGGTCGTCCTGCTTGCCCGGGGACAGCGCGCGGTTGCCCTTCGAGTCGGTGATCGCCTGCACGATCCGGATGTCGCGGCGCTTGCTCTCCTCGAAGTAGGCCAGGGCCCGCTCGGCGTACTGGGGCTGTTGCGCGCGCATCCGGCTGGCCGCGGTGAGCACCATGAGCAGGCCGTTGGCCGTGGAGATGGTCGGGAAGTCCCAGTGCAGCTGCCGCTGCTGGGTATCGCGCAGCTCCTCGACGGAGGTGGGGATGAAGAAGTACGGGCCGTGGACGTCGTCGCCGGGCTGGTAGTGCTTGTCGTAGCCGAGCGCCGCGGCCTGGGCGGGCCCTTGCAGCAACGGTTCGGCGGTCACGTCGGGCACCGAGTGGCCGTTGACGAAGATGCGGCGGCCGTCGCGGAGGGATTCCAGGTACTGGTCTCCGGTGAGCATCAGGACGGCTCCTCAAGGTAGTGATCTGGTGAAGTCATGAGATCCGGCCTTCCGCCAGGAGCTCACGCAGCCGGAGCTTGTCGATCTTGCCGGCGGGGTTGCGCGGGAAGTTCGCGACGACGACGATGCGCTGCGGCACCTTGTAGCTGGCCAGCCGGCCGCGGCAGTGCTCCTTCACCTCGGCCGCCGATGGCGTGCCGTGGCCGTCGCGCAGCGCCACGACCGCGGTCACCACCTGCCCCCAGTGCGGGTCCGGCTCGCCGACGACCGCGATCTCGGCCACGGCCGCGTGCCCGCCGAGCACGTCCTCGATCTCGACGGGGTAGACGTTCTCGCCGCCCCGGATGATCATTTCGTCGGCCCGGCCGGCCAGGTGCAGGAAGCCCTCCTGGTCCTTCCAGGCCAGGTCGCCGGCGACGAACCACCCGTCGCGGACGGCGCGGGCGGTGAGGTCGGGCCGGTCCAGGTAACCGCTCATCACCGTGTCGCCCCGGCTGGCGATGACCCCGACCGCACCGTCCGGCACCTCGGCGCCGTCGGGATCGAGGAGCCGGACGTCGCAGCCGAACGCCGGCCGGCCGATCGTGCCGAGCAGCCACTCGTCGCCGGCGAGGGCCCGCCGGTGGTCCTCGGGCCGCAGGACCAGCTGGCCGCCCGCCTCGGTCCCGGCGCCGAACCCGTTGTGCAGGTCGCAGCCGAAGACGTCGGCCATGCGCCGCACGACCGAGGTCGGCATCGGCGCGCCGCCGTACATGATCGAACGCAGTCCGGAGAAGTCCGCCTCCGCGAGCTCCGGGTGTTCGAGCAGCTGGATGATCATGCTGGGGACGAGCGTCGCGTGCCGCACGCGCCCGGATCCGAGCCACGACAGCGCCAGATCGGCGTCCCACTGCGGCATGATCACGGAGGCTCCGCCGCGGGCGACGCCGTAGAGCACGTGCCCGAAGCCGGCGGCGTGGAAGAGCGGGGCACCGGAGTAGATCAGGTCGCCCGGCCGGAGGCCGAGTTCGAGGACCCCCGACTGCGTGATCGCCTTGATCATGCGCTGCGACTGCAGCACGCCCTTCGGGGTGCCGGTCGTCCCGCTGGTGAACGAGATGCTCAGGATGTCGTCGTCGTTGGTGACCGCCGGGAGCTCGCCGCCGTCCGGCCCGCCGGCCAGGAACTCCTCATACCCCGACTCGAACTGGATGGCGTCCCGGAGCCGGCAGCCGTCGACGATCTCCTGGTACCGGGCGCTGTGAAAGATGACCTGGGCGCCGCTGGCGGCCAGCACCGTGCGGATCTCCGCCGGCGACAGCCGGAAGTTGAGCGCCACGTAGGTCGCGCCCAGCTTCATGCAGGCCAGCAGCACCTCGACATACTCGGGGGAGTCCACGGCGAGCAGCGCCACCCGGTCACCGCGGCCGATCCCGAGCTGCCGCAGCGCCCGGGCGAGCCGGGTGATCCGCTGCTCGCCTTCGGCGTACGTGCGGGTCCGCCCGTCCGCGGCCACCAGGAATGCGGCCTGCGGGGTGAAGCGAGCCTGCACGGTGACCCAGTCACCGGGCGCCAAACCGGAAAGCTGCACGGGGGTACCTCCTCATTCGCCGACGACGTGCATGCGGACCTCGTCCCCGTCCACCCACCCGTGCCGGCGGGCGTAATCGATCATGCCGTCGAACCCGCCGCGCCACCGCTGATCGCCCGCCCGCGCACCGGCCAGTTCCAGCAGCGTCTGCGTGCTCACCCAGACGTGGCCGTCCTCGAGGCGGCCCCGGTCGCCGATCGTGGCGGCCCCGAGGATGTGCGCGCTCAGCGACGTGAGGTCGTCGAGGTCCACCAGCGTGATGCCGCCCCCCTCGACCCGCAGGATCATCGGCCGACCTTCCCGGCGTAGAACGAGGCCAGCTGGGTGTCCTCGCCGTGGGCCGCCAGCACGGACGCCGTGAGCAGCCGGGGCTGCTGACCCGTGGAGTCGAGCAGCTGCCGGTTCGACACGGCGCGCCGGTAGTACAGGTGGGCCGGATGCTCCCACGTGAACCCGATGCCGCCGTGCAGGTGGATCGCCTCGCGGGTGATCTCGGCGCCGATCCGCCCGCAGTACATCCGCGCGACGGCCAGCCCGGCCAGCGACTCCGGCCGCCGGCCGATCGCGTCGTTGTGCCGCACCGAGCGCACGGCGACCGACAGGGCGGAGCGCGCCCGCTCCAGCGAGACCAGCAGGTCGGCGCACTTGTGCTTGACCGCCTGGAACGACCCGATCGGCCGGCCGAACTGGGTGCGCACCTTCACGTAGTCGACCGCCATCTCCAGCGCGCGCTCGGCGGCGCCGACGCACTCGGCCGACATGCCGAGGATCGCGCCCTGGCGGATGGCGGCCACCCCGGCGCGGGCCCGGTCGTCCTCGGCGAGCAGTTCGGCCCGGGCGCCCGTCAGCCGCACCGCGCCCATCCTCCGGGTCAGGTCGAGCGTGGCCAGCGGGACGACCTCGACGCCGGGGTCGCTCGCGTCGACCCAGAAGAACGCGTGGTGACCATGGTGCTCGGCGAGCACGAGCAGGGCGTCGGCGGCGGTGGCGTCGACCACGCAGGGCAGCTCGCCCTGGATCTCGAAGTCGCCGCCGGTACCGGCCTTCGCGTGCGGATACTCCAGCGGGAACTTCTCCTCGATCGGCAGCACCGGCACCGCGACGAGATCCCCGGCGGCGATCCGGCGGAGCCGGCCGTGGTTCTCCTCGTCGTCGGCGAGGGCCACCAGGGCCGCGGCCACCAGCGAGGTGGTCAGGAAGGGCCCGTCGTCGAGGGCCCGGCCGAGCTCGGTGTGCACGGCGACCTCCTCCGCCAGGCCCATGCCCGCGCCGCCGTACTCCTCGGGAATCCGGACCCCGGGCAGGCCCAGCTCACTCGCCTGCCGGCGCCAGCGATCGCGGTCGAGGCGCCGGGCCTCGGCCGGGTCGAGCGCCCCGCCGCGCAGGGCGGCTCCGGGGTCCCGCTCGAGGTGGGCGCGGACCACCTGCCGCAACTGCTCGATGTCGTCCATGCTCAAGCACTCTTCTCGGGGACCGGGCGCTCCTCGCGCGGAAGACCGAGCACGCGCTCGGCGAGGATGTTGCGTTGGATCTCGTCGCTGCCACCGGCGATCCGGTGGGACGGCGCGCTGAGCAGCAGCTGCGACCATGAATAGGTGCCCCAGGCGCCGGTGTCGGCGACCATCCGGTACCCCAGGAGGCGGGCGGCCACGTCGGAGTAGTACTCCATGTCGGAGGTCGTCATGAGCTTGACCACGGAGCCCGGGGCGGGCCCGCCGGCGTCGCGCAGCCGCGTGGCGGTCTCGTGCAGCACCTGCTCGCGGGCCCAGCACTCGGCCAGCAGGTCCTGGATGGCCGGATCCTCGATGGCGCCGGTGGAGCGGGCCAGGGCGAACAGGCGGATCACCGGCTCGATCATGATGCCGTTGTGGGCCCGGCCGAGCACGGAGCGCTCGCTGCCGACCGTGGTCATCGCGATGTTCCAGCCGCCGTTCACCGGTCCGAGCCGCCGGGAGTCCGGCACCCGTACACCGTCGAGGAACACCTCGTTGAAGTGCTCGGAACCGGTCACCTGGCGCAGCGGGCGGACATCGATACCGGGCGAGTTCATGTCGATGAGGAACACGCTCAGGCCACGGTGCCGGCTCTCCGGCGGTCCGGTGCGCACGAGGAGCTCCCCGAGCTGCGCGACGTGCGCGAAGGACGACCAGACCTTCTGGCCGGTGACGATCCAGTCGTCACCGTCGCGGACCGCGGTGGTGCGCAGGCTGGCGAGGTCGGAGCCGGCCTCCGGCTCGGAGAAGAGCTGGCAGCAGATCAGGTCGCCGCGCCAGATCCCCGGCAGGAAGGCCCGCTGCTGCTCCTCGGTGCCGTGCGCCAGGATGGTCGGCGCCACGATGCCGTGGCTCACCATGTAGGTCGACGTGGACGGCACCTGGTATTCCGCGGCGATGCCGGCGACCAGCTCGACGTAATCGTGGGAGAGCCCGCGCCCGCCGAACCGGACGGGACCGTCGAGCCAGGCGAGCTTCGCGTCGAACAGTTCCCGCTGCCACTGCTGGGCCCGGGCGACCTCGGCCGCCTCGTCGTCCGGCTGGGTGAGCCCGACGCCGACCACGTCGTCGTCCCCGACGCCGTGCAGCATGCCGCGCCGCTCGCGCCGCGGCGCCCGGGCCGCGAAGAACGCGTGCGCTTCGGCCGCCACGGACTCGTGCGTCGCTGGCGTGGTCATCGGCTCCTCCTGCGGGCTGCGCTCTGGTGCGTTGACCGGGCCGCCGTTCACACGCGGGCCCCGTCGTCGGACTCGTCCGCTTCGCGACCGAGGTAGGCGGAGATGACCCGGGGATCCCGGGCGACGTCCTGGGGCGTTCCCCGGGCGAGCACGGCGCCGGCCTCGAGCACGGTGACCCGGTCACACGTGCTGAGCACCAGGTCGACGTTGTGCTCGACGAGCAGGATGCTCATGTCCCAGTCCCGGGCGAGGGTCCGGATGAGCGTGCCGAGCTCCCGGGCCTCCTCGTCGCTGAGCCCGGCCGCCGGCTCGTCCAGGAGCAGCACGCGCGGGTCGGCCGCCACCGCGCGGGCGATCGCGACGAGCCGCCGCTTGCCGAACGCGAGCTCGCCGGGCTTGCGGTCGAGGTCGTCCTCGAGCCGGAACTCCCGGATGGCCGCGAGGGCGGGTGGCGTCAGCTGGATGCGCCCCGGCACGACGAGGTCGCTGACGTAGCGGCGGGCACTGTCGTCATCACACGCGACCGCGAGGTTCTCCCGGACGGACAGGTCGGCGAAGAGCTCCAGGGACTGGAAGGACCGGGCGACCCCGGCCCGGGCCCGGCGCCGCGCGCTCCACGGCGCGATCGAACTGTCGTCGAGCCTGATCGTGCCGCGGGTGGGTCGCACGAACCCGGTGAGCGCGTCGATGACCGTCGTCTTGCCGGCCCCGTTCGGGCCGATCAGGCCGTGGACCTCGCCCGGGACGAGGTCCAGCGACACGTCGTCGACGGCCACGACGCCGCCGAACTGCACCCGCAGGTCGGACACGTGCAGCGACCGCGACGGACGGCGGTCGTGCGCCGGCGTGACGGGCTGCTCCCGCTCGGCCCGGGGGCGGGACGGGAAGGAAGGCACCCGCAGGAGCCGGCCGATGCGGCGCACGAGGTGGGCGTTCATCTCGTACAGGCCGTTGCGGCCGCTGCGCAGCACGTAGAGCAGGAACAGCCCGCTGACCAGCGGCAGGTAGCGCTCCAGGTTGTCGACGCCGTGCAGGATCTGCGTGCCGACGCCGCCGGGCAGCAGCGTGGACGCGAGCAGCGCACCGCCGATGGTGCCGATGCCGCCGACGACCGAGACGCCGATGACGGTGATCGAGGTGAGCACGTCGAACTGGGCCGGGAGGACCGTGGCGCCCTGGAAGGCCAGCAGGACACCGGCGAGCGCGGCGAGCGCCGACGCGAGCGCGAAGGCGTAGAGCTTGCCGACGAACACGTTGACGCCGAGGGCGGCCGCGGCCCGTTCGTTGGACCGGACCGCGAGCAGGCGCCGGCCGACCCGGCCGCGGCGCAGGTTGGCCACGGCCAGGGCGCTGAGGGTCAGCGCCGCGAGCGCCACGAGCCCGTAGTTGTAGGGAAGCTTGATGGCCCCGAAGTCCCAGCCGAGGATCGACGGCTCGCCGATCGGGATGCCGGTGTCGCCGCCGGCGAACTTGAAGTCGCTGAGCACCAGGCTGAACAGCACGATGCCCATGCCGAGCGTCGCGATGGCGAGGTTGATGCCCCGGGTCCGCAGCGCTGGCAGCGCGACCAGCACGCCGACGAGCGCCGCGGCCACCATCGCGCCGATCAGCGCCGGCAGGAAGCTCCAGCCCGCGCGGGAGACGAACGTCGCCGCGGCGAAGGCCCCCGACCCGGCGAGCACGTACTGGGCCAGCGACAGCTGCCCGGCGTACCCGGTGACGACGGTGACCGACAGGGTGAGGATCGCGAACGCCATCGTGACCGTCAGCGCCTGCGCCCACACCGGCGAGACGACGAAGGCGATGAGGAAGGCGAACACGCCGACGACGAGGACCGCCGGCACGACCCGGATGCGGCCGTCGCCGACGCTGGGCAGGCGCTCCAGCACGTGACTGCGCAGGGGCAGTGAGCTTCCCCGCAGCACCAGGTAGGCCACGATCACGATGAAGGGCACACTGTCGCCCCAGCCCGTCACCGTGACATAGCGGGTCGTCAGGGACTGCACGACACCGATCGCCAGCGCGCCGGCGAAGGCGATCGGGAACGAGACGAACCTGGCCAGCAACGCGGCCGCGAGGGCCGGCACGATCAGCAGGGTGAGCTGCGTGGGCTGCAGGTAGGTGATCGGGCCGATCAGGGCGCCGGCCAGCGCCGCGATGCCGGCCGCGAGCGCCCAGTTGGCGGTCGCGATCCGGTCCGGTGAGTGGCCCAGGCTCGCGACGGCCCGCTGGTTCTCGGCCATGGCGCTGGCCACCCGGCCGAACGACGTCCAGCGGAAGACGGCGTACAGCGCCGCCGTCAGTGCCGCCCCGATCAGCAGGATGATGAGCCGGTCGACGCCGAGCGTCGCGCCGGGGAGCGGCTCGACGGCGGTGGTGGGCAGGAAGGAGGGCACGCTGATGGGGCCCACCCCGTACCGCAGCACGGCGGCGGCCTGGAGGGTGAGCAGCACGCCCAGGGTCGCGATCACCCGTTCGATCGGTGACGAGGTGCGCATCGGCCGAAGGATCAGCAACTGCACGGCGACGCCGAGCAGGACGCCGACCGCGGTCGCGGCGACGACGGACGGGATCGCCGGCCACCCGGCCGCCACCCGGATCTCGTAGTACGCGTAGCCGCCGACCATCACGAACGAGCCCTGCGCGAAGTTCACGATCCCGGAGCCCCGGTAGATCAGCACCAGCCCCTGGCCGAGGAGGCTGTAGATCGCGCCGATGCCCAGGCCGAGCAGGAGGAACTGGACGATTTCCACGGTCACTCCGTTCCGGTTGCGGTGGCGTCACCGAGGTAGAGGGACTCCACGGCCGCGATGCCGTCGGCGGCGTTCCCGGTCGCCGCGACGGCACCGCGCCGCAGGAGATACCAGCGGTCGGCGACCGCCATGGCCCGGCGGGCCTGCTGCTCGACCAGCAGCACGGCCACCCCGTCCCGGTCGGCCGCCTGCCGCAGCGCGGCGAACAGGCGGTCGACCACGAGCGGTGCGAGGCCGAGGGACAGCTCGTCGAGCAGCAGCGCGACCGGGTTCGCGGCGAGGGCCCTGGCCAGCGACAGCATCTGCTGCTCGCCGCCGGACAGCAGCCCGGCCCGGGTCGCGAGGAGCGGTTGGAGCTCGGGGAAGAGCTCCGTGGCCCGTTCGATGCGCCCCGACCCGAGCAGCAGGTTGTCGCGCACGGACATGCTCATCAGCACCGAGCGCTCCTCGGGCACGAAGCTCATGCCCATGCGGGCGCGCACGTGGAGCGGGGCGGTCGTGGCCGTCCCGCGCCACAGCACCTCACCCCCGATCGGCGGCAGTTCGCCGGCCGCGGTGAGGATCGTCGTCGACTTGCCCGTCCCGTTGGCCCCGAGGAGCGCGACGATCTCGCCGCGCATCACCTTGAGGTCTACGTCGCGCACCACAGCCAGGTCGTCGTACCCCGCGCTCAGTCCGCGCAGCTCGAGGACGGGTGCGTCCCCGGACACCACAGCCGCCACTGCCGCCGATGCGTTCATCTACTTCGCGCCCAGCGGGTCGATCGCGTCGCCGTCCTGCTTGAGCGTTCCGCCCACGGCCTCGGACACGTACACCTTGAAGGTGGGCACCCGCGGGTAGGTCTGGACGACCGGCGGGTTGGGGATGCCGGCGTAGTCAGGCACGGTGCCCAGCACGATGGGCTTGTCGAGCTTGTCCAGCAGGCCGGTGATCGCGGCGGCGGAGACGTTGCCGCCCAGCCGCTTCACGATCTCGACGAGGAACGTGATCGAGGTCCAGGTGCCCAGGGAGCCGTTGTCGGTCACGGCCTCCGGGTGGTACTTGGCCATGTCGGCCAGGAACTGCTGCACCTGCGGGATCGAGGTGTTGGTCACGGGCACCGCGGACGACGTGATGAACACCTTGTCGGCGAGGTCACCGAGCGCCTTCTGGTCGGCGGGTTTGAAGATGTTCGCCAGGGTCGCGATGTTGCCCTTGAACCCGGCCTGGCGCACGGCCCGGATGATCCGCGGCGCATCGGTCGCGGTGGACGCGACGGCGATGGCGTCGGGGGTCTTGGCCAGCGCCGAGGAGGCGACGGCGCTGAAGTCGGGCGCGCCGAGCGGGGCCAGGATCCGGTACGACTGGGCGCCGCCGCCCTTCGCCCCGTTGGCGATGTCGTCGGCGGCGGCGTAGGCGGCGGCCGCGTCGGCGACGATGACCGCGATGTTCTTGCCGCCCTTGTTGGCCAGCAGCCGGCCCAGGCCGACCTGCATCGACTGGGTGCCGCCGGTGATCGGGTACGACACCTTGCTCGTGCCCTCGGTGGGGCCGCCCGATCCGGCGCCGGCCAGCCACGGGATACCGGCGGCCTCGAGCACGGGCAGTTCCGCGGGGGCCTGCGAGCTGGCCGCGCCGACCACGGCGACGACGCCGTCACTCACGGCCTGACGGGCGCAGGCCGCACCGGTGTTGGCGTTGTACGCGTCGTTGCAGTACGTCACCTCGATCTTCCGGCCGTCGATGCCGCCGGCGGCGTTGATGGACTGCACGTGCGCGTCGAGACCGGCCTTGGCGTCCTTGAGCGAGAGGTTCGGGCTCTCGAAGGTTCCGATCTGCATGATCTTGATCGGGCCGCTGCTGCTGGCGGTGGTGCTCGGGGTGTCCGCGCCGCGGCAGGCGGCGAGGCCGGCCACGAGCGCGAAGGTGGCTAACGGGACGAGGACATGACGGGGTGTGAGGAAGGGCATGTCGGTCCTTTCGGAATATCCGAGCTGTCTCCGGCTTGGAGGGGGTGTCCAGCTCGGGATCAGGTCAGCGCAGGCTCTGGATGTTCACGCCGGCCGGCAGTTCGCGGCCGGAGTCGGAGTAGGCCTTGGAGATCGCGGCCTGGGCCAGTGGCTTGTAGGACGGTCGCTTCTCGGTGACGACACGGGCGGACCGCTGCGCGGCCGTGAGCGTGCCCTGGAAGTGCGGCATGACGAAGCGGGCGAAGAGTTCGAGGCTGGTCAGCGACTTCTCCCGGCTGGCCCAGTCGTGCGTCATGATCATGAATCCGCCGAAGCCGCCGGTCTGATCGAGCATCCGCTCGATCGCCGCGATGGCGTCCGCGGGCGTGCCGATGATGGAGCTGTCGTCGGCGATCTCGTCGGCGAGGGTGTAGTCGTTCTCCAGGCCCAGCACCGGCTTGAAGTAGTTCTCCCGCTCCTCGGCCCGTCCCTTCTCGACGTCGCGGATCGCCTGCTCGCGGTCCTCGGCGAGGTGGACCCGCACGACCATCCGCCACTCGTCCCGGCTGATGGTCGTGCCGGCGTCGGCGGCCGCCTGCTCGGCGATCTCCCACTGGGCCTTCATGTCCTTCTTCCCGCCGATGAAGCCGGCGCTCAGCGACAGGACGCCGACGCCGTGCTTGCCGGCGGTGGTCACGCCCGAGGGCGAGGTCGTGCTGGCGACGGCGATCGGGACGCCGTCCGGACTGAGCGGCAGCCAGGCAAGCTGGGCCTCGCGCAGCTCGAACCATTCGGTGGACGCGGTGACGGTCTCGCCGTCGAGGAGCCGGATGATCACGTCCAGCGCCTCGTTCATCCGGGAGCGCTGGGTCACCGGCGCGATGCCCATCATGTCGGCGTCGGAGATGAGCGCACCCGGGCCGACGCCGAGCATCGCGCGGCCGTAGCTCAGGTGGTCCAGCAGGACGACGCGGTCGGCGACCAGCAGTGGGTGGTGGTACGGGAGGCTGACCACGCCCGTGCCGAGCCGGATCCGCGAGGTGCGGACGGCCGCCGCCGACAGCGCCATGAACGGGTCGGCGATGCGCTCGACGCCGGTGGAGTGGTGCTCGCCGACCCATGCCTCGTCGTATCCGAGCCGGTCGGCGAGCTCGATGAGCGCCAGGTCGTGGCGCAGGCTGAGCGTCGGACTGTCGTTGTTCGCGTGGAACGGGGCGATGAACACACCGAAAGTCATGGGCGCCGGACGAGCCATGGGGATCCCCCTCATAAGCGGGTGTCGATCGAGAGCGGAGAAGGTGGAGCCGGGCGCGTGTGACGCCGGTCTCAAGCAAGTGATTGCTGAATCTACTCAGAAACTCGCCGAGCGCAAGAGACTGCCGGAAACCGGTTCGGCTCGGTTCGGCGGCGTGCAGTTCAGTGGAAATGCCCGGATCTTGCCTCGTTGGGCGGTACCTCGGGGCTTGGAAGTGTTCCTGAATCTATTCAGATTCAGGGTGGCGTACGCCACAGAGATGGCGCTATGGTTTTCCGGCGTTCACCAGAGAGCGCCGGCGAGGAAGAGGGGGCGGCATGCCGGAACTGTCCGACGAGCCCGACGCGGCGCGCACCAGGCGCCTGGAGCGAGTCGCCGCCAACCTGCGGGGAGCGGTCCGGCGCCAGGACGGGCGGGAGACGCCGGTCGGCCCGCGCGCCATGCGCACCCGCAAGAAGCTGCTCGAGGTCGCCGAGCAGCTCTTCGCCCGCGACGGCTACGCGAACCTCTCCCTCAACGACATCGCCCAGCAGTCCGGGGTGAGCCTGGGGACCGTCTACCAGTACTTCGCCGACCGCGACGACATCGTGGCGACGCTCGCCGGCGAGAGCGCCCTGCGCATGCTGAACCGCGGCGCCGACTTCTGGGACGCGGCCACCGGCCGCCTCGGCCTGCGCCGGGCGATCAGCGCGATCGTGACGACGCAGTGGGAGAACCGCGACTTCTTCAGCCTCTGGGAGACCGCCAGCCACAGCGATGCCCGGCTGGCCGAGCTGCGCCGGGAATGGGTCGGCGACTTCCGCCGCTCCTTCGCCCGGTCCCTGGCCCGCGGGATGAAGAGCGGGCACGTCCGATCGGGCCTCGACCCGGAGGAGACGGCGCGCGCCCTGAGCCTCATGGTGAGCGCGTACTGCTACGACGCCTTCGTCGCCGACCCGCCCGACCCGCCCCTGGATCCCGAGGGCGTGATCGACCACCTGACGACCCTGTGGGCGGACGCGATCGGCCTGCGCGAGGACCGCGAACTGCGGCCCGCGGACGCGTGAGACCGACGGAGAGGACGACGATGTCGCTCAGCACCGCCCACCGGACGGTCGGCTCGGCCGACGACCCCGCCTGGTTCCGCCACGTCCTCGGGCAGTACCCCACCGGCGTCTGCGTGATCACCGCCCAGCCGGAGGACGGCCCGCCGATCGGCATGGTCGTCGGCTCCTTCTCCTCGGTGTCGCTGAACCCTCCGCTGGTCGGGTTCTATCCGAGCGTCACCTCGGAGACCTGGCCGCACCTGCAGCGGGCCGGCAACTGGTGCGTCAACATCCTCGCCGCCCACCAGACCGACGTGTGCCGCCGGATCGCGACCGCTCCGCTCGCCGAGCGGTTCGACGGCGTCCCCTGGCGGCCGGCCCCGTCCGGCGCCCCGATCATCGACGGCGCGGTGGCCTGGATCGACTGCGTCCCGGTCGCGGTGCACGACGCCGGTGACCACAAGATCGCGCTTGCCGAGGTGCGGCACCTCGACACCGCGAGCACCGAGCTGCCCCTGCTGTTCTTCCGCAGCGGCTACGGCAGTTTCGCGCCGCTCACCCTGACCGCCTACGACCCGGAGATGCGTCTCACCCGCCCGCTGCGCCACTTCGAGCTCATCCGTTCAATCGCGCAGGAGCTGCCCGACCACGGCCTGCGGTGTCTGGTGACCGCACCCGTCAGCGACAGCGTCGTCGTGGTCGGCCAGCTCGACCCGCCGTCCGCGACACCCTCGGCGCAGCCCACCACGCTGGTCGGCCAGCGGCTGCCCTTCCGGCCGCACGGCCCCTCGATCTTCGAGGCGTGGGCGCCCGAGCGGGAGCAGGAGGCGTGGGTGGCCCGGTTCGCTCCGGACTCGCAGGAGGCCGAGATCCGGGCCCTGGCCCGCATCCGGGAGCGCGGGTTCTCCATCGGCCTCGGCAGCGAGGGGCACCGGCGCTTCGCCGCGGCCCTGGAGCGGCTCGCCGCCGAACCCGGCGCCGTGGGCAACGAGGAGCTCGACGCCCTGGTGGCCTCCCTCGACTACGAGCCCCCGGAGCTGTCCGACGAGGTCCTGGCGCAGGCGCGCGTGATCTCCGCGCCGGTCTTCGACAACGAGGGAAACCCGGTGCTGGCGCTCACCGTCTTCGGCTTCAAGGCCCGGCCGGATGTCGTCCGCGCCGCGATCGCCGCCGTCACCGCGTGTGCCGGAAGGGCGACGAGTTCGCTCGGGTCGTGATGTCCGGCCCGCCGTGGGGTTCACGGCGGGCCGGTTCGCCGGCGACAGGGTCAGGCGGTGGTGCCGGTGACGGTGCTGCCGGACTTCGTCACGTAGTACGTGACCTTGGTGCCGCTCCAGAAGTGGAACGTCAGGGTGACCCTGGCGTTGTCGTTGACCTCGGCGAAGAAGGCCGGGCGGAGCGTGATCGTGTTCGCGGTGGCGTCCGGGGCGAACGTCACGTCGAACTCCTTGAACGAGGTCCAGTTCTGCGGCCCGGCGTTGCTGCCGTCGGCGTACTTCGCCTCCATCGTGGCGAGCTGGTCGCCGCGGAACTGGGCCGGCAGCGAGAACGCCGCCGTGGTGCCGGTCGCGCCGGCGAGCAACGGCGGGTCGAACGTGATGATGTTGATCCGCCACGGTACGCCGGCGGAGAAGCGCGCCTGGAGGGTCGTGTTCACGCCGTACGAACGCGAACCGACGAGTCTGGTCAGCGCGGCCGCGGTCAGGGTGAGCTGGTTGCCGGAGACGGTGTAGTCGGTGCCGCGGACCAGGTCGGTGCCGCCCTGGCGCAGGCTCTGGAACGTGGTGCCGTTGAGGTTGAGCGTCAGGGTCTGCGCCGCGACCGAGCCGGTCTTCGGCACGTAGACGAAGTCCGCGGAGGCGGTGCCGGAGCGGGTGGTCCAGCTCGACCTGATCTGCCCGAACAGCTCCGGGTCGCTCCAGGCGAACGAGGTCCGGCCGAAGTGCTGGCCGTTGTCCCACAGCATGGTGGTGAGCTTCTTCGTGCGGGCGTAGTGGCCGAGGTACTCGAAGAACTTGAGCTTCTCGCCCTGCTCGATGGTGCCGGTGTGCCGGTCGAAGCCGAGCAGCCCGTACTCGCCGATGATCACCGGGATGCCGCGGGCGACGAACGCGTTGGCCACCCGGTCGAACTGCCCGACCAGGTCCTGCTCGACGGCCGAGTCGAACCTGGTGCCGCCGGCGATGTTGACGCTGAACGGCCAGTAGCCGTAGAAGTGCACGGTCGCGATGAGGTTCCGGTCGTTCAGCTGGTTGAACGTGGTCGTGAGCTCGTCGATGCGGGTCTGGTCGGCCGACGTGTGCAGGGTCGGCAGGACGAGCAGGCGGGTCGCGTTGGTGCCGCCCGAGGCGCGGACGATGCGGTGGAACTCCTTGTTCAGCGCGGCCAGCAGTTCGGCGTTCTGGGCGTCGCCGGAGGAGCCGGTGAACTGCGGCTCGTTGACGCTCTCGAAGACCAGCTTCGGCGACGAGCCGCGGAACGCCGCCGCGAGCTGTGTCCACAGGGCGTTGTACTTGTTCTGGATGTTCGTCCGGTCGCCCGGCATCGTGTTGATCCACTGCCACGAGTCGTGGTGAACGTTGATCATGACGTAGAAGCCGTCGGCGAGCGCCCAGTCGACGACCTCCTTGACCCGGGCGAGCCAGGCCGCGTCGACGGTGTAGCTCGGCGCGCCGCCCATGTGCTGGCCCCAGGTGACCGGGATGCGGACGCTGTTGAAGCCCTGGGCGCGGATGTTGTCGAGCAGGGCGGCGGTGACCCGCGGGTTGCCCCATGAGGTCTCGTCGGCGCCGGTCGCGTCCAGGCTGTTGCCGAGGTTCCAGCCCGGCTGCATGGCGGCGACCGCGGCCATGGCGTCGCCCGGCTGCGGCGGCGTGCTCGGGCTCGCGCTCGCGCTCGCGCTCGCGCTCGGGCTCGTGCTCGGTGAAGGGCTGGTGCTGGCGCTGCTGCTCGGTGAGGCCGACGTGACGCTGCCGGTGCAGGCCGTGCCGTTGAGCGTGAACGACGCCGGCACCGGGTTGCTGCCGGTCCACGACCCGTTGAAGCCGAACGACGCGGTGCCGTTCGTCGCGATGGCGCCGTTGTACCCGGCGTCACGGGCGGTGACCTGGGCGCCGGACGCGGTCACGGTCGCGTTCCACGCCTGGGTGACGGTCTGCCCGGCGTCGAACGCCCACCGCAGCGTCCACCCGTTGATCGGCTCGCCGAGGTTCTTCACCGCCACGTCGCCGGTGAACCCGCCGGGCCACTGGCTGGCGACCCGGTAGGTCACCTGGCACCCCGCCGCCGCGTAGGCGCTGGTCGTCACGACCGCGACGAGGCCCGCGAGCATCGCGACGACCGCGCCGATCGCCAACGCCAGCCGGGCCCGGAGTGTGTGTCTTGCGCCGAGCGAACCGGCCATGACGCCTCCAAGTGGTTTCGAAACCCGCCCAGTCCGGACGGCGGGCCGGACAGTAGGGAGGCGTACGAATAGCTGTCAATGCGTCGAAACCCCGCGAACGGCATGGCCGCGCTCCGGGCGTGAACGTTTCACGCACCGGCGCCGTCATCCGGCCCGCGGAGCGAAACGTCGGTGAAACTTTGTCCGCCGGGTTGCTACCGGCGCGTAGCGGTTTGGGCATAGGTTGAGCGAAGCGACACGGACGCCGTATTGACCACCTCATGCATCGGAGCAGACGTGGGAACCGTCTCCGTCATCGAAGGCCACGACGCAGTCCACACCATCCAGGTCCGCGGGCGGGTGGAGGCCGAGACCTCCGTCTCGCTGCGGCAGGCGCTCGTCACCACCATGCTGCACCGCCAGGCGGCCGCGGTCCTCGTCGACCTCGGCGGCGTCACCGAGATGGATCCGATGGCGGTCGGCGCGCTGAGCGCGGCGCACGACGTCGCCCGCGACCTGCACCTCGCGTTCACCGTACGGGTCGCGCAATCGCCGATCGCCGGGCAGCTCGCGACCGTGGACCTGCCCCTGTCACCCTGATCCGCGTCCGGCCGGTACACCGCGTCGTCGTACCGCGCCGACTACCTGGCGCCCGTCGACTACGACGGCGACTGGAACACCCTCAACAACCGCGCCTGATCCCGAGCCCCGGCGCCGGTAGCGTCGTGGGCATGGTGACCCTGGCCCGGCTGACCGAGGTGGACCCCGCCGACCTGATCGACCTCATGAACGACCCCCGGGTCCGCCGGCACATGCCGCTCGCCGTCGGCAGGTTCGGCCCGGAGGACTGCACCGCCTGGGTGGCAGCCAAGGAGGCCATGTGGCGCGACCACGGCTACGGTCCGTGGGCGTTGCTGGTCGACGGTGCGTTCGCCGGGTGGGGCGGCCTGCAGCCCGAGGACGGCGAGGCCGACCTGGCCCTCGTGCTGCGCCCGGCGTACTGGGGCCACGGGCGGGCGATCGCCGAGCGCATCCTGGCCGAGGCGTTCGGCCCGCTCGGCCTGCACGACGTGACCGTCCTGCTGCCACCCAGCCGGGGCACCGCCGCCGCCGTACGACGGTTCGGATTCCGGCCCGATGGAGAGGTCGAGCTCGCCGGTCAGATGTTCCTGCGCTTCCGGCTCATCAGGGAACCTCGCCAGCACTGCCCAGATGGAGTGGCAGGACAGTAGCGGTCGTCGCGGCCAGGTCGCGGTCGAGAAGCTGTTCCCGCGGGACGAACACCATCGCGCGTCCTTCGCCGACCACCACGTCCCGCTGCGTGGCGTCGGTCGTGCCGTGGAAGACGTGGACGGTGACCGTGTGCGGGAAGCCCGCCTCGTACGGACGCGGGCCGCTCCACAACGGACGCAGCTCTCCCGCCGTCAGGCCCGTCTCCTCGAGCAACTCCCGGCGCGCCGCCTGTTCTGGCGTCTCGCCCTGCTCGACATGGCCGCCCGGCAAGCTCCACTGATTCGGCGAGACCGAGGTCCGATCGTCGCGATGCTGCATGAGTACCGCCCCGGAGGCGTCGACGAGCAGCACCAACGCGACTTCATAGGTGGCCATGCTGAGATCATGCCAAGCCGCGTCCGCCGTCGTGATCGCGTGCTTGCCGGCTGAGCAGCAGATAGCGCTCGTCGGTGATGGTTTTGCCCCAGAGGACGTCATCGTCGAGCAGCCGCAGCTCGGCGCTCCGGCCATGACGTCGAAGGAGTGCGCTCGCCTCCGCCGCTGACAGTCCGGCACCTGTGGTCCACCGGCCTTCGATGAGCACGAGCCTTCCCGACGGCCGGAGGAGCCTGATCCATTGGGCGAGTGTCGTGTCGCGCTCCTGTACTGCCCACAGGACGTGCCGGACCAGCACGACGTCGAACGATCCGGGCGCGAGCGGTGGCCGCGACACGTCGCCACGGATCAGCGGCACCGCAACGCCATGGTCCGCCGCCTTGCGTCGCGCCACGGCGAGCATCTCGGCGGACGCATCCAGGCCGCAGACGTGGTGCCCGGCCTCGGCCAGCAGGGTCGTCAGGCTGCCCGTTCCGCAGCCGAGATCGACGATCGATGCGGGAGCCGGGGGAAGGACGGATGCCAGGAGCTCGGCCCACCCGCGCCGGACCAACGGATCCCGAAGCCCATGGTCCGGCTCCTCATCGAAGGTCGCGGCGTGTGCGTCCCAGATCGCGCTTCCGTCGTCAGCCACGTACGGACTGTGCCATAAGCGATTCCGGCGTCTGGGTCCCGTCGGTCAGCCTCGCGCTTCAGCCTGGGACGTCAGGACCCCTGCGGGCTACCTATGCTGTCGCCATGATCGAACGTTTGACCCACCGTTGGCGGCAGGAAACAGCGGAGCAGGAGGCAGCGATCGCCGCAGGGACGTTGTCGCCGGACGATGCGTACGCGCTGGCGTTCTTCCCGCCGGCGTTCGTCGCGGCCGTCGACGCGGCCCTGGAGGCGTACGAGCAGGAGATCGCGAGGCTGGATCCACCGACGGACGAGGCGGTGTGGGCCGCGGTCGAACGGGTCGTGGTCGCCCTCAACGACATCGACGTGGAGTTCGGTCGGCACATCGAGACCATGACCCGCGAGGAGCTGTGCGCCTACATCGAGGAGGTCCTCGCCGACGCCGGCATCGATGTCGATGCGCTACTGGAACGACGCGGCGTCGACGAGGTAGCCGGCGAGTGGCGCGACTGGTGACCAGCACCAGCCGCTGGAGGCGCCGATCGCCAGCCCGAGCGCATCGTCGTCCTGGTACGTGGTGACGACCACGGCGCCGGTTGCAGGTGCGCGCTTCTTCCGGTCCGCGCCCGGTGCGACGTTGATCAAGTAATGTCGCGGCGCATGGGCAGGACGACGGCGATCAGGGATGCGGCGAGTGCATAGAAGGTGAGTAGCAGCGCGCCGGCGGCTGGCGGTAGCAGGCGGACGGCGGTACTGCCGACCTCTTGCGACATGGCATCGGCGAGGTAGGTGAAGTCGGTGAGGGAGGCGGTGGCGCCGCCGGGCAGCACCGGGTAGAGCAGGTTCACGCCGGGGATCATCATGAGCAGCGGTTCGCCCACGTACAGGTAGCCGATCACGACGCACAGGGCCGCGACCTGGTTACGGATCAGGGCGCCCATGCCGACACCGATCAGGAGGTAGACGACCATGGCGAGGCCGATGCGGGCGAGTAGCGCGAGCACGGTGCCGGTCGGCAGGCCGAGCGAGATGCCGCGGGTGGCGGCGACGGTAAACAGGGCCGCGGCGGCGGTGCCGGCGAGGATCAGCCCGTAGGCCAGCCCGGCCACGCCGTGGATGGCGAGTTTGGCGGCGAGGACCTGCCAGCGGCGAGGTGCGAACAAGAACGTGAGGGCGGCGGTGCGGTGCCGGTACTCGGAGGTGACGGCGAGTGCACCGGCGGCGGCCGGCACGAACGCGGTGTAGCCAAGGATGCCGAGGATCGAGCGGATGCCGCTTTCGGTGTGCAGTCCGGGCATGGGTGGGTCGAAGTTCTCCGGCCCGACGAATGCCATCGCGGCCATCATGCCGCCGCCGAGCACGGCGGCGGTGAGCAGCAGCCCGCTCCACATACGGGTGGCGAGCAGCCGACGGGCTTCGGCGCTGATCAGATGTTTCACGTTACGGCCGCCTTGTCGATGGTCAGGTGCAGAAACAGTTGTTCGAGGCTGGCGTTCTCCGTGACCAGTTCATGGACTCGCAGCTGGTGCGCGGCGGCGAGCTCGGCGATGCCGGGTGCGTCCAGGCCGTGGACGCGGAGACGGCCGCTGTCGGTGGCTTCGACCTGCGGTGGATGGCCGGTCGGCCCGCCGGCCCGTAGGACGGCAGTCAGCCGGTCGGCGTCCGGAGACTGCACCAGCACTGCCGGTGGTCCGGCGAGCCGCGACCAGGGCCCGGCCGCGACGAGCTCGCCGTTGCGGATCACCACGACGTCGTCGACGAGCTGCTGTACCTCGTTGAGGACGTGGCTGGAGATCAGCACGGTGCGTCCTTCGTCTGCCAGCCGTCGCAGAAACCCGCGCAGCCACAGCATTCCTTCGGGATCGAGGCCGTTGCTCGGCTCGTCCAGCAGGAGTACCCGCGGGTCACCGAGCAACGCTGTGGCGAGGTTGAGCCGCTGTCGCATGCCCGTGGAGAACCCTCGGGTACGGCGGTCGGCGGCATCGGTGAGGCCGAGCAGTTCGAGCAGGTCGCTCACCCGGCTGTCCGGGTAGCCGCCCATCGCGGCGTAGACACGCAGGTGGTCACGGGCAGTGTGGCCGGGGTGGAACGCGCTCGCGTCGAATACCGCGCCGACCGTGGACGACGGCCGCCGCAGCTGCCGGTATGGCTGGCCACCGATCGTCGCGGTGCCGGACGTCGGTGAGGCAAGGCCGGTCAGCAGGCGCATGGTAGTGGTCTTGCCGGCACCGTTCGGGCCCAGGAAGCCGGTGACGACGCCCGGCGCGACGGTGAACGTAAGGTCGCGGACCGCGGTGACCGTGCCGTACCGCTTGGTCAGGTGCGAGACCTCGATCGTCTGACGGTCGCCGCTCATGCGCGGGCCGCCATCACGCGTGCGATCGCGTCCGCGATCCTGGCTCCGGCCGGGTGGGAGAGCACCACCTCATCAAGCTGTCCACCGGTGGACGGCCGATCCAGGACGAGGTGCAATCCCGCCTCACCCCGGCGCGCCACCACGAGCTGGCGGGGACCGCCGAAGATGCCCCAGACGCCGATCTTGAGGAATCCGGACACCACGATCCCGCGCCGGGCGCCGTGCGCCAGACCCAGTGGTTCGGCCACGAATGCAGCGCGCCGCACGCCGGCGGCCGGGATCGTCAACCGCTCGCGCCCGATCCAGAGCCGCTCCCATCTGGTGAATCGGATGTCGATGAGGTCGCCGGTAACCGTGACTGTAGCCATCAGACACTCTCCTCCGTCGTGCCGGACCCCTCGTTGCGCTCCGGCGTCTGTGGTGTGGCCTCGGACGCCGCCGACTCCCCGGCCGGCAGCAGGATGGTGGCCAGCAGGCGAGGCACCCGGCCCTTGCCGGGCTCGTTGCCGAGCAGCGGCCCGATGATCTGGTTGAGGTCGGCGGCGAACGTTGCCAACTCAGCGTCGGTCAGGTGCAGTACGAGCTGCTGGTAACCCACCCCGTCGGCGATGAAGTCGATCCCTTCGCGGGCGAGGTAGCGGGAGAATTCGGACAGCAGGCTCGACACGAACGCGGTGAAGTACCGGGCGTGATCCTCAGGCGTCGCCGTGGCCAAGGCCGCGGGGTCCAGCGCCGCGCCGTGGGCGGGCAACGCGTAGACCCGCTCCACCGCACCGCGAATCTTGCGTTGGTCCACCACCTCGATCAGGCCGGCTTTGACCAGCGTGGCCAGGTGCCGGTAGAGCGTGGCGTGCGGGATGTCCGGCAGCCGCGCCGCGATGTCCTGCGTCGTCAGCCGGGCCCCGGCGACGGCCCTGAGTACGCGGATGCGCACAGGGTGCAGCGCCAACTCGGCCCAACCGTCTCCGGACATCCCCACGAGAGAAACGTTATCACTCTCGATAGTGATAATGGAAGCAAGTGAGCGATCCGCCGACGACCCTGTCGTGTCGGAATCGCTGTCACACCGGGTCCAGGCTGCGGAGATAGCCACGTACCGGATGGCGGTGCTGGTCGCCGGAGGACGGGCCTGTCTGCGATGCTCGTCGGATGGTCAGCTCGGTTGAGCGGCGCCGGGTCGTCCGGCGGGTGGCCGACCTGGTGCCCGTGCCGGAAGGTGGCGCCTGCGTCCGCGTCGGGATCGACGGGCCGGACGCGTCCGGCAAGACGACGTTCGCCGACGAGCTGGCCGCTGTGATCCGCGCGCTCGGTCGTCCGGTTGCCCGGGTCTCCCTCGACGACTTTCATCATCCGCGCGCTGTGCGGTACCAGCTGGGTCGCGACTCACCCGAAGGCTTCTGGCGGCACGCCTTCGACTACACGCGGTTCCGCAGCGAGGTGCTGGACCGGTTCGGTGCCGGCGGAGACCGCCGCTACCGGACGGCCGCGCATGACGTCGTCACCGACACCGAACACGTGACGCCGCTGCGGACCGCTGCCGCCGGCACCGTGCTCATCGTCGACGGGCTCTTCCTCCATCGGGAGGAACTCGTTGCGGCGTGGGAGATGTCGGTGTTCCTGGACGTGGATTTCGCAGTGACGGCGAAGCGCATGGCGCTCCGCGACGGTGCCGACCCCGACCCCGACCACCCAGGCAACCGCCGCTACTCGGACGCCCAGCGCATCTACTACGCCGCCTGCACTCCACATGAGCGCGCCGACATTCTCATCGACAACCAGGATCTGATCACGCCACGTATCGTCCGGGAAAGGCCGTGAGCGGCAGTCGACCGATGGGGTCCGGCGTCAGCGGAAGGCGGCGTGGCCGGTCACGGTTTGACCGATGATCAGCTGGTGGACCTCCGACGTGCCCTCGTAGGTCAGGACCGACTCCAGGTTCGACGCGTGGCGCAGCACCGGGTAGTCCAGTGTGATGCCCGCGGCGCCGAGGATGGTGCGGCACTCACGGGCGATGGCGATCGCCTCGCGAGTGCTGTTGAGCTTGCCCAGGCTGATCTGGCGGTGGTCCAGGGTACCGGCGTCCTTCAGCGCCGCCAGCTGCAGCGCGAGCAGGAAGCCCTTGCCGAGTTCCAGGGTCATGTCGGCGAGCTTCAGCTGGGTCGCCTGGTAGGCCGCGAGGGGCCGGTCGAAGATCTCGCGGCTTCCGGCGTACGCGATGGTCGTCGACAGGCAGTCGTGTGCGGCGCCGAGGGCGCCGAAGACGATGCCGAAGCGGGCCTCGTTGAGGCAGGACAGCGGGGCCGACAGGCTGGTCGCGCCGGGCAGCATCGCGTCGGCGGGCAGCCGTACCCCGTCGAGGACCAGCTCGGCGGTGACGGACGCGCGCAGGGAGAGCTTGCGGGTGATCTCCGGGGCGGCGAAGCCGGGCGTGCCGGCGGGCACCAGGAAGCCGCGGATGCCTTCGTCGGTGCGGGCCCAGACGACGGCGACGTCGGCGACCGAGCCGTTGGTGATCCACATCTTGGTGCCGTCGAGGATCCAGTCCGAGCCGTCGCGGCGGGCGCGGGTGCGCATGCCCGACGGGTCGGAGCCGAAGTCCGGCTCGGTCAGCCCGAAACAGCCGATCGCCGTGCCGCTCGCCATGGCCGGCAGCCACTGCTCACGCTGGGCCTGCGAGCCGTAGCGGTGGATGGCGTACATCGCCAGCGAGCCCTGCACCGACACCAGCGAGCGCAGGCCCGAGTCGCCCGCCTCCAGCTCGAAGCAGGCCAGCCCGTACGCGAGGGCGGAGGTGCCCGCGCAGCCGTAGCCCTGCAGATGCATGCCGAGCACGCCGAGCGAGCCGAGTTCCCGGGCGAGGTCGCGGACCGGCAGGCTGCCCTTCTCGTACCAGCCGGCGACGTGCGGCCGGACCCGCCGGTCGACGTAGGTGCGCACGGCCTCGCGCAGGGCGCGGCTCTCGTCGTCGATTCGGCCGTCGACGCCGAAGTAGTCCAGCACGGGCAGGGTCGAGGGCGGGGTCACAGCGATCATCCTTTCGCAAGTACATCGAGGACGCCCTGGGCGACGGCGACGGCCATCGCGTCGAGTGCGTCCGAGGTCATCGCCGCCATGTGCGGTGTCGCCAGGACCCGCGGGTGGTGCAGGAGCGGATCGTCGGGCGAGGGCGGCTCCGGGGCGAACACGTCGACGGCGTAGCCGCGCAGCCGCCCGCCGTCGAGCGCGGCGAGGACGGCGGCGTGGTCGACGACCCCGGCGCGGGCGGTGTTGACCAGCAGCGCGTCCGGCCGCATCGACGCCAGCGCGGCGGCGCCGATCAGCCCGGTGGTCTGCGGGGTCTGCGGGACGTGCAGGCTCACCACGTCGGCTGAGCGCAGCAGCTCGTCCAGCGGCACCAGGCGGACGCCTTGTGGCGGTACCACCGCCGCGACGTCGAACGCGATGACCGTCATCCCCAGGCCCAGCGCGCGGACGGCCACGCCGCGGCCGATCGCGCCCAGCCCGACCAGGCCCACCGTCCGGCCGACGAGCATGGTGCCGGTCAGGCCGGCGGCGACGACTGAGGAGGGCAGCGAACGGCCGGCCGGGAAGCCGCCGCTCGCGAGGGTCGCGACGGCCCCCGGCAGCTGCCGGGCGAGGGCCAGCGCGGCGAGGACGACGAACTCGGCGACCGACTCGGCGTTGGCGCCCGGCGTGCTGACGACCGGGATGCCCAGCCGCTGCGCCGCGGCGAGGTCGATGCCGTCGAGGCCGGCGCCGTGGCGGCCGACGACCCGCAGCCGCGGCGCGGCCTCGAGCATGGCGGCGGTGACGGGGGAGGAGCGCACGACGAGGGCGTCGGCGGTGGCGAGCGGGCCGGCGGCGAGGGCGGCCGGGTCGGTGACGCCGGCGACGCGCACCTCGGCGGCGGCCCGCAGCAGCTCCATCCCAGCGTCCGCGATCGGCTCGGTCAGCAGGATCTCAGGCATGCGGTCTCACCAGCCCGTGTAGCAGGTCACCGGCACCGAGTAGAAGTCGCGGGCGTAGCCGCCCTGCTCCCGCGGGCCGTGGTTGGAGTCTCCGGTGCCGCCGAACGGCAGGTGCAGCTCGGTGCCGGCGGTGGGTAGGTTGACCGTGACGATGCCGGCCCGCGCGTCGCGTTTGAAGCGCTCGGCGGCGGCGAGGGACGTGGTGACGATGCCGGCCGAGAGCCCGTAGCGGGTGTCGGCGGCGACCGCGATCGCCTCGTCGAGGTCGCCGACCCGGATGACGCAGGAGACCGGGCCGAAGATCTCCTCCTGGGCCACCCGCATGCCGTTGTGCGCGCCGGTGAGCAGCGTCGGGCGCATGAACTGCCCGTCGCTGGTGCCGCCGGCGGCCACGGTCGCGCCCTCGGCGGTGCCGACCTGGACGAAGCCGAGGTTCTGGGCGAGCTGCTGTGGGCTGACGACCGGGCCGACCTGGCTGCGCGGGTCGAGCGGGTCGCCGACCGTCAGCGCCCCGGCGGCGGCGGCGAGCGCGGCCACGAACCGGTCGTGGATGCCGTCCTGCACGATGAGGCGGCTCGACGCGGTGCAGCGCTGTCCGGTGCTGAAGAAGCTGCCGTCCAGGGCGCAGCGCACGGCCACCTCGAGATCGGCGTCGTCGAGCACGACGAGCGGGTTCTTGCCGCCCATCTCCAGCTGGAAGCGCTTGTTGCCGTGGGCGAGGCACTGCCGTGCGACGTGGGCGCCGGTGCCGGTGCCGCCGGTGAACGACACGCCGTCGACGCCGGGCGCGGTGAGCAGCGCCTCGCCGGCCGTCCGCCCGGCCCCGAGGACCAGGTTGAACACGCCCGGCGGCAGGCCCGAGCCGGCGATGATCCCGGCCAGCTCACCGGCCGAGGCGGGCACCAGCTCGGCCGGCTTGAGCACGACCGCGTTGCCGTAGGCGAGCGCCGGCGCCACCTTCCAGGCCGGGATCGCGATCGGGTAGTTCCACGGCGTGATGACCGCGACCACGCCGAGCGGCCGGCGGCGCACCTCGGCGTGGACGTTGTCCCTGGTGGACGCGTACACCTCGCCCTGCGGCTGCAGCAGCTGATGGGCGTAGTAGCGGAAGGTCTGCCCGGCCCGGACGACCTCGCCGCGCGCCTCGGCGAGCAGCTTGCCCTCCTCGCGGGCGAGCAGCACAGCGAGTTCCTCGGCGCGGCCGAGGATCGTGGTGCCGATCCTGTCGAGGACCGCCATTCGCTCGGCGACGGGTGTGCGGGCCCAGCCGGGCTGGGCGGCGCGGGCGGCCTCGGCGGCGGCGCGGGCGGTGTCCGGGCCGGCCTCGGCGTACTCGCTGACGACCTCGTCCGGCCGGGCCGGGTTCACGTTCGGGCGGCGGTCGCCGTCGACCCATTCGCCGCCGACGAGACTGCGGTGCAGCACGGTCACACCCCCGCGGCCGCGACGGTCGCGGGCTCGGGGAAGTGGCAGGCGACCCGGTGCCCGTCCGCCGGGTCGGTCAGCACGGGCACGGTCGTCGCGCACACGTCCTGCGCCTTCCAGCACCGCGTGCGGAACCGGCAGCCGCTGGGCGGGTCGAGCGGGCTCGGCACGTCCCCGGTGAGCAGGACGCGCTGCCGCTTGGTCTCCACGAGGGGGTCCGGGATCGGTACCGCGGACAGCAGCGCCTTCGTGTAGGGGTGCCGCGGCGACTGGTACAGCTCCTCGCACCCGCCGACCTCGACGACGGTGCCGAGGTACATCACCGCGATCCGGTCGCACAGGTGCCGGACCACGGCGAGGTCGTGCGCGATGAACATCATCGTCAGGCCCAGTTCCTCCTGCAGCTGTTCGAGGAGGTTGACGATCTGCGCCTGGACGGACACGTCGAGGGCGGAGACCGGCTCGTCGGCGACGACGAAGTCGGGGCCGCTGACGAGGGCCCGCGCGATGCCGACCCGCTGGCGCTGGCCGCCGGAGAACTCGTGCGGGTAGCGGTCGTGCCAGCGGTCGCTGAGCCCGACCAGCCGCATGATCTCCTGCGCCTTCGCCCGCCGGCCGGCCGCGGACAGGTCGGAGTGCACGAGCAGCGGCTCCTCGATGAGCTCGCCGATGCTCATGCGTGGGTTCAGCGACGCGTACGGGTCCTGGAAGATCATCTGCATCCGGCGGCGCATCGCCCGCATCCGGCGGCCGGGCAGCGTGGTCAGCTCGGTGCCGTCGAACCTGACGCTGCCCCGGCTGGGCCGCAGCAGCTGCAGGATTGCCCGCCCGGTGGTGGACTTGCCGCAGCCGGACTCGCCGACCACGCCGAGGATCTCGCCGCGGCGGATGTCGAGGTCGACGCCGGCCACCGCGCGCAGCCGGGCCGGCAGCAGCGAGCCGCGGCGCGGCACCTTGAAGTCGACCGCCAGGTCCCGGACTTCCAAGAGGTTGGTCATCGCGCCTCCACGGACTGCTCGGCGAAGCGGTCCTCGTCCGACAGCCAGCCGCCCGCGTCCGCGGGGCGCATGCCCCAGCAGCGGTTGAGCTGGCCCCGGTCAGGGACCTGATGGGTGAGGACGAGGTCGGGCACGGCGTCGGCGCAGCTGTCCCGGGCGTGCGCGCAGCGGGGCGCGAACCGGCAGCCGGGCGGCATCGCGGTCAGCTCGGGCGGGCGGCCCGCGATCGGCCGCAGTCGCCCGCCGCGGACCAGGTCGAGGCGCGGGACCGAGCCGAGCAGCCCCCAGGTGTACGGCATCTGCGGGCGGTGGAACAGGTCGACGGTCTCGGCCCGCTCGACGATCTGCCCCGCGTACATGACGTTGACCCGCTCGGCCATGCCGGCCACGACGCCGAGGTCGTGGGTGATGAACAGCACGGCGGTGGCGGTCTCGCGGGCCAGGTCGCGCAGCAGGTCGAGGATCTGCGCCTGGATGGTGACGTCGAGCGCGGTGGTGATCTCGTCGGCGAGGATGAGCCGCGGGTTGCAGGACAGCGCCATCGCGATCATGACGCGTTGCCGCATGCCGCCGGAGAGCTGGTGCGGGTAGGCGCCGACGCGGCTCTGCGCGGCCGGGATGCGCACCATCTCCAGCAGCTCGACGGCCCGGGTCCGGGCGGCCCGGCGGCTCAGCCCGAGGTGGGCCTGCAGGGTCTCGGTGATCTGCTTGCCGATGGTGAGCACCGGGTTCAGCGAGGTCATCGGATCCTGGAAGATCATCGCGATGCCCTTGCCGCGCACGGCCCGCAGCTCGCGGCGGCTCAGGGTGAGCAGGTCCCGGCCCTCGAAGAGCACCTGACCGCCGGTGACCTGCCCGGCCGGCGGCACGATCAGGCCCATGACGGACTGCGCGGTCGCCGACTTGCCGCAGCCGGACTCGCCCACGAGCGCGACCATCTCACCCGCGTCGACGGTGAACGAGACGCCGTCGACGGCGGTCACCGAGCCCCGCGCCGCGCGGAATTCCGTGCGCAGGTCGCGCACCTCCAACAAGGCCATCGAAACTCCCCAAAACTCGGTGCGCGAACGTCGCCATTCGTCACTCGGGAGTGTTGCACAGCCGATCTTCGTCGTCTAGGCTCCGGCGAGCGACGAATTACGTCGATTGAGAGTTGGAGCCCGATGACATCCAAGAGCTCGATCGTGAAGGATCGCGCGATCATCCGGGAGCTCGTGCAGGACCCGAGACAGACCAACGTCGCACTGGCGGCCAAGGTCGGGCTCTCCGAGGGTTCGGTGCGGCGCCGGATCGACCGCCTGCTCGCCGAAGGCAAGCTGCAGTTCTCCGCGATCCCCAGCGCACCCTTCATGGGCCGCCCGGTGCACACGCTCTTCGAGATCCAGAGCGCCCCAGGCGCCACCGAGCAGCTCATCGACAAGCTCGCCGGCATGCCCGAGATGGCCTACGTCTACCACGTGACCGGCCAGTTCGACATCATCGCCGTCGGCTACTTCGCCTCCACCAACACCATGCGCCGGTTCTGGACCGAGCGCCTGGGCCACCTGGAGGGCGTCATGGAGAGCCGGTCGGTGATGGTGCTGCGGGTCGCCAAGCGGGCCCACGAATGGGCGCGTGACCTCGCCGGCGCCGACGACGAGCTGGAGCCCGGCTGGGACGAGGGCGCCGAACCCGGGTTATCCGGTTACGAGCACTGACCGGCAGGAGAGCACACCATGCTGCGCATCACGCTGATCCGCTCGCTGACGGTCATCCCCGTCCTGCTCGGGATCTCAGTCATCTCGTTCCTGGTCATCCGCATGATCCCGGGTGACGTGATCAGCTCCATCATGGGGCAGGACTTCGGTGACCCCGAGGTCGAGGCGGAGATGCGCCGCTACTTCGGGCTCGACATGCCTGTGCACGAACAGTTCTTCACCTGGTTCGGCGACCTGCTGCGCGGTGACCTCGGCACCTCCATGCGCACCGGCCAGCCGGTGCTCGACGAGATCCTGCAGCGACTCCCGTCGACCCTGCTGCTGGCCGTCTCCGCGCTGCTCGTCGCCATCCTGCTGTCGATCCCGATGGGGATCCTCAGCGCCACCCGCCGCAACGGCCCGCTCGACGCCTTCGCCCGCGTGGCGTCGCTCATCGGCCTGTCGGTGCCCAACTTCTGGCTGGGCATCCTGCTCGTCTACGTCTTCTCCGTCTCCCTCGGCTGGCTGCCCTCACAGGGCGCCAGCGAGGGCGGCGGGCTGCTCGACAACCTGAAATACCTGGTGCTCCCCGCCGTCACCCTGGGCGCCAGCCTCGCCGCCATCAACATGCGGATGACCCGCTCCAGCATGCTGGAGGTGCTCAACCAGGACTACGTGCGCACCGCCCGCGCCAAGGGACTGGCCGAGCGCGTCATCCTGGTCCGCCACGCCCTGCGCAACTCGCTCATCCCGGTCGTGACCGTGCTCGGCATCGAGCTCGGTGCGCTGCTCGGCGGCACCGTCATCGTCGAGCAGGTCTTCGCCTGGCCCGGCCTGGGCACGATGGTCATCCGTGGGATCAGCCAGCGCGACTACCCGGTCGTCCAGGGCACCCTGCTCTTCCTCGCGTTCTTCTACGTCCTGGTCAACTACCTGGTCGACCTCGTCTACACCTACCTGGATCCGAGGCTGCGCAGTGGTCACTGAAGTCGACACCGTCACGGAGGTACAGGCGCGGCGGCTCGGCCGGCTGCGCACGGTCGGCGGGCGCGGCGGCGCGCTGCTGCGGCAGCTCACCCGCGACAAGATCGGCGCCGTGGGGCTCACCCTCGTCCTGCTCATGGCCGCGGCTGCGGCCCTCGCCCCGGTCATCGCGCCCTACGACCCGACCGCGATGTCCAACCAGCGGCTCGCCACGCCCGGCGGGACCTTCCTGCTCGGCGCCGACGAGGCCGGCCGCGACCTGCTCAGCCGGGCCCTCTACGGCGCGCGCACCTCGCTCGCCGTGGGCCTCGTGGTGGTCGGCTGCGCCGCCGTCATCGGCGTCCTGCTCGGCCTGCTCGCCGGCTTCTACCGGGGGATCCTCGACGCGATCATCACCCCGGTCACCGACATCATGTTCGCCTTCCCGACCCTGCTGCTCGCCCTCGCCGTCGTGGCCGCCCGCGGGCCCGGCACCGAGAACCTGATCCTCGCCCTGGTGCTGGTGTTCATCCCCAGCTTCGCCCGGATCGTGCGGGGCACGGCGATGTCGGTGCGGCGCGAGCCGTTCGTCGAGTCCGGGCAGGCCGCCGGGCTCAGCAACGCCCGCCTCATCTTCAAGTACGTGCTGCCCAACTCGATCGCGCCGATCGCCGTGCAGTTCACCACGAGCATCGCCTACGCCATCCTCATCGAGGCGTCGCTGGGCTATCTCGGCCTCGGCGTCCAGCCGCCGGCGCCGTCCTGGGGCTCGATGCTGGCCAACGGCAAGGCATTCATGGAGCTGTCGATCTGGCCGTCGGTCGTGCCGGGCGTCTGCATCATGATCGCGGTGCTCGGGTTCAACCTGCTCGGCGACACCCTCCGCGACGTCCTCGACCCGCGGCTGCGCGGCCGCACCAACCGCTGAACTGGAGCCCTCCGTCGTGGAATCCATCGACGAGCACGTCGTCCGCCGGCTCACCGAATGGTCGTCCGGAGCGCCCACCGGCACCTCCGACGACACCGAAGCCGACCGCTCGGTCCTGCTGGAGTACTGGGAGGCCCAGGTCCAGGCCCGTCACCTGGACCTCGCGCTGCGCTGGCTGCAGGCCCAGAAGGAGGGCTTCTACACGATCGGCTCCAGCGGCCACGAGAGCAACGCCGCCGTGGCCCTCGCCCTGCGCCCGAGCGACCCGGCGCTGCTGCACTACCGCTCCGGCGGGTTCTACGCGGCCCGCGCCGGCCAGGTGCCCGGCGCCACCCCGATCAGCGACGTGCTGCATTCGGCGGCGGCGTCCCGGCACGACCCGATCTCCGGCGGCCGGCACAAGGTGTTCGGCCACCGCGCGCTGAACATCATCCCGCAGACCTCGACGATCGCCTCGCACCTGCCGCGCGCGATGGGTCTTGCCTTCAACCTCGGCCGGGGTGCCGGCTCGGTGTACCCCGACGACGCCGTCGTCGTCTGCAGCTTCGGCGACGCATCGCTGAACCACTCCACCGCCGCCGGCGCGCTCAACGCCGCCGGCTACAGCGCCCACCAGGGCCTGCCGCTGCCGCTGCTGCTCGTCTGCGAGGACAACGGCATCGGCATCAGCACCCGATCGCCGCACGGCTGGGTCCGGCGCTCCCTGTCGTCGCTGCCCGGCATCGACTACGTCCACGCCGACGGCACCGACCCCGCCCACCTGCTGGCCGTCGCGGCCGACGCCGCGCGGCGGGTCCGCGCCGAGCGCCGGCCGGTGGTGTTGCACCTGGGCACCGTGCGGTTCATGGGCCACGCCGGCTCCGATGCCGAGCTGGCCTACCGCAGCCGGGTGGAGATCCTCGCCGACTACGCCCGCGACCCGATCCTCGCCACCGCCGCGACGCTGGCCCGCCGAGGCATCCTGAGCCCGGCCGAGAGCCTGGCCCGCTACGAGCACGCCCGCAAGCTCGTCATGGACGAGGCTCGGCACCTGGTCGGCGCGGTCGAGCGGCTCGCGTCGCCGGACGCCGTCACGGCGCCGCTGACCGCCCGCCGCCCCGCGGCCGTCACCGCGGCCGCCGCCCGCGCCGGCGCCGACCGTGCACCGGCCTTCGGCGGGAAGCTGCCGGAGGAGCGCGGTCCGCTCACCCTCGCCCAGTCGATCAACGCCGCCCTGCACGACGCCCTGCTGACCCACCCGGGCGCCCAGGTCTTCGGCGAGGACGTGGCCCGCAAGGGCGGCGTCTACGGCGCCACCCGTGGGCTGCGCAAGGCGTTCGGCGCCGGCCGGGTCTTCGACACGCTGCTCGACGAGCAGTCGATCCTCGGGCTGGCGCTCGGCGGCGCGCTGGCCGGCGCCCTGCCCATCCCCGAGATCCAGTACCTCGCCTACCTGCACAATGCCGAGGACCAACTGCGGGGCGAGGCCGCGTCGCTACGGTTCTTCTCCGCCGGTCAATACCAGAACGGCATGGTCGTGCGCATCGCCGGCCTGGCGTACCAGAAGGGTTTCGGCGGCCACTTCCACAACGACAACTCGGTCGCCGTGCTGCGCGACATTCCCGGCCTCGCGCTCGCCGTCGCGTCGCACCCCGCCACCGCGCCCGCCCTGCTGCGCCAGTGCCTCGCCCTTGCCGAGGCGGAGGGGCGGGTGTGCGTGCTGCTGGAGCCGATCGCCCTGTACCACACCCGCGACCTGCACACCGAGGGCGACGGCGGCTGGCTCGCCCCGTATGCGGCCCCGTCGGACTGGGCCGAGGCGCCGTTCGGTGCGGTGCGGACCGTCCGCGACGGCGGCGACCTGGCGGTGGTCACCTTCGGCAACGGCGTGCCGATGAGCCTGCGGGTGGCCGGCGTCCTGGCCGGCGAGGGCGCCGAGACCCGCGTGGTGGACCTGCAGTGGCTCGCGCCGCTGCCGGCGGCGGCCCTGTCCGCCGCGCTCGCCGGTGTGGACCGGGTCCTCGTCGTCGACGAGACCCGCGCGAGCGGCGGCGTCTCCGAGGCGGTCGTCGCGGCCCTGGTCGACGCCGGCTTCGCCGGCCGGATGGCCCGGGTCAACAGCGTCGACAGCTACGTCCCCCTGGGGCCGGCCGCCGACCAGGTCCTGCTCGGCGAGGCGGACATCCTGGCCGCCGCCCGCGCCCTGCTCAGCTGACCCGGCGCGGCCCTGCCCGCGGTGGCTTCCGCGGCCGGCACACGCGAACCAGACAGAGAACGGCGGCCCGGCTTCGGTGGAGCGAAGCCGG
>NZ_BAAAQD010000036.1:0-6531 GCF_039531485.1 Dactylosporangium maewongense | reverse complement strand
CGCCCCCCCCCCGTCGTCGGTCGTGCGATCTGTCAGTAGCCGAGGTCCGGCTGGCGGTGCGTGCCGGCGAGGGGCTCGCCGGACAGGTAGCGGTCCAGGTTGGCGCGGAAGTCGGCGCCGAGGCGCCGCAGGTTGCCCGAGCCCCGGAACGACGTGTGCGGGGTGATCGTCGTGTTCGGCAGGTCCCACAGCCGGTGCACCGCCGGCAGCGGTTCCTCCTCGAAGACGTCGAGCACGGCGCCGCCGATCCGGCCGGCGTGCATCGCCTCGACGAGCGCGTCCTCGACGACCAGCGCGCCGCGGCCGACGTTGACCAGCACCGCGCTCTCCCGCATGGCCGCGAAGTGCTCCGCCCCGAAGAAGTACCGGTTCTCCGTGGTGAGCGGCATCGCCAGTACCACCGAATCCGCCTCGGGCAGGAGCGCGAAATGGTCGCCGAAGGCCACCACCCGTGCGAAGCCGTCGACGGGGGAGCCCGTGCGGTTGACGCCGATCACGGTGGAGCCCAGGGCGCTCGCGCGCCACGCCACCTCGGAGCCGATCCCGCCCGTTCCGAACACCAGGGTCGTGCTGCCGATGACGTCCTTGCCGACGAGGCGGATCCATTCGTGCCGCAGCTGGGCCTCGCGCAGCGCCGGGAACGCCCGGCCGTGCATGAGCATGGCGCCGATGACGTACTCGGCGATCGGCACGTTGTAGGAGTTCGGTGAGCGGGTGTAGACGAGGCCCTCGTCGAGGCGGCGCTGCCAGACGGTGCCGCCGACCCAGTCGAAGCCGGCGGCGGTGATCTGGACCCAGCGCAGCCGCTCGCATTTGCTGAGCAGCTCCTCGAAGGTGTCCTCGTTCATCGCGCTGCGCAGGACGATCTCGGCGTCGAGCCACTCGTCGCGGACCGTGCCGTCGTCGGGGATCGCCGTGAACCTGCAGTGCGGGTAGTCGGCCGACAGGCCGGGGACGAGCTCGGCGAGGTTCGGGGTGAGCAGTGCGTGCGGGCCGGTCACGAGCCCTCCTGGGCCTTCTTCTTCCGGTTGTTGTACGTCACGCCGCCCTTGGCCCAGTTGTCGTAGGAGACCTCGTACAGCAGGACGTGGGTGTTCTCCCGCGGCGAGCCGTACTTGACCAGGACGTCGGTCAGCTCGGCGATGATCGCCTCTTTGGTCTCCTGGTCGCGGTGGCCGATCTCGGCCCGGATGATCGCCATGATGTTCAGTGCTCCTTCGTCGCCGTTGCGAAGTCGGGGTTGCGGGAGTATTCGGACGTGACCGCCAGATAGGCGAAGGCGTGCGTGACGCCGGTCTTCAGGACGCCGTCGAAGACCTCGCGGGCCCGGGCGACGTCGCCGTTGTAGTAGTGCCAGTTGCCCAGGCCGTAGCCCTGGGTCACGGTCTTGAGGCTGTCGCCGTCGCACATCGCCCACAGCTGCTCGGGGGTCAGCTCGCCGGTGTAGAGGCGCATCCGGCCCTCATAGCCGACGAGGTGGTCCTCGTCGACGACGGCGATGCCGCGGAACCGGTCCAGGACGGCGTCGGCGTCGTCGGCCCGGCCGAGCCGGCGCAGCGCCATGTACTGCCAGTCCTGCGACGCGACGATCCCCTCCTGGTGGCGGGCGGAGCGCTCGGCGTTGTAGAAGCTTTCCAGGCAGCCCTCGAGGTCGCCGTCGAGGTACTGGGCCACGCCCAGGTGGTACCAGACCGACGTGTGCAGGGTGGTGTTGTACCGCGCCAGCGCGCCCGGGTCGGCGGCCGCCATCGTGTCGGTGAGGTGCTGCGGCCGCACCGCCTCGGGCCGGCCGAGGATCAGGCTGACGACGTCCTTCTCGACCTCGGGCTGGTACATCTCGTACTCGTCCTCGACGTCGTCGAGACGGTCCGCGGCGGCCCGCAGGTCCTCGATCGCGCCGGCGTAGTCGCGGACGGAGATCCGCCGGTGGCCGCGGAAGCGCAGCAGTCGCGGGTCGCCCGGCTCCAGTTCGAGGGCCTCGGTGAGCAGGGCGACGGACTCGGCGTGCTTGTTGAGGTAGCCCTTGAGCCGGGCGGCGATGATGTAGCGGTGGCTCAGCGGGACGTCTTCCATGGCGGTGCCTTTCGTCGCGGGGTGCTCCGGAGGGGCGCCCACCCTCGGGCGCCCCTCCGGTGGGTCATCGGTTGAGCCAGAGGCTGCGGTAGAAGCGGTACGTCGGGGTCGGGTCGCCGCGGTAGCCCATGACGTCCTTCTGCACGACGTCGAAGTCGGCGTTGAGGAACGTCATCGCGACCGGGCCGCGCTCGGCCAGGATCTTCTCGGCCTGCTGGTACAGCGCCGAGCGCTTGTCCTTGTCGAGCTCGGAGCGGGCCTGGACGATGAGCGCCTCGTACTCGGGGTCGCTCCAGTTGCCGTAGTTCAGGCCGCCGCCCTTGAGGAAGCTGGCGCTGAACCGCTCGTCCGGGTCGTAGGTGAGGCCGAAGCCGGACTGGTACATGTCGAACTCGCCCGACTTGGTCTTCGTGTCGGCGATCGTCGACTCGACCGACTCGATGGTCACCTTGATGCCGATCTTCGCCAGCTGCTGCTGCTCGACCTCGGCCGAGCGCACCTGGAACGCCGAGGTGGCGATGACCATGAGCTTGGCCTCGAAGCCGTTCGGGAAGCCCGCCTCGGTGAGCAGCTGCTTGGCCTTGTCGATGTCCGCCTTGCCGTAGACCGGTGTGGTGAGCGCGCCGTAGCGGTCCGGCGGCAGGTAGCCCGCGTTGAGCGCGGTGCCGAAGCCGGAGTTGGCGACGTTGAGGATCTCCTGCCGGTCGAGCGCGTAGTAGATCGCCTGGCGGACCTTCACGTTGTCGTACGGCGCCTTGGACGTGTTGAGCCGCAGGTGCAGCGACAGCGAGCCGGAGCCGCCGTACCACTTGAGCTTCTCGTCCTTCTTCAGCGCGTCGATGAACTCCGGCGCGGGCCGCCAGAGGAAGTCGACGGTGCCGCTGCGCACCGCGGCGGCGCGGGCGTTGTCGTCCGGGTTGAACGTGAAGTCCATGCCGTCGAGGTACGGCAGGCCGGACTGCCAGTACTGCGTGTGCTTGTCGAGCTTGATGGTCTGGCCGGCCGTCCGCGTCGCGATCTTGAACGGGCCGCTGCCGCCGTCGACGGCGGTGTTGAGCCCGCCCTTCTCGTCGACCACCGTCTTGTCCACGATGGACGAGGCGGCGGTGGACAGCAGGGTCAGGATGGCCGCGTTGGGCTTGCTGAGCTTGAGCACGGCCGTGCGCTCGTCGGGCGTCTCGACCGCGCTGATGCCCTCATAGCTGCGGGCGCGCGGGGCGCGGGTCGCCGGGTTCTTGATCCGCTCGATCGAGTACTTCACGTCGGCCGACGTGACCTTGCGCCCGCTGTGGAAGTACGCATTGTCGCGCAGCTTGAACGTCAGGGTCAGCCCGTCGGCGCTCTGCTCCCACGACTCGGCGATGGAGGGCTTGATCTCGCCGCGGTAGGACTCCACGAGCGACTCGTAGATCTGCTCGTTGATGACGAAGGCCGAGGTCTCGGACATCTTGTGGGGGTCGAGCTCGTTCGCGTCCAGCCGGATCATGATCCGCAGCCGGCCGCCGGCCTTCGGCGTGCCGGAGGGCTGCGACTCGTCCTCCAGGCGGATGTTCTTGGTCAGGCCGTCATTGGTGCTGGCGCCGTTGTCACTGTTCGGGGGCTCGCCGCCGGAGCAACCGGCCACGAGCGCCGCAACGACGCCCACCGCCAGCACTCTGGTCATGAAATGCGTTCTCATGGGTCTCCTTGGCTGATCTCTCAACTCGCGCCTACCGGCCGGCCGGGCTCCATGCCTCCCCAAACACCCGCAGCCAGTTGCCGCCGAGGACCTTCGTCACGTCGGCCGGAGAGAAACCTCCGGCCAGGAGCGCCTCGGTGAAGTTCGGGAAGTCGGCGGCGTCGTCCATGCCGATCGCCCGCCGCTCCTCCCACTTCCAGTCGCCGAGCAGGCTCTTGAACTCCTTGTGCTTGAGCTGCTCGGCACGCATCGCCTCGGTGAGCGTCTCGTCGTAGTCGGTGGCGATCGCGACGTGGTCGATGCCCACGACCTCCACGACGTGGCTGAGGTGCTCCACGAAGCGGGTCAGGTCCGGACGCCGGGTCGGCTCGTCCGGGTAGTACAGGAACCCCGAGAGGGTGGTGATGCCGATGACGCCGCCCTGCTGGCCGAGGGTGCGCAGGAAGGCGTCGTCCTTCGCCCGGATGTGGGGCGAGATCGCGTCGCAGAACGAGTGGGTGACGACGACGGGAGTGCTGGACACCTCCATGGCGTCGAGCCCGGTGCGCTGCCCGCAGTGCGAAACGTCGACGACGATGCCGATCTCGTTCATCGCCTCGACGAAGATGCGGCCCTTGTACGTCAGGCCGGGGTCGACGCTCTCCCCGCAGCCGGCGCCGAGCAGGTTCTGCCGCTGGTAGGTCAGCTGGAGGATGCGCACGCCGAGGTCGTAGAACGTGCCGAGCAGGTCGAGGTCGACCCCGATCATCTCGGTGTCCTGGGGCCCGAGGATCACCGCCTCCTTGCCCTCGGCCTTGGCCCGCTCGATGTCGGCGACGCTCGTCGCGAGCAGCGCCCGGTCGGCGTGCGCGTCGATCCAGCGGCGGCACTGGTTGACCTCCCGCAGCGCGGTGACGGTGTCCGCGTAGGGCCTGGTCACGGTGTGGTTGACGGCGGTGACACCACCACGGCGGATGCGGTCGAGGTGGGCTTCGGACAGCTCGATGACCGTGCTGCCTTCCACGACGGTGGCCGCGGCGTGCAGTTCGGTCGCGGAAAGAGCGGGACTTTCCTGGGCGGCAATGTTCAACGTCATCTCCAGGATCAGCGGAAGATGCCCGACTCTACGAGCAACGCCAGTTTCCTGTCCATAGATCTTACGAACTCGTCATTAACGAGCGTCCAGGCGACGAATTTCGTCACTTTGGCGGTCATCACTATGTTGCGTCTCGGATGCCGGTGCCGATAACGCCCAAATCGGGACCACCGTGCCTCGTGGAATCCCGGCGCCGGCCGAAGCGCACCTGCCCGGCGAAGAGGTGCACAGGCCAGGTGACCAGCAGTTCAGCGTGTGTGACGGGTCTGCGGACGGCGGTGGCGCGTTCGGTGAACGCCGCGGCGACACGGAGCCCGCGCCGGCGCGTCACGCGCCCAGGCCGAGCACGGCCGGCCCGAGATCGAGCGTCAGGTGTCAGTGATCTTGGCGGCACGGGCCAGTCGGCGGCGGGTCCGGCGAGCATCGCCCGCGCCGCGGCGGCGCTCTCGCCGGGGCGCTCCGTGTCCCAGGGGGCGTGCACCCAGATCTGGTACTCGTCCGGCTCCTCGAGCTGGATCTCGAGCTCGCCGGCGTCGGTCGTGTAGACCTTGACGCCCTCGACCCCTGGAGGCAGGGCGAGGCCTGCGAGAATGAGCCGCCCGGCCCGGTGCGCCGCACTCTCCCAGCTGTGATCGGCGCCGATGCGGGCCACCTCGGCGTCATAAGCCCCGGCATCGGACAGCGTCGTGCGCCGCTCGCCCTCCCAACGCGCGCCTCGCCGGCCCCACTCCCAGCGGACCGTGTCGCCCTCACGGCGGATGCGCGCCTCGACGGCAAAGCAGTCCGGGCCGCAACTCGGGCAGCACGCGACCGTCGTGGTCACCCCCGCAACGGCGGAGGGCGTTCAGGAAGACGTGTGCAGGAAGAAGTCGAACACCTGCTGCGGGTCCGGGTAGTCCTTGAGAGCCGCTTCGCATTCGGCCTCCGGCATCGGCGGCCGCAGGCCGGCACGGCGGCAGAAGTCGAGCAACTCCTCGGCGCCGAGCTCGCCGACCCAGGTGCCGAGGAAATCGACCAGGCTGGTGCCGATCAGTTCGACGCTCGCCTTGTCGTCGACGTAGATGACCGGCGCGCCGGCGAAGGTGTCCGCGCCCGCGCTCCAATAGCCGATCGGTAGGCGGACGTCGGACTCGCCCAGCCAGATGATGTCGGACAGGAACCTGGCCACGCCTGGGTGGCCGCCGGCGAGGTAGCTGTGGATGACGGGCGGGTCCTCGGTGACGGTGAAGACCTCCGCGAGGAACGGGTCGTCGCGCATCCGCCGCCACACGGCCAGCTCGGGCGGCTCCACGTCCCGCGATGCCGGGGGTACCCCAGCATCGGAACGCAGTCGCCGCAGCAGCTTCTCGGTGGCTTCGGTGCGGTCGGTCATCGGATTCCTTCCGTGGATACTCCGGCCTTCAGGCCGGGGAGGAAACGGAACTCCGGCGGAGCAGGGCAGGGGAAGCCGATCGGCCGCCAAGGCGGATCGGCGTTTGCCTGTGTGTCACCGCAAGGTTCACCATCCAGGCCGTTATCGTGTGGGCCGTGTCCGGGACTGTGAAGCGGGCGTTCAAGTACCGCTTCTACCCGACCCCTGGGCAGGCCGCCGAGCTTGCTCGGACGTTCGGGTGTGTCCGACTGGTCTACAACCTGGCGTTGCAGGCCCGGACCGAGGCGTGGACGCTGCGCCAGGAACGGGTCAACTACCACGCCACCAGCGCGA
>NZ_BAAAQD010000035.1:0-98232 GCF_039531485.1 Dactylosporangium maewongense | reverse complement strand
GCGTCATCGCCGGATCCGCCACCGAACCGATCGCCCGGATCAACTGATTCCGGGTCAACACCAACTCCCCCACCAGATTCATCAACTTGTCCAGCAGATCCACATCCACCCGGATCGACTGATCCGCGACACTCCGCTTCGACACCGCTTCGTCGGCCGCGACTTCCCCACCGCCCGGTCCACCGGGGGCTGCCGGCTTCGCGACGGACGCCGGCGCGGCGGCGGGGGGCGTGGGGGCCGCGGGGGCCGTGGGGGCCGCGGCGGCAGGGGCAGCGGCGGCAGGGGCAGGGGCAGGGGCGGCCGGGACGGCAGCGGGCGGCTCGGCGGCGGGAGGGGCGGCTGGGGCCTGTGGGGCTTGTGGGGCTTGTGAGGCTTGCGGCGTCGGTGGAATGGACACCACGGTGACCGGCTGCACCACGAGCACCTCGGCGGCCGGGGCGGCCGTCACGGGTTCGACGACGTCTCCGCTCACCGCGGTCGCTGGAGCGCTCCCGGGTACATCGGCAGCAGCGGCCGCCTGAGGAGCCGGGGCGGGCGTCGAGGGCGCGGAGCCGTCGGTGATGCAGGCGTTCACCGCGGCGATCACGCCCGTGTCGTCGCCCTCGAGCTCGCGGCCGTGCTCCTCGATCTCCGACAGCAGCCCGCGGACCGTGTCGACCATCCGCAGCAGGGCGTCGGTCGTCGAGGGGGTCATGCCCTGCGCACCGTCCCTGAGGCGGGACAGGAGCGACTCGCCGACGTGCGTCACCTTCTCCAGGCGGTTGAACGCCAGGAAACCCGAGGTGCCCTTGATCGTGTGGATCGTCCGGAAGATGGACGACAGGAGCTCGCGCGACCCCGGCGCCGCCTCCAGTGCCACCAGATCCCGGTCGAGCTGGTCCAGGTTCTCGTGCGACTCCACGAGGAATTCCTGGACGATGTCACCCAACTCGTCGCTCACTGCCACGCTCCCCTTCTCCGACGGCCCAATCGACCGCCGGAACGGGAACCTGAGAGCAAAACCACGCCCGAACGCCGCGGGGCACGTGGCGGGCCGCGACAAGGACATGAGGACCCGGCGCCGGTCCACAGTGGATCGTCGGCCCGATGGGGGTACCATTCGCCGCAGGTGTGCCGGGAAGTCTGGTCGGCGGACAGGATGAGTCTGCCCGCTGGAGGAGGCCCCCGATGGCACGTCGCACCGCACGGCGGCTGGACATGCTGCTGGAGTTCCTGCGCCTGGAGACGACCGGCGGCAGGCTGCTGCTCGTGGCGACCGGGCTCGCGCTGCTGTGGGCCAACCTGCCCGGCGGCACGTATGAGTGGTTCTGGTCGCTGCGCCCGCCGTCCTCGGCGCTGCTCGACGCGCTGCACCTGGACCTGCCGCTGGCGGGCTGGGTCACCGACGGGCTGCTGACCGTCTTCTTCTTCGTCGCCGGGCTGGAGGTCAAGCGCGAGCTGACCGTCGGGGAGCTCGCCGGCTGGCGGGCCGCGGCGCTGCCGGTCGTGGCGGCGCTCGGCGGGATGTTCGTGCCGGCGGTCGTCGCGATCGTCGTGTCCGGCGGCGCCGCCTCGCACGGCGGGGCGTGGGCGATCCCGGTCGCGACGGACATCGCGTTCGCGCTCGGGGTCCTGGCGCTCGCGGGCTCGGCCCTTCCGTCCGGGGTGCGCGTGCTGCTGCTGTCGCTCGCCGTCATCGACGACCTGGGCGCCATCACGCTCGTCGGGGTGTTGTTCGCGCACGACGTCCGGGTGTGGTGGCTGGCCGCCGGTTTGGCGTTGTGTCTGCTGTACGGGCTGCTGCACCGCCTCCGGTACGCCCCCGCCTGGCTCGTTGTGCCGGTCGCGGCCGGCGCGTGGGTGTGCGTGCAGGGCGGCGGCGTCCACGCCACCGTGACGGGCATCCTGCTCGGGTTGCTGACGCCGGTCCGGGCGGCCGCCGCGGACGCCGAGTCGCCCTGTGACAGGCTCCTGCACCGGCTGCACCCCGTCTCGGCCGGCGTGATCGTCCCGGTCTTCGCGCTCGCCGCCGCGGGCATCCCCCTCGCCGCGGCCGGTGACGTCATCGGTGACCCGCTCGCGCGGGGGGCCGCGGCCGGGCTGCTCATCGGCAAGCCGATCGGGATCATGCTCGGCGCGTGGCTGGCGGTGCGGGTCGGGCTCGGCGCGCTGCCGCCGTCGGTCCGCTGGGCTGACGTGCTGCCGGTCGCGATGCTCGGCGGGGTCGGCTACACGGTGAGCCTGCTGATCGCCCGCCTGTCGGTGCCCGGCGGCGGCGCCGACACGGCCGCGGCGGCGGTGCTCGGGGCCTCGATCGTCGCGGCGGTCCTGGCCACGGTCCTGGTCCGGTGGCGCGGCAACGCCCGGTCGTGACCGGCCGGAGAAATGGTGAGACCGGCATCCACGGGGGAAGACGCCGGTCTCGATAAAAACGATAAGGCTCACGAGCGCATTCCGCCAGCCGTGCGGGGGCTGATTCCCCCGGAACCGGTTACGGATCGCGGGATCGACAGGGGGAGGTACTGTGTCGGTCCGTTGACCCGGACCTAGGAGACTGATGTCGACGCTGCTCGTCGTCGGGCTCGGCCTGCTCGGGCTGGCGCTGCTGACCGTGGGCGCCGACCAGGCGGTGGTGGGCGCGAGCCGGCTCGCGACACTGCTGCGGGTCGCGCCGGTCATCGTCGGTGTCGTCGTGATCGGGCTGGGCACCAGCGCCCCCGAGTTCGTGGTGTCCGGCACCGCCGCGGTCCGCGACAACGCGGGCCTGGCGCTGGGCAACCTCGTCGGCTCCAACATCCTCAACGTGACCCTGGTCCTGGGGGTCGTCGCGGTCGTGTCGCCGGTGATGGTGCGCTCGTCGGTGCCGGTGCGGGAGGCGCCGCTGATGGCGGCCGCGGTCGCGGTGTTCGGCGCGTTCGCGCTGGTCGGGCTGAAGTTCGTCGCCGGGCTGCTGCTCGCCGTCCTCAGCGTCGGCGCGCTCGCCCTGCTGGTGCGGCTGTCCCGGGTACAGGACGGGGATCCGCTGCCCGAGGACGTGGCCGCGTTCGTGTCGCCGGTCCGGGCGCGCCGCTGGTGGGTCTTCTGGTCGCCGGGGCCCCGCCGGTGGTGGGTCGAGGCGCTGCGGACCGTCGCCGGGCTCGCCGCGACACTCGGCGGGGCGCAGCTGCTGGTCGACAACGCGGTCACGCTCGCGCACCGGTGGGGCGTCAGCGACCAGGTCATCGGCTTCACGCTGGTCGCGTTCGGCACGTCGCTGCCGGAGCTGATGACGTCGGTGCAGGCGCAGCGGCGCGGCGAGGGCGACCTCCTCGTCGGCAACCTGCTGGGCAGCAACATCTTCAACAGCCTGATCGGCGGCGCGGTCGTCGGTCTCGCCGCGGGCAGCTCGACGATCGCGCCGTTCGGGTTCGCCGCGGTCACCGCGATGGTGTTCGCCGCGGTCCTCGCGTGGCTGCTGCTGTGGCGGGGCAGCAGGATCACCCGCCCGGAGGCTTGCGTCCTGCTGGCGGCGTACGTGTGTGTCCTGCCACTGCTGATCTCCGCCAACCCGTGAGTTTCCGTTTGGCGGGACTGGGTACGCGACTCGAATGGGCGACGCGATGGTCCGGACACACCGCTCCGGAGACGTACTTGTGGTGGAAGTGTTGGGTCCTCTGGAAGCCGCGACGGTAGGCGCGCTGCGGTCCGTGGTCCTCGACACGATCGACGCCCACCGGCCGGCGGTGCTCACCGTCGACCTGCGGCGCGTCCCGTTCATGGACTCGATCGGCATCGGCACCCTGGTCGCGATCAACAACAAGGCCCGTGACGTCGGCGGCCGGATGGAGGTGCGCAGCCCGTCACCGTTCGTGCACCGGCTCCTTCAGGTCACCGGGCTGACGGAGCTGTTCGGGCTGCCCGACCTTCCCGTCGACGCCCCGGTCTCGGGCGCCGGCCTGATCCTTCCATCGTCCTAGGTCTTTCCGGTTCCGTTTCCGGCGTCGGTACCGGCGGCGCCGCCCACTTCGATCGCCGTCTTTGATCGGCGTCGGTGTCAGTACCGGTCGACGACGACGCTGGAGACGCCGGCGGTGTTGTCGATCTCGTACCTGTCGGCGGCGGCCGGGTCACCGCTGGAGAACGCGGCGCCGCCGGCCACGCCGTCGTGCCGGGTGCCGTCGAGCGTGACGCTGCCGGCGCCGCCGCCGGCGACGACCTTCACGGGCCCGCCCTGCGGCAGGTGGACGCGGAACGTGGAGGCGCCGCCGCTCATCCGCACGGGCACGACGCCCTTCGCGGCGGGCAGGGTCAGCTCGATGCTCGACACGCCCCCCACGTATTCGACGCCGCCGATCTCACGCAGCCCGCGCAGGTCCGCGGTGTTGCTCGTGGCACCGGCCGTGAACCGGACCGTCCAGCGGACGGCATGGTTGAGCTCGACGCTGACGACGCCCCTGTCGGCCTTGCCGTTTCCCGAGTCCCGCAGTTGCACGCCGACGCGGCCGTCGACGCTGGTGACGTTCGGGACCGTCCGGCCGTCGCCGGGCGTGCTCACCCGGAACAGCGTGTCGCCGAGGTCCGCGGCGGTGACCGTGACCGCGGTGGCCCCGCTGAGCAGGTCCAGGGTCGCCGGGTCACTGCCGGCGACGGGCGCGGTGACGGTGTGCTGCGCGCCGCCGCCCCGGGGATGCTGGATCCGCCAGATGAAGACCGTGACCGCGGCCAGCACCAGGATCGCGAGCAGGATCATCCCGCCGATGAGCCAGACGGTGCGTGGGGACGGCCCGGCGGCGTGCGCGGGGGCCGTGGCGCGGGGGCGGGAGACGGTCACCATGCCGATGTGGTCTCCGCGTCGGTGCGCATCGAAACGCGTCAGCGTCCTACTTCAAGACCGGGGCCGCCGCCACGGGGGAAGCGGCGGCCCCGGCGTCCTTGGGATGCAACGCAATGTACTCCCAACGTGAGCCACTGCACAGCCCCAAACCGTGCCGTCTTCCCACCTTCCGCGGAACTGTCCTATGTAGAGCGTCCGGCCGCACGCAACCGCACACAATCCCACAGCATCAGCCGATTCCTCAGCGGAGTGCCGCGGCGCGGCGGCCGGCCTCGGCCGGCGTGAGCAGTTCGCCGTCCAGCACGACGGCCCAGAAGGCGGACAGCGGGATCCGCTCGAACAGCGGCGAGCCGAGCCCGTCGAAGACCCGCTCCGGCGCCAGCTTCAGCGACGTGGTCACCACGATCGTGGGGATGCTCTGCGCGAGCGCCAGGGTGCCCTTGATGTTGAGCACCCGGGTGGGGCTGATCGCGTCGGCGCCGGCGATGCCGGTCACCGGCAGCAGTCCTTCGGTGCCGGGCGCGTCGACGGTGCCGGCGGGCAGCTGCGCCGCGACGGCCTTCACGAGGGCGCTGCTGGGGGCGGTGCGGGCCCAGCCGCCGCGCTGGTGCAGCAGGCGCGTCGCGGTGGCGACGCTCGCCTCGACGTCGCGGTCGAGCTGCTCTCGGATCGCCCGCAGCGCCGGTCCGGGGTCGTCAGCGTTCGCGGCGCGGGCGATGTGCCACATCGACGCGTACCCGGGCAGCAGGCCCGGCAGGGGCGCCACGACCGCACGCAGCGTGACCGGGTCGTGGACGAACTCGGCGAGGCCGTCGAGGACCTGCCGGGCCACGCCGGTCGCTCCGGACGTACGGTCCTGCACTGCCGCGGTGAGTAGCGGCGACAACGTTGGCGCGCTCATGAAACCGGTCTCCCCTGTCGAAAACGGACAACGACCCCAGATGGACCTCATGTATGAGACAGCCGGGGTCGATCTCCGTCAAGGTACAAACGAGCAAGAACCGGTCGGCGCTGCGGGTCTTTACCGACCAGCAATCGGCGTGTAATCCCGGGCGCCGTAACCGATGTAGACCTGGCGCGGGCGGCCGATCTTGGTCTCCGGGTCGTTGATCATCTCGCGCCACTGGGCGATCCAGCCGGGGAGCCGGCCGAGCGCGAAGAGGACGGTGAACATCGTGGTCGGGAAGCCCATCGCCTTGTAGATGAGGCCCGTGTAGAAGTCGACGTTCGGGTACAGCTTGCGGGAGACGAAGTACTCGTCGGAGAGCGCGATCTCCTCGAGCTGCATCGCCAGGTCCAGCAGCGGGTCGGGCTTCGCCATCCGGCCGAGGATCTCCTGCGCGGCCTTCTTCACCAGCGCGGCCCGCGGGTCGTAGTTCTTGTACACACGGTGACCGAACCCCATCAGGCGGGTGCTGGAGTCCTTCTTGTCCTTGACCCGGCTGACGAAGCTCGCGATGTCGCCGCCGTCGTTGTGGATCTGCTGGAGCATCTCCAGGACGGCCTGGTTGGCGCCGCCGTGCAGCGGGCCGAAGAGCGCGTTGACGCCGGCGGAGACGGAGGCGAAGAGGTTGGCCTGGCTGGAGCCGACGAGCCGGACCGTGGACGTCGAGCAGTTCTGCTCGTGGTCGGCGTGCAGCAGCAGGAGCATGTCGAGGACCTTGACCGCGACCGGGTCGATCTCGTACGGCGTCGCGGGGACGCCGAACGTCATCCGCAGGAAGTTCTCGACATAACCCAGGGAGTTGTCCGGGTACAGCATCGGCTGGCCGATCGCCTTCTTGTAGGCGTACGACGCGATGGTCGGGACCTTCGCCATCAGGCGGATCGTGGAGATCTCGACCTGCTCCGGGTCGAACGGGTTGAGGCTGTCCTGGTAGAACGTCGACAGCGCGCTCACCGCGGAGGACAGCACCGCCATCGGGTGCGCGTCGCGCGGGAACCCGTCGAAGAAGCGGCGCATCTCCTCGTGCAGCAGCGTGTGGTGCTGGATGCGGCCGGTGAACTCCTCCAGCTCGGCCGGCGTCGGCAGCTCGCCGTGAATGAGCAGGTAGGAGCTCTCCAGGAACGTCGAGCGCTCGGCGAGCTGCTCGATCGGATAACCCCGGTAGCGCAGGATGCCCTCGTCGCCGTCGATGTAGGTGATCGACGATACGCACGAGGCGGTGTTGACGAACCCGGTGTCGAGCGTGACCTGACCCGTGTCCTTGAGTAGTTTGGAGATCTCGAGACCCTCGGGCCCTTCCGTCGCCTTGCGTGCCGGCAGGTCGAGCTCGCCGTCCGGGTATGTGATCTTGTACTCACTCATGCGCGTCGTTCCCGTCTCGTCGAGCAGTCCGGCTCCTGGCCGCGGCCGCCATTGCCCGCGACCGGCGCTTATGGCGCCGACGCGCAGGATTCCAGATGCACCCGCCCCACGGTGAGGCGGGTCGCTCACGTGCGACATTTCCTACTCGTCAACCTCTTGACCAATCTTCCCACAGCCGTCGCGGACGCACTTCTCCGCGAGTTCCTCCGGCATGGGTGTTCGGCGGTCACCCCGCCTTGGTGGCCAATGGGAGCATGCGAAGAATCCTGCTGTCCGGCGGCGTGATCGCCGGCACGACGGCCGCGCTCGCCCTTCCCGGCGTCGCGTCGGCCGAAGGCGCCGGCTCGGTCACCCCGGACACGGTGAAGCCGGGCGGGAGCGTCACCTTCAGCACGGTCTGCCCAGACGGCGTGAAGTCCGCCGACGTCTCCGGCACCGTGCTCGGCCTGGCGGCCCGCATCCCGATGGAGGCGAGCAAGACGCCCGGTTCGTTCTCCGTCTCCGTCGACATCCCCGCGTCGATCTCCGCCGGCACGTTCAACGTCAGCATCGACTGCGGGGACGGCAGCTCTTCAGTGGTCAAGCTGATCGTGACGCCCACCGGCGGGGTGCCGACCGGCGGCGGGTCGACCGCGCGGGGCCCCAACCGCTCGCTGATGGCGGTCGGCGGCGGACTGCTGCTGGCCGGTGCCGCCGGGGCGCTGTTCCTGCGACGCCGCACGGTGTGAGGCACCGGCACCGGCCCCGGCACCTGCTCGTCAGGTCCAACGGCACCTGGCGCGGCGGCACCGCCGTGGGCGTCATCACCCTGGCCGTCGCGGGTGTCTCGCTCGTCGGCGCCGGCTACGGCGCGGGCCCGCCACCACCCGTCGTGGCGGCCTCCTCCGGTGCGGGCTCGGCCGGGATCGCGGGCGCCGCCGTGGCCGCGTCCACCCCGGTCAGGCTGCGCATCGGGGCGATCTCCGTCGAGGCCCCGGTCGAGCGGGTCGACGTCGACCGCGACGGCACGCTCATCCCGCCCTCCCTGCGCGAGGCGACGAAGGTCGGCTGGTACGAGCGGGGACCGACGCCCGGCGAGAACGGCAACTCCGTCATCGTCGGGCACGTCGACACCGCCGGCAGCGGGCCCGCGGTGTTCTTCCGGCTCGGCCTGCTCAAACCCGGCGACGCGATCGTCGTGGCGCGGCGCGACGGCTCGTCGGTCACGTTCGCCGTCGACGGCGTGCGGCTGTACTCCAAGCACGAGTTCCCCGCCGGCCTGGTCTACGGCCCGGCCACCCGCCCCCAGCTGCGGCTGATCACCTGCGGGGGCACGTTCGACCGGGCGACGAGCACCTACTCCGGCAACACCGTGATCACCGCGACGATGGTGTCGTGGCGAGCTGGTCCAGGGTGACGGCGTGGATCCGGCCGGCCGGCACCGACCGCTCCAGCAGCATGTTGCGCATGACCCCGACCGCGAGCGGCGAGCCGCACAGGTAGACGTCGTGCGACGTCCACTCGGCGAAGTCCACCACCACCTGCGGCAGGGATCCGCTGAGGTACGGGTGCGCCGGCCCCCTCGCCACCACCGGGTGCACGGTGGCGTGGGCGCAGGCCGCGGCGTGCTCACGCAGCGACTCCAGGTCGTACAGGTCGTCGCGGGTCGAAACCCCCCAGAACAGGTGGATGACCCGGTCGTCCTGGCGGGCCGCCAGCTCGTCCAGCAGCCCCTTCACCGGGGCGACGTGCACGTCCTCGGCGACGATCAGGATCGCCCGGCCGTGCTGCTCGATGACGAACTCCCCCTCGGCCCGGTGCAGGCGGACCGCGTCGCCGACCCGCGTGCCGTGCACGAGCGCGCCGGTGGCGTCGTCGCCGGGAGTCGCCTGCACGTGCAGCTCCAGCCGGTTGCCGTCGGCCGGCGGGGCGGAGATCCAGCAGGGCCGCCACGCGCCCGGCACCATCGGGTGCTCGATGACGGCGCGCTGCCCCGCCCGGGCCGGGTACGGCAGGTCGGTCGCCAGGCGCAGCACCGCCACGTCGTCGCGGCGCTGGTCGTGGGCGACGACGGTGGCCGTCCAGAACGGAGTGTCCTCCTGCTGCATCGCCTTTGCCTGGCGCAACCAGCCGACGACGAACCGCCAGGCCTCCCGCAGTGTGTCCGGGTCGTCGGTCTGCACCGCCTCGACCAGCGCCGCCTCGAACAGGTCCAGCTGGCGGCTGTGCGGCCCAATCAGCGCGTCGAGCGCCGGTGCCAGCTGCGCGAGCTGCGGCACCACGGCGCTGGGCTGGTCGAAGTGGTCCAGCAGCCACACGAAGCCGCGCCCGGCCGCGGCCTGGTCCGCCGCGATCGCGCTGTGCAGGACCGTGCGCTGCTCCTGGGGCACCTCGGCAAGCCGCGCGACGACCGACCGCACGTCGCGCACGCTCTCACGCAGCCTCTGCTGGAGCTGCGCGAGATAGCCCAGATCGCCGGGTTTCGGCCCTTCCGCCGGCGCGTCCTGTGCAAGACTGTCCTTTGGCTGATCTTGGTGACGCCTGGGCCGCGGTGACGCCGCCCGATCCTGGGCGGCCTGCTCCAGCTGGGCCTGTCGCCATGCCCAGAGCACTGTCAACGGTTCGCCGCCATGTCCGACCGGTCCTACGTGCGCCACGCTTCCAGTCTCCCGGGTTCCGCACGGGAACGCGGGGATATGTCGGAATTGGCAACACTTTGCCCAGCTCCAAAATGTCGTACCTCTTTCGTAGAGTGCGGTGCATGTCGTTGGATTTGCTCGAGCTGCTCCCCGCCGGCTGGCGGGACCTGATGAAGCCGCACCTGGATCTCGAGATCGTGCACAAGCTCGAAGCGTTCGTGGAGGCGGAGTATGCGGCCGGCCCCGTCTATCCCCCGCTGCCCGACCTCTTCACCGCCTTCCGGCTCTGTTCCCCGGAGGCCGCGCGGGTGCTGATCCTCGGCCAGGACCCCTACTTCAAGGAGGGCCAGGCTCACGGGCTCAGCTTCTCGGTGCGCCCCGGCGTGTCGATCCCCCCGTCGCTGCGCAACGTCTACAAGGAGCTCCGCGACGACCTCGGCGTCACCCCGCCCAGCAACGGTGACCTCACCGGCTGGGCGAGCGACGGCGTCCTGCTGCTCAACGCGGTGCTCACCGTCCGCGCCGGCAAGGCCGCCTCCCACGCCAACAAGGGCTGGGAGCACTTCACCGACGCCGCGATCGCCGCGCTCAACTCGATGCCCCGCCGGGTCGTGTTCGTCCTCTGGGGCGGCTATGCCCGCAAGAAGGCCGTCCTGGTCACCAACCCCCAGCACAAGGTCATCGAGGCCGGCCACCCCAGCCCGATGAACCCCGCCGGTTTCCTGGGCTCGAAGCCCTTCAGCCAGACCGACGCCGCGCTCGTCGAGGCCGGCCTGCCGCCGGTCCGCTGGGTCTGACCCCGCCGTGAAGGCCCTCGAGGGACCGTTGTGGCGGGCGCTGCTGGTCTTCCGCATCGCCGCGCTCGGTTATGCGGCCGTGCTGATGATCGGCAACTTCCGGCACTACTACTGGCCCCTCGGCGGCTGGCTGGTCCTGTCCGTCATGGCCGCCTGGACGGTGGTGAGCAGCCTCGCCTATGCGCGCCCCGAGCGCCGCGGCTGGCCGCTGCTCACCGCCGACCTGGCCGTCACCGCCTGCTGCCTGCTCTCCACCCGCTGGATCGTCCAGCCCGACGGCCTCGGCGTCGGCGCCCCCACCCTGCCGATGGCGTGGGTGGCGAGCCCGGTCGTCGCCTGGGCCATCTCCGGCGGCCGCCGCCGCGGCGCGATCGCCGCCCTGCTGATGAGCGTCGCCGACGTCGTCGTCCGCGACGGCTTCTCCCAGGCCACCGTCAACGGCCCCGTCCTCATGCTGCTGGCCGGCGTCGGCATCGGCCACATCGCGCGCCTCGCGATCGACGCCGAGGCCCGCCTGCAGCGCGCGACCGAGCTCGAGGCCGCGACCCGCGAGCGTGAGCGCCTCGCCCGCGGCATCCACGACTCCGTCCTGCAGGTCCTCGCCCTCCTCCAGCGCCGCGGCGCCGAGCTGGGCGGCGAGGCCGCCGAGCTGGGCCGCCTCGCCGGCGAGCAGGAGGCCACGCTCCGCGCCCTGGTCACGTCCAGCGGCCCCCTCCAGCACTCCACCGGCCGCTCCACACCGGCCTCCGGCCGCCGCCCGTTCCGCCTGTCCCGCGCCGCCTCGGTCTCCGCCGCCGGTCCTCCACCTCTCCGGGCCTCCCCTCCCGCTGCGACCGCCGCGGTGTCCACGGCTTCGGGCGGCGCGCGGGCAGCCGACGGTTCCGGCAGGTCGGGGGCGAGCGCCACCCGCGGCGCTTCTGGCTTCCTGGGCTGGCGCCGGCGGACGTCACAGTCCGCCGCCTCCCGCGCCGACACCGACCCGCCTTCCGCGGCCGCTGCTGGTTCCGACGCCACCGCTTCGGGCGGCGCGCAGGCGGTCGACGGTTCTGGCACGTCAGGGGCGAGTGCCACCCGCGGCGCTGGCGCCCCGGCCCTCCAGGCCCCCCATGGCACCGACGCCCAGCCACCCTCTGCGGCCGCCGCAAGCTCCGGCGCCACCGCGGTTCCCGCCGCTTCGGGCGGTGCGCGGGCAGTCGGCGGTTCCGGCAGGTCGGGGGCGAGCGCCACCCGCGGCGCCGCTGGGTTCCTGACCTGGCGCTGGCGGGCGTCACGGACCGCCGCGTCCCGCGCCGCCGGCTCCCGGGGCCTGCCCGGCTGGGACGACACCGGGCACGACCTGGTCGACCTGCGCACCCTGCTCGACCGTCACAACGCGACGGGCGTCAGCGTCGCCACCCCCGCCACCGAGGTCCTCCTCCCCGCCCCGGTCGCCGCCGAGGTGGCCGCGGCCGTCGCGGCGGCCGTCGACAACGTCCATCTCCACGCCGGCCCGGCCGCCAAGGCCTGGCTGCTGGTCGAGGAGCTCGACGACACCGTGACCATCACCATCCGCGACAACGGCCCAGGCATCCCCGACGGCCGCCTCGCCGAGGCCGAGCAGGCCGGCCGCCTGGGCGTCGCCCAGTCCATCCGCGGCCGCATCCGCGACCTGGGGGGCACCACCATCGTCACCAGCAGCCCCACCACCGGCACCGAGATCGAGCTCCAAGTCCCCCGCTGACGCCAACCCCGCGCCTGCCAGGACGCTCCCGCCTCTGAGCCGCACGCTGGTTCGCGGTTTCCCTGGCGACTCCCAAGCCCACAGCCAGCCCAGCGTCCGCACCGCAACAACAGACGCAGCGCCGAACTCACACCGCCGAGCAGGCCAGCCGTCTGGGCGCCGTCCAGTCCATCCGCAGCCGTATCCGCGACCCTGCGCGGAGCATTGTCAGCGTCTGCCCCATAGGACGCTCCGAAGGCGACCCGGTAACGCAAGACCTGATGCTGCGCCAGCTGTAGTCACGACAAAGCCGACGCTGCAGTGCTCCGCCGGCTCTGCGCCGCACCGACGCCGCCTCTTGCTCCGCCGTCTCGCTGAATGCCATCTCGTCCATCGCCGCCTCGCTGGGTGCCGCCTCCTGCCTCACGGCCGCGCCGGGCAGCATCCATCAACCTCGGTGGTGTTCGCACGGTTGCCGGGGTTTCCATGAACCCGAATGGTTGTGGCGGTCCTGGGTGGCAGGGAGCGGGCGGTTGGTCCGGTGGCGGGCCGATAGGGTGCTCGTGTGGACGCTGCGGGACGGCTTCGGGTCATGGTGGTGGATGACCATCCGATGTGGCGCGAGGGTGTCGCCCGGGATCTGGCCGAGGCGGGGTACGAGGTCGTCGCCGCGGTCGGGGAAGGGGCGCAGGCGATCCGGATCGCTGGGTCGGTGCGGCCCGACGTCGTGGTGCTCGACCTGCAGCTGCCCGACCTGTCCGGGGTGGAGGTCATCCAGGGGCTGCTCGCCTCGTGTCCCGAGGTGCGGATCCTGATGCTGTCGGCGAGCGGCGAGCAGCAGGACGTGCTCGACGCCGTCAAAGCCGGCGCCACCGGGTACCTGGTGAAGTCCGCGGCACGGGACGAGTTCCTCGCGGCGGTGCGCCGGACCGCTGAGGGTGACGCCGTGTTCACGCCCGGGCTGGCGGGGCTGGTGCTCGGCGAGTTCCGGCGGCTGGCCAGCGTGACGCGGGCCGAGGACCCGGACGCGCCGCGGCTGACCGAGCGTGAGACCGAGGTGCTGCGGCTCGTGGCCAAGGGCGTCACGTACAAGGAGATCGCCGAACGACTCGTGCTCTCGCACCGCACGGTGCAGAACCACGTGCAGAACACGCTCGGCAAGTTGCAGTTGCACAGTCGCGTCGACCTCGTGCGGTACGCGATCGAGCGAGGGCTGGACGAGTAGCGTCACACGCCGTAGATGTCCAGCAGGTAGTGGCCGAGGACGGTCTGCGTGCGCAGGTCGAGGACCAGGACCAGAAAGACGTTCGGGGTCTCACAGTTCACCAGGACGTGCTGCAGACCGCCGTTGGGCATCTGCCACGCGTAGTTGACGCTTCCTTCGCTGAAGTCGTGCCCGCCCAGGTCCTCCTCGGGGATCGCGTCGAAGTAGGGCCAGAAGTCGAAGGGCGGCTCGTCGTCCGGGCCGATCTGCTTCGGCTCGGGCTCCATCGTCGCCTTGTACTCAGCCTCGGTGAGCAACCGCATCCAGCCAGCATGCCCCGTCACACACCGGACAGGAAGATCCTGTTACTCAGACGGGGATGAGTAGGGCACCGGATACCCGCAACCACCTTGCGGCGTCATCCTGATCACCATGACGACGTACCCGTGCCCGTTCTGCGGCGGCCAGGCCGACCTTGACGCCGGCTGCTCCGGCTGCGGTCGCCCGCCGTTCCCCGACGCCGCGGAGGTGGTGCGGCTCGGCGCCCGGGCCGGCGAGCTGCTCGTCGAGGTCGAGGCGGCCCGCGCAGAGCTCGACGAGGCACGCTCCAAGTACCAGGCGGCGGTCCAGCGGCTGAACGCGGTGCGCGCACAGCGCAACATGCTTGCGGCACGGGTCAGCCAGGCGGTGGAGATGGCGCGCCGGGCACTCTCCGAGGCGGCAGCGGCGTCGGTACGGCCGATGCCCGCACCCCCGCAGCCGCCGATCCGCCCCGTGCTCGTGCCGGGCCCGGGCGGTCCGGCGGTCCACGGGCCGGCCGCGGTGCCCCCGGCCGCGGCGCCGGCGGCGGAGGCCAGCCCCCGCACGGTGCAGAACCTGCTGTTCATCCTCGGTGGCCTGCTGCTCGGCAGCGCGGCGATCGTGTTCGCGGCCGTCGCCTGGGCGAGCTTCGGGGTGCTGGGCCGGGCCGCGATCCTGGCGACGGTCACGGTCGTCACCCTCGCGGTGCCGCCGCTCGCGCTGGCGCGGGGGCTGCGGTCCACGGCCGAGACGTTCGCCGCGCTGGGGTTGCTGCTCGTGCTGCTGGACGGCTACGCCGCCTGGTACGTCAACCTCGCCGGACTCGCCGACACGACCACGCCGAGCACGTACGCGGGACTGGTCTTCGGGGTGACCGCCGTCGTCGCCGGCGGGTATGCGCTCGCAACCGGCTTGCGGGGTCCCCGCTTCGCGGCCCTCCTCGCGGTGCAGCCGGTGCTGCCGTTGCTGGCGGCCGACCGGTCCTTCGAGGCGACGGGCTGGACGCTCACGTTCGTCGCGGTGGCGGCGCTCGACGTGCTGCTCGCCCGGACGGTGGAGAAGGCCGCCTGGGTCGGCGCCGGGATCGCGGTCGCGACCGCCGCGCCGCTGGGACTGCTCGCACTGTCCACCGTGGATGGCGTGACCGGCGCGCTCGGCGCCGGCGGGGCGATGCTGGCCCTGGCCGCGGTCATCGTCGCCGCCGGCCTCGCCCACCGGACCACCGCGCACGTCGGCACCGCGGTGGCGGTCGGCATCGTCGCGCTCGTCGCGGTGCGGATCCTCGCGGAGGTGCTGCCGGACCACCGGGCCATCGCGTTCGCGTGCGTGCCGGTGCTGCTCGCGCTCGCCGCGACCGTGCTGCCCGCCCGGGTCCGTGCGGGCGCCCGGGTCGGCGCGTACGTCGTCGCCGGCACGACCGCGGTCCCCTACGCCTACGCCGCCCTGTTCGCCGCCGGCTCGGCCGTCGACGCGGCCCTGCCCGCCTGGCACGGCCCGGCGTCCACCCTGGCACGGATCTTCTCCTGGCAGGTGGCGGCCGCCCTGCTGCCCGTCGCCGCGGCCGTCTTCGTCCTCACCCGGTCCCGCCTGGTGGTCTGGCCGACGCTGGTGCTGCTCGCGTTGGCCGTCCCGGGCACGTTCGACGCCCCGCTGCCGGTGGTGTCCGTGCTCGACTTCGCGGTCCTGGCGGCCCTCACGGTCACCGCACTGCGCTGGTCCACCCGGCCCGCGCCTACGCCTGTGGTCGGACTCGCCGCCCCGTCGCCCGCAACACCCTTGCAGGAGCCGTCGCCCGTCGCCGACCGGGCGCGGACGGCAATCCCGGCCGGGTGGTGGGCGGCGACGGCGCTGCCGGTGGTGGCGGCACACGCGGTCCTCGTCGGGCTGGACACGCCCCTGGCGACGCTGCTCACCATGGCCGGGTTGACCGTGATCTGTGCGGTCTTCGCAGCGCGGAGCGGGTCGGCCAGGTTCGCAGCGCCGGGGATCACCATCGGGCTGGCGGGATTGCCGCTGCTCGCGGCCGCCGCGGTCCGGCTCGCCACCAACGGTGAGGCGTGGTCGGTGCCGGCGCCGATGTTCGGCGCGGCGGGCGGCCTGGCGCTGGCCACGGTCCTGGCCACCGTGGCCCTGGGCAGGTTCGCCCGGACCCGGAACGGAATGGGCACACCGCAGGGCACGCCCGCAGCACCGCACGGCGTGACCGGCACGGCGCAGGGCGGGATCAGCGCGGCGCAGGGCGAGGTCGGGGCAGCGCAGAGCGGGATCGGCGCAGTTCAGGGCGCGCCCGAGGCCCCGTTCGGCGGGATCGGCGCAGCGCAGGGCACGTCCGAGGCGCAGCACGGCGGGGTCGGTCCGGCGTACGGCGGGATCGGCGCGGGGCAGGGGACGACCGGGGTGGGACCGGACGGGTCGGGTGGGGTCGGCTGGGCGGGGGTGCTCGGGGTCGCGCTCGGGGGGCTGGGGGTGACGCTGGCCGCGGTCGGGTTGTCGGTGGCCGATGGGGGGCGGTTGCCGTTCGGGGTGTTCGCGGCCGGGGTGATCCTCGCGGTGTGGTTCGCGGCGACCGGCGCGGCCGGGTGGGGGCGGGTCCGCGACGGGGGTCCTGCCGCGGGAGGAACGGCGGGCGCATGGCTGGTGACAGCGGTGCTGCCCGGGGTCATCCCTGCGACGGTCGTGCTGATCGCGGTGGTGCCGGCGGTGTTCGAGACGTTGGTGCGGCCGTACCGGTGGCTCGGGGCCGTCTGGCAGGGGGCGCCCGGCGGCGTGGGGCTGGATCCGGGCGGGCGTTGGTGGGCCGGGGAGGCGCAGGCGTTCGGGCCGGGGCCTGCCGCGGCGGCGCTCGGGCTGGTGGCGGTGCTGGCGGTCCTCGTCGCCCGGCGGACCCGGACGGCCGTGTGGACGCTCGCGGGGGCACCCCTCACCATGGCCGTTGTCCTGGGGTGCCTGGCTGCCGAGGCGCCGTGGCCGGTGGTGCCCGCGGTGACGCTCGCGGGTGGGCTCGGCACGGCGCTTGCCGCGGCGCTGGTCAGGCCCGGTGCGCGGGCGATGCGGGTGAACGTGGGGGCGTTCACGTGCTGGTTCACGGCCGGGGCCGGGTTCGCCGGGTGTCTCGCGACGAGACCGGCCACCCTTGCCGCTCTGGCGGCCGTCCTGGTGACGGGCGCGGTCGTCGGCGTGGCGGGGCGGACCGCGGCGGCCAGGACGGCCGGCTGGCTGGTCGGTGCGGTCAGCGCCGGCTGGCTGGCGTTCGCCTCGGCCCGCGCGGCGGAGCTGCCGTTGCGATGGGCCGGCTACTGGGTCCTGCTCGCGGCCGCCGCCGTCCTCGCGGCGTCGGTGGTCGTCCGCCGGCTGCGCCCGGCCGCAACCGGCGTGCAGGACGGCGGCGCACAGGTCGTCCCTGGGCACGACGGCGCCTCACCGGCGGCCGCCTCGCAAACGGGAGCCGCGCAGGCCGAGGCCACGCACGCATGGACCCCGCCCTCAGCGCCCATGCACGAGGGGCCCACGCACGAAGGGGCCACGCAGGCAGGGATCGCGCAGACGGAAGCAGCGGCGGCAGGAGCAGCCGCAGCCGCCATCCACGCAGGGGCCGCACAGACGGAAGCCGTGCAAGCGGCACCGGCAGGCGCAGGAGCAGGAGCGGCGCAGGGCGGCTGGACCCAGGGCGGCGTCGGGCAGGTCCGGGACGGTCAGGGGCGGAACGCGCGGGCCTGGGAGGGGCTCGTGCTGGAGGTGGTCGCGCACGCCACGGCGGTGGTGGCGTTCCTGCTCACCAGCGGGGACCTCGCCGCGATGGCCGGGATCAGCAGCCTCTGGGGGCTCGCGCTCGGGCTGCGGGCGCTCACCGGCGGCCCCAGGGTCGCGTTCGCGGGGGTGGCCGGGGCGGCGCAGCTGGTCGCGTACTGGTTGGTGCTGGCCTCGAACGAGGTGGCGCTGCTGGAGGCGTACACGCTGCCGGCGGGCGCGGTCGCGGCGGGCGTCGGCTGGTACGCGACGCGGAAGCGGGCGGTGGTGGGACAGCGGCCGCTCGGGAGCTGGGTGGCGTTCGGGCCGGCGTTGCTCGCGGCGTTCGGGCCGAGCCTCGCGTCGGTGCTGGTGGTCGAGGGCGAACCCGTGCGGCGACTGCTGCTCGGGACCGGGGCGCTGGTCGTGGTCGTCGTGGGGGCGGTGCGGCGGCTCCAGGCGCCGGCCGTCACCGGCGGACTGGTGCTGACGGTCGTCGCGTTGCACGAGATCGCCGTGTACTGGGACCTGCTCCCCCGGTGGGCTCCGCTCGCCGTGGCCGGGCTGGTCCTGGTGGCCCTCGCGACGACGTACGAGCGACGCATCCGCGACGTGCGACGCATCCGCGACGCGGTGACCCGGATGCGCTGAACCCGCCCGGAGCCGCTGAAACCCGCCCGGATGCGCTGAAACCGGCGCAGAAGCGGCTGAAACCGAGTGGAACGTCAGACGGTGACGATCGTCTGGGTGCGGCGGGCCTGGTCCGCCGCGCTCAGAATCCCGGTGATGAGCGCCGCGTAGCGGACGTCGCACGGGTGCGGCGACCCCGCGGCCGCGGCGATCAGGGCCGTGACCGCGTGACCGAAGGCGTCGACGGGGGTGTCGGCGCCCCACGCGGGCAGCGTCAGGGCGCCGTGCTCGCCGAAGTACGAGAACCCGAACGACGTGGCGTCGGGGGCCGCGTCCAGGGTCAGCGACAGGGTGCTCGCGGCGCCGCTGTCGTGCCGGAGCAGGAGATGCACGGTGTCGTGGGGCCCGTCGGCGGCGCTGAGGTCGACGACGGGGCCGAGCAGCGGCAGGATCACCGAGAGGGCGTGCGGGCCGAGGTCCCAGAGCCCGCCGTGCTCCTTGCGCCAGGTCGAGCCCGCATAGGGGTTGCCGGGCTGGAAGATCGAGGCGTACATGGTGGCGTGCGCGGCGTACCAGCCGCCGAGCGCGGCGTTGTCGCGCAGGAACGCGTCGACCGCGGGGATGAAGCGGTTGGTGAAGAACACGACGGACGCGACCCCGGTCGCGTCGGCGGCCTCGACGACGGCGGCGGCGGACTCGACGGTCAGCGCGAGCGGCTTGTCGAGCAGGAGGTGCTTGCCGGCGCGGGCGGCCCGGGCGGCGAGGCTCGCCTGGATCTCGGGCGGGAGCGCGACCGCGACCGCGTCGACGTCGTCCAGGAGGGCGTCGACGTCGTCATACGCCTTGGCCCCGAACGGCTCGGCGAGCGCGGCGGCCTTCGACGGGGAGCGGCCCCAGACGCCGGCGAGCGTGGCGTCAGGATGCGCCGCCAGGGCCACCGCCTGTGTCTTCGCAGCCCAGTGTCCCGTGCCCAGCAAGCCGAATCGCATCGGGCCATTCTCCACGAACGCCGCCCCGCGACCGCACGAGCCCCCGGGAAGGCCTTGTCAGTTGTGCCGGTCGATCCAGGTGTCGATGCGGGCCCACCACTCGTACAGCCAGTCGACCCGCTGCTCGTCACCGGCCGGCACCTCGGCGGCGTCGACGGACCACCAGCGCATGGTGATGGTCAGGTCCAGGGGCAGGTGCCGCCACACGTCGCCGGCGGTGAGCAGCCTGTCCAGGCCGGTGTGCGCGACCCAGATGACCCCTGCCTCGGGGGCGGCGTCGAGGGCGGCGAGGGTCCCGCCGGGCCGGGGTGCGAGGACGTGCCGGAGGCGGGCGGCGCGCTCGGCCATCGCGTGCAGGCCGAGGTCGCGCAGGCGCTGGATGGCGCGTTCGCGGCGGGTCGGGGTGAAGTTGCCGCCCTCGGGGAAGAGGACGAGGGCGTCGTTGTCGTCGAGGCCGGTGGCGAGCCGGGCGACGTGCGACGGGTCGCCGCCGCCGTCGGTGAGGAACAGGTTGGGCAGCCGGTTGAGCATGACGTCGATGACGGGGTCCCACTGCAGGGTGTGCTTGAGGACGATGCGCGGCTCCCGGTCGAACCAGTTCATCAGCGCGTGGATGAGCAGGAACGAGTCGCCCGGCCCGGCGTGCCGGCAGAAGACGAGCTCCGGCCGGCCCGGTGCCGCCACGTCCGGGTCGGTGCCCACCACCGCGACCTTGACGCCGAGCGCCCAGCGCGCCTGGTCGTACAACACGTGCAGGAACCGCCCGGTGAGGACGTAGTGCATCCGTTGGAACCGCGGGCCGCGCAGCTTCCAGCCGAACCCGCTGCCGACCCAGAGCCCGAACAGGACGACCAGCGCGACGGCCTCCAGCAGCAGGTAGACGGCGAGCATCCAGGTGACCCGCAGCGCGCGCAGCCGTCCGGACCCGAACGGTGCGGCCAGCGCCGCGACCAGCAGCCACACCGGCATCGTGGCCAGGACCGCGACGATGACCGCGAGGAACACCGGGGCCAGGACGACGCGGCGCAGCCAGCGGGGCGGCATCATGACGACAGGTACGCGCGCGTCGCCTCATACGCGCGGTCGATGCGGGCCCGGGCCAGGGTCATGTTGCGGTAGGACAGCGGTGAGTCGTCGCGTGCGGAGCCGCCGCCGGTGGGGAGGACGTGGACGGTGACGCCGGGCGGCGCCTCGGCCACCTCGCGGGCGAAGCGGTGCCGGCGGGCGACCTCGAACGCGACCTGCGCAACCTCCCACGGCCGGCGCGGCGGGCGCAGCGGCCGTTCGATCCGGCCGACCTGCATGACGAACACGGTGCGGGCCCCCAGGATGACGGCGCGGCCGACCGGCACGGAGTTGACGATCCCGCCGTCGATGAAGTGCTCATCCCCGAGGTGGACGGGCGGCAGCAGCCCGGGCACGGCGGAACTCGCCAGGACCGCCTCGACGAGGGGTCCCTTGTCGAACCAGTGCTCGGCGGCGCGTTCGATGCTGGCGGCGCAGCACTGGAAGGGCACCGGCAGGTCGTCGAAGGTCGTGTCGGCGCCGAGCTCGCGGGTCAGCAGCCGGCGCAGCGGCGCCGGCGAGTGCAGGTGGGTCCGGCGGGCGAAGCGGCCCAGCTGGCGGGGCAGCGAGTCGCCGTAGACGGTGCGGGCCTCCGGCGACACCCACAGCTCGGTGAGGCGGTCGGCGACGCGCTCGTCCGGGGCGGCGGCGACGGCGGCGCCGTTGAACGCGCCGATGGAGGTGCCGACGACGAGGTCGGGGCGGATCCCGGCGTGCAGCAGCGCCCGGGCCATGCCGACCTCGACCGCGCCGAGCACGCCGCCGCCGCCGAAGACGAACCCGACAGGACCAGGGAAGCGCACGCCTCCGAACGTAACGCGAAGGCGCCGTGGCCGCAGAGGTCAGGCGCGGCCGGGCACGTACCGGGGCGGCGCCGACGTCGCGGAGCTCGCGGGGCGGCTGCCGGTCGGCTGCCCGGACGGGCGCGGACCGCCGCCGCCACCGAAGTCGTCCTCGCCCGGCGGCGGGGGCGGTGGCCGGTCGCCGTCGAACCCGCCGGGCGGTCCGCCCTCCGGTGGTCTCTCCGGCGGAACGCTGGCGGTGGGGCGGCTGCCGTTCTCCGGTGCCGGGACGAGGTCCGTGATCGGCGGGAGGACGGTGCCGCGCCGGCCCTCGGCGTAGCGGGTGTCGCAGGCGACGTCGTTGACGGAGAAGCTCGTCGGCATCGGCATCACGCCGTTGGCGCCGTTCATGCCGATGGTGACGGCCTTGCCGGGCGGGATGCCGATCTCGCCGGTGACGCGCACGCCGCCGCCGACCCGCTGCCAGCTGGCGACGCCGCCGTTGACGTGCGTGACCTCCTGCCCGCCGGGGAGCAGGAAGTGCAGCTGCCACGGTTTGACGGGCCGGTTGCCGGAGTTGGCGATGACGATCCGGGAGGCGAAGGCCTTGTCGACGTTCTCGACCGGCTCGGGCCGGCTGTAGTAGTCGATGCTGCACGCGGGCCGGGGCGCCCACGGCTTCCAGACGGCGAGCGCGCCGGCGCCGACGGCGAGGACCACCGCGGCGACCGAGCCGGCGAGGGCGCGGCGGCTGCGGCGCCGGGCCGCCCGCCGGCTGCGCGGGACCGTCACCTCCCGGCCGAAGGTCGGCTCGGGCGCCTCCCGGTGCCGTGGCACCGGGACCGCGGGCGCGTGGACCTCCTGCGTGGAGGAGCCGTCCTCCCCGGGTAGGACGACGTGGATGCCGGTGGCGGCGGCGAGGGTGCGGGCGACGTACGCCGCGGGTGGCCGCGTGTCGGGGTCCTTGGCGAGGCACTGCCCGACGAGCTGGGCGATGCCGGCCGGCAGGCCGGGGATGTCCGGCAGCGGGTGCGGCGGCTCGTACACGTGGTTGGCGATCATCTGCGTCGGCGTGTCCGCGTGCCACGGCAGCCGGTCGGTGAGGCACCGGTAGACGAGCAGGCCGACGGTGTAGACGTCGGTCGCGGGGATGACGCCGCCGCCGAGGAGCCGCTCCGGCGCGAGATAGGCGGGTGTACCGAAGACGGTGCCGTCCTCGTCGTCGGGGTCGAACGAGCCGGTGAGCCCGGCCACGCCGAAGTCGAGGATCTTCGCGCCGGCGGCGGTGAGCATGATGTTGCTGGGTTTGATGTCGCGGTGCACGACGTGGCGCTCGTGCGCGGCGGCGAGCCCGGCGGCGACCTGGGCGCAGATCTGGGTGGCGCGGCGCCACGACATCGGCCCGCTACGCAGCCGGTTGGACAGCAGCTCGCCCTCGAGGAGCTCCATGACGACGTACGGGCGGCGGCCGTGCCGGCCCGCGGCGAGGTCACCGGCCTCGCCGTAGTCGTGCACGGCGGTGATGTTGGGGTGCTGGAGGCGGGCGACGACCTGCGCCTCGGCCCGGATGCGCTCCCGGTTGCCGGGTTTGTTGGCGAGCTCCTCGGCGAGCAGCTTGATCGCCACGTCGCGGTCGAGCACGAGGTCCTGGGCCCGCCAGACGACCGCCATGCCCCCGGTCCCGACCGGCGCGATCAGCCGGTACCTGTTACCGAGGACCTCGTCAGCCGTCCCGCTCACCCAACCGCCGTCCTGATCGATTCCGGTCGCTGTACCCCAGGAACCCTAATCGCCATCCGGCTGCGGCGCGAGACCCCATATGCGAACAGCCCCGGCAAACTTCTCGCCGGGGCCGTTCAAGATGCGACTCAGATCGTCAGAAGGTTGCCGTCCGGCACGACGATCTGCGGCCGTCCGTGTTCGAGCACCGCGGCGGCCTGCCTCGCGGCGAAGCCGGGCGCCTCGGTGATGGCGGTGCGGTACACGTCGGCGGTGTCGGCCGCGATCGTGGACCAGCCGTACTTCTGGCCGACCATCGTGCGGGCCTTCTGGGCGACCCGGCGGGCGAAGGGCTCGTCGTCCAGCAGGGTGCCGACGGACGCGGCGAGCGCGTCCGGGGTCTTCGCCGGGAAGGTCACGCCGGTCTCGCCGGGCTGGACGATCTCGGCGAGGCCGCCGGTCGCCGCGACGGCGAGGGGCGCGCCGGCGGAGGCACCCTCGAGCGCCACCATGCCGAACGGCTCGTAGATGCTCGGCACGACGAGCGCGTCGGTGGCGGCCATGAGCGCGGGCAGCTCGCCCTCCCCCATGAAGCCGGCGAAGCTGACAGCGCGTTGCAGCCGCAGCCGCCGCACGTCCTCCTGGAGCTCCGCGCGGTGGGGACCGTCACCGGCGATGACGACCCGCAGGCCGTTGTGCCGGGCGCGCAGCTCGGGCAGGGCGGCGATGAGGTCCTGCACGCCCTTCTCGTACACCAGGCGGCCGGCGTAGCCGAGGAGTGGACCCTCGCCGGCGAAGCGGGCGCGGGCGGCGTTGACGGCGCGGGAGGGCGCCTTCCAGACGCTGGAGTCGACCCCGTTGGCGACGACCGAGACGCGGGCGGGCGCCAGGTCCAGCAGCCGGGTCACCTCCCAGCGCATGTACTCGGAGCAGACCACCACCCGGCAGGCCTCGTGGCCGAGCCACCACTCGACGGAGTGGATGCACTTGTTCATCTCGTCGGGCAGCCAGCCCTGGTGCCGGCCGGCCTCGGTGGCGTGGATGGTCGCGACCAGCGGCAGGTCGAGGCACTCCTTGAGGGTCACGGCGGTGTGCGTGACCAGCCAGTCGTGGGCGTGGATCAGGTCGTACTCCCCGGTGGCCGCGGCGCGCAGGGCGGCCCGGGTCAGGGTGTGGTTGAAGGCCATCGTCCACGCCAGCAGCGTGGAGGTCGCCAGGGGGAACAGCGGCGGGTCCTCCGCCGCGCGGACGACCCGGACGCCCTCGGCGTACTCCTCCAGGGGAGCGCCGGGCGCGTGCCGGGTCACGACGGTGACCTCGTGGCCCGCCGTCACCAGCGAGGTGGCGAGGGCGTGCACGTGCCTTCCCAGCCCGCCGACGACGACGGGTGGATACTCCCACGAGAGCATCAGAATTCTCATCGGTGTCGCCGCTTTGCCGATGGTCTGGTCCACGTGGCCGCCCCCACAGTCGAGTTGTCGATCAAAAACGCCCGCCCTGTTACCCACGCGCGCCAACGCTGACACACGCAAATCGGTCTCGCGTGTGACGCGGTGGGTGGGCTTGAGACTCATCCTGCCGGGCGAGGGTTACCAGGGAGGCAAATCTCATTTCTAGGGTGTAACGGTCAACCGACATTCCGTCGGACGCGCAGGCTCTCCGCGACCGACCAGGCCTGGAACGGGCATCCTGTCGCCCGGTGCGGCGCCTGTCCGTCCGCGGTCTCGCTGACCGAACCGACGCCCCATTCGTCCAGGTGTGCCTCGATACCGGCCAGCAGCTCCCGGTCGTCGCCCCCCGGAGCGTGCCTGACCGCGTCGACGTACGGGCCGATCAGCCAGGGCCACACGGTCCCCTGGTGGTAGGCGCGGTCCCGGTCGCCGGGCGACCCGCGGTGCGCGCCGGTGAAGGCCGGGTCGTCCGCCGCCAGGGAGCGCGGCCCGAGCGGCGTGAACAGGTCGGACAGCCGCGCCGGCACGGGCGTGCCGCGCAGCGGGGCGTGCGGCAGGCTCCAGGCGAGGAGCTGGTTGGGGCGGGTCGACGGGTCGTCGCCGCCGGGGCCGTCGACCACGTCGAACAGCGGCGCCGCGTCCTGCCCACCGGCGGGGTGCGGGATCCGGAAGCGTGCCCCGAAGCTGACCGTGGCCTGCTCGCGGAGGCGGCGCAGCCCGGTGGCGTCGCCGCCGAGCCGCTCCTTGAGCCCGGCGACGGCGGCGAGCCCGTTGATCCACAGCGCGTTCACCTCGACGGGCTTGCCGGCCCGCGGCGTGACGGGGACGCCGTCGACGCGGGCGTCCATCCAGGTGAGCGCGACGCCGGGGGCGCCCTGCGTGACGAGGCCGTCGGCGGGGTCGACCCGGATGCCGTAGCGGGTGCCCGCGACGTGCGCGGCGACCACCTGCTCCAGGCCCGGCAGGATCTCCCGGGCCAGGTCCTCGTCGCCGGTGGCGGTGACGTGCCGCTCGACGGCGTGCAGGAACCACAGGGTGCCGTCGACGGTGTTGTACTCCGTCTGCCCGGTGTCGGCGGTGTTGGCGAGCATGCCCTCGGACAGGGTGGCGGCGTAGGCGCGCAGCAGCTCGCGGCCCTCGTCGCACCAGCCGGTCGCCAGGAACAGCCCCTCGTAGCTGGTCATCGTGTCGCGGCCCCAGGTGCCGAACCACGGGTACCCGGCGACAACGTCCGGCGCGCCCTGCGCACCGGCGACGACGAACGCGTCGGCCGCCAGTACCAGAGCGGCATCCACCGCGTCGGAAGCGTCGTGCACCAGGGCACGGCCGCGCTCCTCCGCACGGTCGATGATCCGCTGTGCGCCGCGGGGCTGGCCGTCGCCGGCCCACGCCTCGACCTCGAGGGCCTCGCCGGGGCGCAGCTCGGCGCGGAACTGGCCGGCGAACCAGAGGTCCTCGGTCGCGTTGAGCCCGCGGGCGGCCTCCTCGCGGGCATAGGCACCCCGGTACCACTGACCGCCCGGCTCCCAGGAAGGGCCGTGCAGCCGGAACGCGCGCTCGACGACGGCACCGTCGCCGGATGACGCGACGACCGGCGGCGGACCGGAAGCACCCCGCTCGCCGTGGGCGTCGCGCCACGTGACGAGCGCCTTGAGTGTCAGTGTGACCGGGCCGGGCGCGCTCAGCAGCCGGTGCACGACGCCGACGTGCGGACTGCCGTGGACCATGGCGAGACCGCGCTCCAGGACGACCGGCCCGATCCGCCAGCGCCACCGCGGCAGGCCGTCGACGAGCTCGAAACGCTCCAGGAGGGTGTGGCCCTCGGGGCTGACGACACCGCCGTCCCACTCATGCGTGGCGAGCGACACAGTGGCGCCGGACGGCAGCGTCAGGACGGGGTCGAGCGCGGCGAGGCCGAGGTGCCGCCGGGCCGGCCGCCCGGGCTCGGCGACTACCAGAAGGCCGTGGTACCTGCGGGTTCGTAACCCGGAGACGGTGCCCATCGCGTAACCGCCGGTACCGTCAGGAACCAGCCACTCACGCTCCGCTCCTACCGACAAATCACCGCATACCTGCGCACCGAACACCACCATGGGCACAATCTTGGTGGCAAGGAGTGGCAGGACGCGAGTGACTCGCGACAGGATTATTGATCAAGGCAAGATTGGTGGACTGACAAAAGCCACAAACGCAACACCGGGACCGCGCTCAACTTGAGCGAAACATCTGCGACGGAGAATGACTTCGTGATCGAGGACGATGGGAACGCCGAGCGCCGACGCCTCGCCGAGGCCGACAGCGGGGAGCGCCCATGGCGGGGCTGGGGGCCCTACCTCTCCGAGCGCGCCTGGGGCACGGTCCGGGAGGACTACAGCCCGCACGGCACGGCCTGGGACTACTTCCCGCACGACCAGGCCCGCTCCCGCGCGTACCGGTGGAACGAGGACGGGATGGCGGGCATCTGCGACGACCGCCAGACGTTCTGCTTCGCCCTCGGCCTGTGGAACGGCAAGGACCCGATCCTCAAGGAGCGGATGTTCGGTCTCGGCGGTGACCTCGGCAACCACGGCGAGGACGTCAAGGACTACTGGTGGTATCTGGACTCCACGCCCACCCACTCGTGGATGAAGTGGCGCTACCACTACCCGCAGCGCACGTTCCCCTACGACGACCTGGTCGCCGAGAACTGCCGCCGCGGGCGTGACGAGCCCGAGTACGAGCTGGTCGACACCGGCATCTTCGACGACGACCGCTACTGGGCCGTCGAGGTCGACTACGCCAAGGCCGGCCCGACCGACATGTGCGTCCGGATCACGGTCAAGAACATGGGGCCCGAGCCGGCGACCCTGCACCTGCTGCCGACCCTGTGGTTCCGCAACACGTGGGCGTGGGGGCTGCCCGGCCGCGACTACGAGCCGGAGATCCGCGTCAAGGACAACGGCCTGCTGGCCGAGCACCGGCTGCTGGGCCGCCTCGCGCTGACCGGCGACGGCGCGCCCCAGCCGCTGTTCTGCAACAACGAGACCAACGGCGACCGCATCTGGGGCAAACCGGGCCGCGAGTACCCGAAGGACGGCATCAACGACCACATCCTGCACGGCAAGGACACGGTCAACCCCGACCTCGTCGGCACCAAGGCGGCGCTGCACTACCTGATCTCCGTGCCCGCCGGCGGCACGCACGAGATCCGCCTGCGGCTCAACCTCAACGCGCCCGGCGCGAAGGACCTCGCCCCCGCCGACCTGCGCGCCGACTTCGACATGACCATGTCCCGGCGGCTGGCCGAGGCCGACGCCTACTTCGCCGACCTCGTCCCGCCGACCGCCACCCCGGAGGAGGCGATGATCGTCCGGCAGGGCGTCGCCGGCCTCATGTGGGGCAAGCAGTTCTTCCACTTCGACGTCGCGCGCTGGCTGGAGGGCGACCCCGTCTCCGAGCCGCCGCCGGACAGCCGCCGCCACGGCCGCAACAGCCACTGGTGGCACATGAACAGCTGCGACGTGCTGTCGATGCCGGACCCGTGGGAGTACCCGTGGTACGCCGCGTGGGACCTGGCGTTCCACTGCGTGGCGATCGCCCGCGTCGACCCCGGCTTCGCCAAGGACCAGCTGCTGCTGCTCCTGCGGGAGTGGTACATGCATCCCAACGGACAGATCCCGGCGTACGAGTGGGCGTTCGGCGACGTGAACCCGCCCGTGCACGCGTGGGCGGCGCTGCGCGTCTTCGCGATCGACGGCTCCAAGGACTTCGACTTCCTCGCCCGTGTCCTGCACAAGCTGCTGCTCAACTTCACCTGGTGGGTCAACCGCAAGGACGCCGAGGGCAACAACGTCTTCGAGGGCGGCTTCCTCGGCCTGGACAACGTCGGCCCGTTCGACCGGTCCGCGGCGCTGCCCGTCGGCGGCCGCCTGGAGCAGTCCGACGGCACGGCGTGGATGGCGATGTACGCGTTGAACATGCTCGACATGTCGCTGGCGCTCGCGGTGCACGACCGGGTCTACGAGGACATCGCCGCCAAGTTCCTCGAGCACTTCGCGTACATCGCCGACGCCGCCTACGAGTTCGGCCTCTGGGACGAGGAGGAGGCCTTCTTCTACGACGTGCTGCGCACCGCCGACGGGCAGCGCATCCCGCTGAAGGTCCGCTCCGTCGTCGGCCTGCTCCCGCTCACGGCGACCACCATCATCGGCTCCTCCACGCTGCGCCGCCTGCCCGACGTCGCGGCCCGCCTGCGCTGGTTCCTCACCAACAAGCCCGAGTACGGCGACGTCGTCGGCGCGAAGAAGAGCCGCGGCGGGCAGCAGCTGCGCCTGCTGTCGATGGTCGGGCCCGACCAGCTGATCCGCATCCTGCAGCGGATGCTCGACGAGGAGGAGTTCCTCTCCCCGTACGGGCTGCGGACGCTGTCCCGCGCCCACAAGGACGAGCCGTTCACCGTGCACATCGGCGAGGCGGACTACACCGTCGGCTACGAGCCCGCCGAGTCGACCAGCGGCCTCTTCGGCGGCAACTCCAACTGGCGCGGGCCGATCTGGTTCCCGGTCAACTACATCCTGATCGAGGCGGTCCGCCGCTTCTCCGAGTTCTTCGGCGACGACCTGCAGGTGGAGTACCCGGCGGGCAGCGGCAAGATGGCCACCCTCGCCGCGGTCGCCGACGACCTGTCGCGGCGCCTGGTCAACATCTTCCGCGACGACGACACCGGCCGCCGCCCCGTCTTCGGCGACGTCCCGCTGTTCCAGAACGACCCCGCCTGGCACGACCTGCTGCTGTACTACGAATACTTCCACGGCGACACGGGGGCGGGGCTCGGGGCGGCGCACCAGACGGGGTGGACCGCGCTGGTTCTCGACCTGATCCTGACCCTGCACGCCCCGCCGCGCCCCCGCGCCACCGACTACTGAGCGGCGCTCAGGAGGGCACGCCGCAGACCTTCCAGGCGTCGCCCTCCTCGACGAGGGTGAAGACGTACCGCTTCGGGGAGCCCTCGGCGTACACCACGTCCATCGTGATGTCCGCCGAGGTCTTGCCGTTGACGTTCCGGATGAACGTGCCCACGACCTTGTGGCTCTGGATCTTCGGCTGCCGGCCCAGGGCCGCGACGTAGTCGTCCTGCGTGTGCTCGCCGCGCGTCGCGGCGCACGCCAGCCCGTACGCGGCGGCGAAGTCCCCGGACTCGAGGGCGCCGACGTAGGCCTCGGCGGCCGCCTGCGCCGCCGACGTCGAGTCGGCCACCTTGTTGAAGAGGAAGTAGGCACCGACGCCGCCACCACCGCAGCACAGCACGGCGAGCACGCCGACGACGATCAGCACTGTCCGCAGGGTGGTGTTCCTGCGCGGCGGCTGGGGCACCGTGTACTCGAACTGCATGGCCATGGATGATCACGGTAGAGCAGCGGCGCCCCGCCGCGTATCCCCGCCGCGGTCAGAAGAGCCTGGCTCGGTGGCGCTCCAGGTAGGCCTCGACATGCTCGGCGTGGTCGGGCCGGCTGAGCAGGTAACCCTGGCCCAGGCGGCAGCCCGCGGCCCGGACGACGTCCACGTGGGACTCGGTCTCCAGGCCGCACGCGACGACGTCGATCCCCAGGCGGCGGGCGAGGCCGACGACGACGTCGACGATCGGGGTGGCCGGGGCGCGCTGGCCGGCGGGCTCGCTGAACAGCACCTGGTCGATCTTCAGGACGTCGACGGGGAGGCGGCGCAGGTGGGCGAGGGCGGTCGGGCCGGTGCCGAAGTGGTCGATCGCGGTGCGGACGCCGAGGGCGCGCAGGCCGGCGAGCTGCTCGACGGCGCCGGTGTCGTCGGGCAGGGCGGCCTCGGCGACCTCGATGATCAGGGACTCGGCGGGGACGCAGTGGGTGTCGACGGCGGTGGCGACGGTGGCCAGCCAGCCGGGGGCGGCGAGCTGGCGGGCCGAGGCGTTGACGGACATCCACAGGTCGCGGCCGTCGGCGCGCCAGCGGGACAGCTGCCGGCACGCCTGGTGCAGGGCCCACTCGCCCAGCTCGTCGGCGAGGCCGAGCTCCTCCGCGACGGGCAGGAACTCGTGCGGCGGGACGACGCCGAGCCGGGGGTGCCGCCAGCGCAGCAGCGCCTCGACGCCGGCGGGGAGGCGGGAGCCGAGGTCGACGACGGGCTGGAAGACGAGGTCGAGCTCGCCGCGGCCGACGACGCCGGGCAGCTGCTGCTCCAGGTCGGTGCGGCGGACGAGGGCGGCCTCGAAGGACTCGTCGTAGCACTCGACCCGGCCGCCGTCGCGGCCGCGGGACAGCTGCCGGGCGCGGCGGCGGGCGATGTCGGCGCGGCGCAGGACGTCCTCGGCACCGGCCGCGCCGTGCGGGTGGCCCGCGCCGCGCAGGTCGGTGACGCCGACGTCGGCGGCGAGGTGGACGGTGTGGCCGGGCAGGTGGAACGGCTCGGCGAAGGCGGTGGCGACGCGCGTGGCGAGCGCGAACGCGTGCACGAGCGGCGCGCCGGTGAGCACGGCGAAGCCGGCGCCGGCGAGGCGGGCGGGCAGGTCCTCCGGGCCGACGGCGGCGCGCAGCCGGCGGGCGGCCTCGATGAGCACCGCGTCGGCGACGGTCGGGCCGTGCAGGTCGGCGACGCTCTCGAAGCGGTCGAGCTCGGCGACGAGCACGCAGCCCGCCTCGGCCGCCGGGGCGCGGTGGGCCTCGGCGACGGCGGCGAGGAACCGGCGCCGGTTGGCGAGCCTGGTCTGGTCGTCGGTCCAGGTCGCCTCGTCGAGGCTGCGCTGCAGCTGGGCCCGGTCGCCGACGTCGCGGACGTGGACGACGACGCCGGCGACCTCGGGTGCGGCGCGCTGGTCGCTGATGGTCGACTCGGTGTCGCGCCAGTGGCCGAACCCGTCGCGCAGCCGGGCCTGCAGCAGCACGTGCTGGCGGCCGGCGAGGACGGCCCGCAGCGCTTCGCCGGCCGGGCCCGCGTCGGCGGGGTGCAGCAGGTCGGTGAGCGGGCGGCCGAGGACGTCCTGGTCGGAGAGGCCGAACTGGCGGGCCGCGGCCGGTGACTGCCACCGCACGACGAGCTCGGCGTCCAGGACGATGGCGACGTCGGTGGAGCCGGCGACTAGCGCCCGGAAGTGCGCCTCCCGGGTGGCGAGGGTCCGCGCGTACCGCCGGATGTCGCGGGCCGCGAGGCCCTCCCGGCACGCGACGGCGACCGCCGCGGCGACGCCGAGACCGACGGCCACGGGGTCGAACCGGCCGCCGGTGAGCAGGTGTGTCACGGACACCGCGACGGCGAGCAGGGCCGGCCCGATGAGCAGCGGATAGCCGGCGAGGGTGCCGCCGGCGTCGGCGGCGTGCGGGCGGGTCGGCGCGTCGTCGGCGCGGCGGGCGCCGGCGAGGATCAGGAACGGGCCGGCGACGAGCGCGAGCCCGGCGACGGCGAGGCCCGCGGAGACCCAGCCGGCGCCGGGGCCGAACGGCTCGCCGGGGCGGCGCAGCTCGGCGAGCAGGACGGTGAAGAGGCCGAGCCCGACGATCGACAGCGCGGATCCGCCGGCGCAGGCGAGCGCGGCGGGGCGGTGCCGGACGGCGCGCAGCCCGGCGACGACGGCGACGGAGACCGAGACGCAGCAGGTGACCGCGACGGCGAGGGGCAGCGGCCCGGTGAGGACGGAGGTGGCGGCGGCGAGGACCCAGACGCTGTAGCACAGGGTGACGCCGATGCCGGCGCCGTCGAGGAGGCGGCGCAGCCGGGCGCGGACCGTGGGGGCCGTGCCGGGCAGCAGGAGCAGGCCGAGCAGGAACGTGGGCGCGGCGACGAGCGTGGTGACGGCGGCGGCGACGCCGGGCGCGGCGGTGGACGTGGTCAGCGCGACGAACCCGGTGACGGCCACGCCGGCGCCGGTGAACAGGGCGCCCATGCCGAGGAACCCGGCGCCACGGCACGGGCCGAAGTCGCTGCGGCCGTGGTGGATGCGCAGCGCGAGGCGGATCAGCGACACGGCGTGGACGAGCGAGCCCACGATGACACCGGCGGCGACGGCGCCGAAGGACAGCACCGGACCGGCGGAGGCCGCGGCACTGAACGCGGCGACCGCGGTGACCAGGACGAGCCAGAACATGCGCGGGTTGCTGACCACGGTCGTGTCGCTTTCGCGAGAGGGCGGGCACTGGGGGATTCATGCTCAAACCGGTCAACGATCCGGGCCGCCCGAGGTTATCGGTGGGTTGTGACTATTTCCTGGACGGCGGCGAGCCGGGCCCGGCGCTGCTCGTCGGTGACCGTGCCACGGGTCAGCTCGTCGAGCAGGAGCCCGTCGATGAGGGCGATCGCGAGCCGGGCGCGGTCCTGCGAGCCGAAGAGCTCCACCGCCCGCTGCACGAACCCGCCGGCCAGGTCGGCCGCGGAGGGGCCCAGCTCGGCCCGGGCCTGCGGGTCGAGCATGAGCATGAAGCGGGCCCGGGTGCGGGCCGCGTCGCCGAGCACCCAGCCGCGCAGCACCGCCGGAAGATCCGCGCCGGACGCGTCGGCGAGGTCCAGGGCCGCGATGCGGGTCAGGGCGGCGGTCAGCAGAGCGGCGCGGCTCGGGAAGTGGTAGCCGCAGGTGCCCTGGGGCAGGCCGGCGGCGGTGTCGACGGCCCGGTGGGTCAGCGCCCGGACCCCGCCGGTGCCGAGCACCTCGATCGCGGCGTCGGCCAGGAGCGTCTTGCGATCCGCGTCACGAACGTTCACACGGCGATGCTACAGGTGTAGCGTCGAGTTACTACACCTGTAGCAAATCCAATGGGAAGACGGAAGTCGGAAGGAGACGGCCATGCGCGCGATCGTGGTGGGCGGCGGTATCGGCGGGCTGGCGACCGCCCGCGGGCTCGGACGGCAGGGCTGGGACGTCACGGTGCTCGAGCGGCGGCCGGACCTGTCCCAGGTCGGTGCCGGCATCTCCCTGTGGCCCAACGCGATGCGGGCGCTGCACCACCTGGGCGTCGGCGACGCCGTCGAGCGGGCCGGCGGGCGGATCCACGGCGGCGGGCTGCGCGCCTGGGACGGCCGCCCGCTCAGCCGGGTCCGGCTGCCCGAGCCGCCGGTCGTGCTGCACCGCGCCGACCTGCACGAGATCCTCCTCGACCGCCTGCCGGCGACCGTCCACACGGGACATCACGTCACCGGGGTCGCCGGGGTCGAGGCCCTGGACGCGGACCTGATCGTCGGCGCCGACGGCATCGGCAGCGCGGTCCGCGCCGCGTACGCCCCGCAGGTCCGCATCCGCGACAGCGGCCAGGTCTCGTGGCGGGCCGTCGTCCGGGGCGACGTCGACGGCGGCGGCGAGACCATCGGGCCGAAGGGCTGGCGCTTCGGGTACGCGCCGACCGGTCCGGGCACCGTCTACTGGTACGCCGCCGCGCCCGGCCCGCCGCGCGCCGGCGCACCGGCCGAGCAGCTCGCCGAGCTCACCGGCGCCCTGGCCGGCTGGCACGACCCGATCCCCCGCCTGCTCGCCGCGACCGCCCCCGGCCAGCTGTCCCACCACCCGCTGCTCGACCTGCACCCGGTCGCCCCGATGCGCTTCGGCACGCGGGTGGCGCTGGTCGGCGACGCGGCGCACGCCATGACGCCCAACCTCGGCCAGGGCGCCTGCCAGGCCCTGGAGGATGCCGTGACCCTGGCGCTCCTGCTGCCGAAGGGTGCTCCCGTCTCCGTCGCGCTCGAGGTGTACGACCAGCAGCGCCGCCCCCGGGTGGCCGCCGTCGCACGGCGGTCGTGGCAGGTCGGCCGGCTCGCCGGGGCGCGCGGCAGGCTCACCGGCGCGATGGTGCGGACCCTGTTCCGGCTGACCCCGGACCGCGTGACCGTGGCCGCCGCCGAGCGGGTCGCCGCGTGGACCCCGGACGACGTCCGGATCCCGGCGGCGGTCAGGCCGGCAGCCGCGCGCCGTTGACCTCGTCGCGGCCGAGCCACGTCCGCAGCCGGTGCCGCAGGCCCCTCGGCTCGGGCACGTCGTCGCCCACGATGTCGCCGACGACCGCGGTGATGTTGTCCGGTCCGCCGCCGCGCATCGCGAGGTCGACGAGCCGGTCGGCGCACTCGCCGACGTCGTCGTACTCGCGCAGGACCTCCTCGATCGTCTCCGCCCGCAGCACGCCCGACAGGCCGTCGCTGCACAGCAGGTACCGGTCGCCGGCCCGCGCCGGGACCACCGAGTAGACCGGGTCGGTCGGCTGACCCTGCAGGACCCGGCTGACCAGGGACCGCTGCGGGTGGGTCGCGGCCTCGTCGAGCGTGATGCGGCCCTCGTCGACGAGCATCTGCACGTAGGTGTCGTCGCGGGTCACCTGCGAGAACTCCTCGCCGCGCAGCAGGTAGGCGCGGGAGTCGCCGATGTGGACGAGCCCGACCCGGTCGCCGGAGAACAGGATCGCGGTCAGGGTCGTGCCCATCCCCTGCTTCTCCGGGTCCGCCTCGACCTCGTCGCGGATGCGCCGGTTGGCGTCGGAGACGGCGGTGCGCAGGGCGGTCAGCAGGTCACTGCCGGCGAACTCCTCATCCAGCGGGGTCATCGCCTCGATCGCCAGCCGGCTGGCGACGTCGCCGGCGGCCATCCCGCCCATGCCGTCGGCGACGGCGAGGAGCCTGCCACCGGCGAACATCGAGTCCTGGTTGGTGCTGCGGACCATCCCGACCTCGGTCCGGGCGGCCCATTCCAGCGTCAGGGGGCGCGGCTGCGACTCTTCCATGCCCGCCAGCGTCCCCGATCGACACACACAGCGTCTGTACGCACTTGTGCGTATCGTGGCCGCATGCCCGCCACCCCGTTCATCGGACGAGCCGAGGAGCTCGCCGAGATCACGGGTGCTTGGAAGGCCCTGAAAGCCCTGAAGGCCCTGCCCGGCCTGCCCGCCACGGGACGGCCGGCGTCCCCGGCGCCGTCCGCGCCCCGGGTCGTGCTGGTCACCGGCGAGGCCGGCAGCGGCAAGAGCAGGCTCGTCGCCGAGTCGCTCGACCGCCTCGACCCGCCGCCACCGGTCGTGCTGGCCGGCGCCGCCCGTACCCTCGGCGCGGCACCGCACGACTGGCTGGCGTCCGTCCTCAGCGGTCACCCCCTCGACGGCGGCGTGCCGGCCGAGCTCGCGCAGCGCTCCCCCGCCCCGGGCGGCGGCACCCGGCTGGCGCCCGCCGCGATGCTGCGCGCCGCCGTCGACGTGGTCCGCCGGCTGCTCGACGGGCGCTGCGGCGTCCTCGTCGTCGAGGACCTGCACGACCTCGACCCGGCCAGCCTCACGCTCATCGGCGAGCTCGCCGCGGCCGCCGCGCTGCCCGCGCTGCTGCTGGTGACGAGCCGGCCGCCGCAGGAGGCCGCGTTCGCGCCGGCCGCCGCACGCACGCTGCGCCGGCTCGGCGGCGCGCCGTCGGTGGTCAGGGTGCACCTGGCCCCGTTCGACGCGCGCGAGACCGCCGAGCTGATCGAGGCGCACCGCGGTGCCGCGCCGCCGCCGGAGACCGTCCGGGCGATGCTGACCCGCACCGGCGGCAACCCCTTCTGGCTGACCGAGCTCCTCACCGCCCGCGGCGACCTGGCCGGCGCCGTCACCACCCGCGGCGACCAGGCCGGGGCGACGCTGCCCGCGCACGTCGCCGGCCTGCTGGTCGAGCCCCTGGCGGGCGAGCCGGCGCTGGTCGGGCGGGTGGCCCGCGCCGCGGCGCTGCTCGGCGACCCGGTCGAGACCGACGTCCTCGTGCACGTCTGCGAGGGCGAGATCGAGCCGGCCCTGCGCCGCCTGCTGGACCTCGGAATGCTGGTCATCGCCCCTGACCTGGCCCCCGCGGGCCCGCTGCGCTTCCGGCACCCGCTGCTGCGGGACGCCCTGGCCGGCAGCGCGTTGCCGAGCGAGCGGGCGCGGGTGCACGGCCTGGCCCGGACCCTCGCCGTCGAGCTGGGCGACGACGCCGCCCTGGCCAGGCACGCCGCGGCGCTTGGCCGTCTCGATGAGGCGTCTGCCGCTGCTGTACGGGGAGCGCACGCCAACCTGGCCGCCGGCCTGCCGGACGCCGCCCTGGACCTGGTCCACCTCGGCCTGCGCGCTCCCGACGCGGGCACCCCGTCGGCGGCCGACCGCCGGGAGCTGCTCCGGGCGGGCGCGCTCGCCGCGTTCGTGGCGGGCCGGTTCACGGTCGCGGAGCGGCACGCCGCGGACTGGCTGCGCCGCGCGTCGGACCCCGCTGAGATCTCCGACGCGCACCGGCTCCTCGCGGAGGTCCGCTGGTGCCTGGCCGACCGGGCCGGCCACATCGCCTCGCTCGCCGACGCCCGCGCCGCCCTCACCGCCGCCACGACCGACCGCCCCGCCGCCGTGACCGACCGCGCCACCGCCGTCACCGGCCGCGCCACCGCCACAACTGGCCGCGCCGCCACCACATCGGGCCTGGCCGCCACCACATCGGGCCTGGCCGCCACCACATCGGGCCTGGCCGCCGCTCCGGGCCGGGCCGACGAACGGGCCGGGGACGGTAGAAGCGGCGACGGCCGCCGGGCGGCTGAAGGTACAGGAGCGGCTGACGCGGCAGGAGCGGCTGGCGCGGGCTGGATCGGGCAGGCGTGGGCGCGGCAGCTGGCGGCGGAGGCGGCGAGCGCGCTGCGGACCACTGCGCCGGGCGTGGTCGTGCCCCTCGCCGAGGCGGCGATGGTGGCCGCGGAGCGCAGCGGGGAGAGCATCGCCTCGGCCGGGGTGACGCTGGGGACGGCGCTGTCGTTCGGGGGGTGGCGGGACCGGGGGGTGGCGCTGCTGCACGCGTGCCGGCAGATCGCCGAGCACGACCGGGACTCGGTGACCGTCGGCCGGGCCATCAACAACCTCGTGGCGGTCGGGCTGCCGGGGCTCGGCGACGTGACGGGGCGGCGGTTGTTCGACGAGGCGATGGCCGCGATCGGCCGGGCCGGGCTGGAGTTCTGCGCGGGGCGCACGACCGCGCTCGGCATCGCGCACGCGCTGCGGACCGGGGACCTCGCCCGCGCCGAGGCGCTCACCTGGTCGCGGCTGCCGATCGAGACGGATCCGCTGGAGCGGGTCAGGTTCGTGGCGACGGCGGGTCTCCTCGCGGTCGAGCGCGGCGACGACCCGCTCGCGGTGCGCCTCCTGGCCCGCGCCGACGGGGAGGGGCGCGACGTGGGCCTCGTCAGGGTGCTGCGGGTGGCCGTCGCGGCCCGCGGGGCGCATCCGGCCGACCCGGCTCTGGCGCTCGCCGACTGCGTCGGCCACTGCCGGCCCGCGCGGCTGGTCGAGGCGGCCCGGTGGGCCCTGCACGGCGGCGTGCCGGCGGCGACGGTCGAGGATCTCGTCGGCGACGCGGTCGGCGCGGCGCCCCAGCTCCGGCTGCTCCTGGCCGTCGCGGCGGGCCGGGACGCCGCCGCGGTCGACCTCCTGCCGGCCGCCCTTCACCACGGCGGCCCACCCACCCCGCACCCCGGCCCCGCATCCACCCCGCGCCCCAGCACCGCGGCCACCCCACGGCCAGGCACCGCCATGAGCCACGGCGACCCGGCCGCACCCCACCACAGCGGCGCGACCGCCCTGCAGCCCCGGACCGCCGCGCGGCACGGCGACCCGGCCGCTGCGCGGCCCGGCACCATGACCACCCAGCAGCCCGGCACCGTGACCGCTCCGCAGGCCGGCGGCGCGGCCACCCGGAACACCCGAATCGCCGCGCGGCACGGCGATCCGGGCGCGCCGCACCACGGCAGCGGTGCGACGGTCGCGGACCGCGGCGACGCTCGACGAGGTGGCGCGGATGTCGAGGTGGTGGAGGCGGCGCCGTACGACGCCGCGGTCCACACGGCCGTCGCGCACGCGCTGCTGCGGCTCGGCCGGGCCGGCGACGCGCGGCAGCACGCGGAGCGGGCGGTGGCGCTGCTCGTGCACTGGCCCGGCTGGCGGCTCACCGAGGCGGAGACGCTGCTGCACAGCCTGCGGGCCGGCGGCGACCTGACCGCGCGGGAGATCGAGGTGCTCGGCTGTCTCGCCGCCGGCATGTCCAACCAGCAGGTGGCCAGCTCCCTGGGCATCTCGGTCCGGACCGTCACGGTGCACGTGTCCAACCTGCTGCGCAAGACCGGTGCCGCGTCCCGCACCGAGGCCGCGATGTGGGCGGTCCGCCACCGCGTCGTCACACCCAGCTGAGGACCGGCTCGGCGCCGCGGCGGGCACGGCCGCCCGGTGCGGTCAGGCCGCCGACGCGGCGCGCCGCCCCGCCCGGCGGGGCCGGGTGACACGCCACCTGGCCGGTCAGGTGAGCGACGCGGCGAGCACGCCCACGGCGGCGTCGAGCTCCTGGTATGCGGCGGCGGTGGTGATGGAGCCCTCGCGCCGGCGGTCCACCAGCTGGTTGCGCAGCCGGTCGATGCGGGGCGCGGCGCCGACCGGGTTGATCATGATGTTGTTGACCTGATTCCGGATGTCGTCCACCACGTCGGAGCGGAGCTCCCCGGCGGCGGAACGGCGGTCGACGACGTCGAGGACCGCCTGACCGGCCTGCTGCGGGGTGAGCCGGGACGGCGCCGGGGTCGGGTTCGGCGACGGCGACGCCGCGGGCGCCCCGGACGACGGGCGGCCTTGCGGGGCCGCCTGCGTGGCGGTGCGGGTCGCCGCCGGTGGGGGCTGGACCGTGACGGGCGGCAGGATGGAGACGAAGATGCTGACCGTCGGGGTCGGCGACGCGGTCTGCCCGTCGTCGCGGTTGCGCCACACATAGGTGAGGCCCACCAGTACCAACGCCGCCAACGACACGGCGAGGACCGGCACCCAACGGCGTCCGTGCCGCTGCGACGACGACTCCAGGGTCGCGGCGACCTCGGCGGCGGTGGGGCGCTCGGTGGGGTCGGTGTTGAGGCAGCGCAGGCAGACGGCGGCGACCGCGGGTGGCAGCCCGTGCACGTTGAGGGCGGGGCGGTGGTCGGCGGCGACGGCGCGCTCGAGCTCCTCCCACGTGGCGGCCCGCAGGGGCGGGTGCCCGGTGAGCATCTCGAACAGCAGGACGCCGAGGGCGTAGACGTCGGTGGAGCCGCTGGCGGGCGCGCCGACCAGCCGCTCCGGCGCGACGTACGGCGGGGTGCCGAAGGTCAGCGTGTCGCGCTGGCCGACGTCGGCGGCGATGCCGAAGTCGAGCAGCTTGACGCCGTCGGTGGTGAGCATGACGTTCTCGGGGGTGACGTCGCGGTGCACGACGCCGCGGCGGTGGGCGGCGTGCAGCACGTCGGCGACGGTGGCGGCGACCGCGATCGCGTCCGTCCACGGCAGCGGGCCCTCGGCGAGCCGGCCGGCGAGGGAGGTGCCGTCGAGGAGCTGCATGACGACGTACGCGGCGATCCGGCCGTGCGTGGTGACGGTCTCGCCGTAGTCGTAGACGCCGATCGCGTTGGGGTGCTCGATCCGCGCGGCGGCGCGGGCCTCGCGTCGGATCCGGTCGCGCTGGCCGACGTCGGTGCCGATGGGACCGTCGAGGACCTTGACCGCGACGGTGCGCTCCAGGGTGCTGTCCCACGCGCGCCAGACGACGGACATGCCGCCTGCGCCGACCGGTTGTTTCAGGATGTACCGGCGGGCCAGGACATCGCCCTCCCGGAGCTGACCGTCGTGCATCACGTCCCTAGCTTGATGCCCGGACGACGAGCTCGGTCGGCAGCACCGGGCAGTCCTGCTCGCCCTCGGAACCGCTCAGGAGCAGCGCGACGGCGACCGCGCCGAGCTCGGAGACCGGCTGGCGCACGGTCGTGAGCGGCGGCGTGGTGTAGGAGGCGAGGGGCGCGTCGTCGAAGCCGACGACGGCGACGTCCTCGGGGACCCGGCGGCCGGCCTTGCGCAGGGCCTGCAGCGCGCCGGCGGCCATCGCGTCGGAGGCGACGAAGAGCGCGTCGAGGCGCGGCATGCGGTCCAGCAGCCAGGCGGCGGCGTGGCCGCCGGATGCGGTGGTGAAGTCGCCGTACGCCACGTGGGGCACCCTACCGGCCGCCTCCATCGCGCGGCGATAGCCGTCGAGGCGGTCCACGGCGGCGGGCGAGTCGGGCGGCCCGGCGATCGCGGCGATGGCCCGGCGGTGGCGCAGGATGAGGTGCTCGACGGCCTGCCGGGCGCCGTCGCGGTTGTCGACGTCGACGAACGGGATGTCGAGGCCGTCGGCGGGGCGGCCGGTGGCCCGCAGCGGCACCCGGGACGCGGCGAGGGAGACCGCGAGGGGGTGGCTGCTGTGCCCGCCGAGCAGCAGGACGCCGCCGACGCCGCCGGTCGTCAGGAACTGGGTCGCCGACGCGATCGTGCCCCGGGTCGCGGACATCGTCAGCAGCGGGATGCCGTGGCGGGTCAGCTCCTCCTCGGCGCCGGCGAGCAGCTTGGCGGAGAAGGTGTCGTGGAACAGCCGGGCCGTGGGCTCGAAGAAGAGCGCGGCGACGGGGAGCCGCTGCGGCAGCCGGTCGGGCCGGCGCGGCCCGCGGTGGCGGACGTAGCCGAGCTGGGCGATGGCGTCGTGCACCGACACCCGGGCCGAGGTGCTGACCCTGACCCGGCCGGTGAGGACTCGGGACACGGTTGCCGCGGAGACCCCCGCGGCGGCGGCGACCTCGGTGACGGTTGGTGGCGATGGCTCGTCAGTCATCCCGTCTCCTGTGGGAGCGATTCCTGCGGCCAGCGTCAGCCACGGTTACCCGGATGTCAACTATGGGTTTCGATCGGCTGTGCGGTTCCTTTGGTACGCCCGACATATCCGGACTTATCACATCGACACGGGCTGTGGTAATCATCGCTGGGGCTTCCGTGATCGGCAGCTTTTAGGGAATAGTCGGCGATTGTGTCGGAGATCGAGCTTGGCCGCAGGGTGCTGGAGCGCTTCCTGCTGGTCCGCCCGATCGCCCGCGGCGGCATGTCGCTCGTCTACGAGGCCGTCGACCTGGAGCAGCTGCGCCCCGCCGCCGTGAAGGTCCTCGCGCCGGCGTTCGCCAACAACGGCCGGGCCGTGCACTCGGCCCGCCGGGAGCCGCTGCTCATGCAGCGGATGCGGCACCCCACGGTGCCGAAGATCTTCGGGTACGGCGAGCTCGACACCGGCCGGGCGACGGTGCCCTGTGTCGCGATGGAGCTGCTCAACGGCGTCCCGCTGACGAAACGCCTCGCCGAGGGGCCACTGCCGTGGCAGCACGCGGTCGAGATCGCCGCGTCGGTCGCCGAGCTCCTCGCCGTCGCGCACCGCCGTGGCATCGCGCACCGCGACCTGACCGCCGACAACGTCATGCTGACCACCGCCGGAGTCAAAATCATCGACTTCGGGCTGGCGGTGCCGTTCGCGCACCCCGCGGCCTCACGCGTCGAGCACGCGCCGGCATGGGACGTCTACGCGCTGGGCGTCCTGCTGTACCAGATGCTGACCGGCCGCTCGCCGCACGCACCGGGCGCCAGGTTGCTGCAGCCGGTCGCCACCCCGGTCCTGCTCGCACCCGGCCTGCCACGCTCCGTAGCGGAGCTGTGCCGCCAGTGCATGGCCAAGCGGCCGGCCGACCGGCCCGAGAGCGCCAGCGTCGCTCTGTCCCTCTGGGCGGAGTTCGCAACCGACTGGCAACACCCCGCCTCCTTCACTGAGAGCTACCGCACACGGTCCGACCACTCTGCGTAGCGGTCGAGTTTTTCCTGCGTAAACGCTCTGTCAGGTCGTTGGGCGGACTTGGTCCGCGCGAGCGCATCCGACCATGCTCACCCATTGTGATTGCCCCTCGGCGCCTCCAAGCTTCTGGAGGACAAGGTGCACGACGGTTGCCAGCAAGGAGCCGCCGGGCACCGCCGGAGAGATAGCCGAGGGGAAGCTGTCATGTCAGGTACGAAGGTCATCGGCGTCATCGGGGCCGGCGGATCCACCGCCGCTTCGCTGCCCGTCACCGGAAGCCCCGTCTTCGCCATCGTCGCCGCAGGTGTCGCGCTCGTCGTCACCGGTGTCCTGATGGTGCGGGCGTCCCGCTTCAACCGCAGCGCCGCCTGACGCATGACGGCGATCCTTCTGGTCGGCTTCGCGCTCCTGACGCTCTGGCCGGCGTACAACCTGGCGCTGGTGGCCCTCACCACCCGCGACTCGGCCACCGCCGGTCGTCGTCGCCGGCGCGATGCCATCGCGCCGAACGAGCACGAGCCGCTGACCTTCTGGATCGTCGTGCCCGCCCTCAACGAGGAACGGGTTGTCGGCCGGACCGTCGGCGCCGCGCTGGCGCTGCAGGGCCCGGCAGGCACGCGCACCAGGGTGATGGTGGTCGATGACGGTTCGGACGACGGCACCCCCGACGTCCTCGCCGCCATCGACCACCCGGATCTGACGGTGCTGCGCCGGGACTTCCCCAACGCCCGCAAGGGCAAGGGCGAGGCGCTCAACGCCGCGTTCCGGGCGATCCGGGACCTGTCCCTGCTGCACGGCGAGGACCCGGCGCTGGTCGCGGTCGGCGTCATCGACGGTGACGGCCGGGGCAGCGCCAACATCCTGACCGAGGTGTCCCGCCAGATGCGCGACCCGCGGGTCGGCGCGGTGCAGACCCGGGTGCGCATCCACAACCGCAACCGCGTCCTCGGCGCCGTGCAGGACCTCGAGTTCGCCGCCATCGCCAACGCCAGCCAGCTGCTCCGCAACGCCGCGGGGACGGTCGGGCTGGGCGGCAACGGGCAGTTCGCCCGGCTGTCGTCGCTGATGCGGCTCGGCGACGCGCCCTGGTCGCACTGCCTCGTCGAGGACCTGGAGCTCGGGCTGCGCATGCACCTCAACGGCGAGCGCATCCGGTACACCTCCATGGCCAACGTCAACCAGCAGGGCCTCGTCGACGTGAAGCGGCTGCTGCGGCAACGCACCCGGTGGGCGCAGGGCAACCTGCAGTGCGTCGGCTACGTGCCGAAGCTGGTCGCCTCCCGGCAGATCCGTAACCACGCCCTGCTGGAGATGCTCTACTACCTGCTCGCACCGTGGATGAACGCCTTCGGCACGGCCGGCGTGTTCGGCCTCTGGGGCTTCGCGATGTGGCGGCTCATCCCCGGCCACGGCGACACCGTCGTCATCCACTCGTGGGCGCAGATGGGGCAGGTCGCACTGTTCTGGGCGCTCGGCATGACCGTCCCGGGCCTCGTCTGGGCCACGGTCCACCGCCTCCAGCTCGGCGACGAGAAGCTCTGGCGGCTGCTGGTCGCCGCCGTCGCCTACCCCTTCTTCCTCCTGCTCGGCCTGGTCTCGACCTGGCGGGCGATCGGCCGGCAGATCAGCCGGCGACAGGCCTGGGCGAAGACCGAACGCCTGGTCGAAGAGCCGGTTCTCTCGTAAAGGACGTCACGCACATGTCTCCCGAAGTCTTCCTCATCGCCGGTACCCGTCCCGAGGCCATCAAGCTGGCGCCCGTCGCCGCCGCGATGCGCGCCGGCGGCCGGCTCGCCCCGGTGCTGGTCGCCAGCGGTCAGCACCCGACGATGGTGACCCAGGCGCTCGACGCGTTCGACGTCCAGGCCGACGTGACGCTGCCGCTGCAGCGGGTCACCGGCAGCCAGCCCGAGCTCCTCACCGCGATGATCTCCTCCCTCGACGCGCTCCTGGAGGAGCGCAAGCCGGCCGCGGTCATCGTGCAGGGCGACACCACCACGACGCTCGCCGGCGCCATGGCCGCGTTCTGGCGGCGCATCCCGGTCGTGCACCTGGAGGCGGGGCTGCGCTCCGGCGACCTGGACTCGCCGTTCCCGGAGGAGGCCAACCGCAAGCTCGTCGGCCAGCTCGCCGCGCTGCACCTGGCGCCGACGGCCCTCGCCGCGACGAACCTGCTCGACGAAAGCGTCGCCCCGGCCAGCGTCCTCATCACCGGCAACACGGTCGTGGACGCGGCCCTGGAGATCGCCGCTCGTGAGATGCCGTTCGAGGACTCCCGGATCGCCGCGGCGGTCGACGCCGCCGCGCACGGCGAGGCCCGGCTGGTCCTCGTCACCGCGCACCGCCGCGAGTCGTGGGGCGAGCCGCTGGACCGGATCCTCTCGGCGGTGCGGCGCCTGGTCGAGGCCTACCCCGACATCCGGGTCGTCCTGCCGGCGCACGCCAACCCCGCCGTGCGCGCCCAGGTCGAGGCCGGCCTCGCCGGGGTGCCGCGGGTCACCATCACCGACCCGCTGCCCTACCCGGCGCTCGCCCGGCTGCTGTCCAACGCCTACCTGACGCTCACCGACTCGGGCGGCATCCAGGAGGAGGCGCCGTCGTTCAAGGTGCCGGCGCTGGTCCTGCGTGAGGTCACCGAGCGCGTCGAGTCGCTGCACGCCGGTTGCGCCAAGCTCGTCGGCACGGACGAGGACCTGATCGTCGCCGAGGCGGCCCGGCTGCTCGACGACCCGGCCCTGCGTGACTCCATGACCGCCAACGGCAACCCCTACGGTGACGGGCTCGCCTCGCACCGCACCGAGCAGGCCGTCGCCGCGCTCCTGGGCCTCGCCGCGCACCCCGCTCCCATGCCGTCCACCGTCGCCGCCTGAATTCGAAGGAATTTGTCCGACATGCGTAAGCTGCTCAGCTCTGTCGCGGCGGTTGCCGTCGCCGCGTCGCTCGCCCTGGCCGTGCCCTCGACCCCGGCGTTCGCCGCCGCCCCCACCGCGACCCGCTCCGGCGCCGGCGCCCCCGGCTCCAACGCCGCGACGAAGACGCTCGTCCTCTACGACAACACCGGCCCGTACTCGTGGCTCGGCGAGGACTACGGGACGATGGCGACGAACCTCGTCTCGCACTTCGGGTCCTGGACCGCGCACCCGGTCGGCAGCTACAAGGCCGGCGAGATGGCGGCGTACTCGGCGGTCGTCTACGTCGGCTCCACCTACGACGAGCCGCTGCCCACCGCGTTCCTCGACGACACCCTCGCGGGCACCAAGCCGGTCGTCTGGATGTACAACAACATCTGGCAGCTGACCGCCCGCTCCGCGGACTTCGTCGCCAAGTACGGGTACACCTGGAAGGGCTACGACACCTCACCCGTGTCGCAGGTCGTCTACAACGGCACCACGATGACCCGGGACGTGCGCAACGCCGGCGGCATCATGGACTACGTCGTCTCCGACCCCGCGAAGGCCGTCTCCGTCGGCACCGCGGTGCGCGCCGACGGCACCACGTTCCCGTGGGGCGTCAAGTCCGGCAACCTCACCTACCTGGGTGAGATCCCGCTGTCGTACATCACCTCCAACGACCGTTACCTGGCGTTCTCGGACCTGCTCTACTCGGTGCTCGCGCCGCAGACCGCCGCCCGTCACCGCGCCCTGGTCCGCATTGAGGACGTCGGCCCCGACGCCGACCCGGCGGAGCTGCGCGCCATCGCCGACTACCTGTCCTCGAAGAACGTCCCCTTCACCGTCGCCGTCTACAGCCGGTACCGCGACCCGAAAGGTGTGAACAACAATGGCAAGGCCGAGGACTACACGCTGCGCCAGCGGCCACTGGTGGTCAGCGCCCTGAAGTACATGCAGAGCAAGGGCGGCACCCTGCTCCAGCACGGCTACACGCACCAGCTCGACGCGCTCAACAACCCGTACGACGGCGTCAGCGCCAACGACTTCGAGTTCTTCAGGGCGCACGTCGACGCCAACGACGCGGTCATCTACGACGGCCCGGTGAAGAACGACTCGGCGCTCAACGTCACCGCCCGGGTCCTGGCCTCCCGCTCCGACTGGGCCCTCGCCGGCCTGAAGCAGCCGACCATCTTCGAGTTCCCGCACTACGCGGCGAGCGCACTGGACTACAAGACGATCAACACCCTGGTCGGCGTCCGCTACGAGCGCGGCCTGTACTTCCCCGGCGTCCTGTCCGGCGGCACCGTCGACAACAGCACGGCGCGCATGGTCGGGCAGTTCTTCCCCTACACCGTCCGCGACGTCTACGGCTCGACCGTCATCCCCGAGAACATCGGCAACATCGAGCCCGAGCCGTTCAACCAGCACCCGGCGGTCCTGCCCGCCGACCTGATCGCGAACGCGAAGACCAACCTGGCGGTCCGCGACGGCGTGGCGAGCTTCTTCTACCACCCGTACCTCGGCACGGCCTACCTGAAGCAGACCGTGGAGGGCATCCAGGGCCTCGGCTACACGTTCGTCTCCGCCGCCGCGATGTCCTGAAGTATTGAGTTGTCAACGGCCGGGTCCCTTCGGGGGCCCGGCTTCTGGCTTCTCCCCTCGCCTGCACAACGGTACGGCGCAGGCGCCCCGGGTGGGGGTGGCGGCCCGGAGCAACCGCGTTGCAGGCGCGGTGCGGCCGCCCTACGTCTCCAGGAGGAGCTCGGGCATCAGGCGTTCGACGGCGTAGAGGTCGTAGACCCGGCGGACCTCGGCGATCAGGCCGGTCGGCGTCACCACCAGGAACTCGGCGAGGCGGAACTGCTCGGCGTCGACCACGCAGTCGTACACGAGCGCGACGCGCTGGTCGATGACGGTGCGGGTGAAGACCGACACCGAGGTCAGCGCGGCGGCGAAGCCGGTGAGCTTCTCGATGAAGTCGCCGTCGGGGTCGAGGTTGGACTCGACCCGGGCGCCGGCGGCCAGCAGCGTGAACAGGGTGCTGGTGCGGCCGGTGGTCCAGGCGGCGACCCAGCGATCGGTGACTTCCTCAACAGCCGTCGCGTCCATCACGCGCCATCCTGCCATGCGGCAAACCCCCGGCACCCCGGGGTTCTCAGGAAAGCGCTTTCCCCTTATCCTCGGGGGCATGTTGCGCATCGATGACGGGCTCGAGCCCAAGGATCTGCTGGCCGCGACCGGGCGGATGTGGGAGCTGTCCGCCGGGAAGATCGACGCGATCGACGCGTCCTGCCCCCCGGGCGGCAGCCAGGGAGCGCCCGTGTTCACCGTCGAGGGGCGGTACACGGCGCGCGGCTGGACCGAGTGGACGCAGGGGTTCCAGGTGGGCTCGGCGCTGCTGCAGTTCGACGCGACCGGCGACCCGCACTTCCTGGAGCAGGGCCGCCGGCACACGTTCGGCGTGATGGCGGCGCACGTCAGCCACATCGGCGTGCACGACCACGGGTTCAACAACGTCAGCACGTACGGGACGCTGCGCCGCCTCATCCTGGAGGGCCGCGCCGACGCCGGGGACCTCGCCTTCGCCGAGCTGGCGCTGAAGGTCAGCGGCGCCGTGCAGGCCGCCCGCTGGAGCCGGACCGCGGACGGCGGCGGCTACATCTACTCGTTCAACGGGCCGCAGTCGCTGTTCGTCGACACCATCCGCTCGTGCCGGTCGCTCGCCGTCGCCCACTCCCTCGGGCACGTGCTGATGGGCGAGCACGACGAGCGGATCGACCTGCTCGAGCGGCTGACGCAGCACGCGGCGAGCACCGCCCGCTACAACGTCTACTTCGGCGAGGGCCGCGACGTGTACGACGTCCGGGGCCGGACGGTGCACGAGGCGCTGTTCAACGTCAACGACGGCCGGTTCCGGGCGCCGAGCACCCAGCAGGGCTACTCGCCGTTCTCCACCTGGACCCGCGGCCTGGCCTGGGCGATGCTCGGCTTCGCCGAGCTGCTGGAGTTCCACGAGTCCGACCTGTTCCGCACCGCCGCGCAAGCCACGTGCGACTTCTACATCGAGCACTCCCCCGCCGACGGGATCCCGTACTGGGACACGGGCGCGCCGGGCCTCGTGCACCTCGACGTCGACGCGCCCGCCGACCCGTACAACGCCCACGAGCCGGTCGACTCCAGCGCCGCCGCGATCGCCGCGCAGGGCCTGCTCCGCCTCGGTCGCGCGATCGGCGACGACCGGTACACCCAGGCGGGGCTCACGGTCGCGAGGACGTTGCTGCAGGAGCCCTACCTGTCGACGGACCCGCGGCACGAGGGGCTGCTGCTGCACTCGGTGTACCACCGCCCGAACGGCTGGGACCACGTCGCGCCGGGCCAGTCGGTGCCCAACGGCGAGTCGAGCATGTGGGGCGACTACCACCTGCGGGAGCTGGCGCTGTACATCGGCCGGCTGGTCGACGGGCCGTACTACACGTTCTTCGGCGACGGGGTGCGGCGGTGAGCGCGGCGCTCGTCACCGGGGCGTCCCGCGGGATCGGCCGGGGCATCGCCCTCGCCCTCGCCGGCGCCGGCTTCGACGTGGTGGTGAACTACGCGTCGAACCTCGCCGCCGCCGAGGACACCGCCGCCGACATCGAGAAGCTCGGCGCCCGGGCCGCCCTCGTCCGTGCGGACGTCGGCGACGCCGAGGACCGTGCAAGGCTCGTGCAGGAGGCGCACGACGCTTTCGGCGGCCTCGACCTCCTGGTGAACAACGCGGGCGTGGCCCCGAACGTCCGCGCCGACCTGCTGGAGGCGACCGAGGAGTCGTTCGACCGGCTCGTCGGCATCAACCTCAAGGGCCCCTACTTCCTCACCCAGCAGGTCGCCCTCCGGATGATCGACGCCGGCGTCCGCGGCAAGATCGTCACGATCTCGTCGATGAGCGCCTACACCGCGAGCGTCAACCGCGGCGATTACTGCGTGACGAAGGCCGGGCTGGGCATGATGACGAAGCTGTTCGCGGCCCGGCTCGCCGAGCACGGCATCACCGTGTTCGAGGTGCGGCCCGGCATCATCGCCACCGACATGACCGGCGCGGTGAAGGAGAAGTACGACAAGCTCATCCTCGCCGACGGCATCACGCCGATCCGGCGCTGGGGCACCCCCGAGGACGTCGGCCGCGCCGTCGTCGCCGTCGCCACGGACCTGCTGCCGTTCTCCACCGGCCAGGTCATCGACGTGGACGGGGGCTTTCATCTGCGGACGCTGTAGCGCGCGCCCGCAGCAGCTCGTGCACCGCCTCGATGTCCGCCGGGGCGGTGCGCGACGCCAGCCAGTACATGACGCCGGTGGGCACGAAGAAGACCTGGAACGCGGCGAGCCCGACGGCGAGGTTCGTCGGCGGCGGGAAGCTGCGCGCGAGCGCGGCGAACACCGCCCCGACGAGCCCGTTCCCGGCGGCCCGCCCGACCCCGTTGACGAGGTTGCCCAGCGAGTACACGGTGCCGCGGTGCTCCGGCGGGTTCACGTCGGCGATCAGCGCGAACCAGTTCGGCGAGTTCGCCGACGTCAGCGCGAGCGCCAGCAGCGCGCACAGGAACGCCGCCAGCAGGCTCGGCGTCGTGAACAGCGCCTCGAGCACCAGCGTCGTCGCCGGCCGCCCGTCCGGCGCGGGCAGCGTCAGCGGGGCGAAGAACAGCAGCACGTACAGCGGCACCCCGGCGAGGATCCCGATCGCGGCGACCTTCGCCCGGCCGCCCTGGTCGCGCCGCTGCCAGCGGTCGCCGATCATCCCACCCACGACGGACAGCACGCCGCCGAGCTGGAAGAGGATCGCCAGGACGCCACCGATCGCGATGGCCTGCTGCTCGTCGTAGCCCTGCGCCTCCGCCTTCGCCTGGAACAGCCGCGGCAGCCAGACGAGGGACCCGAACGCGGCCTGCGCGGTCAGCCCCTGCAGGATCAGCCACACGTTGGTACGGCGGGCGACGATGCCGGGCAGGTCGGCGCGGGAGATCCGGTGCTCGTACTCCTCACCGGCGGCGAACACCGCGGCGAGGTCCGGTTCGCTCTGCCCGCGCCGGATGTCGGCGGTCGTGAAGTACGCGGCGGACGCGAGCACCCCGAGCACCGCGAGGACGTAGAACGGCCGCCGCCAGTCCGCGCCGCCGAGCTGGCTCGCGACGAGGACCCCGGCGAGGGTGCCGACGCCCTGCGACAGCCCCCACAGGCTCATCACGAGGCCGCGGCGGCGGGGCGAGATCAGGTCGCTGACGACGGAGAACCCGACGGAGCCGACCGCGCCGAGGCCGACCGCCGCGACCATCTGCGCGGCGAAGAACGTCCAGTAGCCGCCGGCGAGGACCGTGGCGACCGTGCCGCCGGCCCAGATCAGGGTGCCCGCCATGAGCACCGGCTTCCGGTCGGTCCGGTCGCCGGTGTACGCCCAGCCGACGGCGGCGACCGCGGTCACGAGGTACCCGACCGCGGTCACCACGCCGAGCGCTCCCTCGCCGACGCCGAGGGAGCGGCTGATCGGCGAGTAGAGCGGCGGCACCAGGCTGATCGCCACGTTGTCCAGCGACGCCAGCACGATGAAGACGGCGACGCTGTAGACGCGGTGGAAACTCACCCGCGGACGGTAACCCGTCGCGCCGGCTGCGGCGACGTCAGGGCGACGTCAGCCCGTCTCGCCGGCGACCGCGAACGTGCGCAGCTTCTGCACCGCGAGCGCCGTCATCCCGACGGTGAACACGCCTGCCATGACGAAGCTCACCGGCACCGACACGGACCCCGCGAGCACGTCGGTCGGGGCGAGCCAGTCGACGATCGTCTTCACGTACTGCTGGATGCTCAGCTTCGCCGTGCCGGACAGCAGGTTGCCCAGCAGGCCCTCCCACAGCACCACGTAGACCAGGCCGAGCAGCACCGGCCGGCGGGTGATCACGCTGATCGCCAGGAACAGCGCGCAATAGGCGAGGGCCCCGACGAACGCGCCGACGACGAGGGCGAACGCGAGCGGCGTGGACTCGGCGAGCAGCCCGACGATGAACAGCGGCACGGCGGCGAACCCGCCGGTCACCCCGACCGCCACGGCCAGCTTGGTGAACACGATCTCCGAGCGCGGGATCGGCTTGGACAGGATGTGGGTGATCGTGCCGTCGTCGATCTCGGAGCCGAGCACGCCGGTGCCGACGATGAGCGCGATCACCGGCAGCACGGCGGCGAAGCCGAGGCCGACGATGACCGGCTCACCCCATTCGGCCGGCGGCTCCCCGAAGGCCCGGGCCGCCGCTGCGAAGCCGGCGAGGATGACCGGCAGCGGCACCAGCAGCCAGATCCGGCGGCGGCCGAGCAGGCCGCGCAGCGTGATGCGGGCGATGGTCGGATTCATCAGGCACCCACCAGGTAGGAGAAGACGCTTTCCAGGGACTCGTCGGCGGGCAGCAGCTGCCGCACCCGCACGCCCTCCTTGAGCGCGATGCGGGGCAGCGCCCGGGTGAAGGTGCCGTAGTCGGACGCGCGGACCTGCAGGCCCGTTGCGTCGATGTCGACACCCGCGACGGACGCCTCGCCGATGAGCGCCACCGCGAGGCGGCGGTCGTCGCTGGAGCGGATGGAAAACACGTGCGGCCGGTTGGTCATCAGCCGGCGGATGGTGCGGAAGTCGCCGGAGGCGGCGAGCCGGCCGGCGACCATGACCTGCACGGTGCCGGACACCTGCTCGACCTCCTCCAGGATGTGCGAGGAGAACAGCACGGTGCGGCCGTCGTCGCCCATCTTGTGCAGCAGGTCCATCATGTGGAAGCGCTGGCGCGGGTCCATGCCGTTGAACGGCTCGTCCAGCAGCAGCACGCCCGGGTCGTGCACGAGCGCGGCCGCGACCCGGATCCGCTGGCGCATGCCCTTGCTGTACGTGTCGATCCGCCGGTCCTGGGCCGGCTCCATCTCCACCATCGCCAGGGCGCGGCGGGCGGCCTCCTCCGGGTTCGCCAGGCGGAACAGCCTCGCGCTGGCGACGACGAACTCCTTGCCGGTGAGGAAGCCGTGCACCGCCTCCCGCTCGCTGACGAGGCCGAGCGTGCGGTACACGTCGGGGTTGCGCCACGACGGCGCGCCGTCGACGGTCAGCGTGCCCTTCGACGGGGCCAGGAAGCCCGACATCATGTGCAGCAGCGTGGTCTTGCCGGCGCCGTTCGGGCCCAGCAGGCCCGTGACGCCCGCCCCGAGGGTCATCGTCACGTCGTTGACGGCGACGACGTTGCCGTACCAGCGGGAAACGTGCTGAAGATCGACGGTGCCCATCAGGCGGCCACCTTCCGGTAACGAAGCAGCAGCAGGCTGACACAGCCGGCGAGCACGACGGCGGTGCCGACGCCGTACGCGGGACCGTAGTCGCCGACCGGGACGCCCTCGGGCACCTTGCCGAAGATCCACTGCTCGAGGCCGAGCAGGAGGGTCATCGGGTTGACCAGGAACGCGAGGTAGCTCAGCGCGCTGCCCTGACCACCGATGACGTTGAGGATGCCGACCATCGGCGCGGTGATGATGAACACGCCCACGATGAACGCCGCCGCGAACGCCCGCCGGCCGGTGAGCGACGCGACCAGCAGCGCGATCGACGCGAGGACCAGCGCCCGGATGACCGCGCCGGCGAGGCCCGGACCCATGTCGCCGAGCTCCTTCATGGCGCCGGAGAACCCGTCGGTGCGGGTGAACACCGCCCCGATGTAGATGAGCAGCTGCGGCACGGCGAGCAGCACCAGCACGACCGTCGCCAGGGCCGCGTACTTCGTCAGCGCGTAGTCGGAGCGGCTGAGCGGCCGGCTGAAGTACAGCGGCAGCGTCCGGTCCCGCAGGTCACGGGAGACCAGCTCCGGCGCGACGATCGCCAGGAACAGCATCACCGGGAACGTGATGTTGGCGGCGTACGACCGGTAGCTCATGAGCGGCTCGCCGGTCAGAGACCGGACCGCGATCGCGATGACGGCGACGCTGAGCGCGATGCCGATCACCAGCCACGGGAAGATCTTTGCCTTGGCGCCCCGGCCGATGCCGAACGCGGTGCGCAGGCTCTGCTCGTAGAGGGAACGGTTGGCGTACCAGCGACCGAGCCTCGGGCCCGTGTAGCGCTGGTAGCCGATGTCGTGGATGACGCTAGTTGGCTGCGCCATGGCCGACCTCCTGTGCTGCCGGTCCGGTCGGCCCGGTCACGGACGGGGTTTGGAAGAGCTCAGCGACGCGGTGGCGGCGCTGGTCGAGGCGGTGCAGCGGCAGGTCCAGCTCGGCGACCGCGACGAGGATGCGGTCGTACACGTCGTCGCTGTCCATCGGCACCATGAGCGAAGCACCGTCCCGGGACACCGGCAGGCCCTGCTCGCTGAGCCGGGCGACGAGCTGCTCGACGCCCTCGCTCACCTCGACGGTGAGCACGTCGCGGCTGGTCGTCATGTCCGACACCGTCGCGGAACGCAGCAGCTTGCCACCGTCGATCGCGATCAGCGACGTGCAGATCCGCTCGACCTCGCCGAGCAGGTGCGAGCACACGACGATCGAGATGCCGAACTCGGTGCCGATGCGGTGCACCAGCTCCAGCATCGCGTCGCGGCCGGCCGGGTCGAGGCCGTTGGTCGGCTCGTCCAGCAGCAGCAGGTCCGGGTCGTGCGCGAGCGCCTGCGCCAGCTTGACCCGCTGCTTCATGCCGGTGGAGTAGCCGCCGATCTGGCGGTACCGCTCCTCGTAGAGCCCGACGTGCCGCAGCGCCTCGGAGGCCCGCTCCCGGGCCGCGTTGGCGGGCAGGCCGCTCATCCGCGCCAGGTGGGTCACGTACTCGGCGGCCGAGGTCTCGCTCGGCAGGCAGTCGTGCTCGGGCATGTACCCGACGCGCTGCCGCACCTCGACCGACTGCGTCGCCGGGTCGAGCCCGAGCACCCGCAGCTCACCCCCGGACGGCTGGAGCAGGCCGAGCATGATCTTGATGAAGGTCGACTTGCCGGCGCCGTTCGCGCCGACCAGACCGATGATCCCGGGCTCCACCGCCAGGGAAAGTTCCGAAAGGGCGGTGACGCCACCCCCGTAGCGCTTCGTCAGCGCACGCGTCTCGATGAGTGCCACGACGCCGACCTTACGGACCGTGAACCCTGAGGACTATCCGGAACGCACCTGAAAGCCGCCACCTAGGGGTTCAACCTGAGATTCTCCTCAGCTTCGCTCAGATCCTTCTCAGGTTTCGGTCCCCGGTCCTCCTCAGATCCGGTTACTGGCGGTCGACGTCAGAACGTGGATCTGCCCCTGCACCGCGTCCGGCGCAGCATCGAGTGGGCCGGCCTGATCAGCCGGTCGGTCTCGGTGCTGTGGATCGTCGTGTCCATCGCGGTGATGTCGCTGCCGCCCCTGACGACCATCTGGGTGCTCCCGCTGATCCTCACCAACCTCGTCGCCGTGTACGCGCTGCGCAGCGTCGCTCACCCCCGGTACCGCACACTCAACCCGCTGCTGGTCGCGCTGGATACGGCCACGTGCGTCGGCGCGGTCCTGGCGACCAGCCGCTGGGCCTCCGACGTCGGCCTCTGGCCGATCTTCGTCATCTCCATCGTCATCGGCGCCTTCCGCTGCCAGCTCGCCGGCGCCCTGCTGACCTGGCTCGCGACCGCCGCCGGTGGGGTCGCCCTCTACGTCTGGGCCGACCAGATCGCCGGCCGGCCGATGCCCGCCGACCTCGTCACGATGGCGCCCGCGCTGCACCTGGTCGTCGCCGTCCTCGCCGGCCTGCTGGCCCGGGGACACCGCAACCAGCTCCGGCAGCTCGGCGAGGCCCGAGCGAAGCTGCGCCACCTGGCACTGCACGACCCGCTGACCGGCCTGGGCAACCGCAACCTGCTCGACGAGCACACCCGCACCGCGCTCACCCCCGGCACCCCCGCGTCGGTGCTGGTCCTGGACCTCGACGGCTTCAAGGCCGTCAACGACACCCTCGGCCACGCGGCCGGCGACGAGCTGCTGCGGATCGTGGCCGCCCGCCTGCGCACCCACGCCCGCGAGGGCGACCTGGTCACCCGCCTCGGCGGCGACGAGTTCGTGGTGCTGCTGCCGGACACCCCGGCCGCGGCGGCGGACGAGGTCGCGGCCAGGCTGCGCGCCGCGCTGCTCGACCCGATCACCATCGACGGCCGGCCGGTCCACATCGCCGCAAGCATCGGCGCCGCGACGGACACCGACACCACCCTCGACGCCCTGCTACGCGCGGCCGACGCCGGCATGTACCGCGAGAAGGCGACCCGCCGCCTCCACCCCGTCCCCGCCATGCACGCCGCCTGACGACGTCGGACGCATCAGGCCACTGCGAGGTGCGTGCCCGGCAGTTCTACTGGCACTCTACACACGCTGGAAAAATCGATCTCCGACATCTCGCGCTCCGCAGTCCACCCCGCACCGATCGTGACGTGTCCGTCCCGGCGGGCGTGACGGAGCGGTCCCGGCCGGCGTGACCGGGGGGTGTGACAGCACCGTCGAGGGCGGCGCGGGGGTGGTGCCGTGTCGTATTCTCGGGGCATGTCGTGGTCGCTGACCACTCTGCTCGCCGCGTGGTCCTCGGTGACCTCGCCGGCCGACGCTGTCGCCGTGGCGACGGCGGTGCTCACGGCGCTCGCGATCGTCCTGGCGGCACGACTGCTCACCGGCGCGCCCATGGCGGCGCGGCGGGTGATGCCCGTCCCCGCCCGGGCCCGGTCCCGGCGGGCGCAGCCCACCCGGGCCATGGACCCCGACGCGGCCGGCCGGCCCCGGCCACGCGCGCCCGGACAGCGGTAGTCCGACTCCGAGTCCGACTCCGTTCGTCCACCTCCCGCGCGCCCTCCTGCCCTGCCGACGACCCGTGCGGCGGCCGGCGCGTGCGTGCGCGCGTCCAAGCCGAAGGGCTCCCACCGTGCTGCACCATGTCCTCACCCTGCTCGCCACCTCCACCGGGTCCGTCGCCGCCGCCATCGTCATCGCCACCCTCGCCGTCCGGGCCGCGCTCCTGCCGCTGAGTCTCCGCGCGTACCGCGCCGAGAAGGTCCGGGCCAAGCTCGCGCCGCAGCTGGCGAAGCTGCGGGAGCGGCACGGCAAGGATCCTGTCGTCCTCGCCGAGAAGACCACCGAGCTCATGCGGGCGGAGGGGTCCGGGCCGCTCGCTGGCCTGCTGCCGATGCTGGCTCAGGCGCCGTTCATCTGGCTGCTGTACCGCGAGTTCACCGGCGACGCCGTCCGCGGGCACACCCTGCTCGGTGCCGACCTGACCGCCCGGCTGCTCGACCATCCGGCGATCGCCGCCGGGTGGCTGATCGCCGCCGCGCTCACCGCCATCGCCATCTGGAACGTGCGCCAGTTGCCTGAAGGCTCGCCCGTACTGGTCCGCCTGCTGTCGTTCGGGACTGTGGCGTTTTCCGTGATCACACCCGTCGCGGCCGGGATCTACCTGGTCACGTCGGGGGTCTGGACGGCCGTCGAGCGGGCCGTCGCCCGGCGTTGAGACCGGCGGCCTTTTGCACGTACACGTGCGAAGTTTTTTTCGTTTGTATAAAAGTTCGGTTGCCACTAGCGGAAGGCGGACACGCGTTCTACGCTGCCAAATCAGCGACAATCGGCGATGTCGCCCCCAAGATCGTCACACAATTCCAACCGCCTTTGGAGGGCCCGGTGCAAACGGGTGTGTGGCTGGTAGGCGCGCGCGGCTCTGTCGCCGTCACCAGCATCGTCGGTGCCGCAGCAGTGCGCGCCGGGCTCACCGAGCCGATCGGTTGTGTCACCGAGCATCCCGTGCTGCGCAGCGACGCGCTGCCGGGGTTCGGCGAAATCGTCTTCGGCGGGCACGACATCGCCACCATCTGCGTGGTGAAGAAGGCGGAGGCCCTGGCCGAGGCCGGGGTCGTGCCCGCCAGGCTGGTCGCGACGCTGCACTCGGAGCTGTCGGCGGTGGACGAGGAGATCCGTCCGCTGCCGCACGGCACCGCGGCCGAGGTCGCCGCCGCCGTCACCGCCGACCTGCTGGACTTCCAGCGGCGGCACAACCTGGCCCGCGTGGTGGTCGTCAACGTCGCCTCGACCGAGGCCGCCGTCACGCCGCACCCCGCGCACGCCTCGCTGGACTCGCTGCACGACGCGCTGGACACGCTGCCACCGAGCTCGCTGATGGCGTACGCCGCGTTCGAGGCCGGCTGCTCGTTCGTCGACTTCACCCCGTCGACGGGCGCCCGCCTGCCCGCGCTGCACGAGCTGGCGCAGGCCCGCAACGTCGTGTACGCGGGCCACGACGGCAAGACCGGCGAGACGCTGATCAAGTCGGTGCTGGCGCCGATGTTCGCGATGCGCAACCTGCGGGTGAAGTCCTGGTCCGGCACCAACCTGCTGGGCGGCGGCGACGGCGCGACCCTCGCCGAGCCGGCCGCCAACGCGGCCAAGTCCGCCAGCAAGCAGCGCGTGCTCAGCGAGACCCTCGGGTACCAGCCCGACGGCCACACCCGCATCGAGTACGTGCCGGACATCGGCGACTTCAAGACCGCCTGGGACCTCATCACGTTCGCCGGCTTCCTCGGCACGCCGATGCGGATGGAGTTCACCTGGCACGGCTGCGACTCCGCGCTCGCCGCGCCCCTGGTCCTGGACCTTGCCCGGCTCGCCGCGGCCGCCCACGCCGCCGGCCGGGCCGGGCCGCTGACCGAGCTGGCGTTCTTCTTCAAGGACCCGCTCGGCGAGGTCGACCACGCCCTCGGCGCCCAGTTCGAGGCCCTCGCCGCGTTCGTGCGGTCGCTGTGAACCCCGCCCGACCCGACTGGCGGACCCTGGCCGAGCTGGTCCGTGCCCCCGCGGCGCTGAGCGTGCCCGGTGACGTCGTCGCCGGCGCGGCCGCCGCGGGCACGCTCGGGCCACGCACGCCGGTCCTCGCCGGATCGTCGGTCCTGCTGTACTGGGCGGGCATGGCGGCCAACGACTGGGCCGACCGGGACCTGGACGCCACCGAACGCCCCGAGCGGCCGATCCCCTCGGGGCGCATCACCCCCGGGACCGCGTTCGGCGTCGCCGCCGGACTGACCGCCGCCGGGGTGGCCCTCGCCGGGCTCGCCGGCGGCCGCCGCGCCCTCGCCGTGGCCGTGCCGCTCGCCGGCGCGGTCTGGGCCTACGACCTGAAGCTGAAGAACACCCCGGCCGGCCCCGCCGCGATGGCCGCCTGCCGCGCCCTCGACGTGCTGCTCGGTGCGAGCGGTGGGCGGCTGCGCTCCGCCGTGTACCCCGCGGCGACGGTCTTCGCCCACACGTACACCGTGACCGCACTGTCCACAGCGGAGGTCCACGGCTCCACGCCGGCGTTGCCCGCGGCCACGCTCGCCGGATCCGCCGCGGTCGCCGCCGCGGCGGCACTGCCGGCGCGACCCGTCGGCCGGTGGTCCTGGATTCCCGCCGCGCTGTCGGGCTGGTACGCGAAACGCTACGGCGAGGCGCAGCTGAAGGCGCTGGAGAAGCCGACGGCGGGCAACATCCGCGCGTCCGTCGGCGCCGGCATCGTGAACCTGCCGACGCTGCAGGGCGCGCTCACCGCCCGGGCCGGCGCACCCCTCGCCGGGATCGCCGTCGCGGCCGCCGCGCCGCTCGGCCGGCACCTCGCGAAGCGGCTGTCGCCGACATGAGTCTCCGATTCGGGTACGGCACCAACGGTTTCAGCAACCACCGGCTCGACGACGCGTTGACCGTCATCGCCGGGCTCGGCTACACGGGCGTGGCGCTGACCCTCGACCACCATCATCTGGACCCGTACGACGCCAACCTCTGGCGGCACGTCCGCGCGCTCGGCCACCGCCTCGCCGAGCTCGGCCTCGGTGTCGTCATCGAGACCGGTGCCCGGTTCCTGCTCGACCCGTGGCACAAGCACGCGCCGACGCTGCTGGACGACGAGCCCGAGGCGCGGATCGACTTCCTGAGCCGGGCCGTGCGGATCGGCTCGGACCTCGGCGCGGAGGCGGTCAGCTTCTGGGCCGGCGTCCGCCCGCCCGGGGTGGCGCCGGACCTCGCGTGGCGGCGGCTCGTCACCGGCAGCGCCGAGGTCCTCGCCGCCGCCGAGGGCGTGGAGATGATGCTCGGCTTCGAGCCCGAGCCGGGCATGCTGGTCGAGTCGATCGACGACTGGGAGCGGCTGCGGGCCGACCTCGGCGCGCCCGTCCACTTCGGACTGACCCTCGACATCGGCCACTGCCGCTGCCTGGAGCCGATCTCCGCCGAGGACTGCGTGCGCCGGGTCGCCGGGTCGCTCGTCAACGTGCAGATCGACGACATGGTTCGCGGCGTGCACGAGCATCTCGAGTTCGGCACCGGCGAGGTCGACTTCCCGGCGGTGCTGCGCGCCCTCAACGACACCGACTACGGCGGCCTCGTCGCCGTCGAGCTCCCCCGCCACAGCCACGCCGCGCCCGCGGTGGCCCGTGACTCCCTCGCCTTCCTGCGCGCCGCCGAAGCGCAGTCACTGGACCGATTCCAGGAGGTGCCATGAACCTGTACGACTCCCTCACCGCCGAGCTGACGGACACGGTGTGGCTCGACACGGCCCTGGAGACCGTGGCCCGCCAGCCGTCGGCGATCGGCCGGCTGTTCCCCGCCGCGGGCCGCCGCTGCGGCCGGTGGGCCCTGAACGGCGCAGGCGGGCTGCCCGGATGGACGGTCGACGACGCCGCCCGGGTCCTCCTGCTGACCCGGCTGCCCGAAAGCGCCTTGCAGACCGAGCTGGAGCCGCTCTACCGGTTCGGTGACGCCGCCGAGAAGCGCGCGGTGCTGCGGGCGCTGCCGCTGCTGCCGGTGCAGGACTCGTTCCCGGGGCTCCTGCTCGACGCGTTGCGCACCAACGACACCAGGCTCGTCTCCGCCGCGCTCGGGCCGGCCGCCGCGTGCCTGCCCGCCGCCGCGTGGCGGCAGGGTGTGCTGAAGGCCGTCTTCATGGGCCTGCCCCTCGCCGACGTCGCCGACCTCGACACCCGCGCCGACGCGGAGCTCGCCACCATGCTCGCGGGGCTCGTCGAGGAGCGGCACGCCGCCGGCCGCGCCGTCGCCGACGACGCCACCGCGCTGCTGCACCGCCTCCAGGAAAAGGTCTCGTGATGCGCATCTTCGACCCGCACATCCACATGACGTCCCGCACCACCGACGACTACGAGCGGATGGCCGCCGCCGGCGTCCGGGCGCTGGTGGAGCCGGCGTTCTGGCTCGGGCAGCCGCGCACCAACGTCGGCTCGTTCACCGACTACTTCGACTCCCTCGTCGGGTGGGAGCCCTTCCGGGCCTCGCAGTTCGGTATCCGGCACCACTGCACGATCGCGCTCAACCCGAAGGAGGCCAACGACCCGCGCTGCCGGGACGTGCTGTCGGTGCTGCCGCGGTACCTGGAGAAGGACGGCGTCGTCGCGGTCGGCGAGATCGGCTACGACTCGATGACGCCGGAGGAGGACGAGGTGTTCGCCGCGCAGCTCGCCCTCGCCGTCGAGCACGACCTGCCGGCGATGGTGCACACCCCGCACCGCGACAAGGCCCGCGGCACCGACCGGACCATCGCCGTGGTCCGTGAGTCGGGGATCGACCCGGGCCGGGTCGTCGTCGACCACCTCAACGAGGTCACCGTCGCGCGGGTCGCCGAGAGCGGCTGCTGGATGGGGTTCTCCATCTACCCGGACACGAAGATGACGCCGTCGCGGATGGTGTCGATCCTGCAGGAGCACGGCATGGACCGGGTCCTGGTCAACTCGGCGGCCGACTGGGGCCGCTCCGACCCGCTGCTGACGCTGCGGACCGGCGAGGCGATGCTGGCCGCCGGGTTCAGCGACGACGACGTCGACCGGGTGCTGTGGCGCAACCCGGTCGAGTTCTACGGGCAGTCCAAACGCCTCGACGTCTCGGACCTCGCTTCCGCCGACGCCACCTTCGAGGGGAACTCGATCCTCCGCGGCGGGTCGTGATGCGGCTGCGGCACCCCGACGGCCAGGTGGTCCACCTGGCCTACGGGACCAACGTCCACCCCGCGGAGGACCTGCCCGGGATCCTGACGCAACTCGATGTCTACGCGGCGCGGGTCAGGTCGTGCCTCGACACGCCGGTGCTCGGCCTCGGCCTGTGGCTCGCCGCTCCGGTGGCCGCCGCCCTCGCCGGTGACGCCTCGCTGCGCCGGCAGCTGCGCCACGAGCTGGACGTCCGCGGGCTCGAGGTGGTGACCCTGAACGGGTTCCCGTACGAGGCGTTCCAGGCGCCGGTGGTGAAGAAGGCGGTGTACCTGCCGGACTGGGCCGACCCGCGGCGGCTGCGGTACACGATGGACCTCGCCCGGGTCCTCGTCGACCTGCTGCCCGACGACGCGGAGCGCGGCTCGATCTCGACGCTGCCGCTCGGCTGGCGCGACCCGTGGGACGGCCCGCAGGTCGCCGCCGTCCAGCGGGCCCTGGACCAGCTCGCGTACGGGCTGTCGTTCCTGGACCGGCCGATCCGGGTCGCGTTCGAGCCGGAGCCGGGGTGCGTCATCGAGAACACCCTCCAGGCGACGGTGCACCTGGCCCGGATCGACCCCAGGTACCTCGGGGTCTGCCTGGACCTCGCGCACCTGGCCTGCGCATGGGAGGACCCGGTCACCGCGGTGCAGCGGCTCGCCCGGACCGGCCTGCCGGTCGTGAAGGTGCAGGTGTCGGCGGCGCTCGCGGTCGACGACCCGTCCGTGCCCGCGCTCGCCGACTACGTCGAGCCACGCTTCATGCACCAGACCCGCTCCCGTGGCTGCGCGGCGTCCTTCGACGACCTCGACGAGGCCCTCGCCAGCGGCGACGGCGGCCCGTGGCGGGTGCACTACCACGTGCCGCTGCACGCCTCGCCGGAGCCGCCGCTGCAGGCGACCACCGACGTGCTGCGGGCCGGCCTCGCGGCGCTGCTCGGCGGGCCGGTCGCCGGCTGCGACCACCTCGAGGTCGAGACCTACACGTGGGGCGTGCTGCCGGAGTCCCAGCGGCCCACCGGCCCCGAGCAGCTCGCCGCGGGGATGGCCGCCGAGCTCGCCTACGCCCGCGACATCCTGCACGACCTCGGTCTCAAAACGTTGGAGCCTCGATGAGCAAGCCCCTGCTGGTCCTCGACGTGGTCGGGCTGACGCCCAGGCTGCTGCCGCACATGCCGCACCTGTCCGCCGTCGGCGCCGCCGTGCCGCTGCGCCCGGTCCTGCCCGCGGTCACCTGCTCGGTGCAATCGACGTTCCTCACCGGGGCGATGCCCTCCGACCACGGTGTCGTCGGCAACGGCTGGTACTTCCGCGACCTCGGCGAGATCTTCCTGTGGCGGCAGCACAACGCGCTCGTCGGCGGCGACAAGCTGTGGCACGCGGCCCGCCGGGCCGAACCCGGCTACACGGTCGCGAACGTCTGCTGGTGGTACGCGATGGGCGCCGACGTCGACTGGACCGTCACCCCGCGCCCCATCTACTACTCCGACGGTCGCAAGGAGCCGGACTGCTACACGTACCCGCCGGCGCTGCACGACGAGCTCACCACCCGGCTGGGTGAGTTCCCGCTCTTCACCTACTGGGGTCCCGGCGCCGGCATCCCGTCCTCGGAGTGGATCGCCAGGGCGGCCGAGCAGATCATGGTCGAGAAGTCGCCGGACCTGACCCTGGTGTACCTGCCGCACCTCGACTACGACCTGCAGCGCTTCGGCCCGTCCTCGCCGGAGGCCGCCGCGGCCGCCACGGCGCTGGACAACGTCGTCGCTCCCCTGCTGGCCGCCGCGGCCGCCCGGGACGTGACCGTCGTCGTCCTGTCCGAGTACGGCATCACCGAGGCCAGCCGGCCCGTCGACGTCAACCGCCTCCTGCGCGCCGAGGGCCTGCTCAACGTCTACACCCAGGACGGCATGGAGTACCTGGACCCGTGGACCTCACGGGCGTTCGCCGTCGCCGACCACCAGATCGCCCACGTCTACGTGCGCGACGAGGCGGACCTGCCGGCGGTGCAGAAGTTGTGCGCGGCCCTGCCCGGCGTCGGTGAGGTCCTCGACGCCGCCGGCAAGGCACGGACCGGGCTCGACCACGAGCGCGCCGGCGAGCTGGTCCTGCTCGCCGAGCCCGACGCTTGGTTCACGTACTACTACTGGCTCGACGACGCCCGCCGCCCCGACTTCGCCCAGCTCGTCGAGATCCACCGCAAGCCCGGGTACGACCCGGCCGAGCTCCTCTTCGACCCCGCCGCCCCCGGCGCGGCGAAGGCCCGTGCGGGGGTCGCACTGGCCCGCAAGAAGCTGGGGCTGCGGTACATGATGAACGTGGTCGGCCTCGACGCCGGCGCCAAGGCGGTCAAGGGCTCCCACGGCCTCCTCCCCTCAACCGTCGAAGACGGCCCGGTCTGGATGTGCGGCGACCCGTCGCTGTCCCTGGACTCGGTCGACGCGACGGAGGTGAAGGGCCTGCTGCTGCGCCTGGCCGGCCTGGCCTGACCGCTCCGGCGGCTTGGTGGACGACCGCGTCGAGCGGTACCCACGACTCGGTCGTCCACCTCTCGAAGAGCCGGCCGTCAGCGGACGAGGAGCCAGGCGCCCTGGGCGACCGTCCAGCGGCGGCTTCGGAAGGGGCCGGCGAGCTCGCCGTCGGCGTTGACGTGGAACGGGTCGCCTTCGATGTGGATGTCGCGGCCGCGGCGGTGGATGACGTCGTCGCGGCCCGGGTGGCGGCCCTTGCGCAGGGCGAGGGCGTAGCCGACCCGGGCGAGCGGGCCGACGGCGAACGACACCGTGATGTCGGCCAGGCCGTCCGTCGGGTCCGCGACGGGGGCCAGCTCGCCGGTGCCGCCGGCGATGGTCGGCGCGTTGGACAGGCCTGCCATCAGGACGCGGCGGCGGCCGCGGGACACCACCGTGCCGTCGACGGTGACGCGCAGGCGCCAGCCGCTGGCGGTGAACCCGGCGAGGACCGCGCCGATCGGGAACGCGGCGATCTTCAGGTGCTTCTTGAGGGGGCGGGCCTTCAGGGCCGCCTCGGCGCCGGCGCCGACGTGGACCGCGTTGATGACGACGCCGTCGCCGTCGGCGACGATCAGGTCGATCGGGCCGGCGATGCCGGCGGCGGCGATCCGGGCGGCGGCGTGCAGGTCGTCGACGGGGATGCCGACGCCGCGGGCGAAGTCGTTGCCGGTGCCGAGGGGGATGAGGGCGACCTCGCAGGTAGCGGCCTCGCCGCGGCGCAGCAGGGCGCCGACCATCGTGTGCAGCGAGCCGTCGCCTCCGACGACCACCAGCCGCCGGCCGCGCCGGGCGTCGAGGATCCTGTCGACGTCGCCCGCATGGCCGCAGGTCATGGTCTCGACGTCGCCGGTTTCGCGCAGGACGCCGAGGACGGATTCGACCGCCTCGGCCTCGGTCCGGCCGGCGAGCTCGTTCGTGACGACCAGCACCCGCCCACCATACGGCGCCCAGCCGCTCACGACGCCCGTCACTCGCCCAGCTTCAGCAGCACGGATAGACGTCGCGCGATCAACCTGCAAAGAACAGCTGCGGCGCGGAGAACGGAGATGGGCGGGCGGCGTACGCCGGCGGCAGGACGAGGCAGGAGTCAGCTGCCGGCGCGGACCCAGGCGGCGATCTGCGTGCGGGACTCCAGGTTGAGCTTGCTCAAGATGTTGGAGACGTGCACGGCGGCGGTGCGGGGGGAGATGTAGAGGCGGCGGGCGAGCTCCGCGTTGGTCAGGCCTTCCGCGAGCAGCACCGCGACCTCGCGCTCGCGGGGTGTCAGCGCCTGGTCGCCGGCGACGGGGGCGGCGAGGCCCAGCCGGCCGCGGAGGGCGGAGAGCTCCGCGACGCGCCAGCCGGACCAGCGGGCCAGGAGGGGCTCGGCGACGCGGACGTGCTGGCGGGCGGCTTCGAGGTCGCCGAGGGCGAGCAGGCAGCGGGCGGCGCCGACGTGCCCGGAGCCTTTGGTGGCGGGCAGGAGCATGGACGGCTCGGCGACGGCGCGGCGGTACCCGGCGAGCGCGGCCTTGTGGTCGCCCGCGGCCTCGGCGATCTGGGCGTCGGCGAGCCAGCGCCACGCGTCGTCGAAGAACGGGTCGTCGATGGCGGCGGCGACCGGGCGCAGCTCGTCGACGGCGAGGCCACCGACGAGGCCGGCGGAGATGAGGTCGTGGGCGAAGTCGCGGCCGGTGACGCCGGTGGCGCGGACGGCGTCGAGGACCGCGCGGAGCAGCTCGCGGGCCTGTTCGGTCTGGCCGCGGCGGGCCGTCAGGTGGAACTGCAGGCCGGGCACCGACGTCTGGGTCAGCATCGTGTACGTGTCGGTGGCCTCGACCATGCCGCGGATGACGGCGTCGGCGCGGTCGAGCTCGCCGGCCTCCAGGAGCAGGCCGGCGAAGAAGACGCCGTGGTAGTCGATGCCGTTGCGGGTGCGCAGCAGGCCGCGGTCGCGGCGGCGGGCGGACTCCAGCTCGGCGAGGGCGCCGCCGAGGTTGCCCTCCTGCACGGCGAGCCGGGCGCGGCCCTGGAAGTACGCGGCGACGGCGAGGGAGTCGAAGCCGGCCCGCTCCGCGAAGGTGCGCATGCGCTCCAGCGCCGCGGCCCAGTCGGCGGGGCCGCCGGGCAGGAGGTTGTACAGGTTGTTGAGCGACCGCGCGGCGAGCAGCCACTCCCCCGCCTGCTCCGCTTCCTGGGCCGCCTCGTTGAGCAGCTTGATGCCGTCGTCGACGCCGGCGGCGAAGTTGACCAGCGCGGAGCCCTTCTCGACCTTGCCGGCGAGCCAGACGCCGGGCAGCCCGAGCCGCTCGCCGAGGCCGATCGCCTTGTCGGCCCATTCGATGGCGCACTCGGTGTTGTCCATCAGCATGTACGCCTGCGCGATCGCCGCGTATGCGTACGCCTTCGACGGCCCGTCGCCGAGGTGCTCGATCTCGGCCCGCAGCTCCTCGGCGCGCTCCTGCATGCTGCCGCTGCTGCCGACCTCCCAGCTGAGCCGCACGAGCAGGCGCAGCGCGTCGGCGCGCTCGTCGCCGGTGCCGGCCGCGGCGAGCCAGCGCCGGCCGAGCTGCTGCGCGTCGTCGAGGAGCCCGGCGAGCCAGGCGGCGCGGGCGCCGCACGACAGCAGCTCCACGTCGTCGGGCAGCTCGTCGAGGCCCATCTCGGCCAGCTGCAGCGCCTGGTAGGGCGAGCCCATCGCCAGGTACTTGGAGAGCCCGCGCCGGGCGGCCTCGACCATGTCGAGGTAGCGGCCGGCGCCCCGGGCGTGGTGCGCCACCAGGGCGTAGTCCTTGCTGCCGGTCGACAGCAGCGTCTCCAGGGCCAGCTCGTGCAGGCGGCGGCGCTGCCGGGCGAGCAGCTCGTCGGCGAGCGCCTCCCGGGTCAACGCGTGCCGGAAGCTGAACTCGTCGTCGCCGGTCTCCACCATCAGCCCGCGCCGCACCAGGTCGCGCAGGGCGTCGATGAGCTCCGGCTCGCTGTGGCTCGTCACGGCAGCGAGCAGGTCGAACGGCACCTTGCGGCCGAGCACGGCGGCAGCCTCGACGATCCGCTTCTCGGTCGGGTCGAGGTCGTCGAGCTGCCTGCGCAGGGCCTCCGCGACGTTCCACGGCAGCGGCCGGTCACACAGCGTGTCGAGGTCCTCTTCGCCGTTGGCCTTGATCAGCTCTTCGAGGAAGAACGGGTTGCCGCCGGTGCGGTTGTGCAGCGACAGCGCGGTCCTGTACGCCGGAGGCCGCCCGGTGACGGACTTGAGGAACTGCGACGTCTCGGCGAGGTTGAGCCGCTCCAGCCGCACGTTGGTCACCATGTACCGCCGTTCGAGGCGGGTCAGCAGGTCGGCGAGCGGGTGCCGGCGGGTGACCTCGTCGGGCCGGTACGTGCCGACGAGCAGCCTGGTGCCGGGCAGGTCCGCGATCCGCTCGAACAGCGCCACGCTCTCCGAGTCGGCCCAGTGCAGGTCCTCGAACACCACCACCGACGGTCCCGACGTCGTCAGCTGCCGCACGATCTCCAGCCCGGCCTGAATCCGGTCGATCATGGACCGCGACGCGTCGGTGACCGTCACGAGCAGCTCCGGGTCGAGCCCGGCCGAGCGGTGGCCGCTGTCGATCGCGTCGAGCAGCACCTCGAACGGCCGGCTGAGCGTGCCGGGATCGGCCTGCCCGTCGAGCACCGGCACCGTCTCGGGCAACCCCGTGATCAGCTCCTGCACCAGACGGCTCTTGCCGATGCCCGGCTCGCCGCCGAGCATGGCGATGGAAGGCTCGGACCCGTCGAGAAGCCGGCGCAACCTGCGCAGCTCGTCGTCGCGGCCGACCATCACCTGGCTCACTCCGCTACGGCTGGCCCGCACGCAACCAGCCTACCGGCGGGCAGCCTGTGCGTCGGCTGTGACGCACGCGACCTGCGCCACCACGGCCGGTCGTCCTCACCGGCCAGCCGCCGGCGCCGGCCCAGGCCGAGCAGGCTCTCCTGACGGTGCTGGACCTGGACGAAGAGGAACACTGGGTGCATCATGGCCGACTCCTTGGCTCGGTGATGTCTCCATCCTGGTCGTGTAAGGAGCCGTTTCCATCTGTACCTGTTACGTATCTTGGGCGCCGCGGCGATACCTAGCCGGGCCGGACGCACGTAGTCACCTGCCACGCATGAGGAAGAAGTTCATGGCTCAGGTCCGCCGCCGGGGTGGTGGACGCACGGCAGCCCCGGACCGGTCGACGTCCGCGCCACCCGGAGGGATTGGGTGGCCGGGACGCCGAGGTCCGGGGCTGCTGGGTTACGGCGGTGCGGGCCGGTCAGGCCGCGGTGCCGGAGCGGTCCGCTCTGCGGCGGAGCTTCACTCGGCTTGACCAGTGTTTGGCCTCGTCGAGCATGTGCAGCTGGCGCTGGCGGACGAGCTCGGTCAGAAGGATCGGGTGGACGTTCACTGCGGGCTCCTCTGGATCGTTTGTGACACCATCTTCGCGCGGTAAGGTCCGCGCGACATCGGTAACACTTACCTAAACGCCTCCGGGCGACATACGTAGTCGGCCGGGCGACCGACGTACGTACACGTAGGCGACAGCGCCCCGGGTTTCTGGGTAACCGGTCGGCATGATGCTCATCGGCACGTCGGGCTGGCAGTACCGCGACTGGAAGGGCCGCTTGTACCCGGCCGGCCTGCCGCAACGGTGCTGGCTGGAGCACTACGCGACCACGTTCGGCACGGTGGAGGTCAACAACGCGTTCTACCGGCTGCCCGAGCGGTCGACGTTCGAGGCGTGGCGGGAGCGGACACCGGACGACTTCGTGGTCGCGGTGAAGGCCAGCCGGTACCTGACGCATGTACGCCGGCTGCGCGACCCGGAGGAGCCGGTGCGGCGGCTCATGGACCGGGCCGGCGGGCTCGGTGGCAAGCTCGGCCCGGTGCTCCTACAGCTGCCGCCGACGATGAGGCTCGACGTGGCGGCGCTGGACGCGACGCTGGCTGCGTTCCCGGCCGGCGTGCGGGTCGCGGTCGAGCCGCGGCACGAGACCTGGTGGGTGGACGAGGTGCGGCAGGTCCTCGACGCCCGCGGGGCGGCGCTGTGCTGGGCGGACCGCCACAGCCGGCCGGTGACCCCGCTGTGGACGACCGGCGGCTGGTGCTACCTGCGGCTGCACGAGGGCCGCGCGGCGCCGTGGCCACGGTACGGCCGGTCCGCCCTCGACACCTGGGCCGGCCGCCTGGCGGACTCCTGCGCGGACTCGTACGTCTACTTCAACAACGACCCGGGCGGCGCCGCCGTCGAGGACGCGGTCACGTTCGCCCACCTGGCCAGGCGCAGGGGCCAGGACACCACCCGGGCCGGAGATCTGGCCGGCCACGGACGCTGAATCACCCCTGCCCGAGCAGGGACGCACACCGGCGCCAAGGACGCATGCCGAAGGACGCAGGCCGGAAGCAGGGAGCCGGAGGCAGGGTGAGGGCGGGGGCCGCCGTACGCTGTCGCGATGGCCAAGTTCCTGTGCGTGATCATGCTGTTGATCGCGTTGTTCGCGTTCCTGATCTGGCAGCGCAACCGGCTGCTGCGGCGCGGCCACCGCGACCAGGACTGATCAGCGACACCCGCGACCGGGACCGAACGGCCTCCGACCGCGGCGAGGCCCGTCGGCGCCGGCCGAGGGAGCGCGGTCAGCAGGGGTCCAGGTCGAGGGACTCGGTGGTGGCGGCGACGAACAGGCCCGGCTTCGGGCCGCCCGGCAGCGTGAACAGCGTGCTGCCGACGGTCACCACCGCCAGGCCGTGCCGCGGGTTGGGCATCGGCGGCAGGGCGCGCCACCGGTCGGCGGCCGGGTCGTAGAGCTCGACCTGCGGAAACGTCTCCTTGCCCTCGCCGCCGGCGGCGATGACCCAGCCGTGGCAGGTGCCGGTCGCGGCCAGGCCGCCGCGCGCGGTCGGCAGGTCGGGGCGCTTCGTCCACGCGCCGGTGGCCGGGTCGAAGGACTCGACGGCCGCCCGGAGCTGCCCGCCGACGCGGCCGCCGACGGTGTAGAACCGGCCGCCCGCGGCCGCGCCGCCGAGGTGCTCACGCGGTGTGGGCGGTCCGGGTGCGGAGCGCCACCGGTCGGCCACGGTGTCGTACACGAGCATCGACGCGGCCAGGAGGTCCTTGCCGGGGCCGATCCCGCCGGCCACGAAGATCGACGTGCCCAGCGCGGCACTGGCGCCGGCGCCGCGCGCCTCCGGCAGGTCCGCGACCGACTCCCAGCGCTGCGCGCCGGCGGGCAGGCGGAACGCCGCGGCGCTCGGGGTGCCGTCGGCGAGGAACCCGCCGAACACGTAGACGGCCCCTCCGGCCGCGGCGGCCATCGCGTGGTTGACGGCGAGCGGCAGCGGCGGGCCGGCCGTCCAGGCGCGGGCGGCGGTGTCGTAGATCTCGACGGTGCTGACGCTGCCGCCGTCGCGCTGGTACCCGCCGGCGACCACGATCTTCGCGCCGGTGACGGCGGCGGCGACCTCGGTGCGCTCCGACGGCGCGTCCGGCAGGCGCTGCCACGGCGAGGCGGTCTGGTGCTGCTGCGTAGGCTCGGCGGGCCCGCCGCACGCGGCCGCCCCGCCGCTCACGGTCAGGCCGAGCAGCGTCGTGACGGCCAGCAGTGCGACCCGCATGGTTCCAGTGTCGTCGATGGACGCCTGGATCGGTACAGTCGGGCACTTCAGAAGTTTCAATTCATCTGATAGCCGATAAATTGTGACGACAAAGCGGGCAAACAGCACGAAGACGGTCTACGTTTCGCGTTCATGGAATTGCTGTGGGTGATGACGGGGCAACGGAACCGCTATGTTTTCGATATTCTGTGTGTTCTATGGGGACCGGAGGGGGGCCGCCCACATGGGCATGCGAGGTGTCGTGTCGAGACATGAGCGGTTGCGTGACGACAGGTGACCGCTACGCAGGACGTCGCCGCTGACTCGACGGCGACGGAGACCGTGCTGCACCTGCACCGGGCGGCCAACGCCGTCAGGCAGCACGTCGAGCAGGTGGTGCTGCGTCCGCGGCAGCTGACGTGGACGGGGTTCGTGGTCCTGCGCACCGTGTGGGCCGCGCGCAGGATGGAGACCAGGCACGTCGCCGAGCAGGCGGGCATCTCCAAGGCGACGCTGACCGGCGTCGTCGACACGCTGTCCGGCCGTGGGTTGGTGCGCCGCAGCCCGCATCCCGACGACGGCAGGCTCGTGGTGCTGCAGCTGACCCGCAAGGGCCAGCGCCTCATCCGCGAGCTGCTGCCGGAGTCGCAGAGCGCGGAGGTGTTCGCTCTGTCGTACCTGGAGCCGGCCCAGCTCGCGGTCGTCACGACTGCGCTGCGTGGAATGATCGCTCACCTGGAGCGACCACGCTGATCTCAGCGCTGGCCGCGTCATCTCATCGGGCGTCATTCGTTGAACGCTGGGGGTCGAAGGTGTGACCTCCGGCGCGGACGTCCGCGCGGATCTCGACTAATGTCGAGGCACCATGCGCGGATGCCGCATGGGCGAAATCTGCCCGAACGGGCACGAGGGTTGCATCCAGGGTGGTCTTTTCATCTCGCGGTGGACGGACCAGACTGCATGGAACCTGTGCCGAGTGGCTGGAAGGACCCCGATGACCGAGGCTGGCACGCACGACGGCGCCGGTGAGTCCGGCACGCCGGACCTGCCGCTGCGCTCGGCCGCCCCGGCACGCCGTGCCACCATCGGCGACCTCACGGCCAACGACCCGATCCGCATCGACGACTACCGGCTGATCGGTCAGCTGGGCGTCGGTGGCATGGGCACCGTCTACCTGGCGCAGTCCTCCGACGGCTCCCGCGTCGCGGTGAAGCTGGTGCACGCGCACCTCGCGCGCGACCCGAGGTTCCGGGTGCGGTTCGCCGGCGAGGTCCGGGCCGCCCAGCGGGTCCCCGGCTTCTGCACCGCCCGCGTGCTCGACTCCGGCATGCACGAGGACCGGCCGTACCTGGTCACCGAGTACCTCGAGGGCATCCCGCTGTCGCGGCTCGTCGCCGACGACGGCCCGCTCGACCCGGCGATGCTGCACAGCGTGGCGCTCGGCGTCGCGGCCGCGCTCGCCGCGATCCACAACGTCGGCCTGGTCCACCGCGACCTGAAGCCGAGCAACCTCATGGTCACGCTCGGTGGTGTCCGGATCATCGACTTCGGCATCGCCCGCGCGATGGACGCCGCGAGCGACATCACCGGCACCGGCAACATCGTCGGCAGCCTCGGCTGGGCCTCCCCCGAGCAGCTGCGCGCCGAGGAGCCGTCGGCCGCCATGGACATCTTCGGCTGGGGCTGCCTGGTCGCGTTCGCGGCGACGGGGCGCCACCCGTACGGTGGCGAAGAGGCCGCGGCCCGCGCCTGGAAGATCCTCGAGGGCGAGCCCGACCTCAACGGCATCCCCGACCCGGTGCGGGACCTCGTCGCGGCCGCGCTCAGCCGCGACCCGCTGGACCGGCCCGACGCACGGCAGCTGCTGCTCGGCCTCGCCGTGGACGACCTCGACGTCGCGCCGCTGCCGACGCAGAAGCGCTGGCTGCGGGGCACGACCCAGATGTCGCGCCGCCGGGTGACGTCGATGGCGATCGCGGTGCCGATGGCGCTGGCGCTCGTCTTCGCCGCCGCGGAGACCACGACCGACATGATGGGCGGCAAGTCCGACTCCGGCACGCACCGCGGCAGCACCACCGGCGACCAGGTCGGCACCAACCTGTCGCCGGCGCCGAACCCGCAGGTGACCGCCGTGCAGCGGCCCAACCCGGGCGCCACGGCCGGCGGGGGCAACCCGACCAACGGCCCGCTGGTGCCCCCGACCGCGTCCGGGGTCGTGTCGGCCACGTCGACCGCCGTGCCCACGACGACGGTGACGACGCCGACGCCGGACCCGACGACCGACCCGACCACCACGCCGCCGACGACGCCGCCCACCACCACGCCGCCGACCTCCGACCCGGTCTCGGACCCGCCGGCCGCCGAGGGCAACCGCGGCTGACCCGGCCCGGCCAGCGCACAGCCCGGGGGCGACACACGGCCGGGGCGACGCCGGGAGAACCCGGACGCCGCCCCGCGCGGGTGGTCACAGCACGTGCGTGAGGTAACCCTCGATCGACTCGGCCAGCACGTCGGCGCCGGGGCGCGACCACACGGTGTCGTGGAAGACCTCGACCTCGATCGGGCCGGTGTACCCGGTGGCGTCCACCGCCTCGCGGAACCGGCGCAGCTCGACGCAGCCGGTGCCCGGCAGGCCGCGGCCGAGCAGCACGCCCTCCGGCAGCGGCGTGATCCAGTCGGCGACCTGGAAACACGCGATGCGCGACTCGGCGCCCGCCCTGGCCAGCTGGGTCCAGACCTGGTCGTCCCACCACAGGTGGTAGGTGTCGACGGCCACCCCCACCGCCGCGGCGGGGAACGGCGACGCGAGGTCCAGGGCGTTCGACAGGGTGGACACGACGCAGCGGTCCGAGGCGAACATCGGGTGCAGAGGCTCGATCGCCAGTCGTACACCTGCCGCGACCGCATGCGGGACCAGCTCACCGATCGCGTCGCCGACGCTCCGGCGGGCCGCGTCCAGATCGCGGCTGCCGTCGGGGAGACCGCCGCTGACCAGGACCAGCACCGGCGCGCCGAGGACCGCGGCCTCGTCGATCGCGCGGCGGTTGTCGTCGAACCAGCCCGGCGTGGTGAAGAAGCCGCCGCGGCACAGGGTCGTGACGCGCATGCCGGCGGCGCGGACCAGGGCGGCGGTCCGTTCGAGGCCGAACGTGTCCACCTGGTCGCGCCACAGCCCGATCTGCGTCACTCCCTGCTTGACGCAGCCGGCGATCGTCTCGTCGACGGGCCAGCGCTTGGTGGTGGCCTGGTTCAGCGAGAACCGTTCGAGCTGCCGGGTGCTCACAGGTCGAGGGCCGGGATGTCGAGGCGGCGGCCCTCGCGGGCGGACTGGAGGCCGAGCTCGGCGAGCTGGACGCCGCGGGCGCCGGCGGCGAAGTCCCACGGGAACGCCGCGCCGTTCTCCGGGCCGTCGACGACGTGCCGCAGGAACAGCTCCCACTGCGCCTTGAAGCCGTTGTCGAACGGCTCGTTGTCCGGCACGGACTGCCACTGCGCGCGGAACGGCTCGGTGACCGGCAGGTCCGGGTTCCACACCGGCTTCGGGGTGGTGCCGCGGTGCTGGACGTGGCACTCGCGCAGCCCCGCGACGGCACTGCCGTGCGTGCCGTCGACCTGGAACTCGACCAGCTCGTCGCGGCGGACGCGGACCGCCCACGAGGAGTTGATCTGCGCGACGATGCCGCCCTCCAGCTCGAACGTGCCGTAGGCCGCGTCGTCGGCGGTCGCCTCATACTCCTGGCCGACCTCGTCCACCCGGGTCGGGATATGGGTTGCGATGGTCGCCTGCACGGAGCGGATCGGGGCGAAGAGCTGCTCCAGCACGTACTGCCAGTGCGGGAACATGTCCACCACGATGCCCCCGCCGTCGGCGGCGCGGTAGTTCCACGACGGGCGCTGCGCGGCCTGCCAGTCGCCCTCGAAGACCCAGTAGCCGAACTCGCCGCGCACCGACAGGATCCGGCCGAAGAAGCCGCCGTCGATGAGGCGCTTCAGCTTGCGCAGGCCCGGCAGGAACAGCTTGTCCTGCACGACGCCGTGCTTGATGCCGGCGGCCCGCGCGGCGCGGCACAGCGCGACGGCGGCGTCGGTGTCCTCCGCCAGTGGCTTCTCGGTGTAGACGTGCTTGCCGGCGTCGATGGCGGCGCGGATCGCCTTCTCCCGCTGCTGGGTCACCTGCGCGTCGAAGTAGATCTGCACGTCGGGGCGGGCCAGCGCGGCGTCGAGGTCGGTCGTCCACTCGGTCAGGCCGTGCCGCTGGGCCAGCTGCTCCAGCTTGTCGGCGTTGCGCCCGACCAGGACGAGCTCCGGCCAGATCAGCGAGCCGTCGCGGGACGGCAGGCCACCCTCTTCGCGGATCGCGAGCAGCGAGCGGACCAGATGCTGGCGGTACCCCATGCGGCCGGTGACGCCGTTGAGCACGATACCGATCGGGATGCGGGACACAGGACTCCTCAGGCGGCGGTGGCGTGGTAGGTGTCGAGCAGGCCGCACATGCCGTGCCGGCCGTGTTCGCTCGGCTGCGGCAGCACGCTGATGCCGCCGTGGCCGAGGTGACTCGCGTCGCCGGCGGCGAGCGCGTCGATCTGCTTCCCCGTCTCCAGCGCGGCCTGGAGCGCGCCGCGCTCCCACTTCTCGCGCCAGGCGGGCAGCTTCGGGGCGATCAGCCGGGCGGCGGCCGCGTGGAACTCGCCGAGCGCGTCGGGGCCCTTGTCGCGCAGGATGAGGAAGCCGGTGACGGCCAGGTCGCGGCGGCGGAAGGCGGTGCTCAGGTCGGTGCCCGGCACGCCGCCCTCGGGCAGCCGCGCGGCCTCCGCGTAGGCGTCAGGGTCGGCGAGGACGTCCGGTGGGAACGTCAGGACCGCGTCGCCGGCCTCGGGCAGGCCGCTGTTCTGCATCACCACGACGATCTGCAGGCCGCCCTGGTTGACGAGGCGGTGGATCGTGCCGGGCGGGAACCAGGCGACGGTGCCGGGCTCGAGTCGCGTCTCGCGGTAGCCGCCGCTGGACAGCGTCTGCACGAGCCCTTCGCCGGCGGTCACCACGTACCCCTCCGAGCAGGTGAGGTGCATGTGCGGGGTCCCGCCGAGCAGCCCGTCGGGGGCGAGCGAGTCGTAGACGGACAGCCGGGAGATTCCGACCGCACCGGGCAGCTGGTCCATCTTCGATCCTCCAGGAAAACGCTTTCCTCTGGTGATGTCGACGCTAACCCGTATGCTGCGAACGAGTCAATGGAAGGGGGCGGATGATGGCGACGCTCGCCGACGTGGCCCGCCGTGCCGGGGTGTCTCCCGCGACCGCCTCGCGGATCATCAGCGGCAGCACGAAGCTCGTCACCGACGAGCTGCGCGAGCGGGTGCTGCGCGCCGTGGACGAGCTGCAGTACGTGCCGAACGCGCACGCGCAGTTCCTCGCCCGCGCGCAGCGGACCGCGGTCGGCGTGATCGTGCACGACGTCTCCGACCCGTACTTCGCCGAGATCACCCGGGGGCTGCAACAGGTCGCTACGGCGAACGGGCGGCTCGTCATCATCTGCAACAGCTACCGCGACCCGTCGCGCGAGCTGGAGTACGTGGAGCTGCTGCGGGCCCAACAGGTCGCCGCGATCATCCTGGCCGGCTCCGGCTACCACGACCCGGCGTTCACGAAGGCGCTGACCGGCAAGCTCGCCGCCTACACCCGCACCGGCGGCAGGGTCAGCGTCATCGGCCGGCACGAGCTGCCCGGCGACGCCGTCATGCCCGCCAACGCCGACGGCGGGCACCTCGCCGGGGTGGAGGTGTTCGGCGGCGGGCACCGCAAGGTCGGGGTCATCGCCGGCCCGAAGGTGCTGACCACGACCACCGACCGGCTCGCGGGGCTGCGCCGGGCGGCCAAGCAGTACGGGCGGACGCTGCCGCCGCGCCGGATCGTCTTCGCCGACTTCGACCGCGACAGCGGCGCCGACGCCACCCGCCGGCTGCTGGACGACTCCCCCGACCTGACGGCGATCGTCGCCCTGAACGACTCCATGGCCGTCGGCACGCTCAGCGTGCTGCGCGAGCGGGGGATCGCGGTGCCGTCGCAGATGAGCGTGGTCGGGTTCGACGACATGCCGATCGCCCGGGACGTGACGCCGGCGCTGACCACGGTCCGGCTGCCGCTGACGGAGATGGGGGCGCGGGCGATGACCCTGGCGCTGGAGGACCGGGCGCGGACGCCCCGCGTGGAGCCGGCCGCCGCCACCCTGGTGCACCGCGAGTCCTCGGCGCCGCTGGCCACCTGACGCTGTTCTGGTCCTTGCCGCCCCTTGGGGGCGGCCTGGCTCGTGTCGTCTCTTGGCGGCGGCCTGGCCCTGGTGTTTTTGGCTTTGTCAGCCCGTGGCGGCGATGTCCGCGTACGTCGGCAGGCCTGCGGTGCGCACCGGGGTGCCGTCGCGGACCGCGCGGGCGGCCTCCACGGTCGCGGCGAGCGCCGCCCGGAACAGCAGCGACCCGGTGCTCACCCGCCGCACGCCCAGCGCCGTCAGCTCCGCGAGGGTGGGCCCGCAAGGGTCGTGCAGGACGTTGACCGGCACGTCCACCGCACGGACGACGGCATCGATGTCGCCCGGTTCCCGCAGCCCCGGGACGAACACCCCGTCGGCTCCGGCGTCCGCGTACGCCCGCACCCGCCGCACCGCCTCGCCCAGGTCACCGGCCCGCTGCCAGTGCGTGTCGGTGCGCGCGTTGACGAACAGCTCGGGCACCTCCCGCTTCACCGCCCTGATGAGGCGCACCTGCGTCTCGACCGGCCCCATCGCGTCCTCGACGTTGACCCCGGCGGCCCCCGCGGCGGCGACCGCGACCGCCAGGCCCACCGAGCCACGTTCGATGTCGACCGTCACGTGGCAGGGCAGCCCGGTGATCCTCCGGACGAGCCGCAGCGCGTCCGCGTCGGTGGCACCTTCCCCGTCGGGCACGCCGTTCGCCGCGGCGACCCCGAGACTCGTCGTCCCGACCGCCACGAACCCCGCCCGCACCAGCATCCTGGCCGACGCGACGTCCCAGGCGTTCGGCAGGACGAGCGGCGCACCCGAGCGATGCAGGGACCGGAAGTCGCTCACCGCCCACCTCCCGGATTCTCCGACGCCGACGCGCTGAGGGCTCCCTCGGCGATCGCGATCGCGTGGGCACGGCCCGGACAACGCCGCGGACCCGCACCGAACGGGATGCCCTGAAGACTGACGCGCACCACCTCGCCCGCCTCGACCCGGATGCGGCCCGCCTCGTCCCAGGTCCCGGAACGCTCGCCCGGCTCAACGTGGACTCCGGGACGCCCGTCCGGACCGACGCGGACTCCAGGGCGGCCACCCGGCTCGACGCGGACCTCGGGGCGGTCACGGTCGGCCGGGTCGGCGGCGGCCGTTCGGTTGCCTGGTTCGGCGTGGGTGCCGGAGGGGTCGACCAAGTCAGGGTGGCCGGCTGTGAGGGTGACCGGCCGGGTGGCCATGCGCTTGGTGGCCGGGACCGGTGGGGTGTCGCGGAGCGCCGCTTCCAGGCCCGTGGCGCGGGCCCGGGCGATCAGGGCGGCCGTCGCGTCGCAGGCCTGGACCAGCAGGCCGATCCGCGCGGCGGTGGTCTCGTCCGGTGTACCGCCGCACAGGTCCACCAGCGCGCGCACCGCCTCGTCGGCGGCGGGCTCGTCGCCGGTGTCCGGGTGGTACGCGGCAGCGACGACGCGGACCGTGGCGAGGGTCGTCCGTGAGGAGGAGGGCAGGCCGAGGGCGGTGCACAGGAGTTGCACGGGGTGAAGGTGCGGGGATGACGCGGCGGCGTCCCGGAGCGCTGCGGGGTCCACTGTGGACAGCAGGGACTCGCTGAGGGCACGGCGGCGGGTGTACGCGTCGCCGTCGCTGAACCGGCCGACGGCGGATCGCAGCCAGGCGATGCCGTGGGTGGCGGCGGGCACCGGCGGGACCACGAACGCCGGGTCGTGGAGCACGGCGAGGGCGGCGCCCGGGTCGTCGATCGTCTGCATGGTCCGACGGTAGGACCGCGACCGTTCGGCCCGGGACGAACTGACCGGCGCGGACAATCGGGGGTATGACCGCACCGTCCTCGCTCGCGCAGCTCGCCGCGCTCCTCGCCGACGAGACCCGGGCCGCGATGTGCCTGGCGCTGCTCGACGGCCGGGCGTGGACCGCCGGCGAGCTGGCCCGGCACGCCGGGGTCGCGCGGTCCACCGCGACCGAGCACCTGCACCGGCTGACGGCCGGCGGGCTGCTGGCCGAGGAGCGGCAGGGGCGGCACCGGTACGTCCGGCTCGCCGACGCCTCCGTCGCCGCGCTGCTGGAGGACATGTCGGCGCGGCTGGCGCCGGACGCGACGCGGCCCACCGGGCTGCGCGCGGCGACGGCCTCGGCGGCGCTCGCACGCGGGCGGACCTGCTACGACCACCTCGCCGGGCGGCTCGGCGTCGCGGTCACGGACGCGCTGACGGCGCGGGGGCTGCTGGACCAGTCGGGAGGTTTCGCGCTGACGGAGGCGGGCCTGCGCTGGATGGCCGGCCAGGGCCTGCGGCTCGACGGCGGCAAGCGGCCGGTGGCCCGCGCCTGCCTCGACTGGACGGAGCGGCGCCCGCACCTCGCCGGGGTCGCCGGGGCACGGCTGTGCGAACGCTTCCTGGCCCGCGGCTGGGTCGCGCGGATCGGGTCGGGACGGGCCGTGCGGGTCACGCCGGACGGCCGGGTCGCCCTCGCCGACCTGCTCGGCATCGACGGCGTCGATTAGGTTTCGCGGGCGTTGGGTACTCAGCGATCACTACGAAGGAGGCCGTTGTGTTCGCTGTGATCGCCGCGATCCTGTTCGCTGTCGCGCTGCTGATGGACCTGTTCGGGGCCGACGCCGGGCCGGTGCTCGACGTGGGGACCCTGAGCCTGGCCGGGTTCCTGTGCGTCGCCCTGCACCTCGCCGGCGCGGGCACCTGGCACACCCGCTACGGAAGCTACCGCCGGCGGCGCCGCTGAGCGTGCTCGCCGCACGGGCCTTGCACGGCCGCGTCCGACCCGGGAACGGGGTCCGGGCGCGGCCGTCGTCCATTCCGGCGACACTGGCCGGTATGAGTGTGCGCATCGAACGGTCGGGACCCGTGTGGACGGTCGTGCTGGACCGGCCGGAGACCCGCAACGCCGTCGACCGGGACACGGCGGAGCGGCTCGCGGCGGCGTTCCGCGAGTTCGACGCCGACGACACCGCCGCGGTCGCAGTACTGTGGGGCGCCGGCGGCACGTTCTGCTCCGGTGCCGACCTGAAGGCGGTCGCGGCGGGCACCGGCAACCGCGTCGAGCCCGACGGCGACGGCCCGCTCGGCCCGACCCGGATGCGGCTCACCAAGCCCGTGATCGCGGCGGTCGCCGGGCACGCTGTCGCGGGCGGACTGGAGCTGGCGATCTGGTGCGACCTGCGGGTCGTCGAGGAGACGGCGACGTTCGGCGTGTACTGCAGGCGCTGGGGCGTGCCGCTGATCGACGGCGGAACGGTCCGGCTGCCGCAGCTGATCGGGGTCGGCCGCGCCCTCGACCTGATCCTGACCGGCCGGCCCGTCGACGCGGCGGAAGCGCACCGCATCGGCCTCGCGGACCGCGTCGTGCCGCCCGGCGAGGCCAGGCGCGCGGCGGAGGCCCTGGCCGCGACGCTCGCCGACCTGCCGCAGGAGTGCCTGCGCAATGACCGCCGTTCGGTGTACGACTCGCTGGGCCGCCCCCTCGAAGACGCCCTCGCGATCGAGCACCGTCTCGGCGTCGCCTCGCTCCACGCGGGTGCCACGGGCGGCGCCGCCAGGTTCGCTTCCGGCGAGGGCCGCGGCGGCCGCCCAGCCGGCCTCTGACCCGCACCGACACTTGCCGAACAAAGCCACAAATTCGGGTATTGGCCAGCCTCTGCGGGGTGGTGGTGGGCGGCGGATCGACGGTGGGTGCGGGGGGCGTGGACGTAGGGTGGGCGCATGGTCGACAGGGACGCGGTGGAGGCGGCGGCGCGGCGGATCGAAGGGCATGTGCGGCGCACCCCATCGGTCGAGGTGGCGCCCGGGCTGTGGTTCAAGCTGGAGCTCCTGCAGCACAGCGGCTCGTTCAAGGCGCGCGGTGCGTTCAACCGGATCCTCGCCGCGCGGGAGGACGGTGAGCTGCCGGCCGCGGGGGTCGTCGCGGCGTCGGGTGGCAACGCGGGGCTGGCGGTGGCGTTCGCGGCGGCACGGCTCGGCATCCCGGCGGAGGTGTTCGTGCCAGAGGTCGCGCCGGCGGTGAAGGTCCGCAAGCTGCGGCAGCTCGGCGCCGTCGTGCACCAGCACGGGCGGGAGTACGCGGAGGCCTACGCGGCCTCGACGATCCGGGTGGCGGAGACCGGGGCGCTGTTCGTGCACGCGTACGACCAGCCGGAGATCGTCGCCGGGCAGGGCACGCTCGCGCTCGAGCTGCCCGAGGTCGACACCGTCCTGGTCGCCACCGGCGGCGGGGGGCTCGTCGGTGGCGTCGCGGCGGCGGTCGGTGACCGGGCGCGGGTCGTCGCCGTCGAGCCAGCGGGTGCACCGACCTTGCACGCGGCCCTCGCCGCGGGTCGTCCCGTGGACGTGGTCGTGGACAGCGTCGCCGCGGACTCGCTCGGTGCGCGGCGCGTGGGGACGATCGCGCTCGAGTCGGCCGTCCGGCACGGGGTGCGGAGCGTGCTCGTGGACGACGAGGCGATCGTCCAGGCCCGCAAACGCCTGTGGGCGGAGCACCGGATCGTGGTCGAGCTCGGCGCGGCCGCCGCCTACGCGGGGCTCGGGCGGCTCGACGACGCGGGTCGGGTGGCGGTGGTGCTCTGCGGGGCGAACACCGACCCGTCCGACATCGCCGACGAGGCGCCCGCTGAGACAGTTCAGGATCTGTCTCAAGGCGTGTAACCTGCCTGGCATGCCGCCCGACGAGATCTTCGATGCGGCCATGCGGCGGTTCCTGGAGCAGCGCCGGGTCGACATGCGCTCGCTCGCGGCCGAGCTGGGCATGGGCCGCGCCACGCTGTACCGGCGCGCCGGCGGCCGCGACCAGCTGCTCGGCGCGGTGCTGTGGCAGCTCACCCAGCGCAGCCTCCAGCGGGCCGTGAAGCACGCCGAGGGCCGCCGCGGCGCCGACCGGATCGTCGCGGTGATCGGCAACTTCCTTGCCGGCGTCATCGAGCAGCCGAGCCTGCGGCACTTCCTCGCCGCCGAGCCCGAGGCGGCGCTGCGCATCCTCACGTCGAAGCACGGTGTCGTCCAGCCGGGGGTTCGCGCGCACCTGGAGGGCCTCCTGCAGGAGGAGATCGCGGCCGGCGCGTTCACCCCGAGGATGGACGCGCGGACCCTGGCCTTCGTCCTGGTCCGCATCGGCGAGAGCTTCCTCTACGCGGACGCGATCGCCGACGGCGAACCGGACGTCGAGCAGGCGTTGCAGGTGATCGGGCGGCTACTGGACGACCAGCCGTGACACGCCGCTGCGCACCGCGTAGGCCTTGACCCGGCGGACGGTGGTGTCGCGGTCGGTGCGCTCCCGGACGTGGAACCACTCCATCCGGCACGCGTCGGGGCGGATCTCCAGCACGCCGTAGCCGTGCCCTTCCAGCTCGGCCCACTTCACGTGCCCGTTGGCCGCCTGCACCAGCGACGCGGCGACCGGGCCGACGAAGCCGGGCGGGACGCCGAGGAAGTCGTTGACGTTGTCGCTCGTCACGGACGGCACGACGAACTCGACGGCGGTCGGCGAGCCGACCGTGGACCTCGTGACCAGCTCGTTGGCCCACGACGTGTGGATGTCGCGGGGTCGTGGTTCTCCGCGCCGCCGGCCCACATGTCGTTGGCGACCTCGTGGTCGTCCCAGGTGATGACCCACGGGACGGCGGCGTGCAACGCCTGTGCGTCGGGATCGGTCTTGTACTGCGCGTGCCGGATGCGGTAGTCGGCGAGGCTGACGATCTCGTGGGCCGGTTCGGTGCGACGCACCGTGGTGCCGCCGGCGGTGAAGCCTCCCGTCGCGTACTCGTAGATGTAGTCCCCGAGGTGGACGACCGCGTCGAGGTCGCCGCGGGCGGCCAGGTGCCGGTACGCCGCGAAGTAGCCGGCCTCCCAGTTGGAGCAGGAGACGACGCCGAAGCGCAGCAGGGCCAGGTCGGCGTCGGCGGCGGGCGCGGTCCGGGTGCGGCCGGCCGGCGACCAGACCCCGGCGACGCCGAAGCGGTAGTGGTAGGTCGTCGCGGGGGCCAGGCCGCGGGCGTCGACCTTGACGGTGTGGTCGCGCTCGGGCCCGGTGGTGACGGTGCCGCCGGCGACCACGTCGGCGAACCCGGGGTCGGTGGCGATCTGCCAGGTCACCGAGACCGACGGTCCGGCACCCGAGCCGGGGGTGGCCGACGGCGTCGGGGTCACCCGGGTCCAGAGCAGGACGCCGTCAGGCAGCGGGTCGCCGGAGGCCACGCCGTGCAGGAAGACCGGGGTCGCGGCGTGCGCGCCGGCGGCCGTGACCACGGCGACCGCGGTCGCGCCGCCGGTCACCAGCAGGGCGCGGCGCGTCAATGCATCGACAGTCATGCTCGGCAGTTGTACGGCACCCGGTTACCCACAGGTACCCGTACGAACGGAAGTCCCGGCGAACGGAGGATGACCGCCTCCGAAAAACCCGGACATGTCGGATTCGTCCATCGACCGCGAGAGCTGGCACTTGCGCCAGGACGTATGTTCTTCGCATGGCCACGGTGCTGCTGGTTGAGGACGACCATGTCGTGCGGGGCGCCCTGCTGCGCTCGTTGACCGACCGGGGTCACACGGTGCACGCGGTCGGCACCGCGCTGGAGGCGCTGCGGCGGTTCGCCGCCGAGACGCCGGACCTGGTGGTGCTCGACCTCGGGCTGCCCGACCTCGACGGCGCCGACGCGCTGCGGATGCTGCGCGGCATCGCCGACACGCCGATCATCATCGCCACCGCGCGCGACGACGAGGCGGAGATCGTGCGGCTGCTCAAGGCCGGCGCCGACGACTACATGATCAAACCGTTCACCTCCGCCCACCTCGACGCCCGGATGACCTCCGTGCTGCGCCGCACCGGACGGGCGAGCCGCGAGGAACCCACCGCCATCGAGGTGGGAGGCTTGCGTGTCGACATCGGACAACGGCAGGCACACTTGCACGGTGAGCCGCTGACGCTGACCCGCAAAGAGTTCGACCTGCTGGCGTACCTCGCCGCCCGTCCCGGACGGGTGGTCTCACGCCGTGAGCTGTTGGAGGAGGTATGGCGGCAACCCTCAGTGGGCGAGGACCAGACGATCGACGTGCATCTGTACTGGCTACGCCGGAAACTTGGCGAGAGCGCCTCGGCGCCCAGATACCTGCACACCGTGCGGGGCGTGGGCTTCAGGTTCGCGGCGCCGGACTGAGGCGGACCCTCGCCTACGTCTGCGCCGCGGTCACCACGATGGTGGCCCTGGCGTTCCTGATCCCCCTCGGGCTGGTCGTGCAGCAGCTCGCCCGCGAGCGCGCCTTCGCCGACGCCGAACGCCAGACCGCCGTGGTCGTGGCGGTCCTCACCGTGACCACCGACCCCCTGGCGATCGAACGGGCCATCGCCAGCACCGGCGGCCCGGCGGTCAGCCGCGTCTCGGTGCACAACCTGGGCGAGGAAGGCCTCGAGATCGGCACTGGGCACGCCGCCCCGAAGGACCTCGCGCGCGCCGCCGACCAGGCGGCCCCGGTCACGGCGACCGTCACCGGCGGGGTGTCCTACCTGGAGCCGGTGGACGTCGGGTCGGGCCGCACGGCGGTTGTGGAGGTCTTCATCCCTTCCGACGAGCTGTCCAACGGGGTGAGCGGCGCCTGGTGGGCGCTGACCGCCGTCGCGCTGGGGCTCGTCATCGCCTCCGTCTGGGTCGGCGACCGCCTCGCCGCGAAGGTCACCGCGTCGGCCCGCCAGCTCGCGGGCGCCGCGGGGGCGCTGAGCGAGGGGTACCTCGACGTGCGCCTCGACCCGTCGGGGCCGCGGGAGCTGGCCGAGGCGAGCTTCGCGCTCAACGTGATGGCCGACCGCATCATGGCGCTGCTGACCAACGAACGCGAGCTGGTCGCGGACCTGTCGCACCGGCTGCGCACGCCGCTGACCGCGCTGCGGCTGGACGCCGAGACGCTCGACGACAGCCAGGACGCCGAGCGGATCCGCGACGCGATCGCCGCGCTCGAGGTCGAGATCGACAAGCTCATCCGCGCGATGCGGGAGCCGATCGACGCGCACTCCCCCACTCCCGACCGCGGCGAGCGCAGCGACGGCGCCGCCGCGTCGACCGGCGAGCAGGGCTGCGACGTCGCCGAGGTCGTCCGGGACCGGATGATGTTCTGGTCGGCGGTCGCCGGTGACCAGGAGCGCGACTGCAAGGCGATCGGCACCGAGGGGCCGGCGCCGGTCCACGTCGCGAAGAGCGAGCTCGCCGCCGCGCTGGACGCGCTGATCGGCAACGTCATCCGGTACACACCGCAGGGCGTGCCCTTCGAGGTCGCGGTCACCCGGCGCGACGACGGCTACGTCGTGCTGCGGGTGGAGGACGGCGGCCCCGGCATCCCGGACCCGGAGCTGGCGCTGCAGCGCGGCGAGAGCGGCCAGGGCTCGACCGGGCTGGGCCTGGACATCGTGCGGCGGGTCGCGATCGAGGGCAACGGCACCGTCAACATCGGCACGTCCGCCACGCTCGGCGGCGCCAGCGTGGTCATCGTCATGGCCGACGCCGACCCGGCCCCGAAGGAGCAGCCGCCGCAGAGCCGGTTCGGCCTCGTCGGCCGCCTCTCCAGGGAGCCGAACGAACGCCGCCGCCGCGGCAAGTCCGCCTGAGCCCGCCTCCCACCTCCGGACCTCCGATCGAGCTGATCCGGAAGACTCTGTGCTGCTCCGACGACACAAAGGGAGCGGGCGCACACCCGCCGTGAACAGGTAGGACGCCTGCCTGTTCGCCGCCGGTCGGGACCGCGGGACGTGAAACGCCATCTGGCGAAGCGGCAACGTAGGACTGCCACAAGTCTCGGTTATGAGTCCCTTAATTGGGTCGTTCGGGCTGGAACGGCACGTTGACGGATCGCTATGGTCAGCCCGTTCCCACGTGGACGGACCGGCACTCACCCGCCTTGCCACCCTCGAAGGCCGGCCGTCCCGCGCGCGGCGGGGACGGGTACCTCTGCCCTGTGCCCGTCCCCGCCGCGCCCCCTTTTTCCCCTCCGGAGGAACCGAGCGTGTCTCGAGTCTTGCGCCGCGTGGCTGTGACCGTGGCGGTCGCGGTGGTCGGCACGGGTGCGGCGATCGCCGGACCAGGTGCGATCGACGACCTGTTCAACGAGAAGGGTCCGGCCGCGATCAGTCGCGTGCCGGCCGACAACCCTGAGCTCGGCCTGGTGTACGCGGGTCTGACGCCGGCGAAGAAGGGCCAGCCGTGCGTCGGCGGGTACCAGCTCACCGAGCGCGGCCAGTGCAGCCACGGCCCTGACGTCCCGCCGTCCGGCCTGACCGTGCGGGGCACGATCGCCCCGATCACCGCGGCCGGCCCCACGCAGGTCGTCCCCGAGACGGACACGGCGGCCGCCCCGCTGGAGCAGACGGTCACCGCCGAGGACGGCTCAGTCGCCTCCGAGGGCGGTTTCGCTCTGGTCCCGGAGGCCGGCGCCGACACCGCGCTGGGCTACACGATCGGCGCCTCCGGCGTGGCGTGCGACGGCGACGGCGTGGCCGGCAAGCGCGTGCAGGTGCTGTACGTGCGCGACGCCAGCACGGCGAGCCGGTTCAACCAGTACCTGGAGAGCTTCCGCACCTGGAGCGCCGGCGTCGACGCGATCTACAACACCAGCGCCAAGGAGACCGGCGGCGAGCGGCACGTCCGCTTCGTGACGACCGCCGACTGCAAGGTCGACGTCCGCGAGGTCGAGCTGCCCGCGGGTGGCCTCGCCACCTTCGACGCGACGATCCAGGGGCTCAAGGCCCTCGGGTACAACCGGACCGACCGCAAGTACATGATCTTCGGCGAGTCGAAGGTCTACTGCGGCATCGGCACCTTCAACGGCGACACCCAGCCGGGCGTGAACAACCGCAGCAACGGCGGCCCCGGCTACGGCCGCAGCGACTCCGGCTGCTGGACGGCGAGCGTCGCCGCGCACGAGCTGGGGCACAACCTCGGCGCCGTGAACAACAACGCGCCGAACTCCAGCAAGGCCGGGCACTGCCTCGATGAGTACGACATCATGTGCTACAACGACTCGGGTGGCCTGAAGACGTCCGTCCGGGCCGGTTGCACCGACAAGGCCGGTGAGAACCGGATGGACTGCAACCACGACGACTACTACAACACCAACCCGAGCCCGGGCAGCTACCTCGCGAACAACTGGAACGTGGCCAACAACCAGTTCCTGATCGCGGGCCCCGGCGGCACCACGCCGCCCCCGCCGTCGCCGACGGCGTCCCCCACCCCGACGAAGACCGCCTCGCCGACGCCGACGCCCACGAAGACCACGTCGCCCTCGCCGTCGAAGTCGGTCTCGCCGACACCCACGAAGACCGCGTCGCCGACTCCGACTCCGACGAAGCCGCCGACGGGACTCAAGGAGCTGCGGGTCAGTGACACCACCGCCAACTCGGTGCGCCTGTCCTGGGACGCGGCCGCGGCCGGCAGCCGCTACGCGGTCGTCCTCAATGGACGCTCCATCGGCCAGGTCGGCTCGACCAACGTCCGGATCGTCGGCATGCGCCCCGACACCGACTACCAGATCGGGATTTCGCTCGCGCAGAACGGCGCCCTGACCCCGTGGACGACGACCGTGAAGGTCCACACCACGGCGGCCCCGGCGCCGACGGCCGGCGCGTGGATGGTGTTCGGCAACAGCCTGACCGGCGGGGTGGCCGACGTGTTCGGCGCCCGCAGCGCGGCCGGCACGCCGATCATCATCTACCGCCAGCACGGCGGGGCGAACCAGCAGTGGAAGCTGGAGCAGGTGGCCGGCGGCAAGTACGTGGTCCGCTCGAAGGCGACGGACGCCTGCATCACCACCACGGGTGACAAGGACGTCGCCGGTGCGACCCTGGTCCAGGGCGACTGCGCGAAGGCCTTGCAGTGGACGATCACCAAGACGGAGTTCGGTGTCTCGGTGCAGTCCGCGAGCGGCCTGGTCGTCGGCGTCGGCAACAACCAGTACTTCGGCAGCCGGCTGCTCGTCCTGCAGAAGCCGAGCGGCGCCAAGTACCAGAGCTGGATCCCGCAGCGCGCGTGAACCGGTCCTCAACCGATCGCGGCCCGGCGCCCTTGTGGCGCCGGGCCGCGGCCTGCGTGGCGGCGGCCCTGGCCCTCGCCTCCGGCACGGTGCTCGGCACCGCGAAGCCGGCCGCCGCCCATGACGGCGTCATCCTCACCCTGCACGGCGACGGCCGCGGCTCGGTGTGGGTGACGGCGACCTGGCAGGACGGCCACCCGGTCACCGAGGCCGTCGGCATCACGCTGCTGGCCACGACCGCCGACGGGCGCCGTGAGGGCCCCGCCGGCCTGCGCCGCAACGGTGACGCGCTCACGTTCGCCGGCACGCTCGCCACCGGCGACTGGACGGTCGTGGCCGAGATGGGCACGCCGGCGATCGGCCGCTGCCAGGGCGTGCTGCACGTGGCTCCCGACGGCGCGCCGCAGGACATCGTCTGCGCGCCGCCCCCGGCCGCGGCGGCACCACCTCCGGCGCCGGCACCGCGGACGTCGTACACCTGGGTCTGGTACGTGCTGGGCGTCGCGGCGCTCGCCGGCGTCGCCGCGTGGCTGTTCCACCGGCGGTCGGCGGCGACCGCGAAGCGCAGGCCCTCCTCCCGGAGGACGACCCCGCGCCGCAAGTGACGTGCGTCGCTGCCTCCGACGACCCGAATTCGCTTGACCGGTACAGTGCCACTCGGTACTGTACCGGTATAGGCACTGGACCGGTACAGTACCGGGCAGGCCTGGTCCGAGGAGGTCGGCCGTGTTCCCGTTCGCGATGATCGAGTCTCAGAACGCGATGGCCCACGAGGTCCGCAGCGCGCTGCCCCAGGCGCCCGTGGTCGCGCCCGCCGCCCCGCTCATCGGCGGCCGGGCGGACAGGTCGCGCCGGGTCCGCGCGGCGCTCGCGGCGACCCTGCACCGGGCCGCCGACGCGGTCGCCCCGGCCGCCGCGTGCAGCCCCGCGAACTGAGGCAGGATATCGTCGGCGGGTCCCCCCGACGGGGCCCCGCGACGACAGCCGGGAGGTGCGCATGGCGAGGGTCACCTTGCAGACGATCGCCGACCAGGTCGGTGTGAGCCGGATGACCGTCTCCAATGCCTTCTCCCGGCCTGACCAGCTCTCCCCCACCCTGCGCGACAAGATCCTGGCGGTCGCCTCGGAGCTCGGCTACGTGGGGCCCGACCCCGCGGCCCGCGCCCTGGCCCGCGGCACGACCGGCGCCGTCGGCGTCCTGCTGACCGAGTCGCTGCGGTATGCGTTCAACGACGAGGTGGCCACCACGTTCCTCGGCGCGATCGCGGAGGAACTGGCTCCGACGGGCCTGGCCCTGACGCTGCTGACCGCCGCCGCCCGCGACGACGTGGTGCCCGCCAGGGACGTCGCCATGGACGGCGCGATGGTCTACTCGTGCGACCCGGCGTCCACGGCCGTGGACTGGCTCATCCGGCGCAGGATCCCGCTCGTCTTCATCGACCAGGTGCCCGCCGACGGCATCCCCTGCGTCAACGTCGCCGACCGCCCCGGCGCCCGCACCGCCGCCCAGCACCTCGTCGACCTCGGTCACCGCCGCGTCGCCTTCGTCACCAGCGGCGTGCGCGGCGCCCACGGCCTGCTGCCGGCCGGCTCCGTCATCCCGGGCGCCGCGGTCGACGAGGACGCGGCGGTCATCGACGGGTACGTCGCCCAGCAGCGCATCCTCGGCTGGCTCGACGCGCTGACCCCGGCTGGCATCACCCCGCCGGTCGTGCGGCTCGCGCACGGCCAGCCCGAGGACGGCTACGACGGCGCCAAGGTCCTCCTCACGCAGGACCCGCGCCCCACCGCGATCCTCTGCTTCTCCGACGCGATCGCCCAGGGCGTCGTCCAGGCCGCGCACGACCTGGGCCTGCGGGTGCCCGAGGACCTGTCGGTGGTCGGGTTCGACGACAGCCCGCTCGCCGCCCGGATGCGGCCGGGGCTGACCACCGTGCGCCAGGACGTCCTCGCGAAGGGCCGGGCGGCCGCGGCCGCGCTCACCCGGGCGATCGCGGAGACCCGCGCCGGCACCGAACCGACCGCCGAGCAGATCCTCGTCCCGGCCGACCTCATCGTCCGCGAGAGCACCGCCCCACCCAGCTGAAGCGGCCGGCGCCACACCTCGCCCGAGCGCCGTCCGGCCAGGCGAAGCGGCCGGCGCCGCAGACGCCCGAGCGCCGCCCGCCCGACTGAAGCGACCGGCGCCGGGACACGCGCGAGCGCCGTCCGGCTGACCGGACGGCGCACGACCCGCCCGGGACCTGGCGACCCGAGGTGATGCCAGGGCCCGGGCGTTGTGCCCGAAAGGGTTATGGCTTGTCGTACAGGCGACGTCAATGCACCAGGACCGGCACCTGCTCCTGGTCGGTGGCGGTGCTGGCGTCGGCAGGGGTGCGCCGGATGAACAGGATCACCAGCACGGCGGCGACGCCGAGAAGGACCGCGCTGGCGGTGAAGGCCACGTTGTACCCGTGGATCGCCGCCTCGGCCTGCTGGAGCGGCTCCGCGCCGTGGGTGGTGAGGTAGCCGGTGACGGCCGTGGTGAAGATGGTGTTGAGCAGCGCGGTCCCGAGGGAGCCGCCGACCTGCTGGGTGGTGTTGACCAGGGCGCTCGCCACGCCGGCGTCGTGGTTGGCGACGCCGGTGAGGGCGACGCTGCTCAGCGGGACGAAGACGAGGCCCATGCCGACGCTCATCGCGATGAACGCGGGCAGGATGTCCACCACGTAGTCGGAGTGCAGGTCGAGACGGGTCAGCCAGATCATCGCGGCGGTGCCCATGACCCCGCCGATCGACATGATCACGCGCGGGCCGACGCGGGGCAGGAAGCGCGCCGCGAGGGTGGCGGCGACGATGATGCCGGCGGAGAACGGCAGGTAGGCGACGCCGCTCTTGAGGGCCGAGTAGCCCATCGTCTGCTGCAGGTAGAACGTCATGAACAGGAACATGCCGAGCATGCCCGCGCCGACGAGGACCGACACGACGAACGAGGTGCCGCGGTTGCGGTCCCACAGAACGCGCAGCGGCAGCAGCGGGTGCTTCGCCCGCGACTCCCACACGACGAACGCGGCGAGCAGGACGCCGGCGGCGACGAGCCAGCCGATGGTCACGCCGGAGCTCCAGCCGTCGGTCGCGGCCTTCGTGAAGCCGTACACGAGCGCGACCTGGCCGAGGGTGGCGAGGACCGCTCCCGGGATGTCGTACTTCGTGTCGCCGGTGGCCTTGCTCTCCCGCACGACCGGCAGCGCCGCCACGAAGGCGATGATCGCGATCGGGATGTTCACCAGCAGGGTCCAGCGCCAGTTCGCGTACTGGGTGAGCAGGCCGCCGGAGATGAGGCCGATGGCGGCGCCGCCGCCGGAGATCGCGCCGAAGACGCCGAACGCCTTGGCCCGCTCCTTCGCCTCGGTGAAGGTGACCGTGATCAGCGACAGGGCGGCGGGCGCGAGGAGCGCGCCGAAGGCACCCTGCAGGCCGCGGGCGGCGTAGAGGGTCTCGGCGTTGACCGCGGCGCCACCGAGCGCGGAGGCGCCGGCGAAGCCGAGGAGGCCGATGAGGAAGGTCCGGCGGCGGCCGAAGAAGTCGGCGATCCTGCCGCCGAGGAGGAGCAGGCCGCCGAAGGCCAGGGTGTACGCGGTGACGATCCACTGACGGTCGGCGGTGGAGATGTGCAGGGCCTCCTGCGCCGACGGCAGGGCGATGTTCACGACGGTGGCGTCGAGGACCACCATGAGCTGCGCGACGGCGATGACCGACAGGGCGAGCCAGCGTTTGGGGTCGGCCGTGGCCTCACCGGTCGCGCGTTTGGGGTTGACCGCGACGGCCGAGTCCCCCGATTGGTTCGACATGAGCTTGTGCCTCCCAAGGCATGGTTGATCGCGACCGCACCCGGCCGGCGGGCGGGCCTTCAACAGGCAGGAATACGGGTCAGGCAGGCTGGCGCAGGACGGGCAGCAGCACCCGGTCGACGACCCGCGTGGCGAACGCCTCGTCGAGCGGCCCCTCGTGCCACATGGTCCGGTTGAGCACCAGCGCGTGCAGGACTTCTTGCAGCAGGTCGGAGGTGGCTCCGGCGGGCAGCTCGCCACGGTCCACCGCGCGTCGCACGATGGTGTCGTACGCGGAGCGCTTCGCCTCGTAGACGCAGCGGCGGAACGTCTCGGCCAGCTCCGGGTTCCGGGTGACCGCGGTCAGCAGACCGGTCATGACGTCGCCGTCGGGACTGTTCGCCACCTCGCACGCCGCGGTGAGCAGCGCCATCAGGTCGCCGCGCAGCGTCCCGGTGTCCTGCGGCTCGTACGAGCCGCCGAACCGGTGCTCGAAGGCGTCCATCACCAGGTCGGGCTTGTTGGGCCAGCCCCGGTAGATGGTCGCCTTGCTGGCGCGGGCCCGCGCCGCCACGGCATCCATCGACATGCGGTCGTATCCGACCTCGCCGAGCAGCTCGAAGACCGCTTCGCAGATCGCTTCACGGCGTTCGGGCTTCGGCGCGGGAGACATGACCACTTCCTAAGGTGCGAGGGCCGGGTTCCGCAAGTCCTGGATCGCAGGTGTACGGAACCGTTTCGTACACGAACCCTACTCCCGCCCCGGGAGAGTACGAAACGGTTCCGTACACCTCACCCCCGTGAACGACGTCACAGCCGTTTCCGGGAATGCCTGGTGTGAAAAAGTCCCCCGCTCCGCCGGGCGTGTTCGCGTATACCGTCAGGTCCATGACAGAGTTGTCGACCGAACGTCGCATGTGGAGCCTGTTCGAGCCGGTCCACGCGGTCACCTACTTCGCCCCGGACGCCCTGGCCGCGTTCGAGGAGGCGGCCCTGCGCGGGTTCTGGCGGGGGTACTTCGCCGGCCGCAGCGCCCCGCTCGGCGCGGTGCCGGCCGGGCCGGTGATCGCGGCGTTCTACGGGTTCGCGCCCCGGATGGTGACCCGGGCGCTGCCGGACGTGTGGACGCGGATCACGCCGGAGGCGGCCCTCGCCGCGCGGCTGGAAGGGTCGCGGCGGGTCCTGCTCACGGTGGACGGGGACCTGACGGAGGTCGCAAGCCTGTTGCGGGCGGCGGCGGAGGCGGCCGACCTGCACGGCCGGGTGCTGGGCGCGGCCAACGCGATGCTGCCGTGGCCGGAGGACCCGGCCGGCGTGCTGTGGCAGGCGGCGACGGTGCTGCGGGAGCACCGCGGCGACGGGCACCTCGCGGCGCTGCTCGTCGAGGGCCTGGACGGGGCCGAGTGCAACGTGTGGCGGGTCGCGCTGCTCGACGGCGCCGGCCGGGAGTTCTACCAGCCCGCCCGTGGCTGGACCGACGAGGAGTGGGCCACGGCGATCGACCGGCTGCGCGGCCGTGGGTGGCTGGACGCGGAGGGGAAGGCGACGGGCCGGGCGCGGGAGGCGTACACCTCCGTCGAACGCACGACGGATGCCCTGGCCGCGACGCCGTGGCGGGCCCTCGGGGAGACCGCCACGGCGCGCTGTGCCGAACTGCTGCGCCCGATCGCCGTGCAGGCGTCGGCGCTGCTGCGGCACCCGAACCCGATCGGGCTGCAGCCGCTCAGCTGAGCTCTGGGTGCCGCTTGAGGTAGGCGGCGATGAAGGGGCACTGCGGGACGACACGCAGTGCCCGCTCCTTCGCCGCGTTCAGGGCGCCGGCGGCGAGCTTGCTGCCCAGGCCTTTGCCCTCGTACTCCTTGTCGACCTCGGTGTGGGTGAAGACGATCTCACCCGGGTGCAGCCGGTAGTAGGCCGCACCCGCGTGCGCTCCGTCGACCCGCAGCTCGAAGCGGTGCTGCTGCGGGTCGTCGACGACCTCGATGTCCACTTAGGACGCCTCTCCTTGCACTGCGGCGTGCGCGGCCGGGATCGTGCCGAGCCGGCCGGCCTGGTAGTCCTCGAACGCCTGGACCACCTCGGCCTTGGTGTTCATGACGAACGGACCATACGCCACGACGGGCTCGCGGATCGGCTTTCCACCGAGGAACAGCACGTCCATCGTGGGGTGGCGCGGGTCCTGCTTCGCGTCGGCGGTGACGGTGATGCTGTCACCTTCGCCGAAGACCGCGAGCTGTCCCAGCTCCACCGGCCGGCCCTTCGTGCCCACGCTGCCCTTGCCCGCGAGGGTGTAGGCGAGCGCGTTGAAGTCCTTGCGCCACGGCAGCGTCAGCGACGCCCCGGGCGAGATCGTCGCGTGGATCATCGTGATCGGCGTGTAGGTGTTGCCGGGGCCGGCGTGGCCGTCGAGCTCACCGGCGATGACCCGCAGCAGCGAGCCGCCGTCGGGCGAGCTGAGCAGCGCCACCTGGCCACCACGGATGTCCTGGTAGCGCGGGGCGGCGAACTTGTCGGCGCGCGGCAGGTTGACCCACAGCTGGAAGCCGTGGAAGAGACCGCCGCTGACGACGAGGTGCTCGGGCGGGGTCTCGATGTGCAGCAAGCCGCTTCCGGCGGTCATCCACTGCGTGTCGCCGTCACGGATGACGCCGCCACCACCGTGCGAGTCGTTGTGCACGAACTCGCCGTCGATGATGTACGTGACGGTCTCGAACCCCCGGTGCGGGTGCCACGGGGTGCCCTTCGGCTCACCCGGGGCGTATTCGACCTCGCCCATCTGGTCCATGTGGATGAACGGGTCGAGGGTGCGCAGGTCGACGCCGGCGAACGCGCGCCGGACGGGGAAGCCCTCGCCCTCGAATCCCTTCGGCGCCGTCGTCACCGACACCACCGGGCGGGGGCGCGCCGACACAGGGTCCGGGGTGGACACGCGCGGCAGCGCAAGGACGTTTTCGACGGTGATCGCGGGCATCTTGTGCCTCCAGGGCTGAGCGGGTTTGTCGCCTGCTGCAACGGTACTTGCCGAGCAAGTATTCCGCAAGTCAACAATCTCCGCTCCGGGGTCCGCGACGTGGCCGCGCCGGTCGCTCGCGGGCCTGCGGCGTGGCCCGGTGGGCGACCGGCGCGGCGGCTCACACCCGGACGAACCTGACCGCGTCGGCGCGGGCGCAGCCAGTGCCCGAGCTGGTCAGGGTGACCGCGGTGCCGGTGCCGGCGGGCAGGGCGAAGGTGCCCAGGTCGACCCAGCCGGACGGGCCCGAGGTGCCGTTGACCGTCGTCTGGGTGCCGGCGACGGCGAGCTTCGCGGCAGGGTCGCTGTTGGCGGCCGTCACCTTGTAGTAGGAGACCTTGTAGGTGCCCGCCGCACGGAGGTTGGGGCGCCAGGTCGCGGTGTTCCCACCCGAGTTGCAGGCCGCGTAGCGGGTCGGCGAGCCGGTCGTCCAGCCGGTCAGCGTCGACGGCGACCAGGTGCCGGTCTCGCTGTAGCCGTACGCGGCCGGCCCGTCGTCGTCGACGTAGTAGTCCTTCTGCCAGTAGCGCACGTAGTCGAACTGCACGGCCGACGGCAGTTTGCTCGCGTCGGGGACGCTGCCGTAGGCGATGCTCGTGAGCCAGATGCTTGTGTAGTCGTGCGTCCAGTCCGTCGGCAGGTAGGGCGCGGTGTACTTGAGCACCCCGTCGACGTAGAACTTCGTGCTGGTCTCGGACCAGTCGATGCCGTAGACGTGCCAGTCCCTCGAGTCGATGGTGTCGCTGGTGTACGTGGTGCCGTACGACTTCCCGGCGGACACGCCGTTACCCTTCCAGGTCAGCACGCCGTGGTGGATCCGGGTCGGGCTGATCGAGTCGATCTCGAAGCCGTCGATCTCGGAGCGCTGCGACGCCGGGAAGGTCGTCGAGCCGTCGCCGGACATGAGCCAGAACGAGCTGTGCCAGCCGGCGCCGTCGTTGAGCTTCGCCCGGGTCTCGTAGTAGCCGTAGCGCAGCGTCTGCTTGCTGACCACGCCGCCGCCGGTGTAGTCCTTGCCGCCGTACGTCTCCTTCTTCAGGGCGATGTTCAGCGCTCCCCCGCTGACGGACACGTTCTGCGGGCGCTGGGTGCTGTACGCCTTGGAGTCGGTGCGGTAGTTCCACTTCGCGGTGTCGACCGCGGTGCCGTTGAACTGGTCCTCGAAGACGAGGGTGTAGCCGGTGCCGGCGGGGTCGGCGTGGGCGGCCGTGGCGGTTCCCAGGCCGACGGCGACAGGCACCAGCAACACGATTGCAAGCAGGCGGCGCATCAGTTCCTCCCGTAGTACAGGCGAAGGTTGGTGAGGTCGACGAGGTAGAGCACGTCGACGCCGGCGGTGGTGCGTTCGACCGCGAAGCGCTGCACGGGGATCCCGGGCGCGACGGCGGCGGCGGTCCACGCGGTGCCGGGCTTGGTCGCCACGTACATCACGCCGGCCGCGGTGGTGTAGTAGACGCGCTTCTGCTCCGTCGGGTGCCAGGTGATGTCGATGGCGGCGCTGGTCTGCGCGGCGGAGTACACCGTGTCCCGGACCCAGGTGGTGCCTGAGACGTACGCGTAGCGGACCATGAAGTTCGTCGCGCTCCGGTAGCGGTACGCGACCTTCGGGCTGGTGCCGTCGACCGTGAGCTTCGCGCTCTGCACGGCCGGTCCGGTGCCGTCGTTGCCCTGGTACACCTCGCCGGCCTCGATCGGCTGGATGACGTCGGCGGTGGCGGTGCTGACGGGCACGGCGACCGCGGCACCGGTGTGGTCGGCGAACGTGCCGGTCGCGGGCTTGTACAGCAGGTAGCTGAGCTGATGGCGGAACGCGGTCGCCGGGTACAGCCCCCACTCCCACAGGACGTGGAGGTTGCCGGCGGTGTCGAACTGCAGGTCGTCTGGGTAGACGGCGCGGTTGGCGGACTCGGCGAAGACAGCCACCCGGGTCCACGTCGCGGCGGCGTTGCTCCACCGGTACAGCCGGCCGGAGCGGGCGGTGCTCCCGTCGAGCCGCGCGATGAGGTACAGGTCGCCGTTCGGCGCGGTGGTCAGCACCGGGTACGTGACGCCGATCCCCTGGTCCGGCAGGTCCGCGGCGTGGTTGGTGGGCGCGCCGCCGACGGTGTCGGAGCGGAAGTAGCGCCAGGCGTTGTTGTGCATGCTGGCGAACACGTGCAGCCGGCCGCTGCCGTCGCGCGCGACCGACGGCTGGTTGTGCCCGATGTCGTCGGCGTACTCGGCCTGGGCGGCGCCGTTCATGACGGGCAGCCTCGTCCAGCCGCCGGCGGTGTCGCGGCGGGCGATGGCGACGCGGTGCGTGCCGGCCGTGGAGCCGGGCTCGTTGAACGCCAGATACGCGTAGTCGTTGCCGGGGGTGTACGTGTCCAGCGGCGACCACCAGGCGGCCTGGTTGGAGCTGTCGATGCCGTACGGCACCAGGGTGACGGTGGCGGGGGCGGCGTGCACGGCGGTTGCGGGCACGGTGACGAGGGCCGTCGCCATGGCGGTGGCGGCGACCAGGGCGGCTCTGTGCATGGGCCTCTTCCTCGGGGCTTGCTCACGTGGCGCCGGCGCGGCCAGGCACACCACCGCGTGCGGCACGGCGCACCATCGGCGGCGCAGCACACCGCTTGCGGCGTAACGCACCGCCGTGTGCGGCGTGGCGCACCGTCTGTGGCGCAACGCATCGCTGCGTGCGACGCGGCGCACCGCTTGCGGCGCAGAGCACCGGGTGCGGCGCAGAGCACCGGGTGCGGTGCGGCCGTGCCTCGGAGGTGTGGCTGGTCCGCGGCGGCGCCTCGGAGCGTGGGTCGGTCAGGTTCGGCGGAGGACCTCCAGGAGCGGTGGCAGGCCGCCGTCGGTGGTGACGGCGCCGCCGACCCCCAGCGCGCGGGCGCCGGCGGCCAGGTATTCGGGTGCGTTGTGGGCGCCGATGCCGCCGGTGGCGACGAACTTCGCCTCGGGGAACGGGCCGCGCAGCTCGCGCAGCCAGGCGGGGCCGAGCGCTCCGGCGGGGAACGCCTTGAGCCACTCGCAACCCGCTTGCAGCGCGTGGTGTACCTCGGACGGAGTGGCGACGCCCGGCAGGTGCGGCAGGCCGGCCGCCTGGCTGGCCCGCACCACGTCGAGGTCCAGGCCGGGCGCGACGGTGAACACCGCGCCCGCCTCGGCGGCGGCCTCGACCTGCGCCGCGCTGCGGACGGTGCCGGCGCCGACGGGGTGCCCCTCGGCGGCGAGCACGCGCAGGCACTCGACCGCCTCGGGGGTCTGGATCGGGACCTCGACTACGCCGAGGCCGCTGTCCCACACGGCGCGGGCGATCTCGAGGGCCCGCGCAACCGGTACACCACGCAGGATCGCCACCAGTGGGCGGCCGCGGAGCAGGTCGTCGAAGCTCATTTGATGAGGGCGTTCATCCGGTCGCGGGCGGACATGAGCGCGTCCTTCGGCGACTTCTTGCCGATGAGGATCGACTGGACCTCCTCGGCCAGGACCTTCTCCATCTGGGAGAACTGCGGGTAGACCCAGAACGGGCTGGCGCTGGAGTTGGCGCCGATCTGGCTGGTGAAGTCGGTGGCGAACTTGTCGTTCTTGACGGCGGAGTCGGCGAGGCCGGCGTTGGTGGTCGGCGGCAGGCCCGTCTTCTTGAACCAGTCGACGTTGTACCCGGGGTCGGTGGTGACGGTCTTGGCGTAGTTCGCGGCGGCGGCGGCGCCGGCACCGTTCATCACGGCGATCACCTGCCCCCAGGCGAGGTGCCGCGGCTTGTCGCCTTGCTTGAGAACGGGCCGTGCGACGGGGACCATCTTCGTGCCGAGGTCCTTGTCGGGTGAGGATTTCGTGACGGCGGTGCGGCCGCCGATGGCGTCCTCGTAGAAGGCGGTCTTGCCCTGGGACATGAGGGCGCGGGCGTCGACGCGGTTGACGTCGGGGGCGATGAGTTTCTGGTCGTAGAGCTTCTTGTACCAGGTGAGCGCCTCGACGCTGCCGTCGTCGCCGATGACGACCTTGTTGTTCTCCACGATCGGGGAGCCGAACTCCCACATCCACGGGATGATGTCCTTCAACTGGTCGACCTTCGTCATGCCCGCCCACGGCACGACCCCGCCGCCGAGGCCCTTGACGGCGGTGAGCGCCGCCTCGAACTCGGCGACCGTCTTCGGCGGGCTGGTCACCCCGGCCTTCGTCAGCAGCTCGGTGTTGCTGATGAGGCCGATGCCGGCGAAGGTCCACGGCAGGCCGTACTGCACCCCGCCGGACTGCCCGAGCGCCAGGGCCGCCGGGGAGTAGTCGAGGCCGCCGGCGACGCTCTTGAGGTCCAGGAGCTTGCCGGTGGCGGCGAGGGTGGCGAGCCAGGCGACGTCGAGCTGGACGGCGCCGGTCAGCTGGCCGCCCTGTACCTGCAGCAGGACCTGGTTGAGGTAGTCGTTGTACGGGTACGACGGCGTGCTGATCTTCGTCCCGGCGTTCGCGGCGGCGTACCTGTCGATCGCCGCCTGCAGGGGCTCCTTCGTCACGGCCTCGT
>NZ_BAAAQD010000034.1:0-108030 GCF_039531485.1 Dactylosporangium maewongense | reverse complement strand
TCTGCCCGGACGTTGAAGCCGAGCCGGTCAGCGGTTCACCAATCATGATCAGGCGCCCAAGCCGGTATGCGGGAACGGGTAGCGTCCCGGTCTCGTAACGCCGGCGCGCGGTCGCGTACGAGATGCCAGTGGCCGCTGCCCATTCCTTGAGGTTCACAATGCAAATTATAGCTAACTAGTGAGCACTATTGACCATTTGCTCGTCGGCAGTTGGCAACCCCCACGGCAGCTGTCGTCAGCACGGTCGGAGCCCATCCCGGGGTTCGACCCGGCACTGCCGGTCGTCCACGCGTAGCGGACGGCGGAAGAGACCTCCGGTATCAGCTGCACGCTCACGTTCGGCCCAGCGCCGAACGCAAGCTGCCGTGTCTGCCGGAGGTACCGCAATGGGCGCGCTGCCCGCGTTCGCTTTTCTCGTCCCTGTCGCCTGCGCGGCGATCTGGGCAACGGCTCGCGTTGTCCTGGTCCTCATCGTCCTGCGCGGCACGAAGCCGGAGGAACGCTCCGAGCTCCTCCGCGCCATGTCACACCTCAGCCGTCCACCCGCCGCGCTTCCGCGCCCCCGCCCGCGCTCACCACGTCCACGCCAGTGACGATCGGGTGCACCGCGCGGACCCGGCCACCGTCCGGCCCGCGCCGCGTCAGAGCGCGATCGGACGGTAGGCCAGCGCGGCGTCGACGATCTGTTCCGCCGTCGCGTCGCGCAGTGCGGGCGGTGGGTGGAAGATGAGGCCGCTCGCGCCCGGCATCACGGTGTTGCGGTCGAACGCGGCGATGGACCAGTCGTCGGCCGGGTCGGCGAGAATGCGTCGCACGATCTCGACCAGTTCGTCCCGGGTGACGTCGGGCAGCCGGACCGGCGGTGCCGCGCACGCCCACTCGATCAGCGCTTCGCGGTCCGGCGCTCCGCAGCGATAGCGGAAGTCGTCGGGCCCGAAGCGGTGGCCGGTCGTCTCGTTGAGTGCCGCGACCGCCGCGGCGGCGTCCGCACCGCTGCCGACGAGCTCCTCGATCCGCTGTACCGCCGCTGTGATCGCGGCTCGTCGCTCGGCCGTGACCGGCCTGCGTTGTAGCGCGTCGCGCAACTCCATGCCGCGGACCCTACCGCCCCCACCGATCCACCAGCGCCCATCTGCCGGCGCAGGGTATCGTTGGCGGCGCAAAAAAACACGGCCCCGTCGGTAGTCGGGGCGTCGCCGCTTCGGTGGCGATCCGTCTCCTGCCGGTCCGTTCGCTGACCGGTTGTCCGGTGCAGGACGCATGCTGCCTGCACTCAGGAGACCGTGATGGCGACGTTGACCGTGTTCTTCGACAACCCGTTCTGGGTTGCCGTGCTCGAAGTGCGTGACCCGGAGGGTGTACGGGCGACCCGGCATGTCTTCGGCGGCGAGCCGACCGATGCCGAGCTGTACCAGTTCCTGCTCCGGCACGGTGGTGCCCTGCTCGACCGGGCCGGACGGTCCGCCGCGGTGGCCGGTCAGCCGGCGCAGCCCCCGGCCCGCGGCCCGAAGCGGCTGGCCCGGGATGCGGCCCGGGCCGCGCAGGCGGCGCGGCCGAGCACCGCGGCCCAGGAGGCGGTCCGCAAGGAGCTGGAGCTGCGCAAGCAGGCATCCATCCGACGCGGCCGCGAGGCGAAGGAGGCACACGCCGAGCACCGCCGCGACGTCCGGCGCGCCAAGGCCCGCGACCGCCACCGCGGCCACTGACGGCCGGGCCGATGGCGACCTCGGCCGTCACGGTCGGCGTCGTCGGGGGTGTACCAGTGTCCGGATTGGACGATGCACCCGCGGGCGCTGGTCAGGCGGTGAGGGTGGTGGCGTAGACGAAGCGGTCGGGGCGCAGGACTGCCACCTCGGCGCGGTGCTTGGCGAACCAGGCGGTCAGCACGCCGTCGACGTCGACCACCGTCAGTGCGTCTTCCGCCGTTGCAGGACCTTCTGCCGCGGCTGGGCTGTCTGACGCGGCGGGGGCTTCTGCGGCGGCGGGGGTGGTGCCGGGTGACAGGACGCGGATGAGGGTTGCCGGCGGGCCGGGGCGTCGGGTTGTGGCGGTCACGGACGGGCCGATCACCGCGAAGCCTGTGCCGAGCACGTCGTCGAGGCGGACGGGGTCGGTGGCGCCGGCTGGCAGGACCAGCGGCTGGGGGAACATCGTGCCGATGGGGCCGCGGCGGGTGCCGCCGGCGAGCGCGCCCTTGTCCAGGATCGGCGCGGGCTTGAACTCGAAGTGGCGGATGAGGCGGCGTACGCGGGGCACCGCCTGGACGGCGCGCAGGGTGGTGTCGCGCAGGAAGGCGAGCACGCGGTTGCGGACCAGGAAGACACGGCCGAGGCGGACGCTCATGGCGGCCATCGCGGCGGTGTGGGGGCGTCGTTCGGCCTCGTACGTGTCGAGCAGGTCGTCGCCGGCGGTGCCGTCCAGGGCCATGGCGAGCTTCCAGCTGAGGTTCGCGGCGTCGCGGAGGCCGCTGCACAGGCCCTGGCCGAGGAACGGTGGCATCTGGTGGGCGGCGTCGCCGAGCAGGAAGACCCGGCCCGCCCGCCACTGCCGCGCGGCGAGGTGGTGGAAGGTGTACACGACGGCGCGGGTCACCGTGAAGCGGTCGGGGTCGACGTACGGGGCGGCCAGCCGCGCCACCGTCTCAGGCCGGGTCATCTCCTCGGGCGTCTCGGTGGCGCGGAGCATGAACTCGAGGCGGTGCGTGCCGAACGCGCCGGGCGAGACGAACGCGGGGCGGCGCCAGTCGCAGACGAACCTGGTCGTCGGCTGGCGGACGCCGCCCGGCTCGACGTCGCCGGAGATCGCCAGCCACGGCTCGGCGTACGACGTGCCACTCAACGCGATTCCAACGGCCGCACGGGTTGCGCTGCGGGCGCCGTCGCAGCCGAGCACATACCGCGCCCGGAGCGAGCTGACGGCGCCGTTATCCAACGCGCGTAGGAATACCGTGACGCCGTCGGCGTCCTGGTCGAGGCCGGTCAGCTCGACGCCGGTCCGCAGCGACACGTGCTCGAACCGTTCGAGGCCGCCGCGCAGCGACGCCTCCAGCCGGGGCTGGTCGAAGAAGTGCAGCGGCTCGCTGCCCAGGCCGAAGTCGACCTCGTCGAGCGCGATCGTGGCGAACGGCCGGCCGTCGCCGCTGACGTACTCGACGAGCGGCGGCGGGTACATGTCGGCGGCGACCTCGTCGCGCAGCCCCGCCTGCTGGTAGATCCGCAGGGCCTCGTCGTCGCAGGAGAACGCCCGCGGCTGCCCGTGCGGGGCGGTGCTGCGCTCGACGACGACGGTCCGCACCCCGCGGATGCCGAGCAGGTTGGCGGTGAGCGCGCCGACCGGCCCGCAACCCACCACGACGACGTCTGTGTCCATCCGGGCAGTCCACCAACACGCTGTGGGAACCGTGTGGAACCCGTGTGGAGGTCCCTACCGGCGGCGCAGCGCGGCGTCGAGCAGCGACGGTGGCGTGTCGAACTTCTCCTGCGGCGCCAGGTCCACGCCCGGCGCGACGATCGCGTCGACGGCGTCGAGGACGTCGGCCGGCAGTACCACATCCGCCGCCGCCAACTGGGAGTCCAGGTGCTGCAGCGTGCGCGGCCCGATGATCGCGCTCGTCACGCCCGGGTGCGCGGTCACGAAACCCAACGCGAGTTGGATTAGCGTGAGTCCCGCGTCTTCGGCGACCTTGGCCAGCCGCTCCACGGCCTCGAGCCGGGCCCGGTTGGAGGCGATGCCGAGGTCGAAGCGCTCCGGCAGGATCGCCGACCGGCTGGTGGTGATCTCCCGGCCCTCCCGCACCGCGCCCGACAGCCATCCCGACGCGAGCGGGCTCCACGCGAGCACGCCGAGACCGTACTCCTGGGTCACGGGCAGCACATGCGCCTCGATTCCCCGCTGCAGGATGGAATAGCTGGGTTGTTCGGTCACATACCGGCCGAGGTGGTGCCGCCGCGCCGCCCATTCGGCCTGCACGATGCGGTACGCCGGAAACGTCGACGACCCGAAGTAGCGGATCTTCCCGGCGCGCTGGAGGTCGGTGAGCGCCGACAGGGTCTCCTCGTCGCTGGTCGTCGGGTCCCAACGGTGGATCTGGTACAGGTCGACGTGCTCCACCCCGAGGCGACGCAGGCTGTTGTCGAGCTCGGTGACGAGCCACCGGCGGGACGCGCCGCGGTGGTTGCGCTCGTCGCCCATCGGCATCACCGCCTTCGTCGCGAGGACGATGTCGTCGCGCCGCCCGGCGATCGCCCGGCCGACCATCTCCTCGGACTCGCCCTGCCCGTACATGTCGGCGGTGTCGATCATGTTGATCCCGGCGTCGAGGGCGGCGCCGACGATGGCCGTCGCCTCGTCCTGCGTGGTGCGCCCGATGCTGCCGAAGTTCATCGCGCCGAGCACGAGCGTGCTGACCTGCACACCCGTGCGGCCCAAAGTGCGGTACTGCATGGCCGTCTGGCATCCTTTCCCCATAAGCGGAACCTCGTTCCGCTCTCTCGACGATACGGAACACGGTTCCGTTTGCCAAGTTCCTGGAGCGGGCAGTGACGCACGAGGCACCACGGAAGCGCGCCGACGCGCGCCGCAACGAGCAGACCCTGCTGGACGCGGCGGCCGCGGCGTTCGTCGCGGCGGGCGTCGACGCCCCGGTCCGCGACATCGCCGCGCGGGCGGGCGTCGGCGTCGGCACCATCTACCGCCACTTCCCGACCCGCGCCGACCTGATCGTCGCCGTCTACCGCCACCAGGTCGAGGCGTGCGCCTCCGCCGGCCCGGACCTCCTCGCCGGCACCGCCTCCCCGCACGCCGCCCTGGCCGCCTGGATCGACCTGTTCGTCGACTTCCTCGTCACCAAGCACGGCCTCGCCGCCGCGCTGCGGTCCGACGACACCACGTTCGAGACGCTGCACGCGTACTTCATCGACCGCCTGCTGCCCGTCTGCGCGTCCCTGCTGTCAGCGGCCGTCACCGCCGGCGAGGCAAGGCCCGACGTGGAGCCGTTCGCCCTCATGTACGCCGTTGGCAACCTCTGCATCGGCGCCGGCCGCGACCCCCGCTACGACGCCCGCCACATGGCCCAGCTCCTCGTCGCCGGCCTCCGCCCACCACCGCCCGCCGCCTGAACGGCACGACCGCGGCGGGGGCAGTGGAACAATCAGGACAACAGACCCAGACGAGCCGAGAGGAACGGCTTGTCGCCTACCGATCGTCGTTCAGGAGGTGTGCATGACGGCCGAGATTGTCGCGCCGGCCTGGATGCATGAGCAGATCACGGCCGAGCAATACGCGTCCTGGACAAGGGAGCAATGCGCGGATATCGAGATCGTGGATGGGATGGTCCTCGCGGGTCCGAGCGCCTCCAAGCGGCACAACCGCCTGGCCAGGCTACTGGCGAATGTCTTGGATGCCGCTGCGGGGCCGGATTGGAACGCCGACACCGACTTCGACGTCCGGCTTCAGGACGTGCCGCTGAACAACCGTCGTCCTGACGTGACGGTCTACCGGGCGGAGACCATCGACGTCACTCCGACCCGACCCGAGCATGTGCTTCTTGTGGTCGAGGTGGTCTCTCCCGGGTCGGAGACGACCGATCGGATCGTCAAGGCCGATCAGTACGCGAGGGCCGGTATTCAGTTCTACTGGCGAGTCGAGCAGGCCGCCACTGGCGCGCCTCTCCTCTACACGTACGTTCTTGACCCGGCGACCGCACGCTACCGCGAGAGCGAGATCTTCACCGGCGTCGTCAAGCTGACCGCGCCCTTCCTGGTCGAAGTCGACCTTGGCGAATTCTGATTCTGTCTCACCTGGGCGGTCGGCTGAGGCCGCGGTGGATGTGATCGAGGTGCTGCGGGAGCGGGTCGGGACGTTTCGGCGGCTGGCGGTGGAGCACGGCACTCCCGTCGTCATCGGTGCGCCGGTGCCGTTGCCGCGGAATCCGGGGCTGCCGGGTGGGCTGTACGACGTGTTCGACCTGGTCGGCAGCGTCGACACCGGGGATCTGCGGTTCGCGCCGCCCGCGAAGGTGCGCACCGTCGAGGCGTGGCGGGATCGCGTCGTCGACGAGGAGTGTCCGCTGGGCGGCCCGCCGGCGATCGGTGAGGGGTATGTCGTGACCGGTGACACCGAGGACGACGTCATCGTCATCGGTGACCTCTCCCTCGACGTCGCGGACAGCAGCGTCTACTACATCGACGGTGACAGCTACCGGTTCTACTGCATCGACGGCGCCGGGCTGGAGGAGATCGAGGTCGACGAGTTCGCGCCCGACCTGCCGACGTTCTTCACGCGGTACGTGTTCGGGCCCGGGTACCCGCGCCTCGCGGCGACCGTGTGCAACCTCCGGGCGTACCAGACCCGCAAACACCGATACGTCGCCCCATGGATGACGAATTCCCGTGAAGCCCACCCCCTGATTCCGCCGCCCGGGCGCGAGACTGGTCGGATGGAGACGTGGTTCGATCACGCCGCGGCGGAAGCGGCCGAAGCGCGCGGCGACTGGACCACGGCGATCGCCGTCGTCAGCGAGTTCGCCGAGTGCTACAGCCAGGACTTCCACCGGCACAACGCACACCTGTGGCACATGGACCTTCTGGCGAGAGCCGGCCTGCTGGACGAACTGGCCGATCAGGCCGGCGTCGACGTGCACGCGCGGCGGCGGCTGGACCGGCTCCTGTTCGAGGAAGGCCGCGCCGGCGAACTGCGCCGCCGCGCGGAGGACGGCGACAAGACCGCCCTCCACCTGCTGGTGCGCCTTCTTCGCGCCCAGGGCCAGCGGGCGGCCGCCGTGCGGGCGCCCGCCGACATCGACGCTGATCGCAAGCGTGCATGATCGTAGGGTGGCCGTCATTGCGTTGTTCCACCCTGTGTACGGACTGCGCCCGGCCGTGCTCGACCGTCCACCGGTGCGCCCCGTCGTGGCGTCTCCGGCGGGGTAGGGTCTCGGTGTGACGATGGGCGCCGGTCCCGAGGCGGTCCTGCCGGCCGAGCGGCCGCGGTGGACGTGGGAGCATCCGGTCGACCCGCGCTGGCTGCTCCTCGGTGACGTCGGCTTCGAGGGTACCTACGAGGACGACATCCCGCTGGCGCTGTGCGCGGAGATCGACGGACTGTTCGTGGATCTGCCGCCCCGGCCCCGGGAGGGGTTCACGCTCGTCGGCTGCGCCCCGGGCGGCGCGCTTGCCGACCTCCTCGACCGGCTGCCCGCCGAGGCGTTCGGCACAGATCAGGCCTGGCTGGGCGACGTCCACATAGCGGTGCCGCTGCCACCGCCGGGCACGTCGCCGCCCTGGTGGGGGGAGTACCTCGGCGACATCGTCGTGCTCGCGCAACGGCCGAGCCTCGCCGTGCCGGGAACCGTGGACATCGATCTCAGCGGCTTCGTCCATGTCTACGACCGCACGGATGCCGTGGTGCGTCCCGGCGAGGTGACCGAGTTCGTGGTCCAGGGCCGGGACGAGGAGCCCTACGGCACATGCCGGGACGTCACCGGCGTGTTCCGCGATCAGGCCGCACCACCCGTGCCGCAGATCCGGCTGCTCGGCTGCCGGCCGGAACCTCTGCTGCTGACCGCGCTCGGTGCGCTCGGCCAGTCGACAAAGGCAGGTCTGCGTCGCCGTCGCGTCCGCGCCGAGGTGTACGCAGTCGCCGCCGACGGTTCGGCCGACCAGATCATCGGTGCCGTGGTGTCCGGAACGGTCGCCGCGAGCGGGCCGTCACGGCTCGGTGCCGGGCTCGTCGACGTGACGGTCGACAGCGATCCGCAGGAGCCGCTGCCGACGGGCGTCCTCAGCATCCTGGAGCATTGGCACACCGGACGGCCCGCCGGGAAGAATCTGTGGGCCGGCTACGACCGGGAGCTGCGCCATCACTGGGCCGGCATGGCGCTCGCCCACCCGTCCGGTACGCCGGACCGGCCGGCCGGCACCACATACGACCTCGACGGCCGGTTCGTGACCGACATCGACGGGTTCTACTGCGCGATCGGTGAGGCGATCAACGGCCCGGGTGGATACTTCGGCTGGAACCTCGACGCCCTCGACGACTGCCTGTGCGGGAAGTTCGGCGCGCAGACACCGTTTCGCCTGGTGTGGCACGACTCCGCCGTCGCCCGCGCGCACCTCGTCGCCGGCTACGACCGGCGCCGGCTGGGCCCTGCCGTCACCATGGAATATCTGCTGAACATGCTCACGACGCACCAGGTTGAGATCGACCTACGGTGAGCTGCAGGCCGACGCCGACAGCCGCGACGTCGCCCGGTCCCACCCGATGAGGGGGGCTGGAGTCAACGGCGCGGGCGCGTAGCCGTCCTCCACAGGGCCGGCATGCCGATTCGGGCCGGTTCCACGGTGGTCGATGTCAAGGTGCTGGTCGGTCGGGGGGGCGGAGGAGCGTTGCGATCACAGGTGTCTCATCGGCGGCGGAGTTCGGCGAGACTGGTGGCTGAGTCCGCGGTGGACGTGAACGAGGTGCTCCGGGAGCGGGTCGAGACGTGTCGGCGGCTGGCGGTCGAGCAGGGCGTTCCCGTCGTCGTCGGTGACCCGGTGCCGTTGCCGCGGAACGCGGGGCTGCCGGTGGGGCTGTACGACGTGTTCGACCTGGTCGGCAGCGTCGACACCGGGGATCTCCGGTTCGCGCCGCCCTCGGAGGTGCGCACCGACGAGGCGTGGCGGGATCGCGTCGTCGACGAGGAGTGTCCGCTGGGCGACCCGCCGGCGACCCGTTCCGGACCCGGTTGAAGCCCCGTCGCGGCGCTGCTACGTCAGGATGACCGGGTTGGTGAGTGCCGCCATGTGGCCGGTGGGATGGCGGACCTCGACGCGGACGAAGGTGGGCCGGTCGGTGGTGGACCAGGTCGCGGTGCCCGCGCCGGCGGGAGGCAGCGCCTCCTGGTGGGACCGGCCGCGGTCGGTGTGGAGGCTGACCGTGCCCGACGGCACGCCGCTCACGTGGACCTCCACCGTGACGGGTTCGCCGCCGGCGGCGGGCAGGTGCTCGCCGATTCCGGCCTCGGACGGACCCGCGGTGGCGACCAGCGTCAGCTGGATCGCGGCGGACCCGGCGATCCAGCAGCGGCCCGCGCGCAGGGCGGCGAGCACGGCGTGCTGGGTGAGGTCCGCGGCGTGGACGACGGTCTGCGGGGTGCCGATCTGGCCGGCCAGGTGGACGTCGCTGTTGCCGATCGCCGGTGTCCAGCGGTGGCGGTGGACGCCGATCGCCAGGCCGCGGCCCCACTCCGCGAGGGCTGCCTCGTTGTCGGCGTTCCAGGGCAGGTCGGAGCTCCACTGCCCGTTCCACACCTCGACCGCGTCGAAGCCGTCGAACGGGTACATGAAGGTGCCCGCCGGGTACGGGGCGTGCGGGTGCGCCACGACGCACAGGCCGCCGGCCCGCTGGACCTCGGCGACGGGCCGGTCGATCAGGTCGTCGCGGACGCCGTAGCGCCAGTCGGCGACGTGCCCGGGAGCCAGGCCGAGCGCCAGCCAGTGCCCGGTCTCGGTGACGACCTCCTGACCGGGGATGACCAGCAGGCCGTCGCCGGCGAGCCGCGACCACGGGTCCCCGGCGGCGTCCAGGTTGTGTTCGGTCACGGCGATGAAGTCGAGCCCGGCCGCCCGGGCGGCGCCGACGAGCTCCTCCGGCGTGAGCTCCCCACCGTGCGAGCGCCGGGAATGCACGTGGCAGTCACCCCTGAGCCAGTGCAGGTCCCCGGCCATAGCGGCATCGTAGCCACGCCGGCACCCCCGCCGGAGAGCGTGCGCCTCAGACCGCTTGCAGCTTCCGGTTGACGTCGCCGGCGCGGGGGTCGCCGATCGCCTCGAAGTGCTGGAGGGCGCGGCGCCACGACACGGCCGCCCCGGCGCCGTCGCCGGCGGCGTGGTGGCGGTCGCCGGCGGCGACGAGGACGTCGGCGGCGGTGGCGCGGTCGCCGAGCTGCTCGAAGAGCTGGATCGCCTTGTCGTAGCAGCGGGTCGCCTGCTGGTGGTCGCCGAGATGGTCGTGGGCGAGGGCGAGGCTGTCCCACGTGCCCGCCTCGCCGTGCCGGTCGCCGACCTCCTGCAGCAGCTGCAGCGCCCGGCCGGAGAGGTCCAGGGTCCGCCGGTGGTCGCCGAGCTGGGCGTGCAGCCATCCGGCCGCGTTCAGGGTGCGGGCCTGCCACAGTACGTCACCCGCCGCCTCGAACAGGTCGAACGCCTGCTCGCTGTGGGCCAGCGCCTCCCGGTGCCGCTGCTGGACCTGCAGCATCCAGCCGATGTTGTGGTGGGTGCGGGCCTGGCCGACCGGGTCGCCCAGGGAACGGTAGAGGTCGATGGCCTGGTCGAGGTGCGTCGCGGCCTCGTCGAAGCGGCCCAGCCGGGCGAGGGTGCGGCCCAGGTCGCGGTGGACGTGCGCGCGGCCGAGGACGTCGCCGACGCGCAGCAGGGCCGCGAGGGCCGCGGTGGAAGTCGCGATGAGGTCGTCGAAGCGGCCCAGCCAGTCGAGGTACGTGGTCAGCGTCCACGCGAGCCGCCACACGTGCTCGTCGAGGCCCTCGGCGGCGCCGCCGTGCACGGCGGTGAGCAGGACCGCGTCCTCGGCGGTGAACCACGCCATCGCCTCGTCGCCGCCGCGGACCTTGATGACCGTGACGCCGTCGGCGGGGCGTGGCAGCCGCGTCGGCGGGCGGCCGGTGTCCAGCTGCATGACCGCCGCGTGCGCGGTGTGCAGGTAGTGGTCGAACATCCTGAGGACGGCGGCGGCCCGGTCCGCGGAGACCTGTTCGGCGGCGTAGCTGCGCAGCAGGTCGTGGAAGCGGAACCGGCCGGGCGTGTGCTCGGTGAGCAGGTTCGCCTCGACGAGCTCGGCCAGCAGCGCCCGCGCCCGCGGCAGCCCGACGCCGGCGAGGCTGGCCGCGGCCGGCACGCCGAGATCGGGGCCCGGGTGCAGGCCCAGCAGGCGGAACATCCGCGCCCCGTCGTCCGTCAGCGCGCGGTACGACCAGGAGAACACCGCCCGCACGTCGGTGCTCGTGTCGCCGCCGTCGAGGGCGTCCAGCCCGCCGGCCGTGTCGCGCAGCTGGGCCGCGTGCGTGGCGAGCGACGTGCCCGGACGGGTCGCGGCGTGCGCGGCGGCGATGGACAGCGCGAGCGGCAGCCGCGCGCACCGCTGCACGATCTCCGCGACCGCGGCGGGCTCCGCGGCGGTCCGGGCCGCGCCGAGCCGGAGGGTCAGCAGTTCGCGCGCCTCCCCCGTGGTCAGCAGGTCCAGCGCGAGCGGCACCGCGCCCTCGGCCGCGACGAGCGGCGTCAGCTGGTTGCGGCTCGTCACCAGGACCAGGCAGCCGGGCGCGCCGGGCAGCAGCGGGCGGACCTGGTCTGCGTCGCGGGCGTTGTCGAGGATGATGAGGACCCGCTTGCCGGCCAGGATGCTCCTGTACCGGGTGGCCCGGTCGTCCAGCCCGGCCGGGACCTGCTCCCGCGGCATCCGGAACGCGTGCAGGAAGCCGCTCAGCGCCTCCGCCGGGTCCATCACGGCGCCGCGCTGGTCGAAGCCGCGCAGGTTGACGTACAGCTGACCGTCGGGGAACCGGTCCGCGACCCGGTGCGCCCAGTGCACCGCGAGACTGGTCTTGCCGACGCCGGGCGGGCCGGACACGGCACAGACGACCGTGGTCCGCGCTGCCGCCGCCTCCTGCACGAGGGCGTCCAGCCGGGCGAGGCGCTCCGCGTGGCCGGCGAACCCGCGCACCGCCAGCGGTAGCTGCGCCGGCGCGGCGGGTGCGGCGGCGGTGACCCGCGACGCGGTCAGGTCGAGCGCCGGGTCCTGCCGCAGCACGGCCGCCTCAAGGTCGCGGAGGTGCTGGCCCGGGTCCAGCCCGAGCTCGGTCGCGAGCGCCTGCCGCAGCCGCTGGTAGGTGGCGAGCGCGTCGGCGGGGCGGCCCGACCGGTACAACGCGAGCATCAGCTGCCCGTGCAGCCCCTCGTCGAGGGGATGGTCGCGGGTGAGCCGCTCCAGGTCGGGCACGAGCTGCGCGTGCTCGCCGAGCTGCAGCCGGCACTCGGCGAGCGCCGACTGGGCGTGCAGGCGCAGCACCTCCAGCCGCTCGGCCTCCGCGTCGAGGCCGGTCTGGCCGGCGATGTCCTCGAGCGGCTTGCCGCGCCATAGGGCGAGGGCCTGCTGCAGCACGCGCACCCGCTCGGCGTGCTCGCCCTGCGCGGAACCCTGCGCGGAACCCTGCGCGGTCCCCTGCCGGATGAGCCGTTCGGCGACCGCGACGTCGGTGGCGTCGTCGCCCGGCAGCGCCAGAACGTAGCCGGGCGGACGGGCCACGATGGTGTCCCGCCCGCCCAGCACCTGCCGCAGGTACGACACGTGCCGCTGCAACGTGTTCATCGCCGTGGCCGGCGGGTCCTCACCCCAGACGGCGTCGATCAGCCGGTCGGTGCTGACCACCTCACCCCGGCCCACCGCCAGCGCCGCGAGCACCGCCTTGCGGCGCAGCCCGGGCACCTCGCGGGGCACCCCGGCCTGCGTCACGTCGATCGGCCCGAGGAGCCTGACCTGCATCGTGTCCCCCACACCCCTTCAACGACCGGTAAACGGTAGCCGCAGGTGTGGCGGTGGAGGGACCCGTCGGTCGGTGACCTGACAGCCGGTATCAGGCGCCCACGATCCGCCACACCTGCGAGTTGGCACCCGTCCACGGCCGCGTGACGGCGCGGAAGTCCTGCGCGCTGGACACGTACGCGTCCAGGTAGCGTCCACTGCTCACCTGCTGCACCGTGTAGAACGCGCCGCCGTAGTCCTGCAGCCGCCACAGCTGGGTGTTGTCGAACGTCTGCCGCGGCCGCGTCACGACCCGGTAGTCGAGGCTCGCGATCTCGTGCGCGTCGAGGAACCGCCCACTGCTGGCCTGTTGCAGCGTGTACAGCCCACCGCCCACGTCCGTCAGCCACCACTTCTGCGTGTTGTCCGTCTGGTACGGCCTGGTCACCACGTTGTAGTCCTGCGACGCGATCTCGTGCGCGTCGAGCAGCCTGGCCCCGCCGTCCTGCGCGAGGATCACCAGCCTCGGCGCCGCAGCGACCTGCGCCGCCTGTTGCTGTGTCGCCGCTGCCGCACTGGTCGCCGCCCCGAAGAGCACGGCACCCGCCGCCGCGAGCACGACGACAACCCGCCAACCGGCGCTGCGCTTTGCTTTCATGGTCCTACCTCCGTCTGGTTCCGCCGGCCGGACCCACCCGGCCGATCTCCCAGAAGGCTGACCGGCACCCCTGAAACGCTGCTGAAACCCCGCTCACGCCGGTCTCCGCCGGGCAGCGGACGTCCACCCTATGGCGTTTCCTTCGGCGGCGGGAGACGATCTTCACCTTGGACACGTCGGCCCGGAGGCGATCATCGCAGCGCGCAAGAGCTCGATCCTGGAAGTGCCCTACGACCAGCACGGGAACCTGATGTTCTGGGTCGACGACCGGTGGGCCCACTCGTATCTGGGTGAGCGCCTCGTGCCGTACACCATGCGGCCCAACGTCGACTTCGAGGCGACTCTCACCATCGACTCGATGCGGACGGGGCGCTCCGCGAAGTACCTGGTGTGGCGCGGCGCCGACGGGCACCACTACCCGATGTTCATCTCCGACCTGACCGAGATGCTCCCGCTGGTGACCGTTGCCCGGGGCGTCGTTTCCGGCATCTGGCGGGTGCGCAAGAAGGGCCAGAACTACGGGATCGCCCTGGCCGCCACTGCCTGACCGTTTCCGCCGGCCGGGGTCAGCGCCGGAAGCGGTGCAGGAGGAGCAGGGCGCCCTGGGTGGTAGCGGTGGCGGCGCCGGTGTGGAGGTCTTCCTGGTTGGCGGTGGCGAGGCCGCGGACGCGGAGGAGCTCGGCGGTGAGGACCTGTTCGCCCATGGCCGCGGCGGCGGTGAGGCCTTCGGTGGCGAGGGTGGCGGCGGTGGTGCGGTCGCCGGCGGCGAGGTGGGCGTCGGCCATGGCGGCGATGGAGATGGTCCTCGTGGCGCGCAGGCCGAGGCGGTGGATCGCCTCGCCGGTGGTGCGCATCGTGGCGAGGGCGGCGGGTGTACCGGTGTGCACGGCCGCCCAGGCCGCCACGAAGTCGCCGGTGGTGACGAAGTGGGGCATGCCCTGGCGGGTGCCGATCTCGCGGCAGCGCCGGGCGGCGGCGAGGGCGGCGGGGACGTCGTGCTCCTGCAGGGCGGTCCAGGCGGCGTACAGGGCGGCGTTGGCGCGGCCGTACGGGTCGTCGCAGCGCTCGGCGAGTGCCGCGGCCGAGGACAGGTCCTCCCGGGCGGCGGCGGGCAGGCCGCGCAGCGAGCGGACGAGGGCACGGAAGTTGTACGCGGCGAGGGCCGGGTGCGGCCCGCCTGCGAGCGCAGGTGGCGGGGGTCGACGGCGGCGAGGCGGTCGACGGCGGTGCTGAGGTGCTCGTCGGCCTCGGCGAGGCGACCGGTGAAGTAACAGGCGACACCGAGCAGGTACGGGCCGGCGACGGCGAGCAGCTCGTCCGAAGGCGCGCCCGCACCGATCGGCTCGTCCGAAGGCGCACCCGCACCGAGCGGCTCGCGCGGAGGCGCGCCCGCACCGAGCGGCTCGCGCGGAGGCGCGCCTGCACCGAGCGGCTCCTCCGCGGGCGCGCCGGAGTCGTTTGACGCCCCCGCGGATGGGGCGGAGGCGAGCAGTTGGCGGGCGAGGTCCTCGGCGACCGTGTACTCGGCGCGGTTGCAGGCGACCTCGCCCAGCGTCCACAGCGCGGCGCGGACGTCGGTGCCGGTGCCCGTGTACGGCAGCAGCCACCTGGCCCGGGCGGCCGCCTCGGCGACCGCGTCGCTGCCGACGCCGACGGTGATCTGCAGCAGCGCCGCCCGGCGCAGCTGCACGTCCAACTCGGCGGCGGCCGCGCCGGGGGACGTGGCGGCGTTCGGCGCGAGCTGGTCGGTGGCGCGGGCCAGGTGGGCGAGCGCGTCCTCGTACGCGAGGCGGCGCGCGGCGTCGTCGGCGGCGCGCACCGTCCAGCGCAGGAAGTCGCCCGCGTGGCCCAGGCCGATCGACCGTCCATAGTGGAACGCGATCTCGCCCGCGGTGAGCGCGCCGGGGTACGGGTCGGCGGCCGCGGACGCCAGGCGGGCGTGCAGGGCGGCCCGTCGCGCCGCGGGCAGCTCGGCGTACGCGACCTCGGCGAACAGCGGGTGCCGGAACCGGACCGCGCCGGGGCCGGCCTCCGTGACCAGCTGCGCCGCGGCCGGGCCGGCGAGCAGCTCGGCGGCGGGGGCGCCGGTCACGGCGGCGAGGAGCCGCAGCTCCAGGTCCCGTCCGGCGACGCCGAGCACGTCCAGGCACTCGCGGGTGACCGCGTCGCGGACGCCGTCCAGGCGCAGCCGCACGGCGTCGCGGACGCTCGGCGGCAGCCGCTCCCCCGGCGCGCCGAGGACCTCGGTGAGGAAGAACGGGTTGCCGCCGGTGCGCTCCGCGAGCCGCCGCACCACGTCGTCCGGCGCGGGTGCGCCGGTGCGGGCCGCGACCAGGTCGGCGACCCCGGCGGGGTCGAGGCCGGCGAGGCGCAGCTGCCCGGAGCCGGCGCCGCGGGCGAGGTCGTCGAGGGTCTCCACGAGGGCGGGGTCGCGCTCGTACGGGCGCAGTGTCGCCACCACGAGCGTCCGTCCCGTGTGGACGGTCGCGGCCAGGAACCGGGTCAGCAGCAGCGAGTCCGGGTCGGCCGCGTGGAGGTCGTCGAGGACGAGCACCAGACCGGAGGGGGCGGCGGCCGCTCGTACCAACGCCGAAACCGCCTCATAGGCGCGGAACCTCGCCGCGGGATCGGGTGCGACGTCCACCGTGGACGGTCCGCCGACGAACCCGGTGAGGGCCGCCGCGGGGGCCTCGGCGTGCGGGAGGGCGAGCAGTCCGCGCACGATCTGGCTCCACAGCCAGAACGGCGGCGCCTGCCCGACGGCGGGGCAGCGACCCCACACCACGGGGACGCCGGCGGCCGCGGCCCGGTCGGTGACGGCGGTGGCCAGGGTCGTCTTGCCGATGCCCGCCTCGCCGACGACGGCGACCATCCGCCCGCCGCCGCGCAGCGCCGCCCCGAGATGCTCGCCGAGGACGGCCAGCTCGGCGACCCGCCCGACGAAGCCGGCCGGCCGCGCCTCCCGCCCGGCCTCCCGCCCGGCGAAACCGGCCGGCGCGCCTTCGTGTCCGATGTGGACGGTCGGCCCGGCCTCGGGGACCATGTGGCTGAGGATCCGGTGGTGCAGCTCGCGCAGCGCCGCGCCCGGCTCGACGCCGAACTCGGTGGCCAGGAAGCGGCGGCCCTCGTCGTGGACGGCGAGGGCCTCAGTCTGCCGGCCCGCGCGGTACAGCGCGAGCATCAGCTGCCCGCGCGCCGACTCCCTGGCGGGTTGTTCGGCCACGAACCGCCGCAGGTCGGGCAGGACCGCGTGGTGCCGGCCCCCGGCGACGGCGGCGGTGCAGCGGCCCTCCTCGACCGCCAGGCGGGTCTCGGCGAGCCTGGCCACCTCGGCGTGGACGGCCGACAGGTTCCCGGCGGGCGGGTCGCCGCGCCAGAGCGCGAGGGCCCGCGTGTAGTCGCGTTCGGCGGTGGCGGGGTCACCGGCGGCGAGGGCCCGGGCGCCCGCCTCGGCGAGCGCGACGAACTCGGCGGCGTCGACCGCTTCGGGCGGCACGCGCAGCTCGTAGCCGCCGGCGTGGCCGACCACGACCGTGCCCTGCGCCCGCGCGCCGCGGCCCGGCTCGAGCGCCCGGCGCAGCGCGGCGACGTAGCTGCGCAGCGTGACCTGTGCGCTCGGCGGCGGGTCGCCGTCCCACAGCGCGTCGGTGAGCCAGCCGGTGCTGTTCACCCGGTTGGGTCGCAGGAGCAGCAGGGTCAGCAGCGCCTGCTGCTTGGGACCGCCGACCGGCACGACCGCGCCGTCGCGGGACACCAGGAGCGGCCCGAGTATCGCGAACCGCACGCTCCCGGACATGACCGGTCGAGCATAGCGTTGTGCCACAATGGGTCGCATGCGACGACTCCGAAAGGCGCATGGCGCGTAACGCCCCGGGCGCCGGCCGCGTGACACCGCGGACGCCCACCATCGACGGCCTGTCGAGCCGAGCCAACGCGGCGATCCAGGCCCTGCGCCCCCGCATCGGCGATGTCGGCGGCGCGCTCCGCACCTACCGGCGCGAGATCCGGCAGGCGGGCCGCTGGATCGACCTGGCCGGCCAGTGCCCCAGCCCGAGCTGCGACATCACCTTCCAGCGGGACATCCTCGAGGCGGCGCTGCACGCCCTGCCCCGCGACGCCGCCCGCGAGCTGCGGCGCCTCGTCGCGGCGCTGGACGAGGAGTTCCTGCGCAAGACGCTGCCCGACCCGTGGGCCGCCGCCCGCGGCCCCCGGCACGCGCGGGCCTGGTGGCGGCAGCGTCTCGAAGACCGGTGACGTCAGCGCGGCTGCAGGACGTCGACCGACGGCAGGTCACGGTTGGCGGCGTGGACCTCGGCGATGCCCGCCAGGGCGTCCCGGCCCAGCGCGCGGTAGGCGCCGGCGAGCAGTTCGACGGCTTCCCGCCGGTACCGGTCGGCGTCCAGCCAGTGCAGCTCCCGGCCGAGGACGAGCGCGAACGCGGGCCTGCCGGCGGCGAGCTCCGCCGTCGCCTCGGCGATCCAGCCGCGGGTGCGTTCCTCGTCGCCGCGGTACGCGTCGTGGCGCGCCTCCGTCTCCCCGACGCGCGGGTCGCCGCTGTCCGGCGGGAGCACCGCGCCGAGCGTCACGCCGCCCGGGGGCCGCTGCGCGTCGGCCCAGCGCGGCGGTCCGTCGGCCGCGCACGCCGCGGCGTCGGCCGCGTCGAACCAGTCGAGCACGGCCCGCAGCGGGTACAGCGTCCAGTACCGCTCGGGGTCCTCGTCGTCGTCGAGCGCGTCGTCGAGCACGCGGCGGATCTGGGCGAGGCCCGTCGGGGCCTTCGCCGTCCACGTCTCCGCCGAGTCCCTCGCGTAGTTGTAGGCGACGAACGAGGGCAGCTCGGCCGGGTCGTCGTACCAGAGGCCGTAATGCAGCCCGTCGCTGCCGCCGCCGAGGATCGTCACCAGCTCGGCCGGGTCGCGGCGGAACCGGCAGTGCAGCCGCTCGTCGAGCCCGTCGCGGCCGGCCCGCTCCAGTCCGCCGTCGGCGAAGTAGTCCAGGACGCCCCAGTCCGACAGCCCGAGCGACTGCAACGCCCGGCGTTCGTGGTCGCCGAGACTGTGCAGCGCCGCCGCGAGGACCGCGACGTGCCGGGGCAGGCGCAGGCCGTACACCTGCGAAAACCGCTGCTCGACGGCGGGGAACAATCCGGTCATGACGTCGAGTGACGCGGACCGGCGGGCCTCGTCGGCCTCCGTCGGGGCGAACATCGACTCGTCGAACCGCGCCTCGTCGAGCCCGAGCGTCTCGCTGAGCGACGCGCCGAGCGCGGCCCTGGCGGCGCCGGGCACCTCCAGCCGCGCCACCGCCGCCGCGACCCGCTCCCCCGCGTCGTCACCGAGCACGACGGTCGCGGTGGGCCCGCTGTAGGTCCGCTGGTCGTAGAGCGACACCCGCACCACCAGCCCGAGCCCGTCGACGTGCGCCAGCTCCGACAGCGCGGTGAGCGTGACACCGTCGTCGTCGAACTTCCGGTAGCCGATGAGCCGCATGGCTTCGCTGGTCACGGACCGCACTCTACGGCCGTACACTTCGCCGGTGGCGCTCAGGAGGACGTACCGCTTCGTCGACGGCGAGCGGATCGAAGGCACCTGGCGGCCCATCTTCATCCGCAACGGTGACACGTACTTCCTGACCGAGCTGTTCGTCTTCGCCGACGGCGTCATCGACTGCTGGGGCTGGGTCGACCTCGACGGCCTGCGCGAGAAGCTGGCGTCCGGCTGGGTCGCCACGCGACTCGAGCCCGGCGCGGAGGCCAGCGCCCATGAGCTGGCGGGCTGGCGGATCGAGGAGCCGGAGATGTGGGTGACCGCCGAGGGCCTCCTGGGTGAGGTCGCCGACCTGATCGACGAGCTCAACGACCGGCCCGACTCCACCGGCCGCTGCCGGCAGGCGCTGGACCGCTACCTGGAGACGCGGACGGAGGCGGACCGGGTGGCGCTGCGGGAGGCGTACCTGGCCGTCCCGGAACACCTGCGGATGTTCACCCTGGGCGACATGGACGCGAAGGACTGGCCGCTGCAGGTGCTGTGCACCCAGGTCGGCGAGCGCACACCCCGCGGCACGGTCGTCACGCCGGCGATGCACGCACAGGCGGACGAGTACTTCGCCGACCGGACCAGGGCGGCGGCCCAGCTGCACGGCGGCCGATCCGTCGACGGCCCGCAGGACGCCACGGTCATGCTGGCACGGCTCCCCGGCACCTGGCCCCAGGCGCCGGACATCGATTGGCTGCGCAACGAGTACCCGGTGCCGGTCACCGTCGCCGGGTCGACGTACGCCAGCGCGGTGCACGCGTACTGGGCCCTCGCCACCACCGACGAGGCGGCCCGCCACGCGATCCGCGCCGCGGCGACGGCGATGCTCGCGGAACGGACCGCCAGGACCGCGCCGCTGCGCCCGGACTGGCCGCTCGTCCGCGCCGCCGCGATGCACACGGTCCTGCAGGCGAAGTTCACCCAGCACCCGGCCCTCGCCGACGTCCTCGTGGCGACCGGCGACGCCCGCATCGACTACGGCAGCGACTCCTTCGGACACGGCGGCGGCCCCGACACCCGGAACTGGGTCGGCCGCCTGCTGGAACTCGTCCGGTCGGAGCTCGTGGCCGAGCAGGCCGGCTTCCTCGGCTCCTCCCCGGCTGCCGGGTAGTCCCGCGCCGTGATCACGATGCGTCCGGTCGTCGAGGTGCTGGCGTGGCCCGCGGCGGCGACGGCGCCCTGGTCGAGGCTGGAGCTCGGGCCGTGGTGCACCGACGCGCAGGTCAGGCTGTTCGTGGCCGGGCAACCTCCCGGGATCCGACGACTTCAACAAGCACTTCCACGAGGCCCTCACCAAGCAGTGGGAAAAAGTGAAGGCGCAGCAGCACTGAGAAGGCACCGGTCGCGGATCATGTCGGGTGTGACGACGGATTCCGTGCCGCACGAGCGGCCTGTGGGCGACGCGATCAAGATCTGGTTCAAGTTCGTGCAGCGCGAGGGCTGGTTGCCGCATGACACCGAAGGCTTGTGGGCAACCCGGTTGAGCGAGGATACGGCTCGGGTGGACAACGTGGTGTTCCTGCAGAACGGTGTTGCGCAAGGTGACGTCGTCCGGTTCGGGACCGACGCCGAAGGTGTGCGGTGGGCGACCGGACGGGTGCAGGCATCCGGACATTGCGTTGTCCGTGTGCTTCCGGTGCCTTCCGGGCCGCTGGGCCCGAGCGCCCAGGCCGTCCACGCCGTGTTCAAGCGTTTCGGCCTGGGCGGCGAGGTCTTCAGCGCGGAGTTTCCGCTGGTGGCGTTCGACGTGCCCGTCGACGCCGACTTCGGAGAGATCAAGCGGGTGCTGGTGGAGGGCGAGTCGAACGGCTGGTGGAAGTACGAGGTGGGCTACGGCACTGACCGCTGGTGGAACGCGTAGGCCGACGCGTTCAACTACCGGGGTCGCGCGGGCCAGGCGAAGCGGGACCGTCCCCTCGGAGGAGTGGCTGCAGGTTCCGGATGATCTTGTCGAGCTGGTGTCTGCCGCCTGGGTCCTAGAGCGTGTTTGAGAAGTGGCTTAGTTGTCGTCGGGCCAGCGCCAGCGTTCCTGGCGGGTGGCTGGTCGGCCTCGGGCGATGCGGCTGCTCATGGTGCTGATGGCGGCCCAGCGGATGATGGCTTCGGAGGTGGCTGGGTCGCGTTCGTAGTCGCGGGCCAGGCGGCGGTGGGTGGTGAGCCAGGCCAGGGTGCGCTCCACGCACCAGCGGCGGGGGATGACGGCGAAGCCACGCTGATCTGCGGGTTTGGGCACGATGTGCAGGGCGGTGCGGACGATGGTCGCGGCCCATTCGACGAGCTTGCCGGCGAATGCGCCGTCGGCGTAGACGAACCGGATCGGTGTGGCCAGGTACGTGCTCAGCAGGGTGGTCCTGGCCCCGTCGCGGTCCTGGACGCTGGCGGCGAGCACGACTACGACGACGAGCAGACCGAGCGTGTCGGTGACGATGAACCGTTTCCGGCCGTTGATGCGCTTGCCAGCGTCGTAGCCGCGGCTGTCGCGGCCGACGGTGTCGGCGCCCTTGACGCTTTGGGAGTCGATGATTCCTGCGCTGGGCTGGGGGTTGCGGCCCTGCTGTACCCGTGCCTGCTCCCGCAGCGTGGTGAGCATCGCCTCGGTGACCGCTGCCTCTTCCCACTGCTTGAAGTACCAGTACACGGTCTGCCACGGTGGGAGGTCCGCCGGCAGGTACCGCCAGGCGCAGCCGGTCCGGACCACGTACAGGATGCCGTCCACAATGGACTTACGTGGATGTTTCTCCGGCCGGCCAACCTGTTTCGGCGCCGGGAGCAGCGGCTCCACCAGCGCCCACTGCTCATCGGTCAGGTCCGAAGGGTAACGCCGCAGCCGAGACATCCGGCCACCATGGCGGCATCGACATCGGTAGTCACGCCGGCGCGCCGCCGCCCCACACGTGTCCGACCTGCTGGGGGGGCATTGTCGCGGAGTCGTGCTGACGCCGGCTACCCGGCGGTGCGGTTCTTCCAGACGGTGCGCTCCGCGTCGGGCGGGATCCAGGGGCCCGGCTCGGTGGCCCAGCCGGCGTCGTATCGCCGCACCGCTTCGACGAACTCCGCCGGCGGCCGGTAGTCATGCGCGGTGACGTAGTGCCAGACCAGCGACGGCGCCGCGAACATCACGCCCGGCCCGGCCGGCACCCTGATCTCGTCAACCGCCAGCCACCCCCGGCCCAGCCGCGGATCGGTGATGATGTCCGTGCCCGGCGGGCAGAACTCGCAGTCGTGGCCGCCGCGCGACAAGTTGACGCACGGGTCGCCGATGACGTCGAGCAACGCGCCGGCGAACCAGTCCGGGCCCGGGCCCCGGTCGAACGGATGTGACGCGTCCAGCCAGCCGACGTTGCGCCGCTCGTACTGCGGGCGGTAGTCCAGCCTGCCCCATTCGTACCAGATGGTGTCGTGATCCCTGTACGAGTACGCATAGGGCGTCAGGTCCGCGAAGTAGGCCACGAGACAAGGTACAGCGTCGGGTACGGAAGCGTCCGACGAGATCGGCCAGGCGGGTCGAGACCTGCTCCTCGATCAGGTTCAATGGGCAGCGCCGCAGCCGAGACATCCGGCCACCTTGGCGGCATCGACGCTGGCGGTTACGCAGGCTCGCCGGCCAAACTAGAGCACTTCTCAAACACGCTCTTACACACGGCTTCTCATCGGTCTGTCGTTTTCTGGTTGGCGTTGCATGTCGCGGTTCGGGTGGCACGGGGGCAGGGTGCGTAGTTGCCGGGCGTTGGGCCAGGCGAGTTCCTCAAGATCTGCACCGCGCCGCTCGGGATGTCTTGGCTTCGAGGTGGTGGCGTGGGGGTTCTGAAGATTGCGCCTCGGGCTGGTCGCGGCGATTCGGGATGGTCGCTGCGCGGTGGGTTCCAGATAGTGTTTGCCGGTGGATGGTCTGGAAAGCCAAGCTCGCCCGAGCGGGCATATTGATCTTGACTTGGTCGATGATCCGTTGTCGCGGCGGCCAGTTGGGCTGCGGCGGCGTTGGACGTCGTTGCGGGTGTCCGCGTCTGGCGTCGTGGTGCTGGTCCTGATAGGCGCGTTGATCGGCGCGGCGTTCGGACGCGCTTGGACGCGGTGGGAGCAGCGAAAGCTGGATTCTGCGCGCGTTTCGTTGTTCGTTGCGGTAGCGGATCTTTCGACGACCACGGGCTCCAACGGCCGGGTCTCGATGGAGGGAAGCGTGGCGGTCGCGAACGGTGGCCCGCTGCCGGTGGAGGTCTCGGGTCCTGCGAGCGGGAACTTTCGGGTGTGGGGTCAGCAGCGGGTCGCTGCGGCTGGGGCTGCGCGGTTCCCCGCGAGCGTGGTGGTTGTGTGTGCCGCCGGCGTCGAGCAGCAGCCGCTGCCGCTTGCGTTGGTGGTGGTCGCGGCCGACGGCGAGCGGCGGTCGGTGGAGGTGAAGGTCGAGTTGGTCGGGACCTGGAAGGAGATTGTGGCGCAGGACTGTCAATTGCCGAGTTGAGGACGCATGTTCTGCCGTCATGTCGGCTGCCCTGCTGGCGTTGGCGGGGCCGCGAGCAGGACCCGCGCCAACTCCAGACGACTCTCGTAGGCCACGAGCCCGCCAGTCGTCGCCGACCAATACCAACCCGAGTAGAACGTGCGCCCCTTGTACCACCGGAACTCACGCACGGGCCGGGCCGCGAACAGCTCCGCTGGCGACACCCTGCCAAGCGGGGCACCAACCGGGTCGTCACCAGCAGCGGGACAGTACCTCACCTGCACCGGCGACAGGCGGTCTTCCAACTTGACAGACATGGCCGAATAATCGACCGGAAGGAATATCGAACGCCCGAGCCGCGCCGAGCGCTTCTCAACGGAATGTCGCAAAGTGACAGACCGAGTGACAGATCGATGAGAAAGTGCAAGATTCATCGAGAACCTACACGAGTGACGTCAGGCGACGGGGGCGCCGGCGGTCCTCATGAAGGGGACGGGGTCGATGGCGTTGAGGCGGGTGGCGGGGCGGCCGTAGTGGACCTCGAAGTGCAGGTGGGGGCCGGAGGAGTTGCCAGAGGTGCCGACGTGGCCGATGGTCTGGCCGGCGGTGACCTGCTGGCCGACGGTGACGTCGGGCTGGCGGACCATGTGGCAGTACCGCGTGACGATGTCGCCGGCGTGTTGGATCTCGACGTACCAGCCGCAGCCCTTGATGCTCGGTGAGCCGTCGACGTCGCAGGACGGGCCGGAGGTGTTGCACACGACGGTGATGACGGTGCCGGCGGCGGCGGCGCGGATCGGGGTCTCGCGGGCGGCCATGATGTCGATGCCGTCGTGGGTGGGGCGGGAGACGGTGCGGAAGCCGCTGGTGCCCTTGCCCGGCACGGGGTTGACCCAGGTGCCGACGGGCACGGCGCCCGTGGGCGGCACGATCAAAGACGGCGTGGCCGATGGTGTGACCGACGGCGACGCGGAAGGCGCCGGGGTGGGGCAGGCGGGGACGGTCTTGCGGCGGGAGACGTAGGCGTCCGAGACGTAGGCGCCGCTGGTGAGCCGGTCCCACCGGTCGGTGGTGCGGACGCGGCCCTTCGTCTTCGGGCCCCGCACGGAGCAGACCAGCGACAGCTTCGCGCCGTTGCGCAGGCTGCCGACGGCGGGTGCCGCGGGCGTAGGGGCGGAGCGCACCGCCAGCTTCACCTTGCCGGAGGAGACGGTGCCCGGCACGGACGAGGAGGCCGCGAGCGCGGTTGAGCCGAACGCCACCAGGGCGGCGCCCGTCAGACCCAGCACCGTCAGTTGCCGCCGCATGCACCACTCCGTCCGTCGCCGGTCACGTCACAAGTGAGCGTGCGGGCGGCGGGGTGCGGGACGGTTGCTACAGCGTGGTGAAGAAGGAGATGGCCGCCGTCAGCGCCTGGTCGGTGAGCACCGGGTCGTGGCGCGGGCCGACGTCGCGCATGAACGCGTGCTCGCCGCCGGCGTAGACGTGCAGCTCCGCGTCGTGCATGCCCGCGTCGTACAGTGCGGCGATGATGCGCAGGCGGGCGTCGGCGGGCACGTGCGGGTCCTGCGAGCCGAACACGAGCATGAGCCGCCCCCGGATCTCGGCGAGGGAGCCCAGGGTGCCGGCGTCGGGGTCGGCGCCGAGCGCACCGTTGTGCAGGCCGGTCGGGTAGAAGCAGACCGTCGCGGCCACGCGCGGGTCGAACGCCGCCCGGAACGCGAGGTGCCCGCCGATGCAGAACCCGGTCGCGAACAGGGTCGTCGTGTCGGGGCGTCCGTCGAGGTACGACAGGACCGCCACCCGGTCGGCGTCGAACGAGGCGGTCGTGGTGGCCGCCGCGCCGGCGAGGCCCGCCTGCTTGCCCGCGTCGTCGAACTCGAGCGCGACGCCGGCCAGGTCGCCGTGCGGGTAGATCTCGGGGACGCAGACGACGAAGCCGGCCGAGGCGAGCCGCCGCGCGGTCCGCAGCGTCGACTCCGTCAGCTGGAAGATGTCGGTGTACAGCAGGACGCCCGGCAACGGACCGTCGCCGGAGGGCCGCAGCACGACGGCCCGGACCGGCCCGCCGGGCGCCGGCACCGACACCTCGTCCTCACGCAGCTTCATGCCGGTGACCTTACGCGGCGCCGTCCGGCGTGATGGTCAGGACCGGCCGCTCCGGCGCGGCGAACGCGGGTCCGGCCTCGACCTTCCACCGCTGGTGCGGGGTCAGGCCCGGCACGACGTCGCCGGCCTTCAGGCCGCGGCCGTCGATCATCGAGGAGGCGGTCGCCGCCAGGTACGCGGACAGGGCCTCCGGCGGGAGCGCCCCGCACACGCACTGCAGGTCGGGCAGGCCGAGCGGGCCGAGCCCGAGGGTGTCCAGCACGTACCGGCCGGTGACGTCGTGGTGCCGCACGTTGACCACGCCCACCTCGGAGCCGGGTGGCGTGGCGAGCCGGCTCGACGGCCACCAGACCGCGACCGGTGCCGTGTCGTCGGCGAGGGTACGCACGACGGCGGTGAACGCCCGCACCCGGTCGGCGGGGGCGAACGACGTACCGAAGATCTCGGTGACCGTCACCGTGCGTGTCACCCCGGCCATCACCTCCGCCGCGTCCGCCCAGCCGCGGGTGTGGGCGAGGTCCCGGCGGCCCTGCGACACCGCCGGCCGTCCGAAGCTGACCAGGAGCCGGATCGGGTCGGGCGCGGTGAGCTCCGGGAAGCCGACCATGTACCCGCCGCCGCGGCTCGTGCCGTCGGTGAGGGTGGCGGACGGCCAGTACCGCCGCAACGTGGCCGGCGAGGGGCGCAGGCGCACCGCGCCGGTGTAGCACAGCTCCGCCGCCAGTCCAGCGCTCATCGGGTCCCTCGGGCTCGTCGGGGTGGCTCGCATCATGCCACGCCGGCGCCGCCGGGAATGCGATGGCGGCGCGTGGCGGCCCGGTCGATGATGGCCGGGTGACCGCCGTCTCCGGGACCCGCCTGGCCGTGACCGTGGTGCCACCGGCGCACCCGCGGGCGCGGGAGGCGCTGCGCGCCTACTACCACGACATCGGCGGGCGGTACTTCGACCGCCCGATGACGGAGGCGGAGGTCGACACGATCCTCACCGAGGACCCCGACGAGGACCTGCAGCCGCCGACCGGCTGGTTCTGGGTCGCGACCGTCGACACCACGGTCGCCGGCTGCATCGGCCTGCGGTACGTCACCGAGGACGGCCACCGGGTCGGCGAGCTGACCAGGGTCTACGTCTCGGACAAGGTCCGCCGGCAGGGCCTCGGCGCGAGGCTGATCACCGTCGTGGAGCAGCAGGCCCGCACCGAGGGTGTCACGTCCCTGCGGCTGGACGTGCGCACCGACCTGGTCGAGGCCCGCGCCCTGTACACGCGGCACGGCTTCCACGAGGTGCCCGCGTTCAACGACAGCCCGTACGCCGGCCACTGGCTCCGCAAGTCCCTCCAGTGACCGGGTCTCGGTGGCACTGGGTGCGGTTGCACAGCAGCTGAGCCATCTCTCCCGTCCTGACGTTCGTCCGCGGAAAGCCCTCGATGCAAGGGTTGGTTCGGCTCGTACCGCGGACCGCCGAGGCGATGCCATGGGCGCTACGCGGGGCGTGTGAGGCGGGCGAGGTTGCGGCGGGCGGCGGTTGTTTCGGGGTGGTGGGGTCCGTACCGCGTGGCGTACGCCTCGGCGAGGTCGGTGAGTGCGGCGGTGGCGTTGGTCTCGTCGCCCTGCAGCAGCATGATGCGGGTCAGGCCGGCGAGCGCGGCGAGGTGGTGCGGGTCGAGGGGATCGCTGAGCTCGGTGGCCCGTTCGTAGGCGCGGTAGGCGCCCATCAGATCGCGCTGCTCGCGCAGCACCATCGCCAGGTCGTTCAGAGCCGGCGGGGTCGTGGCGGCCTGTTCGGAGAGGGTGCGGGCGGCTCGCAGGTCGCCGGTGGCGAGGTGGGCGGTGGCGGGGTCCTGCGGGGCGGACTGGCGCCGGGCGATGCGCGCGTCCGGGTGGGACGGGCCGAACAGGTCCTCGTACAGGGCGGCGACCGTGTCGTGGTGCGGGGTGGGGTCGGTCCTGGTGACCCCGTTCAGGGCGGCGACGGTCTCCGGGTCGGCGTCGCCGAGCAGCCGGCGGCAGCGTTCGAGGGTGTCGCGGTAGCGGGCGGCCGCCGCGGCCCGGTCGCCGTGCGTCAGCAGCGCCGCGGCGAGGCCGTTGGCGGCGGCGATCGTCGGTGGCGCGTCGTCGCCCTGTTCGCGCTGGTTCAGCTCGTACGCCTCGCGCCACACCGCGACGGCCCGGCCGGTCTCGCCGAGGGCGAGGTGGGCGGCGGCAAGGCACTGCTGGAGTTCCGCGGTGAGGTCCCCGCCGCCCCGGCGGAGCGCGCCGGCGAGGCGGGTGGCGGCGCCGGCGTGGTCGCCGCGTCCGGCCCGGTCGAGGGCGTCGGTGTACAGGTCGTGGACGGCGTCCTCGGTGCGCCGCTCCGCCCGGCGGGCCCGCACCTCGCGCCACTTCAGCCAGGCGACGCCGGCGGCGAGCAGCGCGACCACGGCCAGTACCCACGGGCCGAGGCCGTCGACGAGCGCGGCGACGAGGCACGCGATGGTGCCGCCGGCGACGAGCGCCACCAGGACCGTCAGGACACCGTCGCGCCGCCTCCGCATCGGGTCATCATGACCGCCGGTGCTGCCGTGGGCCGACGGCTGCGTCGTACATCCGCCACCGACGCTGTCCGGTCCGCAGCAGGGCGACGGCGGTCGATCTCGCGAGGCCGGCCGCCCGCGAGGGTGGTGTGGCGTCACACCACGGCCGCGACGAACTCCTCCGGGTCGACGGTGCCGGGCCGGTCGCTGACCTGACCGTCGCCGAGCTCGATGACCCGCCACACGCCGTCGGACCGCAGCGCCAGGTCGACCGTGACGAACGGCAGGCCCAGCGCGGCGACGAGCGGCGCCACGGCGGCCAGGTCGAGATCCGCGGGCGGCAGGTCGTGCGGCGTGTCCGGGTGCGGGCCGACGAGCCTGCACGCGCCGCCGACCCACCAGGTGCGGACCTCCGCCTTGCTCAGCTCCTCGAACCGACGCAGCACGAACCCGCCGGTGAACTCGTCGTCGCGCAGCTCCCGGAACCGTTGCGCGACCGTCCACGCCGCGGCGGTGTCGGCGAGGTCGGGGATGAACGCGGCCTCGTGCCAGTGGTGCTTCATCGACTTCGTGTAGTCGCGCAGGACCGCCGCGCCGTTACCGAGGTCGCCCGCGGCCCGCTCGAACGCCTCGCGCCCGTCGCCGGCCGTCCACACCGAGCGTGGGGTGACGTCCGCCAGGGCGGCGTACCAGCCGGGGAACTCATGCGCCTGCCGGTACTGCGCGGCGCTGGTCCGCAACGTGACGCCACGGTCCCGCAGGGCCCCGGCGAACGCCGCGTACTGCTCGGAGCGCAGCATCCAGCCGCGGTAGACGGCCTGCCGTTCGCCCGCCTCGACGCGGGCCACGGCTCGCCGCGCCCCGTCCGGCGTGCTCAACGCGTCGTGGTCCACCACCGCCACGTCCAGGCCAGCCTCGCGGGCGGCACCGGCCTCCGGGGCGAAGTGCCCGTCGGGTCGGCGGGAGCGCAGCGGATCCGCCGGTACCAACACCATCGTCGACATCTGGATACCGTACGCGGATGGTCACACTCGAGTTCACCGCCGACGCCGCCGAGTTCCTCGCCGCGGCCGGGGACCACCTGGCCGCCGACCCCGTCCTGAACACCGTCGTGACCGCGAACGCGCACAAGCCCCGCACCTGGCCCGACGGCGGCCCGCCCGCGCACTTCTGGTGGCTCGTCGCACGCGACACCTCCGGCGCGGTGGTCGGGGCGGGTATGCGCACCGCCCCGATGGCGCCGCATCCGCTGTACCTGCTGCCGATGCCGGCGGACGCCGCGGTCGAGCTCGCCCGTGCCCTGCACGCCCGCGGCGAGGAGACCCTGGGTGTCAACGGCTCGCTGCCCGCCTCGCAGGTGTGCGCCGCCGAGCTGGCCCGCCTCACCGGTGGCCGGGCCGAGGTCCTCATTCACACCCGGCTGCACGTGCTCGGCGAGCTCGTCCCGCCGCGACCCGCGCCGGGCCGCCTGACCCCGGTCCCCGCCTCCGCCGTCGACCTGGTCGTCGAGTGGGTCACCGCGTTCATGGGCGACGCCGACGAGCAGGCCGGTCGCCCCCGCGGCACGGGTATGCACGCCATGCCCGACCGCCAGGAGCTGCTGCGCCGCATCGACGACGGCCTGCTCTGGTTCTGGCTCGACGGCACCGGCCGGCCGGTCAGCCTCGTCGGCGCCACCGCACCCACGTACGGCGTGGTCAGGATCGCCCCCGTCTACACCCCGCCGGACCAGCGCGGCCACGGCTGGGCCAGCAACGCCGTCGCCGAGGTCTCCCGCCACCTCCAGTCCACCGGCGACCGCGTCTGCCTCTTCACCGACCAGGCCAACCCCACCTCCAACAAGATCTACGCCGCCCTCGGCTACCGCCCCGTCGTCGACATGGCGAACTTCGGCATCACCGGGGTTGTCCGGAGTTGACCGCCCGAGGGGCGTCGCCCCTACCGGACAACGACGGATGCCCGCATGGTCGGAAGGGTCGCGGCGGACGACGCCGCGCTTTCCGAAAGGAACCAGCCGTGAAGCGACTCACCCAGGCGCTCGCCGCGCTGCTCGTCACGGCGGGCCTGGCCGGCTGCACCGGCCAGCCGCAGGCCGCCCGGCGGGTCGCCACGCCCGCGGCACCGTCGCCGGCCGCCACTGCCGAGTGCCGATGGTCCCCGGTCCGCCCCGGCAACCAGGTGATCACCAAGGACGTCGGCACACCGCCGGCCACGGTCCCCAGCGGCACCATCGCGACCATGACCTTGACGACCAACCTCGGCACCATCGAGATCATGATGGACGCCAAAATCGCCCCGTGCGCGGTGGCGAGCTTCGCCTACCTGGCCGGCAAGCAGTTCTTCGACGGCAGCCCCTGCCACCGCCTGGGCACCACGGAAAGCCTGTCCATCCTGCAATGCGGCGACCCGTCCGGCACCGGTACGGGCGGCCCCGCGTACCAGTACGCGGAGGAGAACCTCGGCCCCAAGGCCGGCTACCTCCGCGACACCGTGGCCGTGTCCCGCTGGGAGGACCCGGGCACCAGCGGCAGCCAGTTCTTCATCAACTACGCCGACAACCCGGGAATCCCCGCGAACTACAGCCTGATCGGCATCGTCACCAAGGGCATGGACATCGTCAAGCAGGTCGCCGCCGCCGGCGTCGTCCCCGAGACCAGCTACCACGGCGACGGCCCCCCGAAGCTCGCCCTGACCCTGCAACACGTGACGGTCGCCTACGTCTGACACCCGGCGCCGACCCGGTCACCATTCCCGCCACTCGTCGGTGATCTCGTGGCGGGTCATCCGATGACGGCCGGCCAACGCGTCCACATCGATCCCCGCCTCGTCCAGTACGGCCTCGATGTATGCGCAGAGCTCCTCCCGCTCGCCGGTCTCGTACGCCGCCTCGCCGAAGCGCGCGTTGACCGCGTTGAGCGCCTTCACCGTCCGTTCGACGACCTCGAAGATCTCGGTGTCCGTCGCCGGCTCCCAGCGAGCGTTCACCAGGCCGGCCACGTCCGCCTCGAAGCGCGCCAGCACCTCGTCGGTCTGGCCGAGCATGTCCTCCGGGAAGAGCTCCGCCGCGTACGCCACGCCCGGGTCGAGCGTGCCCGCCGCGATCGCGGCGGCCTGCGCCGCAACACGCCCCCGCCACTGTGCCGTCGGCCGCTCCGCCATGATCGACAGGCTAACCCGCGCGGCGGGCGAGGAGGTAGGACTGGGGGGTCGACTCGCCGTGTTCGGCGGGGCGGGTGGCGCGGAAGAGCGTGGTGAAGCCGGCGGTGGTGAGGTGGTGGGCCATCTCGTCGGCGGGCAGCCAGTACGCGTCGAACTCGACGCCGGCGGTGCGGCCGGCGCGGCGGAGGGTGCCGTCGCCGTCCTTGAAGGCCGTCACCAGGTGGCCGCCCGGCTTGACGACGCGGGACAGCTCGCCGAAGGCGGGCGCGCGGTCCTCGGGGGCGAGGAAGATCAGCGAGTACCAGCAGACCACGCCGGCGAGGGAGGCGTCGGCGAACGGCAGGTCGCGCAGGTCGGCGACGGAGAAGGGGAAGCCCGGGTGGTCGCGCCGGGCAACCCTGACCATCTCCGGGGACAGGTCGACGCCGTGCGGGGACAGGCCTTGGGCGGACAGGTAGGGGGCGAGCCGGCCGGTGCCGCAGCCGACGTCGCCCACGTCGGGGCCGAGGTCGGCGGCGAGGGTCAGCTCGCAGAACAGGCCGAGCACCGCCCGCTCGACCGGCATCCGGTCCAGCTCGCCGGTCAGGTTGTCGGCGTAGAGCTCGGCAAGGACGTCGTGGGCGGCTCGCAGTTCATCGGTCTTCGCATCCACGGACGAACCTTAGCCGCCCGGGGTGGACGCCGTCTGCGACGCTGGGGCGCATGACGACGCCGGCGCCGCGGCCGACCCGCGCGGAGCTCGAACGGTGCTTCGTGGCGGTGCTGGACGGCACCCGGTCGCGCGAGGACGTGGCCGCGTGGGCGGCGCCCTGGCACGCGCGCCCCGACGCGGGTGTCGCCGCCGACCAGGTGGTGTGGCTGGCGCTGTCGATGCTGTCCGGCGTCGACACGCGGATCGTCCCGGACGGCCCGTACCTGCACCCCGACGAGCAGGTGCGCCAGTGGCTGGACGCGTTCCGGCAGGTCCGCGCCACCTCCCCCGACCCGTGAGCGGGTCCTCCCCTACGATGGCCGCGTGTACCTGCTTGAGCTTGCCTTCGACGGGAGTCCCGACCGGCTGGCGGTGCGGCCCGCGCACCGGGAACGGCTGCGGGTGTTGCACGAGGCCGGGCGGGTGGTGATGGCCGGGCCGTACTCGGACGAGACCGGCGCGCTGCTGCTCTTCGACGTGACCGCCGAGGAGTTCGAGGCGATCATCGACGACGACCCGTACTACCGCGCGCCCGGCGTGACGATCGTGCGCCGCCAGGAGTGGGTCCCGCTGTTCCGCTGACCGTCACGACGAACGGTCGACGGGCAGGCCGAAGGCGGGGACTGGGCGACCGGCTCGCCGCCGCACCCGTCCGTGAGGGCGCCACCCCGCTCGGCTCGCATCCCTTCGTGCACCTGGTGCACAGCGACCCGTTCGGAGGCACCGTCCGGCGGTAACGTGTGGCGATGGCGGCGCGGGAGTCCGGTCGGGGCGCGACGGTGCTGTCGGCCGTCGCCGCCGTCACGTACTTCCTGCTGGCGAGGTACGGGCCCGGGTGGTGGCGCGGCGCGCGACTCGACGGCGTGGACGCGCCGCTGGATCTCGGCTGGCTGCACAACGGGTTCGCGTGGCTGGCGCAGTACGCCGGGGCGGCGCTGTCCCTGCTGTTCGGCGCGGCGGCCGTGCTGCTCGTGCTGGTGGCGGTGGCCGGGGTCGACTCGCCGCGGCTCGACCGGGTCGTCGCCGCCGCCCGGACGGCGCCGGCGCTCGCGTTGCTGGCGGTGCCCGCCCTCGCCGTCGCCTGGTTCCTCGCCACGCAGGTCGCGCTGCTGGTCGCGCCCTTCCTCGGCATGTATCACGGGGAATACCACCCGGCCGTCCCGTAGCGGCTAACTTGTAGCTCAGCGTGTTGGAGCGGATACCAGGAGTGCGCGGTGCGGGTGGCGGCGTGGGCTGTGGCGGTGGTGGCGGCGGCCGGTCTGGTCGCGCCCGCCCATGATGTACGGGCGGCGGCGCCGACGGGTCGGCCGAACGTGTTGCTGCTGCTCATGGACGACGCGCGGACCGGGCAGACGTTCGCGATGCCGAAGGCGCTGGCGTGGCTGCGCGACCACGGGCGGGAGTACCCGAACGCGATGGTCAGCACGCCGAGCTGCTGCCCGAGCCGGGCGACGATCCTGTCCGGCCGGTACGCGCACAACCACGGCGTCACGCAGCAGGGCGCGTCGGCCGGTTCGACCGCGACCGGTCGCTGCAGCACGAGCTGCACACCGCCGGATACCGCACGGCCGCGGTCGGCAAGCTCTTCAACGCCTGGGACATCGCGCGACGGCCGCCGCACTTCGACGACTGGGCACTGACCGGCGGCGGGTACACCGGCGCGGACTTCGTCGTCGACGGGCTGGAGACCCGCGCGCCCTACGCCACCACGTTCATCGGCGACCAGGTCGGCCGTTACGTCGACCGGTACGAGCGCGACGACCGACAACCGTGGTTCATCTACGCCGGCTTCACCGCCCCGCACGCGCCGCAGGTGCCGGAGCCGCGCTACGCCGGCGTGAGCTACCCGTGGGACGGCAACCCCGCGACCCGCGAGACCGACCGCGGCGACAAGCCCGCGTACGTGCGCCGCTTCAACCGCACCCAGGAGGAGGGCGCACTCGAGCGGCAGGCGATGCTGCGGACGCTGCGCTCCGTCGACGACGCGCTCGAGTCGATCCGGCGCCGCCTGAAGGCCGACGGCGAGCTGGACGACACGCTCGTCATCCTGCTGTCGGACAACGGCAAGCTGTTCGGCGAGCACCGCCTGCCGGAGAAGTTCATGCCGTACCTGCAGGCCGAGCGCGTCCCGCTGCTGATCTCGTGGCCGGGGCACATCCCCGCCGGCAGCGACCGCCGGCTGGCCGCGAACCTCGACATCACCCCGACCGTGCTCGCCGCCGCCGGTCTCACCCCGTCGTTCCAGGTGGACGGGCGCGACCTGCTGGCACCCGGCGACCGTCGGGCGCTGCTCACGGAGTACTGGCGGGACCCGGCCAACGGTGCGGGCATCCTGTCGTGGGCGTCGACGGTGGTGCCGGGACGCTACCGGTACACGGAGATCTACGACGACGCGTTCACCGTCACCGACCGCGAGTACTACGACCTGGCCCGCGACCCGTGGCAGCTGACCAACCTGCTCCAGGACGGCTCGACCCGCCCCGCGCTCGCCGCCGCCCTCGCCCGCCAGCGGACCTGCGCGGGCCGCGACTGCCCCTGAGTTGCGGCGCTCGCGTATCGTCCATTCACATGAGTCGATTCTTAGCGAGGGCGGCCGTCGTGGCCGGCATCCTCGCGATCACGCTCAACCCGGTGGCCGCCGGTGCCGCCACCGTCCCGACGGCCGCGTTCTCCCAGGACAGCACGTGGCCCGCGGGCTACGTGGGCCGCATGACCGTCACCAACGGCGGCGCGACCGCCCTGACCTGGCGGGTCGAGTTCGACCTGCCCGCCGGCACGACCATCGGCAGCTCCTGGGACGCCACGGTGACCCACTCCGGCGGCCACTACGTCGCCGTCGGCGCGTCGTGGAACGCGAGCCTCGCCCCGGGCGCGTCGACCAGCTTCGGCTGGGTCGCCGCCGGCCAGGGCACGCCGCAGGGCTGCCTGCTCAACGCCGCCCCGTGCGACGGCCGCCCACCGTCGCGCGACGTCCGGCCGCCCTCGACCCCGACCAACCTGCGCGGCACCGCGCAGGCCAGCACGTACGTGCTCACCTGGTCCCCCTCGACCGACGACCGCGCCGTCACCGGCTACGAGATCTACTCGAACACCTCCACCGCCCCGATCGCGACCGTCACCGGCACCAGCTACAGCATGCCGACGCCCCCACCGGTGGTGATGTCGTTCGGTGTACGGGCGATCGACGCCGCCGGCAACCGCTCCCCCTTCGCCACGGTGGGCCTGGGCACGCCGCCGGACACCACCGCACCCAGCCAGCCGACGGGCCTGGCGCTGCGCGGGGTGACCGACGGCTCCTGGACGGTCGTCTGGACCGCCTCGACCGACAACCAGTTCGTCGCCGGCTATGAGGTCGCCCTCAACGGCACGGTCATCAGCCTGGTCGGCAACACCACCGCCTACGTCCCCTACACCGGCTACGGCACCTACTTCGTCGCCGTCCGCGCCTTCGACGGTGCCGGCAACTTCTCCACCCGCGCCCAGGTCGGCATCGCCGTCGACCCGCCGCCCCCGCCGCCGCCCGGCTCCTGACCGTCGTTCACGGGGCGCGCGCCACCGCCGCCGCGCGCCCTCAGCCCCCTCCGTTCAATGACACTGCACGACCCCCCTGACGCGCCCGAACTCCCCGGCGACCAGGTCCTGCCGGCGGATCCAGTAGTACAGCCGGCCGACGTCCCCCCACATCCACCCCGTGACGTTGTCGGAGTCCACCTGCAGCAGCAGCACCCAGTCGCCGTCATCCGGCCGTGCGGGGTCCTGGATGAACTCCGGCCAGCCGAGGACGCGGTGCATCGGCGCCTCCGCTCTCCCGTACAGCGCATCCATCCCGGCGGGCTGCCGCTCCCACAACGGCTGGACGACCGCCTCCGACTCGTCCGGGATCGTGAGCACCCGCCGGCCCGCGCAGGCCACCGCCGGAAAGGTCGCGGCTCCCTCCGGCGCCGCCACCGGCACCGCGCTCCCCGCGTCCACCATGACGACCCGCCACCACTGCGGGTCGCTCGGGTCGTTCTCCCACCCGCCCATCTCCACGGCGTCGTAGAAGAACGCCAACAGCATCCCCGCCGGCAACGCGTCCAGCCCGAGGGCCTCGTTGACCTCGTCGCAGTCCAGCTGCACGATCAGCGACAGCGCCCGCCCGCCGTCCGTCCGCGGCCAGACGAACCGCTCGTCCCCGAGCGCGACCCCACCGAGCCGCGTGCCCCGAAGCCCCTCCCCGCACGCCGAACCGCACGCCGAACCGTCCGCCGGGCCGCACGCCGAACCGCACGCCGGGCTGTGCGTCAGGCGGACCGACGGCAGCGCATGCGCCATCACCGCCGCCCACAACGCCTCATCGTCGCCGCCATCGACACCGTCACGGACCTCGGTCATGCCCGCCGTCCGTCTCCGGCCGCGGCCGGGCCGCCGGCTGGATCGCAGCACGAGGGGCGGCTCAGCAGCACTGGCCGACGCCCCAGATGCGGGTGAAGTCGCCGGCGGCGAGGTCCTGGGAGCGAATCCAGTAGTACAACGTGCCGACGTCACCCCACATCCAGCCGGCGACGTCGTCGGAGTCGACCTGCAGGAGCAGCACCCAGTCGGCGACGCCTTCGCGGAGCCGCTCCACGCGCGGGTCGCCATAGCCCTCGGGCCCGCCGACGGAGATGCCGTTGGCGGCGAGCTGACACTCCAGCTGCATCGGGCCCTGCACCGGCTCGGGCCAGCCGAACACCCGGTGCCTGGGCGCCTCGTCCTTCGCCCCGACGCGGTCATACAACCGGCTCACCGCGCCGCGACCGTGCTCGCGCAGCCGCTCCACGGCCGGCTCCCACCTGTCGGGGACCGTCAGCACCCGCCGGGGCACGCACGCCACAGCACCGAACGCTTCGGTTCCTTCCGGCGCCACCACCGGCCGCGCCGTCGCGGCGGCGGACACGACCACCCGCCAGTGCTGCCGGTGGCCAGGGTCGTAGCCCCAGCCTTCCATCTCGACGGCGTCGTAGAAGAACGTCAGCAGCGCCCCACCCGGCAGCACGCCCGGCCCATCGCCGCCGAGCGTCGCGTTGATCTCGTCGCAGTCCAGCTGGGCGATCACCGACAGCGCTCTGCCGCCATCGGTCCGCGGCCAGACGAACCCGTCCCCGGCGAGCGCGTCCCCGCCGAGCCGCGTGCCCCGCGAATCCGGCGCGCACGCCCCGCCGCCGGTCAGCCGGACCGACGGCAGCACGTGCGGCGCGAGAACACCCCAGAGCGCTTCGTCCCCGCCGACCTCTTCCCGAAGCTCGCTCACGTGTCCTCTTCCTCGTCGTACAGCGCCATAAGCCGCGGCAGGCGGCGCCGCATCTCGGCCTCGTCGTCGAAATCGAACTCCCAGTCCGGGTCGAGGTCGGGATAGCGGATGGTGAAGTCACGGGCGGGCAGCTCGTCGCCGCCGGTCTGGTCCCGGTACGCCTGCCAGACGACAGCCAACACGTCCTCGCACTCGAGGTCGTCGCACTCGGCGGCCGCCGCGACGACCGCAGGATGTGTCGCGAGGCTGTCGGGGTCGGCGAGCGCCCGCTCGAACGTCTCCCTGCCCTGCGTGATCAGCCATCCCCGGAAATACTCGAACCCGTCATCGGACGCGCCGCCGTTGATGACGTAGGCGGCGGCCCACAGGCCGGCCCGGTAGGACACCGCCACCAACTCGTCGAACGGCCGGTCGAACGCCGCGATCACGACCGGCGGACGCGCGCCGAGCAGCCGCACCATCGCCGCCGCGACGTCGTCGGCGGACGGAGACCCGCCCAGGCCCGCCCTCGCCTCGTCGACCAGCCGCCACACGTCCTCCACGCCCGGCGGTGACGCCTCGGTCCGGCTCACCGCTCCTCCTCGCCGTCGTGGAGCGCCATGAGCCGCGGCAGGCGGCGCCGCATCTCGGCCTCGTCGTTGTAGTCGAAATTCCAGTCCGGGTCGAGGTCCGGAATCCGCACCGGGTCGGAAGTCCGGGGCACGTCCTCGCCCGTGACGGCGCGATAGGCGTCCATCACGACACACAGGACATCCTCGCCATACAGGTCACCGACCCCGGCCACCGCCGCGATCACCTCGGGATGGGTGGCCAGGCTGTCGGGGTCGGCGAGCGCGCGCTCGAACCATTCCCTGCCCTGCGCCACGAGCCAGCCGCGGAAATAGTCGAAGACGTCATCGGACGCGCCGTCGTTGATGATGCACGCGGCGGCCCACAGGTCCGCCCGGTAGGACGCCGCCAGCAGCTCCTCGAAGGGCCAGTCGAACGCGGCGATGTCGGTGGGCGGCCGGCTGCGCAGCAAGCGCACCACCGCCGCCGCCACGTCCTCGGCGGACGGCGACCCGCCCAGGTCCCCCCGCGCCGCGGAGATCAGGCGCCACACGTCCTCCGCGCCCGGCGGCCGCGCCTCGGCAACCCTCACTGCTCGTCCTCCCCGTCGAAGAGCGCCACGAGCGCCGGGAGGCGCCGGCGCATCTCGGCCCTGTCGCCGTAGTCGAAATTCCAGTCAGGGTCGAGGTCGGGGATCCAGACCGTGTCGGGATAGGGCGGCACCTCTTCCTCGCCGGTGACGTCGCGATAGGCGTCCATCACGACATACAGGACCGGCTCGCCGTCGAGGTCTCCGCCCCCGTCCGCGGCCGCGGCCACCGCGGGATGGGCGGCCAGGCTGTCGGGGTGGGCGAGGGCGCACTCGAACCAGTCCCTGCCCTGCGCCACGAGCCAGCCGCGGAAATAGTCGAACCCGTCGCCGGACGCGCCGCCGTTGATGATGCACGCGGCGGCCCACAGATCCGCCCGGTAGGACACCGCCATCAGCTCGTCGAAGGGCCGGTCGAACGCGGCGATGCCGGCCGCCGGACGGGAACTGAGCAACCGCACCATCGCCGCCGCGACGTCGTCGGCGGACGGCGCCCCGCCCAGGTCCGCCCGCGCCTCGTCGACAAGCTGCCACACGTCCCGAATCCCCACCCCACCGCTCATGCGCACATCATGCCCGCGGGGTACGACAGTTTTCACAGCCTCCTTTCACGGCGCCGCCGTTGACGAGGGACGGTCGAAGTGAGCGCTCACATCGACGTTGACAAGTACGAACGGCGCCGATACGGTCCGCCACCGAGGAAAGCGCTTTCCTCGCGACGCGAACGAAGGCATCGATCGGAGGTTCCCCGACGTGGCAAGGCAGAGACACAGACGCTGGCTGCTCAGTGCGGTCGTGCTGACCGTGGTGGCGGCGGTGACGACCGTCGCCGTGCGGTCCGCGGACGCGGCGACGATCGTGCAAGGCACCTGGTACAACCTGGTGAACGTCAACAGCGGCAAGGTCATGGAGGTCACGGGCGCGTCGACCGCGGACGGCGCCACGGTCACCCAGTACAGCAGCAACGGCTGCCAGTGCCAGCAGTTCCGGTTCGAGTCGGCCGGCACCGGCTGGTGGCGGATCATCGCGCGGCACAGCGGCAAGGCCGTCGACCTGTGGGAGTGGAACACCGCCGACGGCGCGGAGTACCGCCAGTGGCCGATCAGCAGCGGCAACAACCAGCAGTTCTCCGTGCAGAACATCGGCGACAACATCCAGCTCATCAACCGGCACAGCGGCAAGGCCCTCGAGGTCTGGGAGTGGTCGACCGCCAACGGCGCGCGGATCTCGCAGTTCACCGACCTCAACGGCGCCAACCAGCAGTGGCGCCTGGTGGTGGCGGGCACGACCACGCCCACAAATACCAACCCCAGCACGAGCTGGCCGACGAAGTCGGGCGACGCGAGCGTCAGCGGCACGATCAAGGTGTCGGGCACGCTCGACGGCGGGATGAAGCGGTACTGCTGCATCGGTGACGGCGGGCAGAGCGAGAGCCAGGACCCGATGTTCGAGCTGGCCAACGGTGCGACCATCAAGAACGTGATCATCGGCGCGCCGGCCGGTGACGGCATCCACTGCCTCGGCACGTGCACGATCCAGAACGTGTGGTGGGAGGACGTGGGCGAGGACGCCGCGACGTTCCTCGGCACGGGCGGCGGCACCAGTTACGTGATCGGCGGCGGCGCGAAGTCCGCGAGCGACAAGGTGTTCCAGCACAACGGCAACGGCACGGTCAACATCTCCGGCTTCTACGTCGAGAACGCCGGCAAGCTGTACCGCGCCTGCGGCAACTGCACGAACTCCTACCAGCGCAACGTCGTGGTGGACAACATCATCGCGAAGTCCACGAAGGTGATCGCCGGGATCAACATCAACTGGGGTGACACGGCCCGGTTCACCCGGATCACCGTCTACGGCTCGGCGACCATCTGCGACAAGTACAAGGGCGCCCCGAAGGGCAGCGAACCGACCCACGTCGGCTCCGGCGCGGACGGCGTCAACTGCTTCTACAGCGCGAGCGACATCACGTACCGCTGACCACCAACCGCACGACGACCCACTTCGACGTGGGGGTGCCGCTGACCGCAGCCTGCGAGTCCAGCGGCACCAGCGGGTTGGTCTCCGGGTAGTACGCGGCGACGCAGCCCTTCGGCGTGTCGTACGACACGAGCCGGAACCGCGCGGCGCGACGCTCGACGCCGTCCGAGAACTCCGACACGAGGTCGACCATGTCCCCGTCGGCGAAGCCGAGCTCGGCGAGGTCGAGCGCGTTGATGAACACGACCCGCCGCCCGGAGCGGATGCCACGGTACCGGTCGTCCAGGCCGTAGATGGTCGTGTTGAACTGGTCGTGGCTGCGGATCGTCTGCAGCACCAGCCGCCCCGGCGGCACCTCCAGCACGACCAGCGGGCTGACCGTGAACACGGCCTTGCCCTGCGGGGTCGGGAACGTGCGGGAGTCCCGCGGCCCGTGCGGCATCGTGAAGCCGCCGTCGGAGATACGGGCGTTGTAGTCGGCGCAGCCGGGCACCACGCGGGAGATGCGGTCGCGGATCCGGTCGTAGTCGACGGTGAACGACGCCCACGGGATGCCGTGCCGGTCCCCCAGGACGGCCGCCGCGAGACCGCACACGATGTCGACCTCCGAGCGCAGCAGCGGGCCCGCCGGCGCGGAGCGGCCCCGCGACGCGTGCACCTCCGACATCGAGTCCTCGACGGTGACCCGCTGCACCTTCCCGCCGGTCATGTCCTGCTCGGAGCGGCCGAGCGTCGGCAGGATCAGCGCCGTGCGGCCGGCGGCGACGTGGCTGCGGTTGAGCTTCGTGGACACCTGCACGGTGAGCGTCGCATCCCGCATGGCGGCGGTGGTGACGTCGGTGTCGGACATGGCGGCGACGAAGTTGCCGCCGAGCGCGACGAACACCTTGGCCCGCCGGTCCCGGAACGCCTTCACGGCGTCGACGGCGTCGTGACCGGGAAGGCGCGGCGGCGCGAAGCCGAACTCGGCGCCGAGCGCGTCGAGGAACCAGGCGGGCGGCTTCTCCCAGATGCCCATCGTGCGGTCGCCCTGCACGTTGGAGTGGCCGCGCACCGGGCACAGTCCGGCACCCGGCTTGCCGATGTTGCCCTGCAGCAGCGCGACGTTGACGAACTCCTTGATGGTGGCGACCGCGTTGTGGTGCTGGGTGATGCCCATCGCCCAGCAGTGCACGGTGCGCTTGGAGGCGGCCAGCATCGCCGCGGCGGTCTCGATCTGCGACCAGGTCAGGCCGGTCGCGGCGAGCACCGCGGCGCGGTCCACGGCGCGCGCGTGGCGCTCCCATTCGTCGAAGCCGGTGGTGTACCGGTCGACGAAGTCACGGTCGACCGCTCCGGGCGCCTGCAGGAGCAGGTGGCCGATGGCCTGCCACAGCGCCAGGTCGCCGTTGGAGCGGATCTGCAGCAGCTCGTCGGCGAGCCCGGTGCCACGGCCGGCGAGCCCGCGCGCCTTCTGCGGGTTGTCGAAGCGCAGCAGCCCCGCCTCCGGCAGCGGGTTGATCGCCAGGATCCTCGCGCCGTTGCGCTTGGCGGTCTCCAGCGCGGTGAGCATCCGCGGGTGGTTGGTGCCGGGGTTCTGCCCCGACACGACGATGAGCTCGGCCTCGTGCAGGTCCTGCAGCGACACCGAGCCCTTGCCGATGCCGATCGTGGCGGCCAGCCCGGCCGACGTCGACTCGTGGCACATGTTGGAGCAGTCGGGCAGGTTGTTGGTGCCATACGCGCGGGCGAAGAGCTGGTAGAGGAACGCCGCCTCGTTGCTGGCCCGGCCGGACGTGTAGAACACCGCCTCGTCGGGACCGTCGAGGGCGTTGAGGTGGGTGGCGACGAGCGCGAACGCCTCGTCCCAGGAGATCGGCTCGTAGTGGGTGCCGCCGTCGCGGCGGACCATCGGGTGGATGAGCCGGCCCTGCGCCTCCAGCCAGTGGTCGGTGCGCCCGGCGAGGTCCTCCAGGGAGTGCGCGGCGAAGAACGCGGGCTCGACGGTCTCCCGCACGCCCTCCCACGAGATGGCCTTCGCCCCGTTCTCGCAGAACTCGGCGGTGTGCCGCTTGCCCTGGGGGTCGGGCCACGCACAGCTCATGCAGTCGACGCCGTCGACCTGGTTGAGCGCGAGCAGGTTGCGGGTCGCCTTGACGATCCCCATCCGCCGCACCGCGTTGGTGACGCTGAGCCGCACCGCGGGCAGCCCTGCCGCGTGGTCGGCGGGCGGCCCGACCCGCAGCCGTTCCTCGGCTTCGTCGATCGGCATCGCGGCGGCTCCAGCGGTAGATGAGACCCACCGAGCGTAGCCCGTCCCCGGCGCCGCTGTCAGACGCGGAACTGGCCGACCAGGGCGTGCAGCTCGCGGCTCATCGCCGACAGCTCCTCCGCGGCGCTGCGGGTCTCCTCGACCCCGCTGGTGGTGATGCGGGCCGCGTCGGAGATGGTGGCGATGTTCGCGGCGATGTCGGCCGAGCCGGCCGCGGCCCGGGAGATGTTGCGGCCGATCTCGGTCGTGGTGGCGTTCTGCTGCTCGACGGCCGCCGCGATGGTGTTCTGGTAGTCGCCGAGCCGCCCGGTGATCTCGACGATCTGGGTGATCGCCTCGGTCGCGGCCATCGTGTCGGCCTGGATGCTCTGCACCTTCGACGCGATGTCGCTGGTCGCCCGGCCGGTCTCCTGGGCGAGGTCCTTCACCTCGGTGGCCACGACGGCGAAGCCCTTGCCGGCCTCGCCGGCCCGGGCCGCCTCGATGGTCGCGTTGAGCGCCAGCAGGTTGGTCTGCGCCGCGATGTCGTTGATGACCGTGACGACGTTGCCGATCTGCTGGCTCGACCCGCTCAGCCGGCCGATCAGGTCGTGCGCCGACTGGGTCAGCTCGGTGGTCTGCCCGCCGATGCGGGCCGCGTCGGCGGCGGTGCCGGCGATCTCCTGGATCGAGGCGCTCATGTGCTCCGCGCCGGTCGCGACGGTGCGGACGTTGTCGGACACCTCGTCGGCCGACGCCACGATCAGCCCTGACCGGGTCGACGTCTGCTGGGCGCTGGTCATGATCCGGGTCGAGGTGTCGCTGAGCCGCTCGCTGGCGACCGCGACCGTGGACGCCGACCCGCTGATCGCCCGTACCGTCGCGGCGATCTTCTCGACGAACGTGTTGAACTCGCGGCTCACGGTGGTGAACTCGTCGTTGCCGCTGACCGCCAGCCGGTGGGTCAGGTCGCCCTCACCCTCGGCGATGTCCGACAGGCGCTCGTGCAGGGCCCGCAGCGGCCGCAGGATCGAGACCGACAGCGCCAGCGCCATGGCGACCGCCAGCACGAGCGCGACGCTGCCCACGACGTTGGCCAGCCTGCCGGTGCTGCTCGCCGTCGACCGGGCGGCCTTGTCGGCGGCGGCCGACCGCTGCTTGGCGCCGGCGAGCAGCTCGTCGACCGGGCCGCTGATGCGGGCGTACACCTCCAGGCCCTCGCCGACGACGAGGTCGTTGGCCGCTTTGACCTGTGCCGGGGTCCCCGCCCGGTACGCCGCGATGACCCGGTCGTCGAGGGCCTTGAAGTCGTCGAACGCCTGGCGGATCGCCCGCACGGCGGCCTGGTCGGCGGCCGGCAGCGGCAGGCTCGCCATCGTGCCCAGCTCGGTGCTGAAGTCCCGCATCGCCTGCAGGAACGCCGCCCGCGTGTCGGCCGTGTCGTCGGTGCTGCCGGGCTCGCCGCGCTCGACGTCGAACGCGTAGCCGACCTGCCAGCCGGAGATGTCGGTGATGCGGAACTTCAGCTGCTCGGCCGCGTCGAGCTGGGCCTGGGCGGCGGACAGGTGCCCGGCCGTGTCGCGGGTGCCGTGGGAGGCCGAGACCGCCGCGATCCAGATGGCCACCACGCACAGCGCGATGACGAGAAAGCCGATCACCAGCCGCGTGACCACCCGCGTCCGCCGCAGCGCGTCCATGTCTGCCACCCCTCGCCGACCGTTCTCGCGAAGCTCGCACCCCACCGATCGGCGCAACCGTCCCGCTCCTGAGAAATCCCGCGGCGCGCAAAGCCGTCAGGAGCCGTCAAGCGGCGAAGATCCGGGCGTAGATGGCGTCGATGACGTCGTTCTTCGCCAGGCTGTAGTCGCCGGGCCGGTCCACGGTCTCGCCGGCCAGGCGCCGCTTCGTGCCGGCGTACAGGTCCCGGTCCGATGGGTGCTCGCGTAGCCAGTCGCGGAAGAGCAGGTGACGGATCGGCTCCGGGGCGCCCGGCGGCCACACGTGCAGGTGCACGTCGTCGGCCGCGCTGACCAGCATGCGGTGCCCGTGCCACCACGGCTCGCGCAGCACGAGCCGGTAGCCGAGCGGGGCCAGGACGGGCACGAACGACGACTCGTCGTCGCTGTCGGGCACGGTGAGGTCCACGTCGATGACCGGCTTCGCGGGCAGGCCGGGGACGGCCGTGGAGCCGACGTGCTCGACGGCCAGCACGAGGTCGCCGAGCGCCCCGGTCAGGGCGGCGCGGGTCGTCTCGTACCGCAGCGGCCACGACGGGTCGTAGTCGTCGACGACAACGGCGGACCAGCGGCGGGGCGGGTCGCCGACCAACCCCGCCGCCAGCTGCTCCGGCGTGCCGTGAAACCGCTCGGTGATGCTCTTCGGATACCTGGCCATCGTTACCTCCTGTAACAGCAAAGTCGGCCAGGATACGACACCTATGCCGGCAGCGGTGTCCCGCTGAGGTCGGCGAGGTGCGCCAGCAGCGCCTCCAGCAGCGCCGCGTCGAGGTGGGCGTCGCCCGGCCGCCAGTCGCGGTCGCTGACGTACCGGCCGGTGACCAGCACCTCCGGGTCGGTGCCGACGGCGAGCCGCACCTGCGCCCGCGCGGCGTCCGCGGGGTCCGTCGGGGCGCTGTCGCCGCCCATCTTGGTGCGCACCCAGCCCGGGTCGAGGGCGTTGCTGAGCGTCGCCGGCCAGCGCCGGGCGATCGCGACGGCCAGCATCAGGTCGAGCAGCTTGGACGTGGAGTAGGCCACGAACCCGTCCCAGGGGCGCCGGTCGTACTGCAGGTCGGCCAGGTCCACGACACCGTCCGCGGCCATCGCCGACGACACGAACACCAGCCGCTCCGGCCGCGGCAGCAGCGCCGTCAGCAGGTACGGGGCGAGCACGTTCACCTGGAACATCGACTCCAGGCCGTCGCCGGTGACCTCCCGCTCGCTGCTCTCCAGCCGGGCGATCCCGGCGTTGTGCACGACGGCGTCGAGGTGACCGTACCCCGACAGCGACGCGGCCAGGGCCCGGGTGTCGTCGAGCGAGCGCAGGTCGCCGACGACGACCGCGGCCGCGCCGGGCAGCGCGGCCTTCGCGGCGGCGGCGCGCTCCTCGTTGCGGGCGTGCAGGATCACCCGGTGCCCGCCGTCGACGAGCTGGGTCGCGGTGTGCAGGCCGATGCCGTCGGCCGATCCAGTGACAAGAATGGTGCGCAAAGTTGAGTCCCTTCCATCGTGTGCCGCACCACGATGGAACGCCCCGATTGCAGCGCAATTGCAGCTGACTTGCCCCGGTGCGCCGCGTCGCGAACGCACCGGGGCAAGCGGTGCCCGTGGGCTGTCGCCGGCGGTTTCCTAGACCGGGTTCAGACTGGGTTCCAGCCGTCGGTGCCGGCCAGGTACTTCTGCGGGGTGTAGTTCGCCGCGGCCGAGTCGCTCAGCTGCGGGCGGTTGCTGTTCGTGCCGGCGCCGGCACCGGTGTTGCGGTACTCCAGGAACCGCGCGTTCTTCCACGAGTTGCCGGACATGTCGGTCCACGGCTGCGCGGTCTTCATCGTCGCGCTGAGGTTCGACTCGCGGTAGAGCACCTGCGCGGCCGGGCCCCACGGCCGGCCGAGCTGCGTCACGTTGTTCGCGGCGCCGGTGATGGTGCACCTGTAGATGAGGATGCCGTAGGTCTTGGCCGCGTCGGTGTTCGCCGCGGTGATCGGCCCGCCGCTGCTGCGCTTCTCGTGGATGGTGCTCGCGTTGAACACCGCGGTCGCGCCGCCGAAGATGAAGTCGACGGTGCCCTCGACGTAGGAGTTCACGTAGTACTGGCGGGAGTTGTTGACCAGCAGCGTGTCCTGGTTGCCGAGGAACCGCACGTTGTCGAACACCGACCGGTCGGCGTTGACGTTCGCCGCGACCGCCTGGCTGCCTTCGCCGTAGTCGTTGGACATGGTCAGGTTCGTCGCGACGAAGTCGTGGCCGTTGACGAAGACCGTGGCGCTGCCGCTCGTACCGTAGCCGCCGGCGCTGCTGTGGTTGTTGACGATGACCGTCGCCGACGCCGACGAACCCAGCCCCTGCAGGGTGACGAAGGGCTTGTTCGACGGGATCGTGACGATCTCGCGGTAGGTGCCGGCCTTGATGGTGATGACCCGGCGGGTGGTGTTGTTCGCCGGCACCGCGTCGACTGCCGCCTGCACGGTCGTGTACTGCCCGGTCCCGTCCTTGGCGACGGTGGCGGGGCCGGTGCCGCCGACGGCGTTGAAGGCCCACTGCTTGTTGCTGTTGGCGGTGCACGTCTCCTGGATCACCGCGGCGCCCGACGCGGTGCTGGCGTCCTTGTCGCTGACGCACAGGCCGCTGTTCACGTTGATGATCTGGAAGGTGCCGGTGCCGGACGCGACCAGCCGCCACTGCTGGTTGGCCTGGCTCGCCACGCACGTGTACTGCTGCAGCTGCACACCCGAGGCCGTCGACCAGCCCGGCACGTCGACGCACTTGCCGCTGCTCACGTTCACCAGCTGGTAGTCCGAGCCCGCGGCGGTGAGCCTGAACTGCTGCCAGGCCGCGCCGCTCGTGCAGCCCCACTGCTGCAGCAGCGCGCCGTTCGCCGTCGACGCCGACGGCACGTCGACGCACATGCCGCTCTTCCTGACCGCCAGCTGATAGGTGCCGCCCGTGGGTGGCAGGGTCGCCGCGTCGGACGGCGGCGCCGACACCCCGGTCACCACGGCGGGCACGACGACGGCGAGCGCGGCGTAGAGCAGATGTCGCCTCGACCAACTCGATCTGGACATGAACCAGGTCCCTTCCGGTCACGCTGAGCTACGAACCGCCGGGGCGGTCCGGCGGGCACCCAGGTAGATGCGAAGGCAGGGCCGGGCATAACAGGAATCGGGAAGGAAGGCCCGCTACTCGTACAGCGCGGACACCCACAGGTGGGTCAGCGTGTCGACCAGGACCGTCCGGTCGTCGAACGGCGGCACGCCGCATGCCGCCAGGTAGTACAGCCGCTCGCCGGTCCAGGTCAGCGAGGCGGCGAGCGCGCGCACGTCGATGCCCTCCAGCCGGGCCGCGACGGCGGGGTCGGACCGGACGTCGGCCTCGATCCGGGTGGCCGCGACGTCGGTGTACGACGCCATCTGCTCCAGCCACAGCTCGCGCAGCTGCGGGTCGGACGCCCAGCTCTCCACGATCGCGCGCAGGACGGCGGCGTTGGCGAGCCACAGCCCGGCGCCGGCGTCGACGCCGGCGCGCAGGGTCTCGCGCGGGCCCGCCGCCGCCTCCGACCACGGCCGCGCCGCCTCGTGGCCGGCGCCGACCGCGCGGCGCACCAGCTCGGCCAGCACGGCCTGCTTGCCGGCGAAGTAGAAGTAGAAGCTCGCCCGGGAGACCCCCGCGGCGGTGATGATCTCGGCCACGCTGAGCGTGTCGAAGGTGCGCTCCCGCAGGAGTCCGTGCAGCCCGTCGAGGATGCGTTCGCGCAGCTCGGCGCCGCTCTGCTGGGGTCCGTCACGTCGCGCTGCCACGTGCGGCAGCATACCGCATGACATGTCTGGACAGCGTGACCAGACACTATGTATGGTCGCCGCATGAGGTACACGACTTTCGGGCGCACCGGCCTGCGGGTGTCCGAGCTGGTGCTCGGCGCGATGACATTCGGCGAGCAGGGTGGGGTCGGCGCACCGGTCGAGGAGTGCCGGCGCATCCTGGACGCCTACGCCGACGCCGGCGGCAACACCGTCGACACCGCCGTCAACTACCGCGGTGGCGCCAGCGAGGAGATCCTGGGCGAGCTCCTCGCCGGGCGGCGCGACAGGTTCGTGGTGGCGACGAAGTACACCGTCACGCGCGACGCGACCGACCCCAACGGCGGCGGCAACCATCGCAAGAACCTCAGGCTGTCGCTGGAGACCAGCCTGCGCCGCCTGCGCACCGACCACGTCGACGTCTACTGGGTGCACATCTGGGACCGGCACACGCCGATCGAGGAGACCATGCGGGCGCTCGACGACGCGGTCACCGCCGGCAAGGTGCTCTATGTCGGCGTGTCGGACACCCCCGCCTGGGTGGTGTCCCGGGCGAACACCCTGGCCGAGTGGCGCGGCTGGACCCCGTTCGCCGGCCTGCAGGTCCCGTACAGCCTGGTCAACCGCGACGCCGAGCGGGAGCTCCTGCCGATGGCCGACGCCTACGGCCTCACCGTGACCGCCTGGAGCCCGCTCGGCGGCGGCGTGCTGTCCGGCAAGTACAACGCCGGCGCACCCGCCACCAGGAGCCGCCTGAGCCGGGACGCGATCAGCGACCGCGACCTCGGCGTCGCCCAGGCCGTCGGAGCGGTCGCCGGCGAGCTGGGCGTCACGCCGGCACAGGTGGCCCTCGCCTGGACCCGCCGGCGCGACGGCGTGCTGCCCATCGTCGGCGCCCGGACCGTCGAGCAGCTGCGCGACAACCTGGGCTGCACCGAGGTCACGCTGCCGCCCGAGCTGGTCACGCGCCTGGAGGCGGCGACCGGGTTCACCCCCGGCTTCCCGGCCGACTTCATCGACCAGACCCGCTCGTGGGTGCTCGGCGCCGCCGCCGTCTGACCCACCGCGCACGTCAGCAGTTGCGGCTGGTCCGGTTCTGGGGCGGGGAGACCGGGCCGGCCGTGCGGAGGGGCCCGGTGCCGGCGCTGCCGTCGCTGGTGATGCCCGAGGGAACGCCGTCGAAGACGGACTCGACCTTGTCGGCGTTGCCGCGGGTATGGCGGGGGTCCCGGGTGTCGTCGTGCTGCTCGTAGTGCAGGTGCTCGATGCTGGTGGAGCCGGTCTTGCCGACGTGGCCGAGCAGCCGGCCCCGCGGCACCACCTGGCCCTGCTTCACCTCCGGCCAGGTCTGCAGGTGACCGTACGAGGTGAACCAGCCGCCGCCGTGGTTGATGATCACGCCGAAGCCGAGGCCGCCGCGGGTGCCGACGGTGCCGGGCGCGGCCGGCGCGCCGCCCTCGAGGGTCGCCTGCCAGCCGGCCCAGGCGACGGTGCCGTCGGCCGAGGCGAGGACCGCCCGGCCGCCGCTGGGGCCGCCGTTGTAGAAGAAGTCGATGTCGTAGTCGTCGTGGCCCGCATACGTGGTCAGGCTCCACGACTCCCCGCATGGGAACGGCAGCTGAAACGCGGGCCGCGGGCCCGGCTTCTGCGGGTGCCCCTCGGCGCGCCGCGCCAGCGTCACCCAGGACACGATCACGCAGGCGACGATGACGCCCAGCACCGTCAGCCGATAGATCCCCCGCGCGCTCACCGGCACCCAATCTACCCGTTCGCCGCAACGGGGTGTCCCGGGACAACGCGTGAAACGTACACGGTTTGTCCCACCCGGGCGTGACCGCGCCGTCCGCGTCCGTACCAGCGCAAACACCGCCGCCGCGAAGGCCGCCGCGGGGCTCGTGCGCGTTGACAGCCGTCGACGGCCGAACCTAGTGTCCGGCCCGCCCAGCTCCCATCGATGTCTCGAGGTAGGCCATGAGGAGAAGACTCAGCGTTCTCGGCGGCGCGCTGCTGCTCGCCGTCACCGCGTCGGTGGTGATGTTCATGCAGCCCGCGTCCGCCGCGGTCGGCCTGCACATCAGCGGCCGCAACATCGTGGAGGCCAACGGCCAGAACCTGATCATGCGCGGGGTCAACCACCCGCACGTGTGGTACACCGGCCAGACGTCCTCGTTCGCGGCCATCAAGGCCGCCGGCGCCAACACGATCCGGGTGGTGCTGGGCACCGGCAAGCGCTGGGGCCCCTCCAACGACGTGCCCGCCGTCATCAGCCTGTGCAAGCAGAACAAGCTGATCTGCGTCCTCGAGGTCCACGACACCACCGGCTACGGCGAGGAGGGCGCGGCCGCGTCGCTGGACGAGGCCGCCAACTACTGGATCAGCCAGAAGGCGAACCTGGTCGGCCAGGAGAACTACGTCGTCATCAACATCGGCAACGAGCCGATCGGCAACACCAACCCCGCGCAGTGGACCGCCGCCACCGCCGCCGCGATCCAGAAGCTGCGCAGCAACGGCTTCGAGCACCTCATCATGGTCGACGCCCCGAACTGGGGCCAGGACTGGCAGAACGTCATGCGTGACACGGGCCAGACCGTGCTGGACGCGGACACCAAGCACAACACGGTGCTGTCGATCCACATGTACGCCGTGTACGCCAACGCCGCCACGATCGTCGCCTACTTCGACGCGTTCAAGAACAAGGGCTGGCCGCTCGTCGTCGGCGAGTTCGGCTGGAAGTTCAACTCCGGCGAGGTCGACCACGAGACGATCCTGTCCGAGGCGCAGGCCCGCGGGCTGGGCTGGATCGCCTGGTCGTGGAGCGGCAACAGCGACCCGATCCTCGACATGACGGTCAACTTCAACCCGGCGCAGCTGACCACGTTCGGCGACCGGATCGTCAACGGCGCCAACGGCCTGAAGGCGACCTCCCGCGAGGCGTCGATCTACAGTGGACAGACCACGTCACCGTCCGCGTCGGTCTCCCCGTCGGGGTCGCGAAGCCCGTCCGCGTCGCCGTCGGCGTCGCGCAGCCCGTCCTCCTCGCCCCCACCGCCCGGCGGCAAGACCTGCACCGCCACCTACGCGATCGTCGGCCAGTGGCCCGGCGGGTTCCAGGCCGAGGTGAAGGTCACCGCCGGCGGCTCGGCGATCTCCGGATGGACGGTCGGCTGGTCGTACGCCAACGGCCAGACCGTCACGAACGGCTGGAGCGCGACGATCACGAGCTCCGGCGCGGCCGTGACCGCCCGCAACGTCAGCTACAACGGCTCCGTCGGCGCCGGCGCGAGCACGTCGTTCGGCTTCCTCGGCACCTGGAACGGCACGAACGCCGTCCCGTCCCCGCTCACCTGCACGGCCAGCTGACCTGTTTCGTTCACCCGCCGGCCGGACCTTCCTGGTCCGGCCGGCGTTCTCATGCGCTGAGCATCTTCTGGACGGCCTGGCGGGTGACACCCATCTCGCGGGCGATGTCGTCCTGGGAGTGTCCGTTTCTGATCAGCCGCTGGAGGATCTCGCGACGCTCTGCGTCCTGCTGCCACCACGGCCGGCCCCGGACAGCACGGCCGGCCAGGCGCGTGACCGGGTGACCACCCGCGGCGCTTGACGGGCAGAGGCGCCGTCCGTGCCCAATACTGACGGAATGGCGAATCCGGATCTTGACCCCGAGGAGTACCCGCCGATCGACCCTCGGGAACCCGTGCCCGACGACCCAGGTGAGCTGCTGCCTGGGAGGCCCGGCGGGCTGCCGGAGGCCCCGGCGGAGCCGATGCCCGGCGACGACGAGGGCGGCGCCGACCCCGGTGGCGTGCGCGAACCCGCGTAAGGGCCGGCGTGACCGGGAACACGGCTGAGCGGATCACCCGCCAGTGGGACGTACTCTCGACCGGTGAGCATCGCAACGGCCGTCACCCTCGGCAACCGCTTCGCCCGTGAGCTGCCCGAGATGGCGGTGCCGTGGCAGGCCGAGCAGTTCCCCGAGCCGCGGCTGCTCGTGCTCGACGAGGCCCTGGCCGCCGACCTGGGCCTCGACCCGGCGTGGCTGCGCTCACCCGACGGCGTCCGGCTGCTGGTCGGCGCGACCGTGCCCGACGGCGCCACGCCCGTCGCGCAGGCCTACGCCGGGCACCAGTTCGGCGGGTTCAACCCGCGGCTCGGCGACGGCCGGGCGCTGCTGCTGGGCGAGATCGACGCCGGCGGGCGGCTCCGCGACCTGCACCTGAAGGGCTCTGGCAGGACCCCGTTCGCCCGCGGCGGCGACGGGCTCGCCGTGGTCGGGCCGATGCTGCGCGAGCACGTGGTCAGCGGGGCCATGCACGCGCTCGGCATCCCCACGACCCGCTCGCTCGCCGTCACCGCGACCGGCCGCCCCGTCCGCCGGGAGGCGATGCTGCCCGGTGCCGTCCTCGCCCGGGTGGCGGCCAGTCACCTGCGGGTGGGCAGCTTCCAGTACGCCACCGTCACCGGCGACACCGGCCTGCTGCGGCGCCTCGCCGACCACGCGATCGCCCGCCATCACCCGGCCGCGGCCGGCGCCGAGCAGCCCTACCTCGCGCTGTTCGAGGCGGTCGTCGCGGCACAGGCCGACCTCGTCGCACGGTGGATGCTCGTCGGGTTCGTGCACGGCGTCATGAACACCGACAACATGACGATCTCCGGCGAGACCATCGACTACGGGCCGTGCGCGTTCATGGACGCCTACGACCCGGCGACGGTCTACAGCTCGATCGACCACGGCGGCCGGTACGCCTACGGCAACCAGCCGGTCGTCGCGGAGTGGAACCTCGCCCGGCTCGCCGAGGCGATGCTGCCGCTGTTCGACGAGGTGCAGGACCGCGCCGTCGAGCTGGCCGTGGCCGCCCTCGGGGAATTCCGCCGCCGGCACGACGCCGCCTGGTCCGCCGGCATGCGCGCCAAGCTCGGCCTGCCGGCGGGACTCGCCGACGACGTGGCCGCGCCGCTGGTCGAGGACCTGCTCACGCTGCTGCAGACCAAGGGCGTCGACTACACGTCGGCCTTCCGCGCCCTCGCCGTGGCCGCCCGCGGCGACGCCGGCCGGTTCCGCGGCCTCCTGCCCGACCCCCTCGCCGGCGCGTGGCTGGCGCGGTGGCAGGCGCTCGCCCCCGACGCCGACGCCATGGACCGCGTCAACCCGGTCTACATCCCCCGCAACCACCTCGTCGAGGCGGCGCTGGCCGCCGCGACCGGCGGGGACCTGGCGCCGCTCACCGAGCTCGTCGACGTCCTCGCCGACCCGTACACCGAGCGGCCCGGCCTGGAGCGCTACGCCGCTCCCGCGCCCGAGGGCTTCGGCGCCTCGTTCCAGACCTTCTGCGGTACCTGAGCCCTACCGGGCGTGCCAGTCGGCCCGGTGCTCGGCGAGGACGTCGGCGCCGAAGTCCGAGTCGGGGCGGCGCAGCACGGTGTGGGCGTGGTTGAGGTCGTCGGCGGTGTTGTCGTATTCGATGAGCAGGTCGGGGCCCTGCACGCGGTAGTAGTGCCGGCCGGTGCGCCCGGTCGCGCCCTCCCATGCGAACGACAGCCGGTCCCGGTCCATGGCCGGCGCGACGTCCTCCGGCAGCCGGTCCAGGTACACGGCGACGAGCTCGTCCAGCAGCAGCCGCGCCGGATCGGGCAGCTCGACCGCCGGGACGCCTTCCGGCACCGGCGGGACCGCCGCCCGCGGTCCACTGTGGATGTCCGACGGCGCCGCCGGCCGCAGCACGACGCGCGGCAGGAGATCCCGCGGGACCGCGTCCAGCACCGCCCAGCCGAGCTCCTCCTCCGGCGCGAGCGGCCGCACCACGGGCCGGCCGCGATACCAGGTGCCGAGCGGGTTCGCACCGAGGAACACCGGCGCCGGCGAGACCGTGTCGCCGTCGAGCGTCATCGTCACCGACAGGTGATGCCCCTCGAACCGCCAGCCCCAGCGCCCGGCGACGTCCGGCGTGCCGAACACGACGATCGTGTAGTCGTTGCTGTGCCGGCCACGCCGGTAGCCTTCCTCGCGGTCGAGCACCTCCTCGAGCGCGAGGATCACGGTCGCCTGCGCGAACGCGTGCGGGCGCAGCCCCGTGGCGAGCAGCCGGTGCGCCGCCTTGCGCCCCTCCGGGTCCAGCGCGCCAAGGCTCACGCCTGGCCGTGGCCGCGGCCGGTACTCGATCCAGCGCCGGTGCGCGTCGTCCTCGAACGGCAGCCCCGCCGTCGGTGCGAGTGCCAGGAGCGCGGCCGCCTCGGCCCTCATCGCCGCAGCTGTCGTCATGCTCCCGTTGTACCAGCCGCCATCCGCCACGACCTGCGGTGGTGGACACTCAGCCCGTGCGCCGCGACCCCGTCGACGTGCTCGGCCGCGCCCCCGTACCCCGCGTTGCGCTCCCACCCGTACTGCGGGAACTCGGCCGAGAGCGCCGCCATGTACAGGTCCCGGTGCGACTTCGCCAGGATCGACGCCGCCGCGACGACCGCGCACCGCGCGTCGCCCTTCACCTCGGTGCGCACCGGCGGGATGCTGCGCTCCGGGCAGAACAGCGTCTCCTCCATCGGGTCGCTGAGGTAGTCGTGCGCCCCGTCGAGAATGATCACGTCGGGGTGCTCCGGCAGCGCCGCGAGGGCCCGCCACCCCGCCTTCCGCAGTGCCGCCGTCACCCCGAGCTCGTCGACCTCCTCGGCGCTGGCCTCCCCCACCGCCCAGTGCCGCACCCACTCCCGCACGACGGGCACCATCCGCTCCCGCTGCGCCTCCGACAGGAACTTCGAGTCGGCCAGCCCCTCCGGCACGGGCGGGCAGTCCCCGGCGACCACCGCGATCCCGACGGCGATCGGCCCGGCCCACGCCCCACGCCCGACCTCGTCCATCCCGGCGACCGCCAGGTGCCCGCGCCCCCACAGCTCGCCCTCCACGTCGAGGGTCGGGGTCACCCTGCGGGTCACTCGTGCGGCCACGGCGCGGCTCCTCGTACGACGGCGATCGGGTGCCCCAGTCAACCAGACGCCACCGAGCCCGCCCCGCTCAGGACGAGACGCCGGACGGGCCGGAGCCGCGGCTCGGTGGTGCCACACGCAGCCCTTCGAGCTCGCCGGGCCGCCACACCACCGGCTCGACGACCACGCCGGTCAGCGCCGCCCACGCCCCGACGTCCGTGGCGACCCGCGCACTGCCGGCGGGACGTGCCTCGTCCTCGTACCACTCCTGCATCGCCCTCCCGGTCGCCTCCCGCCAGCCGATCCACAGGTACGGGTCCCGGCCGCGCCGCTCCTCGATCATCTTCTGCACCTGCCGGGCCGTCAGGTCACGGACGACCGCACCGCGCTCGTCGCCGTCGCCGCGCTCGACGGCGGGCAGCCAGATCAGCACCCGGCGGTGGCCGCCGTGGTCCCCGATCCGGTAGGTCCAGACGGCGCCGTCGGCGCCTGCCCGCACCGCCGCGACCCGCTCCGCCCGCGACTGCTCCTCCCGTTCCCGCTCCTCCCGCGCCCAGCGCTCCCGCCACGCCGCGATGTGGTCGGTGAGGTCGCCGGCCTCGTCCCGGAAGGCGCGGTAGGCCGCCCGCACCTCGACCTCCAGTGCCGCCTTCCGCACCTCGTAGTCCCGGTGCAACCGGTCGCGGCGGAGTTCCCACCACACTCCCTGCCAGGCCTGGTCCGGCCGGTGCAGCTGCCGCCGCGCCGCGCGGTCCCGCTCCTCCACCGACCTCAGGGCCGCGAGCGCCGCCTCCGTCGCCGCCCGCCACCGCGCCGCGTCCCCCGCCGGCGCCGGGACCCGCCCGTCGTCGGAGCCGGACGGCCGGTTCCCGGGGCTGACGCAGTAGAGCTGCCCGGCCGCCTCGATCTCGGCGTCGTGCAGGTGCAGCACGTACGTCCCGACCGCCATCCTCAGTGTCCGATACCAGACGTCGACGTCCATCGACCCATTCTCGCGGAAGGGCATCGATCGGGGCGAGCGGGTGCCGGTCCCCGCCCGGCTACCTGAGCAGCCCCTCGCCGATCCAGCCGCCGGGAGCGCAGCCGGGCGGGACGGCGAAGACCGCGGACCCGATCGGGGTGATCCACTCGTTCATCAGGTCGGCCTCGGCGAGCCTGCGCTGGATGGGGACGAACTGCTCGCCGACGTCGCGCTGGAACGAGGCGAAGACGAGCCCGCTGTCGGCGGTGCCGTCCGGGGCGGGCGGCTCGTCGTAGTTGTACGCGCGGCGGAAGATCCGCAGCCGGTCCGAGCCCACCTGGGCGCGGGCGATGTGCGAGAGCTCCGGGATGACCGGGCGCCCGTGCGCGTCCTTCGCGGTGAGGTCCGGCTCGTCCAGCTCGTGCCGCCCGGTGAGCGGCGCACCGTCGGACAGCCGCCGGCCGACGGCGGACTCCTTGCCGGCGGTGCCGGTGGCGTCCCACGCCTCCAGCTCCGCGCGGATCCGGCGCACCACCACCGTCGTCCCGCCGTGCAGCCAGGCCGGTCCGGCGTCGGTCCAGACCGCGCCCGCGAAGGCCGGGGTGCCCGGAGCCGGGTTGCCGGTGCCGTCGAGCTGGCCGAGGACGTTGCGCTGGGTCACCCCGTCGCCCTGCATGCCGCGACCGCGGCGGAACCCGCGCTGCACCCATCGTACGGTGGCAAACGACCGCGCGTCCTTCACCAGCATGCGCTGCGCGTGGGCGACGGTCAGCGGGTCGTCGGCGCAGAGCTGCAGCAGCACGTCGCCGCCGCTCCACCGCTCCTGCAGCCGGTCGATGCCGAACGCGGGCAGCTGCTCCAGCGACGCCGGCCGCCGCCCGGCGAGGCCGGCGACGTCGAACAGCCGCGGCCCGAACCCGAACGTGACGGTCAGCCGGGACGGCAGGTGCGCCAGCTCCGGCTGGCCGTCCGCGAGCGGCGCGCGGCCCTGGGTCAGCCGCGCCGCGGCGTCGGTGAGCACCAGCATCATCCGGCGCAGCGCCGCCCGGTCCACGCCCTCGGCGAGATCGAGCGCGACGAACGCGGCGTGCGCCTGCGCCGGCGTCTCCACACCCGCCTGGTGCGCGCCGTAGAACGGCACCATCAGCCCGCCCAGCTCCGCGGCCGGCGCGGGCGCCGGGCCGGGCCCGTCGCCGGTGCTGCCGCGCACGGCCGCCACGCCGGCGGCGACCACCCCTCCCGCGGCCAGCGCGCCACCGGCCAGCAGGGCACGCCTGCTGAGCGGCCCTCCGGCCGGCTCCGCCGGACGGTCGCCCGGTGTGGGCCGCTCCATCACCGGGCGGTGCAGGTGACGCCGTTGCCGGCGACGGTGCGGGAGCCGCTGGGGCCGGGCTGCGGCTGGGTGACGCCGTTGGTGACGTTGTCCTTGACGATGCGGGACAGGTCGATGCTGCGGGCGACCTTGAACGCGGTGGCGTCGTCGGGCTCGCACAGGAACCGCTGGTACTGGCCGACCTGCCCCCAGTCGACGTCGGCGACGGCGAGGGCGCCGGGCCGGCCGGGCGGCGCGTCCGACAGCTGCACGGTCGGCCCGGCACCGGACGCCGGCTTCCAGTCCTCGATGGTGACCTTCCGGCCCAGCTGCGGCGACTGGTACCCGCCGGTCATCGTGCGCTGGTAGCCGAGCTTGCCGAGCTCGGCGACGACTGGGTCGGCCGAGCCTGCGCCACCGGTGCCGGTGCCGGTGCCGGTGCCGGTGCCGGTGCCGGTGCCGGTGGGCGCCGCCGTGTTCCCCGCGGGCGACCGGCCGGCGGCAGCGTCGGGGAAGTGCACCTCAGTGCCGTAGACGGACCGCATCGCCGCCGCGGCGAGGCGCAGGAACGCCGGGCGACGCTCCGCCGGGACGTCGAGCCCGGCCTGGTGGCCGCCGGTGTCGGAGAGCCAGACGACGAGGTACGTGCTGCCCCGCTCGACGATGAGCGTCCCGGTCTCGGCCTGGCCGGTGCTGGTCTTGTCGACGCAGCGCACGCCCCCGCCCGCGGTGCACCGCTGGGGTTCGGGCGCCGCCGCGTACAGCTGCTCGAACGTGGCCGCGTGCGCGCCGCCCGCGACGCCGACGGAGACCCGCCTGCCGTCGGCGGCGGTCCACACCGCGACGCCGAGCATGCCCGCCGTGGAGTCCGCCGCGCAGGGCTGGTGCCCGGCGGGCGCCCCGCCGAGCACCTCGTCGGGCTGGAGCCGCTCGATCGGGCCGCACACGTCCTGCGGCGCGCCCGCCTCGGACCGTCCGCCCGTCGGGTCGTCGGCGCATCCGGCCGACACGGCGAGCAGCACGGCGGTGGCGATCGTCGCGAGTCGCTTCAGGGCGGGCTCCTTCGTGGTCACAGTTGATCTGTAACCAGCCGGCCCGATCCTGGTCAATACCCGTGGCGGCGATTCCACCGGCCCGCCGACACCCACCTGCCCGATCGTCGCGCGCCACCGGCCCGTTCGAGCGCGGACCGCCCGCGTCCGGCCCGGGCAGCCAAGTCCCGCCGGACGGACCTCCGTCGAGCCCGCACGGCGGCCCGGTGTCAGCCGGTGCGGCGGGAACGGGTGCGGCGCAGGGCCAGCCCGCCGAGGCCAGCGGCGGTCAGGCCGAGGACGATGGCGACGACGCCGCCGGCCAGGCCGTTGCCGGTGCCCACGCCGCCGTCGGCGGTCGCGACGACGACGGTGCCGAGGACCACCGCGAACGCGCCCAGGACGGGCGCGGCGAAGGTCCAGCGCAGCAGGTTGCCGGGGTCATCGGCGCGCGAGGTGCGGTTCAGGGTCGCGGCGCCGATGGCGATGCCGAGCAGGGCGATCACGCCGGCCAGGATCGCCGTGCCACGGCCGGCGCTCATCATGGCCACGGTGGCCGCCGTTGGGTCGACGGAAGCGAGCATTGGAGGGCTCCTCTCGAGCGCATGTGGGAGGTACATGCGTCACCGTAGGAACCACGGCGGGCCGCGGTCGTCGTGCGCAGGGCGCGACCGGCTACGACCGGCGGCGTAGTCCGCGGCGGGCGGGCTACGGCGGGCGTTGCGCTCAGTGGGCGGCGACGGTCGGCGTGCCGGCGGCCAGCAGCGCGTCGATGGCCTCCGCAGGCTGTGGCTTCGCGAAGTGGTAGCCCTGGCCGTGGGGGTAGCCGAGCTCGCGCAGCCGCTGGGCCTGCGCCGGTGTCTCGATGCCCTCGGCGACGGCGTCGAGACGCAGCGCGCGGGCCATCTGGATGACGGCGGCGGCGACCGTACGACCGTCGGGGGCCGTGCAGGTGCCGGTGAAGGCCCGGTCGAGCTTGATCTCGTCGACGGGGCAGGTCTGCAGGGTACTGAGGCTGGAGTGGCCGGTGCCGAAATCGTCGAGCGAGATGCGCACCCCGAGCGCGCGCAGGGCGTGCACGGACTGGACGCAGGAGGGGTGCAGGGTGGCGGTCTCCGTGATCTCGACGGTGAGCCGGTGCGGGGCGAGGCCGGACGCCGCCAGCAGCCGCGCCACCTCGGCGGCAAAGTCGGCCTCCTGCAGCTGGCGGGCCGAGACGTTGACGCTCATCCGTGGGGCGGCGTCGCCGTACAGCTGATGCCAGCGCACCGCCTGACGGCAGGTCTGCGCGAGAATCCACCGGCCGAGGGGCACGATGAGACCGGACGCCTCGGCCACGGGGATGAAGTCGCCCGGGGAGACCGTGCCGAGGTCCGGGTGCTCCCAGCGGACCAGCGCCTCGACCATGACCGGGACCACGGCCGGGGCCGCGCCCGGGTCAGTGCCCGGGTCCAATGCGGCGGCGACCCCGGCGAGCGCCACGATCGGCTGGTACACGACGGAGAACCGCTCCTCGTCGATACCGGTGCGCAGGTCGCGTTCGAGCGTGGCGCGGGCCTGGACCTGGACGTCCAGCGGCGCGGCGTAGTCGACGTGGCGGATGCGGGGGCCGTCGCGGTCGGCCTTCGCCGCGTACATCGCGACGTCGGCGCGGCGCAGCAGCTCCTGGGGCGTGGCGGCGACGGTGCCGAGCGCCACGCCGATGCTGGCGGCCAGCCGCAGCCGGTGGCCGTCGACGTGGACGGGCTCCTCGAACGCGGCGGCGATGCGGGCGATGACCGCGAGGGCGGCCTCGTCGTCGGCGTGCTCCAGCAGCACCGCGAACTCGTCGCCGCCCAGCCTGGCGACGGTGTCGGCGCGCCGGACCGCGCCGCGGAGGCGGTTGGCGGCGGCGATCAGCAGCGCGTCGCCGACGGCGTGGCCCAGGGTGTCGTTGACGGTCTTGAACTCGTTGAGGTCGATGAGCAGCACGCGGAGCCGCTCGGGCGGGCCGGCGGCGAGCGCCTCGGAGACCCGTTCGCCGAAGAGGCTGCGGTTGGCGAGGTCGGTGAGCGCGTCGTGGCTGGCCTGGTGGCTCAGCCGCTGCTGGAAGTCCCGGGCGTCGGTGATGTCGCGGGAGTTGCAGACGATGCCGGCGACGCCGGGGTCGTGCAGGAGGTTCGCCATCGTGATCTCGGCCCAGCGCCAGCTGCCGTCGGCGTGCGCGAGCCGGGCCTGGAAGACGGCCGGGGCCCCCGGGTCGTCGATGACGCGTTGGTACGCCGTGAGCACGAGGTCCACGTCGTCGACGTAGAGCATGTCGGCGGCGGGCCGGCCCGGCCACTGCTCGGCCGGGAGCCCGAGCAGGCGGGTCGCGCCGGGGCTGACGTAGGTCAGGACACCGTCGGCGTCGGTGACGGTGATGAGGTCGGAGGCGTTCTGCACGAGGGAGCGGAAGCGGCGCTCCCGGTCGCCGAGCTCGACCATGCCCGCGTCGAGCCGGGCGACGAGCCGGGTGTTGTCCTGGAACGTGAGCATCTGCCGGGCGATGACCAGCACGGCGAGGATCACCACGCCGACGGCGGCACCGAGCCGCTCGCCGGGGTCGTCGGAGGACATGACGAACAGCAGCAGCACGTTGCTGGCGGCGACGGCCACGTACGGCATGACGCTGAACGGCCGGCGGCGCCCTCCCGTGACCGCCGGGTCCGGCGCGGTCCGGCCGCGGCGCTCCAGGCGGGCGGCGAACACGGCGAACAGGCAGCTCAGCGGCACCGCGAGCTGGCTCGGGCTGGGTGCGCCGGGCGGCAGCAGCGCCTCCGGCGCCGACGCGAGCGCCCCGACGACGATCGCGAGGCCGAACCACTGCAGCGCGGCCTTGTCGACGGTCGACGTGCCGGTCAGCGCCACCTTCACGATCGCGAACAGTGCCAGCATCGACACGACCAGCGTGACCAGCCCCGTGACGAACGCGGCCTGGTTGCCGCTGTCGCGCTCCAGCGACGGGCGCAGCCAGAACTGCCACAGGAACAGCCCGCCGGCGACGACGACCGTGCACGCGTCGAGCAGGAACGTGACCCGCCGCCGGCCGCGCTCCAGCCCGAGCGGCAGCCGTAGCAGCGCCCACCCTTCCAGCAGCACCGCGACCAGGTAGATCGCGCCGTCCACCGGGCCGATGCTGCCCCGCGGCTCGTTGATCGCCTGGATCCCGCGGACCACGGAGCCGACACCCACGAGGAGGGTGCCGGCGCCCATGTACCGCCAGAACCGGGCCGCGGCCGGGTTCACCCGCGGGCCGGTGCCGACGGTCCAGAGCGCGGCGCCGGCCAGCGCGGCGGAGCACAGGTTCGGCACCCAGCCGAGCACCGGGGAGCCGACCGGGCCCTGGACGTTGACCGCGAACCATACCCACGCGATCAGGACAATCCCGGTCTGAAGGGCGATATCGGCGCGAGAAGCCCCGAACACCGCGTCACGGAGCCGCGCCACCGGGCTCGGCTGTCCCGATCCCGTCATCTGCCGCCCGTCCTTCTACCCGCCCCGTCCCAGATGCTCATCGACCGCGACCCGCGGGACCTGAGCGACCACCGCCTGCCGAGGCACCGTACCCGCTCCGGCGCGTGTCCGCGACTATCCGGACGTCCCCGGGAACACCGGGCCGATCAGCATGCCGTTGACGCCGTCGGTCGAGCACACCTTCACCCGCCATGGCACGAACACGGACGCCGTCTCGTCGGGCACGTACACCCGGTACCCGGCCGCCTCGACAGGATGGCACGTGTCAGGGTATGCGCCTGATTGCCCGGTTCGTACCTGGGCGTGGGCGCCCTGCCCCGGAGCGAGGTCGACCCGCACCGCAGTGGTGCCTTCCCGCACCGCCGGCTCGTTGATCTGGGTGCCGGACGCCCCCGTCACGTACGACACGCCCGGGAACCCGTACAACGAGCACGTCCGGCCGGACGTGTTGGTGAAGACGAGCCACGTGTACACGCCGCCCATCGCGCCGCCGCCGGGCGCGCCAATGGCGGTCACCCGCAGCTCGTCCGTCCGGCACCGCCCGGTCACCTGCTGCGTCGTCGCGCTGCCGGCGGGTGCGGAAGCACCGGTGCTGCCTGCCGCCGTCGGCCTGTCTGTCGGCGCTGTCGTCGGCGCCTCCGTCGGCGCCTCCGTCGGCCCTGCGGTCGGCGTCGACGCGGGCAGGTCCGGCGGCGGGGTCGCGTTCATGAACTGGTGCACGGCGCCCACGGCTACCGCGACGGCGAGGGTCGCGGCGGCCACCCCGGCGACCGCCCGGCCGGCCCGCCGGCGCCGCGCGGACCGGGCGATGCTCGGATACGCGCCCGGAGGCGGAGCGAGGAGCTCGACCTGCTGCTCGTCCAACCAGGTCTCGAAACGGTCAGTCATCATTGTCACCCAACTCCACTCGAATGCGCGCCCGCGCCTGAAACAGATCCGACTTGACCGTCCCTTCCGCCCGGCCGACGATCGCCGACACCTCCCGGATCGAGAACCCGGCGAGGTAGTGCAGCAGCACCGCGGTGCGCTGGTGCTCGGGCAGCGGCTCGAGCAGCCCCCGCAGGTCGCTGGCCCGGTCGGGCCGGCCGTCCGGGCCGTGGTCCTGCTCGGCCGCCACGAGGCTCAGCGCGCGCCGCTCCTTGCGGGTCCGCCGCCAGTGGTCCTTCAGCAGATTGACCGCCGTCTTGTACAGGTAGGCGTGCGGCTCCTGCGCCGCAGACCACCGTGACATCAGGCGGGTGAACGCCTCGGCCGCGACGTCGTGCGCCGTGTCGTCGTCGCCGACCTGCCTGCGCACCCATCCCGCGAGCCGCGGATACTCGGCCGCGAAGAACTCCTGCCGGGCGTCCGTCTCGGCCACCGCCGGGCCCGCCTCCCACATCGTCATTGACATCTGTCTCCCCACCATCCGGTCATGCACCCTAAGACGCCGCGATCGCCGTCCGGTTGGAGCGGACCGAGGCGGGAACCCGACAGCGGTGGTCCGGCCGGCACCGCAAACGCCTTTGACCGTGGTGCCGCGGGTGCGGGACCCTCACGGGCGTGCAACGAGTCCTGATCGCCCGCGACCTCATCGCCATGCCCGCACCGGCGCCGCGGACCGCCCCGGCGGCGGCGCTCGCGACCGTGACCGCGAACATCGCCCACTACGGCTTCGCGCTGTCCGCCCGCGCGTACACCATGCTGAGCGCGTCAGGCGAGGACGAGCTGCGGCGGTGGTGGGCCGGCGTCGAGCCGGTGCTCGCCGCGCTGACCGGTGACGACAAGCGCATGGCGGACTTCGTCGTCTACAAGAACTTCCCGGCCGAGGTCCTCGCCATGGACGAGGCGGAGTACTGGCTGCGGCAGATCCTCATGTACTGGGGGCTACCCAACGAGCTGGTGACGCAGGAGGAGGCGACCCGGGCGCCGCTGCGGGACCTGCCCGCGCCGCGGGTGCTGCACCCGGCCGACGACGCCACGCTGCCACGGATCCTCGCCGGGCTGCACGCGCTGCCGGCGCGCTGGACCGACGACCAGTGGCGCGACGTCACCGACCTCACCGAGGGGCCGGTCGACCTCGCCGGGGTGTCCTTCGTGGAGAATCGGGTCCGGCTCGCCGTGCGGCTGCTGGAGACCGGCGTCGAGGCGCGCGTCTCGACCGCGACCGACGTGCTGCGCCTCGCGGCCGCGCTCTCCGGCGGCGACCCCGGCCTGCGCGCCGCCCAGCGGCTGCGCCGCTTCACGCGGGCGGAGCGGCGGCACCTGCTCGGCATGATGGAGAGCGCACCTCACCTGCTCGACGACGTCGCCCGGCGCCGGGAGCCCTTCAAGCGCCTGCTCTTCGCGCTGCACCCCGGCGACTACCGGGCCGCGTTCCCGCGGGTCGTGGCGGCGTACGACGCGCTGTACACCGGCCGCCCGGTGCGCGGGTTCGCCTCCGACGTGGAGCGGCTGCTCGCCGCCCGCGACCCGGCCGTGGCGGGCCTGCTCGCCACCCGGCCGGGCGAGTACGCGCGCCGGCTGCGGCAGCTCCTCGTCACGTTCGGCGAGGCGCCCGGCGTCGGGACCGTCGTCCGGGACCTCACGACCCTGCGGCTGCTCCAGCTGCGGCGGCACCTGGAGACCGTCGACGCGCGGCAGTGGCGCATGTTCCCGCCGCGCGGCAACTGGTCGCGGGCGCAGGTCGTCGCGGCCGGCGGGGACCGGCTGCCGGCCGGCCCGCGCGACGCCGTGCTGGCCGCGATCGACGCCGAGCTGACCCGCCGCCTCGCCGGCACCGGGCCCGTGGCGCTGGACCCGGCGACGGAGAAGGTGAAGCTGCCGACGAACGACGCCGAGCTCGCACCGTACGGGCGCGGCACCGTCTTCGGCATCCCCGACGAGGTCCGGTTCGTGCGTAGCGCGTCCTACTGGGCGACGGGTCCCACGGTGGGCAACATCTGGTACGACAACAGCTGGAACTTCTTCGACGACGCCTGGCAGCCGGTCGGCGCCTGCTGCTGGGACCACAACCGGTTCGGCGACGCGGCGGTGTTCTCCGGCGACCCGACGAACTCCAAGGACCTCGACGGCCGCGCCTGCCAGCTCATCGACCTCTACCTCGACGAGCTCGCCGCCGCCGGCGTCCGCTACGCGGTGTGGAGCCTGCTGTGCTACTCCCGCCGCTCGTTCGAGTCCGCCAGCGACGTGCACGCCGCGCTGCAGTGGGGTTCGCAGCCGCAGGAGGGCAGGCTGTTCGAGCCGGGCCGCGTCCAGCTGTCGTTCCCGGTCCGCGGTGGCGGGCTGACGAAGTTCGTCGCCCACCTCGACCTGTCCCGCCGCGAGCTGGTGTACCTCGACGCGAACCTGCCCTCCCGCGTCCATTCGGCGTCACTCAACGGGGCGCTGCTGGCCGGGACGCTGCCGCCGTACGTCGAGTACCTGGCGAGCCTGCCGAGCGTGCACGACCTGTTCCGGCACGCCCCGGCCGCCGGGGACGGCATGCCGGTCCGCTACGACGACACGGACGCCGCCCTCACCGGCGGCCCCGCCTACGTCTTCCGACCGTCCAACCAGGACAGTCAATTCGATCCCGTGGATCTGGGGCAGGTGCTAGCATCGAAGGGCGAGGCCATGGTGGTCCTTCCTTCTCCTTAAGAATCGCCACGGCGATTTTTGTCAACCAGGGTCACCGCTTTCCTCGCCTAAACCAATTGCGCGCCGCCACGGTGCGTTCCTACGCTCCTGCGGATGGGACGCACCGTCGTCGTCGGCGACATCCACGGCTGTTTCACCGAGCTGCTCGAGCTCTGCGACGCCGTCGCGCTGCGCCCCGACGACCTGCTCGTCAGCGTCGGGGACCTGGTCGACCGCGGCCCGTCACCCGCCGAGGTCGTCGGCTTCTTCCGCTCCCGGCCCAACTCCGTCGTCGTCATGGGCAACCACGAGCGCAAGCACGTCCGCGGCGTCCTCTCCTACGCGCAGGAGATCACCCGCCTGCAGCTCGGCGCCGGCTACGCCGACGCGGTCGCGTGGATGCGGACCCTGCCGTACTTCTTCGAGAACGAGCACGTCCGGGTCGTGCACGCGGCGCTGGTCCCGGGCGTGCCGCTGGACGAGCAGCGGGAAGAGATCCTGTGCGGCTCGACCAGCGGCGAGAAGGCCCTCGCCGGGATCGTCCCGACCGGCCACTGGCACGAGCACTACACCGACCCGGAGCCGGTCGCCTTCGGCCACCACGTCACCGGCCGCGAGCCGCTGCTGCGCGACGGCCGCGTCTTCGGCCTGGACACCGGCGCCTGCCACGGCTGGAACCTGACCGCCCTGGTCCTGCCGGGCCGCACCGTCCACGCGGTCCCCGCCCACGCCGACCACTGGTCGGTCACCCGCCGCGAGTGGCAGCTCCCCGTCCTGCGCACCCGCCCCTGGCGCGACTACACCTGGCCCGACCTGACCGCCGCCCTGTCCCGCACTCAGGACCCGTGGCTGGACGAGGTCGCGGCGTGGGCCGAGCTGCTGCGCTCGTCGCTGCCCGCCCTCGTCGCCGCCGCCCAGGCGCTCGCCCGTGAGCTCCCCGACGCGGCCCTGCGGGCGCACCCGGCCGCCCCGGTGCTCTTCCAGGCCCGCACCGGCCGCCTCGACGAGGCCGCACTGACCCGGCGCTGCGTCACGCCGCGCCGGACCCTCGACCTGGCCACCGCCCTCGGCGTGCCCCTGCCCGACCTGCCCGGGGCTCAGTCCTCGACGCCGTAGCCGGTGAAGGCGTAGACCCCGGGAGCGTGGCGGTCGACCTCTGCCGCGACGCGGGTGGTCTCCGCGGTCCAGGCGTCGTCCTGGTCCTGCTGGATCTCCTCCGGCATCTGGCCGTACGCGTAGCCGGAGTACAGCAGCACGCCGAGGGCGAGCGGCTCGTACTCGTCGTAGTCGTAGACGCGGGGGTCGGCGGGCGCGCCCTGCTCGTCCTTCAGGCGGACGGTGGCGGCGGCGGCGCGGACCAGGTGCAGGATCGTCTCCTGTTCCTCCGGCGGGACCGCCGCGCCGTCGTTCCTGGACACGAACAGCGCTGGGCCATAGGCGGACATGCGGGGCAGCCTACCGTTCTGCTCATGCCCGCACACCGAAGGACGATCTCTCCGGGGTGGTGATCCTGCATCGAGCCTATGCGCTGGCCGTCGTCGTGACGGTGACGGCGCTGCTGGCGTTCGACGGGCCCGCCGAGGCGTTCGTCATGCTGCTCAGCGGGCTGGCCCCGGCCGCCGCGATCGGCTGGCACCTGCGCCGCCGCCGGCCGGGCGGTCCGCTGCCCTGGCACCTGGCGCTCGTCGGGCTGGGGCTGCTGACCGGCACCAACCTGCTCGGGCTCGGCGCCGACCTCGGCGTCAAGGTGCCGGGCGGCGGGCTCGTCGCGCCGGTCCTGATGGCCGCCGGGTTCCTCGGGCTGCTGTCGGCCAGCGCGGTCGTCGTGACCCGGCACACGCCCGGCGACGGCGGCGGGGTCATCGACGCGGCGCTGATCGGCGTCGGCGCCGCGGGCCCGCTGTGGGAGTTCGTGCTGCGGCCGCGGCTGGCCGCCGGGCACGCGCCCGCGGCGGTGCAGCTGCTGGCGCTGGCCAACCTCCTGGCGCTGCTGGCCACGCTCGGCTCGATGCGGCGCATCGCCCGGACGATGGGCACGGGGTCGCTGCGCTACCTCTATGTGTCGATCGCGCTGGGACTCGCCGGGGTCGTCGCGTCGGTACTGGCCGCGGACCTGCCCCACCCGGTGGCCACGCAGGTCGTGCCGGCGTTGTGGGCGGTGGCGTACCTGAGCTTCGGCGCCGCGGCGCTGCACCCGGCGGCGGTCACGCTCACCGAGCCGGTCGGGCGGCAGCCGGAGCGCCCCACGCTGCGCCTGGCGCACCTCGGCGCGGTCCTCTCGATCAACCCGGTCGTCGGCGCGCTGCCCGTCCTGTGGGGCGGCAAGGCCGACGCGCCGCTGCTCAGCGTCGGGACGCTCGTCGTCATCGGGCTCGTCCTCGCCCGGATCGGCCAGCTGCTGCGCCAGCGCGCCGAGGCCGAGTCGGCGCTGGCGCACCGCGCCAGCCACGACGAGCTCACCGGCCTGCTCAACCGGCACGGCGTCCTGGCCAGGCTGGAGGAGTCCTTCGGCGCCGGCGTCGGGGTGCTGTACTGCGACCTCGACCGCTTCAAGCCGATCAACGACACGCTCGGCCACCTCGCCGGCGACGAGGTCCTGCGGCAGGTCGCGGCCCGGCTGCGCGCCGCGGTGCGCCCCGGCGACCTGGTCGGCCGGATCGGCGGCGACGAGTTCCTGATCGTCTGCCACGGCGTCGACGCCACGCGGGCCGACGCGCTGCGGCGCCGGCTGACCGCCGCCGTCGGCGCGCCGATGACGGTCGCCGGCCACCAGGTCGACGTCGGCGTGACGATCGGCACCGCCCTCACCGGGTCGGGCCCCGCCCTCGACAAGTCGGGCCCGACCCCCGACAGGCGGGGCGCCGCGTCCGGCAGGGCGGCCACCGCCCCCGTCCAGGCAGGCACCGCGACCGGCAAGGCAGGCGGTGCACTCGACACGGCAGGCACCGCGACCGGCAAGGCAGGCGGCGCACTCGACACGGCAGGCAGTGCGTCCGACGAGGCAGGCACCGCGCTTGCCGGGCCGGGCACGGCGGAGCAGCTCGTCGCCGAGGCGGACCGGAAGATGTACGACCGCAAGCGCCGCCCGGTCACCGTCTGAGCGGGCGTCAGGCGACTTCCGGCTCGACGAAGTCGCCGAGCTCGACGCCTTCCTCGCGCAGCACGTCGGCGAGCTTGTCCACGCTCGGCACCGCCCGCGACACGCCCGGGCCGATCACCCTGTACCACGCGACGGAGCCCACCCCGCCGACCTCGACGCGCCACCGCCCGTCGGGTGTCTGCATCACGGCCGCGCTCACCACCCGACGCTACGACAGCCCCGTCACCAGCGGGAAGCAATGATCGATAAGTACACCCATGTAGTTCGGCGCCCCCTGCGGTGGCGGGTGCTGTGGCAAGATCCGGCGGTGCGCCTGTCCTTGCTCGTGTCCATGTTCGCGGTGACCGGGGTGCTGGCGGTGTCGGCGGCGGCGCTGTCGGCGACGCAGGTGTCGCTGCGGTGCACGGCGGCGGCGCTGGTCGTGCTGGCGGTGCTCGCCGTCCGGTGGAGCCGGTCGCGGTGGGCGCCGGCGGCAGGTTGCCTGCTGTTCGCGGTCGCCGCGTTGGTACGGGACGCCGCGGTCGACGACACGGGACAGGACGCCGGCTGGTTCGGGTACGGGCCGTCGCAGACGGTCGCGCTGCAGGCCATGCTGGACGCCGCGGGCCGGGCGTACCGGTCGGAGTCCATCGCGACACTGGTCCAGCTGGGCGCGGTGGTCCTGCTGGTGGCCGCCGTGCTCGGGCTGCCCCGCGCCCACCGGCGGGTGCGGGTCGTGGCCACCACGGTCGCGGCCGTCGTGGTGGGCGTGGGCGTCCTGGCCGGCCTCTGGTTCGACGTCGACCTGGACGAGATGGCCGGGGTGGCCCGCTGCGCGTGGCCCGGGCCGCTCGCCGTCGCGGCCGCTCTCGGGCTGCTGCTCCTGGCCGGCCGGCGCGAGGACCGCCGGTGGCTGGTGGCGGCGGGTGCGGGGCTCGTCGCGGTGCAGGCGGCCGTGACGCAGTCCGACCTGACCGGCGCGTGGCTCACCGTGGCCGCGCTCACCGACGCCCTGTGCGGGGACGCCTACACGGCGATCGCCTGGGGCACCGCGGTGGACGAGGGCGTTGAGTACGGGCCGGCGCTGACCGCCGCGCTCACGATCGCCGGCCCGGCGCTGATCGTGCTCGGCACCCCACGCGCCGGCACCCGCACCGCGGGCGGCGACGACACACCACCACCACCGGCCACGGGCGGCGACGACGCCGCACCGCCGCCGGCCACGGGCGGCGACGAGGGACAGCCGCCCGCGCCGGACGGGAAGGACTGAGCGGCGGCACACGCCCGGCCTGCCCGCGAGGGTGCTTCAGTTCGCGTTCCGGCGGCCGATAGAACGATGTGTCCCGACTGCGTGCGGTGGCAGACGTCTGCGTCCGCATGTTGGACGCACCGCCCGACGACGGCCACCTTCTGGAGCGTCTGGTCTCCGCCGTCGGCGCGGAGCTGCCGGACTGCTGCGTCGTGGGAGCGCTCACCACGGGCGCCGCACCCGTGGTCCGGACCGCCGGTGAGGCCGGGCCCGCCCTGGCCGGAGCGCTGCTCGACGCGGTCGCCGGCCCACCCCGTACAGACGCGGAAAACGCCATCAGTGTGGCGCACATTCTCGCCCGGGGAACGGTCATCGGCGCGCTCGGCGTGCTGGGGAGCGACGGCGACGCCGTCCAGGCCGCGGACATGGCGTTCGTCGAGGCGGCCGCGACCGTCGCCGGCGGGGTGATCGAGCACAGCCACGCGTTCGCCGCGACGCTGGAGCTGCTCGAGGACGCCCGCCGCCAGGGCGACCTGCTGGACGCGATCTCCGACGCCATCGTCTCCTGCGACGCCGACGGCGTGATCGTCAGCTGGAACTCCGGGGCCGAGCGCCTGTACGGGTACTCCTCCGGCGACGCGGTCGGCTGCGACCTGCTCGCGCTGCTCGCCACCGCGTGCGTCACCGACGACACCGAGGTCCCCGCGGCGCAGATGCTGCAGGATGTGGCCGCGTCCGGGCGGTGGGAGGGCGAGCTGCGCGAGCGGCGCTCCGACGCGGCGCCGCTCACCGTGCTGTCGTCCGTGTCGGCGCTGCACGCGTCCGACGACGGCACGCCCGCCGGGTACGTCTTCGTCAACCGGGACGTCACCGAGCAGCGGCGGCAGGAGCACGAGGCGGCGCACGACGTCCTCACCGGCCTGCCCAACCGGCGCCGGCTCGTCGGGCGGATCCGCGACGCCACCGAACGGGTCCACCGCGGCGGCGGGCCGATCGCCGTGCTGTTCCTCGACCTCAACGGCTTCAAACCCGTCAACGACAAGTACGGCCACGCCGTCGGCGACGAACTGCTCATCCGCATCGCGGGCCGGCTCGCCGGCACCGTCCGCAGCACCGACTTCGTGGCCCGCCTCGGCGGCGACGAGTTCGTGGTGGTGCTGGAGCAGTTCGGGCCGGTCGACCGGGTCACGCCCGTGCTCCAGCGCATCCTGGCCGCGGTCGAGGAGCCGCTGGTGCTGTCCCTGGCGACGATCACGGTCGCCACCAGCATCGGCGTGGCGGTCGCCGACGACCCGGAGGCCGCCGTCGACCCCGAGGAGCTGGTGCGCGCCGCGGACGAGGCGATGTACCGGGCGAAGCGCCGGCCGCGCCGGGTCGCGTTCGCCGACCCGGGGCTGGACCACTGCTGGCTGGCGCTCCCCTCGGATCCGGACGTCGCCTGACCCGGACCGCCCCACGGATCCCCACCATCGTTGACGCAACCTCCAAGTTGCGATACGTTGCTGCAACCGGACGGTTGCGACAAGGGAGCGGGCAATGCATCCGTGGCAGTACGTGGTGCTGGCCGGGCTCGGCGCATTCCATGGGCTGAACCCGGGCATGGGGTGGCTCTTCGCCCTCGCCGGCGGGGTGCGGGAGCGGCGGCGCGCGGCGATCGCGGCGACGCTCGGGCCGATCGCGCTCGGCCACGCCGCGTCGGTGTTCGTGATCGCGACGCTGGTCGCGGCGCTCATGTCGGTGACCGGCGCGCGGCTCGTCGCGACCGCGGGCGGGGTCGCGCTGACCGCGTTCGGCGTCTGGCGGCTGCTGTCCCCGAGCCACCACCGGACCGGCCCGCGCCCGGCCGACCTGCTCACGTGGTCGTTCCTGATGTCCTCCGCGCACGGCGCCGGGCTCGTCCTGCTGCCGTTGCTCGCCGCGGTGCCGGCGGCCGCCCACCACGGCCACGCCGTCGGCGCCGCCGGCCGTACCTCGGCGATGACCGGCATCCTCGCCACGACGGTCCACACGGCGGCGATGGTCGCGGCGGCGGGCCTGGTCGCGCTGGTGGCCTACGAGGTGCTGCGGCTGCGCCCGGTGCGGGTCAGGGCGAGGTTCGACGCCGACCGGGTGTGGGCGTTCGCCCTGACGGGCTCCGGCGTGGCGACGCTCGCGCTCACGCTCTGGGGCGGCTGACCGGCCGCTTCACGGAGGCGTGCCGGCCGCCGCGGCAGCTCCGGGCGGGCGGCGCGGGCCGCTTTCCGGGGTGCCTGACCGGCCGCCGCGGCAGCTCCGGGCGGGCGGTGCGGGCCGCGTCCCGGGGTGCCTGACCGGCCGCCGCGGCAGGGCCGGGCGGGCGGCCGTGGAGCCGGATGCGTCGAGCGGGTGCGGCGGTCCAGGTACGGTAGATCGCCACGCCGCGACCGCAGGAGCCGACCATGCCGACGACCTCGAGCCATGCCGTCTGAACCAGAGGAAACGGCGGTCGCCGTCTTCACCGCCCTCGCCGACCCCAACCGCCGGGCGATCCTCGCCTCGCTCGCCGAGCACGGCCCGAGCACGGCCACCGACCTGTCCGGCCGCCTGTCGATCACCCGCCAGGGTGTCGCCAAGCACCTCGCCCTCCTCGCCGACGCCGGCCTGGTCACCAGCGACGCCGGCACCGGCCGCCGGGTCCTGTTCCGCCACCGCTCCGAGCCGATCAAGCTCGCCCAGGGCTACCTGGCCGCCCTCGCCGCCGACTGGGACGACCGTCTCGGCCGCCTCTCGTCCTTCCTGGCCGACCCGCCCGGCTGACAGGCGGCGGCGCGAAACCGGACGGGACCGCGACGGCACCCGGGCCGCAACCCTGGTCGGGGACGCTACCGGTTCCGGCACACCATCAGGAGGCGGAACCTTGTCACGACGTCATCACCGCACCGCGGGTCTGATCGCTGCCGTGGTCGCCGGAAGCCAGTTCATGACGCCGGGGGAAGCCCGGGCTGCGGGGGTGACACCGGCACCGGGTGCGGTGTCCGTGGTCGGGACCGTCGCGTCGGTCCGCACCGCCGACGCGTCGCTGGTGGTGACCCGCGCCTACAAGTTCCGCGACAGCCGGCCCAGGACGGTCAGGTTCACGCTGACGTCCGGCACCGCCGTCGTGATCAACGGCGTCCCGGCCGGGTCCGGTGGGCTTGGAGGGCTCAGGGGGCTCAGTGGGGTGAAGACCGGCATGCAGGTCACCGTCACCGGCACCGTGAGCGGCGGCAACAACCTGGCCACGAGGGTGGTGGCGGGCACCGCCCGGAGGTGAAAGGCGCTGAAAGCCCGTGAAACCGCGGTGAAGGTCGCGGCCCGCACGATCGTCGCAGTCGTGGCGCACCAGCGTCACAGCGGCGGTTGGGAGGGAGGGACGTGGCTACCACCCCGTCCCCGTCGGCGATCGTGGCTACCGGGTTGCGCAAGTCGTTCGGTGACCACGTCGTGCTCGACGGAATCGACCTGGAGGTCCCGCGTGGGACGGTCTTCTCGTTGCTGGGGCCGAACGGGTCCGGCAAGACGACGACGGTGCGCATCCTGTCGACGCTCATCGGCGCCGACGGCGGGCAGGCGTCCGTCGCCGGGCACGACGTGGTCCGCGAGGCCGGCGCGGTGCGCGCCGCGATCGGGGTCACCGGGCAGTTCTCGGCGGTCGACGGGCTGCTCACCGGCGAGGAGAACCTCGCGCTCATGGCGGCCCTGCACCACCTCGGCCGGGCCGGCGGCCGGCGGCGGGTCGCCGACCTGCTGGAGCGGTTCGACCTGGTCGACGCGGCGAAGAAGGCCGCCGCGACCTACTCCGGCGGCATGCGGCGCCGGCTCGACCTGGCGATGACGCTGGTCGGCGACCCGAGCGTCATCTTCCTCGACGAGCCCACCACCGGGCTCGACCCGCGCAGCCGCCGGACCATGTGGCAGATCATCCGCAGGCTCGTCGCCGACGGGGTCACGGTGTTCCTGACCACGCAGTACCTCGACGAGGCCGACCAGCTCGCCGACCGCATCGCGGTGCTCGACGGCGGGCGGATCGTGGCCACCGGCACCGCCGAGCAGCTCAAGCGGCAGATCCCCGGCGGGCACATCCGGGTGCGGTTCGACACCGCCGAGGACCTGGACACCGCCGCGCGGCTGTTCGCGGGCTCGGCGCGGGACGACGAGGAGCTGGCGCTGCGCGTGCCGGGCGACGGCGGCGTCTCCTCGCTGCGGGTGCTGCTGGACCGGCTCGACGCCGCCTCCGTGCCCGTCGCCGACCTGTCCGTGCACACGCCGGACCTCGACGACGTGTTCTTCGCCCTGACCGGCCACCAGAGCAGCCGGACCGGGGACCAGCCCACCGCAACCACCGCCGCGAAGGAAGGCGCCCGATGAGCACCATGACCACCGCCGTCACCGACTCCGCCACGATGCTGCGCCGCAGCCTGCTGCACACGATGCGGTACCCCGCCTCGATGGTCACGTCCCTGCTCGTGCCGGTGCTGCTCCTGCTGCTGTTCGTCGGGGTCTTCGGCGGCGCGATCAACGCGGGCATCGCCGGTGGCAGCACCTACATCAACTACATCGTGCCGGGCATCCTGCTGGTGACCGCCGGGTACGGCGCCTCGACCACGGCGCTGGCGGTCAACAAGGACATGACCGAGGGCATCATCGACCGGTTCCGCACCATGCCGATCTCCCGGCAGTCGGTGCTGACCGGGCACGTCCTGGCCGCCACGATCCGCACGTTCCTGAGCCTGGCGCTCGTCGTCGGGGTGGCGCTGTTGATGGGGTTCCGGCCCACCACCGACCCGCTGCGGTGGCTCGGCGCGGCCGGTCTCGTGCTGCTGCTGGTCCTCGCGCTGACCTGGCTGGCGGTCGCGATCGGGCTGGTCTCCCCCACCCCCGAGGGCACCACGGGCTTCCTGCTGCTCGTGCAGGTGCTGCCGTTCGTCAGCAGCGCGTTCGTCACGACCGAGTCGATGTCGGGGGCGGTGCGCTGGTTCGCCGCCAACGAGCCCTTCACGCCGATCATCGACACGCTGCGGGCGCTGCTGATGGACACGCCCGTCGGCGACAGCGGCGGCATCGCGGTCGCCTGGTGTGTCGGGCTCTCCGCCGTCGGCTACCTGTGGGCGCGGTCCGTGTTCAACCGCGCTCCGCGCCGATGAGCGCGCGGCGCGCCAGCAGGACCGCCGACGCGGCCTCCCGCAGCGCGTCCCGCTCCAGCGCCGCGTAGTCCGACGCCGCCGAGACGTACTCGGCGGCGTCGGCCTGTTCCGCGAGGTCGCGGGCGTAGCCGGCGTGCATCGTCGGCTGGAAGCCCATCGTGAACCGGAACGCCTCCGCCAGGGCGATCATCCGCGCCGCGCACGAGGCGACCCTGGTGTCGCCGGTGCGCCGCCCGCGGTCCAGGTCGGCGACGGCCAGGGCGAGCAGCAGCGCGCCGTACACGGGGCCGCCGACCGCGTTGACGGTGCCGGAGCTCGCGAGCAGGCGCGCCAGGAGGTCCGGCAGGCCGTCGACGATGGCCGGGACGAGGTCGAGCCGGCCGTGCTGGGCGTGCGCGATCACCGTGGTGGCCCGCACCTCCATCGCCCAGCCCGCCGAGCCCGGCAGCTCCTGACCCTCGGCGGCGTCGAGCCGGGCCACGACCTCGCGCCACAGCGCGAGGCCGGCGTCGACGTCGCCGCGGGCGATCAGGATCTCCGCGCGGACCCCGGAGCCGAACATCATCGGGTCGTCGCCCGGGTCGTGGGCGCTCTGCACCGCCTGCTCGAGCAGGTCCTCCGCCTCGTCCAGGGCGCCGCGCTGCAGGCTCGCGAGGGCCATCGCACCGCGGACCCGCGACGCGCTGGACGGCACGCCGGGCCGGCGCAGCTGGTCCAGCACCGCCAGCGTCTCCGCGAGGTGCGCCGCCGCCTCCTCGCCGCGGCCGACCTCCACGAGCAGCTCACCGATGCGGGAGTGCGCGACGGCCCGCATCAGCGGGGTCGTGCGGGTGCCGAGCACCGCGAGCATCCTTCTGGCCGCCCGCAGCGCGCCATCGGTGTCCTGCCGCTGCTCGCACAGGTAGCTGGCGGCGCCGTACGCGATCCCGGCCAGCAGCGGCTCGTCGCTGTCGCAGAGCGCCCACAGCGCGGCCTCGTCGCGCGTCATGGCGCGCCGGACCGCGTCGGCCGCGCCGATCAGCGTGTCCGGCGTCGTGGGCGGCAGCCGGCGCAGGGCGACGAGGAACCGGCCCGGCATCGGCCCTCGCATGAGGAAGTCGTTCATCGCGCACAGCAGCGCCGCGGTGCGGGCCACCTCGACCAGCGCGGGTGCGGGCCGCACGTGCGACATGACCCATTCGACGTCGCGGGCCAGGGCCGTCATCCGCACGAAACTGCCCTCGACGGTCCACAGCGCCGCCAGTACACCTGCCGCGGCGGCGACGGCGGGACCATCGGCTCGGTCGACGGCGTGGCGCAGGGCGAGGACGAGATTGTCCTGCTCGGCGCGGACCCGCTCGACCTCCCTGACGAGGTCCGTGCCGAAGACCGCTCCGGCGTGCGCGACGCCGAACTCCCCCGCCCACGCGAGCAGCCCGTCGACGGCGCGACCGGTCCCGCCCGCCCGCTCCCGGTGCGCGGTGCTGAACTCCCGCACCGTCTCCAGCATCCGGAACCTGGTGCCGAACGGCGTGTCGGTGACCTTCAGCAGCGACTGGTCGGCGAGCTGCGTGAGCGCCAGCAGGACGTCGTCGCCGCCTTCGGATTCGCCTTCGGCTTCGCCTTCGGCTTCGGCTTCGGCTTCGGCGAGGACGTGCCGGGCCGCGCCGGCGGTGAACCCGCCGGGGAACACGGACAGGGCGCGCATCGCCGCCCGGTCGGGCTCGGTGAGCAGGTTCCAGCTCCAGTCGATGACGGCGTGCAGCGTGTGGTGCCGCGGCGGCGCGTCCCTCGCCCCGCCGCGCAGCAGGGCCAGCCGGTCGTCGAGGCGGCGGGCCATCTCGGTCACCGACATGACCCGCACGCGGGCGGCGGCGAGCTCGACCGCGAGCGGCAGCCCGTCCAGGCGCGCGCACAGCTGCCGCACCACGTCGCCGGGCACGTCCGCGCCGGGCCGGGCGGCCCTCGCCCGCTGCCCGAACAGCTCGACGGTGGTGGCCAGATCGAGCTCCGGCAGCGGGTACACCACCTCCGAGGACAACCCGAGCGGCGCCCGGCTGGTGGTCAGCACCCGCAGGTCGCCCGTCGCGGCCACGAGGTCCCGGACGAGGTCGGCGGCGCCGCGGATCACGTGCTCGCAGTTGTCCAGCACCAGCAGCGCCGGCCCGGTGCCGAGGGCGGCGGCGATCGCGGCGGCCGCACCGGGACCGTCGGCGGGTGCGGCAACGCCGAACGCCGACGCGACCGCCGGGGCGACGTCCGCGTCGGCGGCGACGCCCGCGAGCGCGACGAGCTGCACGACCGGCTGGCGGGCCTGGCGGCTGACCGCGTACGCGAGCCGGGTCTTGCCGAGCCCGCCGGTCCCGACGACCGACGCGACCCGGGACGTGGCGAGCAGCTCCGTGACCGCGGCGATGTCGTCGTCGCGGCCGAGCAGCGGGTTGGGGTCGTGCGGGACGCCGCGCCGCACCGCGGGTGCCTCGTCGCGCAGCAGCCCCCGGTGCACGTCCTGCAGGGCTGGGCCCGGGTCGGCGCCGAGCTCGTCGCGCAGCGTGGCCCGGTAGGTCTCGTACCGCTCCAGCGCCGCCGCGGTGCCGGCCGTCGCCGCCTCGGCGCGCAGCAGTTCGAGCAGGACCGCCTCGTCCTTCGGGCGCAGCGCGGCCGCCTCGGTCAGCGGGCCGACGGCCTCGGCGTGCCGGCCGAGCCGGGACAGCGCGACCGCCCGCGCGGCGAGCAGCGCGTGGCGCGTCCGGTCCCGCTCCGCACGCAGGACGGACAGCGGGTCGGCCAGGCCCGGGTCGGCCGGCTCGGCGCCGTCCCACAGCGCGAGCCCTTCCTCCGCGCGGGCGAGCGCCCCGGCGTGGTCCCCGCCCCGGGCCAGGTCCGCCGCGGCGGCCGCGTGCAGCAGCACCGCCTCGGTGTCCAGCAGCGGCGCCGGCACCGCGAGCCGGTATCCGCCCGCGGTCCTGGCCACGATGTCGGCGCCGGCCTGCGCCCGCACCCGCGACACGACGACCTGCAGCGCCTTCGCCGGGTGCTCCGGCTGCTCGTCGGGCCACAGCCCGTCGACGAGCCTGGCGGTGCCGCAGCCGGTCCGCGGCTCCCCCGCCAGCAGCGCGAGCAGCCCGCACTGCCGCGGCCCGACGATGTCCCGGCCACGGTAGGCGACCCGCGACAGCAGGCGCAGCTCGACGCTCACGGCCCCAGGCTAGTGCCCGCCCCACCCGGCGTTTCCGCCGTGCCCGGGGCCGCGACGCGGGACAGGCGCGGGTCACTGGACGTAGCAGGTTTTCTGGGTGCCGGGGACCGGGTCGCCGAAGACCGCGTTGGTGCACGGGGTGCCGCCGGTGACGGTGCGGTACGCGTACCGTCCCGCGGCGCCGTACGCGACCTGGCGGGTCCCGGTGAACGCGCACGTCGTCGACTCGGCCGCGCACGGGTTCCACGTGGTGGCCGACGGCGGTGGGGCGATCAGGAAGCACGCCTTCTGCACACCGGGCGCCGGGTCGCCGAAGACCGCGTTCGTGCAGGCCGTCCCGCCGGTGACGGTCAGGTGGCGGAACTGCCCCTGCGCCCCGAACGCCACCGTCGAGGTCCCCGCGAACGAGCACGTCCCGGTCTCTGCCGCGCACTGCTGCCAGCCGTTCCCGGCGGCCGGCAGGCCCAGCGTGAAGCAGGCCTTCGACACGTTCGGGACCGGGTCGCCGAACACGGTGTTCGTGCACGGCGTCGAGCCGGTGACGGTCAGGTACCGGAACTGCCCCTGCGCGCCGAACGCGACGGTCGCGGTGCCCGTGACCTGGCACGTCCCGGTCTCGGCGGCGCACTGCGTCCACGTCCCGGGCAGCGTCGGACCGGCGGCCGGGCCGAGGCTTCCGGTGAACTGCCACCGTCCCGAACCGACCGAGTACACCGTCTCCGTGCCCGTGGTGGTGACGACCGTCCCGCCGCCGGTGGTCGCGCCGCGGCCGAAGTTCGGGACGTGCACCGTCGCCGCCGACCCGACCGGCACGGTCACGTCCATCGTGATCTGCTGGCCCGACACCGTCCACGACGAGGCGACGACGCCACGCACCGTGTCGATGGACGCGCTGACCGCCTGCAGCCCGGCCGGGACCCGCGGGTCGATGACGACGGTGCGGTAGGCCGGTGACCCCGGGCGGATGCCGGCGAGGACGGTGTAGAGCGACGCGTTGATGCCCGCGAACATCGCGTGGTCGTGGGTCTCCATCGACGACCGGTACATCCACTGCTCCCAGGGGCTCGTCGCCCCCATCCCGATCTCGAAGCCGAAGCCCGGGTAGGTCGTCTGGTTCAGGATCGTCATCGCCACGTCGGTGCGGCCGATGCCGGCGAGGGCGTCCATGAGGTACCGCGTGCCGAAGATCCCCGTGGCGAGGTGCCCCCCGTTGCGGTTGAGGACCGTGTCGGCGAGCCGGGCCCCGACCGCGGTGACGTTCGCGTCCGGGACCAGCCCGAAGGCGAGCGGCAGCACGCTGGTCGTCTGCCGGCCGCTGCTGTAGGAGGCGCCGTCGGCGTTGAGGAACCGTGCGTTGAAGGCCGCTTTGATGTCGCCGGCGAGCTGGGTGTAGCGGGTCGCGTCGCCGGCCTGCCCGAGCGCGGTCGCCGCCTTCGCGACGGTGAGCGCCTGCCGGTACGCCAGCGCCGTGTTCACCAGCGAGACCTCGCTGGTGCAGGCGCCGGCGCCGGGGCTGCCCAGGCCGCCGTTGGCGTTGGCGCTGAGATCGGGCGGGCACCAGTCGCCGAAGCCGGTCGTCCAGACGTGGCCGGGCAGGTTGCGGGCGTTCGTGTCGACGAACGTCTTCATCAACGGATAGTTGGCGGCCAGGACGGCCCGGTTGCCGTACTGCTCGTACAGCGTCCACGCCAGGGTGATCTGGTTGCCGCCCATGTCGGGCTGCTGCGCGTTGTGGGCGTCGCTGGGCAGCGCGGTGCCCGGCGGCATGTCGGCGAGGTACTTGGCGTAGAAGGCGTCCATCCCGAACTCCCGGGTCGACGCGTCGGAGTACGCCTGGACGTCCATGCCTGGCGGGGTCCGTTCGTCGCGGACGGGGGTGTCGGTCGGGACGCTCATCGAGTTGTTGAGGATGCCCCACCGGTTGTTCTGCCAGATGCGGTTCAGCAGCGCGTTCGACGACGAGAACGTGCCGGTGGACGCGACGTCCGCGTGCACGACCCGCCCGTCGAGGCTGTCCAGGGCCGGGGTCCCCGGGAATCCGGTCACCTCGACGTACCGGAAACCGTGGTAGGTGAACCTCGGCTCGTAGGTCTCGACGCCACCGGTGCCGGCCAGGACGAACGTGTCCGTGCTCGCGGCGTTGCGGTTGGTCGCGGTGTCGAGGGTCCCGTCGGCGTTCACCTCCTCGGCCGTTCGCATCCGGACGGTCGCGCCGGCCTCGCCCCGCACCCGCAGGCGTTGCCAGCCGGCGATGTTCTGCCCGAGGTCGTAGACGTACACGCCGGGCTGCGGCTGGGTGAGCCGCACCGGCTGGACGGTGCCCACGACCCGGACCGGCGGCAGGGTCGCGGCGGCCAGACGGCTCGACGGCGCGGCGACCGTCCGCACCGGCCGCCAGCCCGCGTCCTGGTAGCCGGCCCGGTCCCAGCCGGGCTTCTCCAGCCGGGCGTCGTAGGTCTCGCCGGCGTACAGGTCGTCGGCGGTGATCGGCCCGGTCGACCACTTCCACGCCGGGTCGCTGGTGACGGCCTGCCGGGTCCCGTCGGCGAACGTGACGTCGAGCAGCACGATCGCCTGCTTCGGCCCGGTCCAGCGGAAACCGTACTGGCTGAACCGCGGGCCGTAGCCGTTGCCGAGCCACACGCCGACGGCGTTGGCACCGGCCTGCACGGATCCCGTGACGTCGAAGGTCGTGTAGAGGTTGCGCTGGGTGTACGGCGTGCTGGCGGGGCTCAGCACGTGGTCGCCGACCTTGCCGCCGTTGAGCCGCAGCTCGAAGAAGCCGAGGCCGTAGACGTGCGCCCGGGCCTTGGCGACGGTCTTCGCCGGAAGGGTGAAGCCGGTCCTGAGGATCGGCGCGTCCGGTGTACCGGTGTCCGGGCTGATCCACTGCGCCCCCTGCCAGTCCGCGGCGGTGAGCAGGCCCATCTCCCATCGCGCGGGGGCGCTCCACGCCGACGGTGATCCCGCCGCGTCCCAGACCTGCACGCTCCAGTGGTAGGTCTGCGTGGACCGCAGCGCCGGTCCGCCGTAGGGGATCGCGACCGACTCGCCGCTGCTGACCGTGCCGCTGTCCCAGACGTCGGCGGCGCCCGGGGTCAGCCTGCCCGCGGCGGTGGCCACGAGGATGCGGTAGGCGGTCTGCCGTTCGCCGTTGACGGCGGAGGTGAGCTTCCAGCTGAGGCTCGGCTGGGGGTTGTCGATGCCGAGCGGGTCGGTGGTGTTGTCCACGCGCAGGTCGCTGGCGGAGATCCCGGCCGCGGCGGCGGCCGGCCGGGCGGTGCTGAGGGCGGCGGCCAGGGCGGCGAGCAGGACGGCTGGGACGAGGGCGCCGGCGAGCAGGCCGCGCGGGAACCGGCGGCGGGCAGGGTGCAGCGAACCGTGCACGATGCTGTGCCCCTTTCTGGGAACCGTGTCATGGCGGTGACACGGGGTCGATCGAAGTCGTTAAAACGTTTCAATCATTCGATGACTCTCACTGTATCGGCGCACAGCGCTCCCACTCAAGGGGGCGGACGCCTGTACGCGGTGAGGGGTGCCGGGGCACCCCTCACGGGCGTTCAGACGAGCAGCTCCAGCGGGCCACGGAGGAAGTAGACGATGAACATGACCGCGACGCCGTAGAGCAGCGGGTGGACGTCGCGGGCCTTGCCGGCGGCGAGCTTGATGACGACGAAGGAGACGACGCCGGCGCCGATGCCGTTGGAGATGGAGTACGTGAACGGCATGAGGATGATGGTGAGGAACGCCGGCAGGGCGATCTCGTAGTCCGACCAGTCGATGGAGCGGACCGTGGTCATCATGAGGAAGCCGACGACGACGAGGGCGACCGACGCCGCCTCGAAGGGCACCACCGTCACCAGCGGCGCGAAGAACATCGCGACGAGGAACAGCCCACCGGTGACCAGGCTCGCCACGCCGGTGCGGGCGCCCTCGGCGACGCCGGCGGCGCTCTCGATGTAGGTGGTGTTGCTGGACGTGCTCGCCGCGCCGCCCGCGGCGGCGGCGACGGAGTCCACGAGCAGGATCTCGCGGGTGCGCGGCGGCATGCCCTGCTCGTCGAGCATGTCACCCTCCTGGGCGACCGCGACCATCGTGCCCATCGTGTCGAAGAAGTCGGTGATCAGCAGGGTGAACACGAACATGATCACGATCAGGACGCCGGCGGTCTGCCAGGAGTGCAGGACGTTGAAGTGGCCCAGCAGGGACAGGTCGGGCTTGTCGATGATCTTGTCCGGCACGACGGGGACGTTGAGGCTCCAGCCCTTCGGGTTGGGCTTGTCGTCCACGAACGACGGGCCGGCCTTCGCGATCGCCTCGATGACGATGGCGAGGACCGTGGAGGCGAGGATGCCGATGAGGATCGCGCCGCGCACCTTGCGCACCACAAGCACGACGGTGAGCAGCAGACCGACGCCGAACGCGAGCGCGGGCCAGCTGATCAGCTTGCCGCCGATGCCGAGGCCGACCGGGACGGTGGTGTTGGCCATGTCCGGCACGCGCCGCACGAAGCCCGCGTCGACGAAGCCGATGAGCGCCAGGAACAGCCCGATGCCGACGCCGATGGCGGTCTTCAGCTGCGTCGGTACGGCCCGGAACACCGCCTCCCGGAGCCCGGTCAGCACCAGGATACCGATGAGCACGCCCTCGATCACGACCAGGCCCATCGCGTCGGCCCAGGTCATGTGGGGTGCGATCTCGAAGGCCACGAGCGCGTTGACGCCCAGGCCGGCGGCGAGCGCGAGGGGGAAGCGGGCGACGACGCCCATCAGGATCGTCACGACCCCGGCGACGAGCGCCGTCGCCGAGGCGACCGCGGCGATGGCGAGCTTGCCGCCGGTGCTGTCGACACCGCTGCCGAGGATGAGGGGGTTGAGCACGACGATGTAGGCCATCGTGAAGAACGTCGCGAGACCGCCGCGGATCTCGCGGCTCATCGTCGAGCCTCGCGCACTGATCTCGAAGAACCGGTCGAAGCCGTTGCGCGGCTCCGCGCGGGTCGTGTCCATGTATTGCCTCCCTGGAACTGGTCCTGACCCCCCGACGCGCGATGATCCCATCTGTACGGCCGGAATCAAGGTCAGGCATGTTTCGTGCGTGCGACGGCGGTCAGATGCGCGCGTGCGCACTTCTCTGAACCGCTCCGCCCTGGTCCTGCCGCCGTTCGCCCTCGCGGTCCTCGTCGCGGTGTGGGGGCGCGACATACCGATCCCCGTCGAGGTCGTCGTGGTGGCGCTCCTGGCAGGGTCCGTACTGGCCGCGGTGCATCACGCGGAGGTCGTCGCCCACCGGGTCGGGGAGCCGTTCGGCGCGCTCATCCTCGCCGTCGCGGTGACCGTCATCGAGGTCGGCCTGATCATCACCCTGATGGTGACCGGCGGTTCCGGCACGGAGACCCTGGCCCGCGACACCGTCTTCGCCGCCGTGATGATCACCTGCAACGGCATCGTTGGGCTGTCACTGCTGGTCGCGGCGCTGCGCACCCGCATCGCGGTGTTCAACGCCGAGGGGACGGGCGCCGCGCTCGCCGCGGTCATCACCCTCGCGACCCTCAGCCTGGTCCTGCCGACGTTCACCACCAGCGCGCCGGCGCCGCAGTTCACCGGTCCGCAGCTGGCGTTCGCGGCGGTCGCGTCGCTCGCCCTGTACGCGCTGTTCGTGCTCGTCCAGAACGTGCGGCACCGCGAGAGCTTCCTGCCGGTCAACGACGCCGAGGACGAGCACGCGGCGGCTCCTGCGCCGCGTCAGGCGCTCACCAGCCTCGTGCTGCTGGTCGTCGCGCTGGTGTCGGTGGTCGGCCTGGCGAAGGTGGAGTCGGGCACGATCGAGGCCGGCGTCGCGCGGGCCGGGCTCCCCCAGTCGTTCGTCGGGGTCGTCATAGCCGTGCTGATCCTGCTGCCGGAGACCCTCGCGGCGGTCCGCAACGCTCGCCGCGACCTGGTGCAGATCAGCCTCAACCTGGCCCTCGGGTCGGCGATCGCCAGCATCGGGCTGACGATCCCGTCGATCGCGCTCGCCTCGATCTGGCTCAGCGGCCCGCTGGTCCTCGGCCTCGGCGCCACCCAGATCGTGCTGCTCACCCTCACCGCGGGTGTCGGTATCCTCACCGTCATGCCGGGCCGCGCGACCCTGCTGCAGGCGGCGGTGCACCTGTCGATCTGTGCCGCCTTCCTCTTCCTCGCCGCCAGCCCATGACGACCGGCGAGGGGCCGGTGCACGGGCGGTGGGGCGGACGCGGATACCCTCTTGTCTGACATTGTCAGTAATCGAGGAAGGTCGGGAATGATCGAACCAGTGCGGCTGCCGTCTCCGTGGTGTGACGAGCCCCTGACCGTCGTCGTCCCGACCTACAACGAGGCGGGCAACCTGCCACGGCTGGTCGAGCGGCTGCTCGCCCTGCCGCTGCCGGGGCTGAGCATCCTCGTCGCCGACGACAACTCCCCGGACGGCACCGGCGAGGTCGCGGAGAAGCTCGCCGTCGAGCACCCCGGGCGGATCCGGGTGCTGCACCGGCCCGGCAAGGAGGGCCTCGGCAGGGCGTACGTCGACGGCATCGGCCACGCGATCGCGGACGGCGCCAAGTTCGTCGCGCAGATGGACGCCGACCTGTCGCACCCGCCGGAGGCGCTGCCCGGCATGCTCGGGGCACTGCTGTCCACCAACGCCGGTGTGGTCATCGGCTCACGCTACGTGCCCGGCGGGCAGCTCGACGAGAAGTGGCCGCTGTACCGGCGGGCGCTCAGCGGCTGGGCCAACCTGTACGTGCACACCCTGCTGCAGGTGCGGATCCGGGACCTGACCGCCGGGTTCAAGATCTGGCGGGTGGACGCGCTGGAGGCGATCGGCCTGGACCGGGTCCAGTCCAACGGCTACAGCTTCCAGGTCGAGATGCACTTCCTGGCGACCAAGCTCGGGCAGACCATCATCGAGGTGCCGATCCGCTTCGAGGAGCGCACCGACGGCGTGTCGAAGATGACCACGGCCACGAAGATCGAGAGCGCGACGATGCCGTTCAAGCTGCGCCTGCGGCACCGCAAGATCCAGCGCCGCCGGCCGGCCGGCTGACTTAGGACCTGTTTCATAAGGGATGGCCGGGCTGCGGCGGGCCCAGACGCCGCCTGGAACCACGTCGGTCACACCCGGATACAACACCGGTATCCGGGCGCGCCCGTCGCGGCCCCAGATCGACGCCTGGACCTCGCCTCGCCTCGACCCCCCTTATGAAACAGGCCCTAAGCGGACACCGGGAGCGAGCTGGTCTTCAGCCAGGCGGTCAGCTCGCCCGGTGGCATCGGGCGGGCGTAGTGGTAGCCCTGCGCGACGTCGCAGCCGAGCTCCTGCAGCGCGGCGACGTGCGCGGCGCCCTCGACGCCCTCCGCGACGACCGACATGCCCAGGTTGTGGCCGAGCTCGATCGCGCCGCGGACCAGCACCGCGTCCTCCGGGTCGTCGTCCATGTGCATGACGAACGTGCGGTCGACCTTCAGCTCGTCGACGGGCAGGCTCTTGAGGTACGCCATCGAGGAGTACCCGGTGCCGTAGTCGTCGATCGACAGCCGCACGCCGAGGCGGTGCAGGGCGACGAGCGTCTCGGTGGCGAGGGCCGGGTTCGCCATGACGGCGGTCTCGGTCACCTCGAGGCGCAGCAGGCCGGCGGGCAGGTCGTGCTCGTCCAGCAGCCGCGTCACGTGGCCGACCAGGTCGGGGTCCAGCAGGCAGCGCGGCGACAGGTTGACGGCGATCGGCACGACGAGACCGTCGTCGAGCCAGGCGCGGGCCTGCGCGACGGCGAGGCGCAGCACGTACAGGGTGAGCCGGGTGATGAGACCGGTGCTCTCCGCGACCGGGATGAACTCCGCGGGCGGGATCTGCCCGCGTGTCGGGTGCGCCCACCGCACGAGCGCCTCCGCACCCGACGGGCGGCCGTCGTCCAGCCGGATCTTCGGCTGGTAGTGCAGGGTGAGCTGGTCGGTGACGTCGAGGGCGCGGCGCAGGTCGCCGAGCAGCAGCAGCCGGTTGCCGTCCTCGATGTGCATGTTCGGCCGGTACAGGGTGGCACCGGTCTTGCTGTCCTTCGCCGCGTACATGGCGATGTCGGCGCAGCGCAGCAGCGCGTCGGTGTCGCTCGCGTGCTCGGGCGCCACGGCGATGCCGATGCTGACCTCCACGTCGACGGCGACGTCGTCGAGCGTGAAGGTGCGGTGCAGCTCGCCCTGCAACCGGGTGGCCAGCGCCGCGGCGTCGGCGGCGGACGCGCCGGGCAGCAGCACCGCGAACTCGTCGCCGGACAGCCGCGCGACGACGTCCCCGGCGCGCAACGCCCCGGTGGTGCGGACCGCGACCTGCCGCAGCAGCTCGTCGCCGTACTGGTGACCGAGGGTGTCGTTGACCTCCTTGAACCGGTCGAGGTCCAGCAGCAGGACGGCGAGCGCCGAGTCGGGCGAGCGCAGCGCGTCGCCGGTGCGTTCGGTGAAGAGCGTCCGGTTGGGCAGGCCGGTCAGCGCGTCGTGCGACGCGTGGTACTTGTGCTCGGCGGCGTGCCGCACGAGGCGGCGCTGGTAGCCGCCGGCGATGACGCCGAACACGACCAGCAGCGCCAGCCCGACGCCGAACGTGCCGGTCGTGGCGGTGAAGACGACGCCCTCGACGCGGTGCAGGTCGCGCATCGCCTGGGCCGCCTCGGCCGCGCTGGCGGTGGTGGCGGTGTGGACGAGGGCACCGATCTGGTCCGCGACCGGGTCGACGTCCGCCTCGTCGATGCGGGCCGCACCCGCGGTGTCGCCACGGTCGGCGGCCTCGAACACCCGCGCGACCGCGGTCAGGTAGGTCGCGTGCAGCTCCCGCACCCGGGCGGCGAGCGCCCGGTCCTCGGCCCCGCCGCGCTGCTCGACGTCGTGCAGCGCCACGTCGAGCGCGCCGGCCGCGCCGCGGTGCAGCTCCCGGGCCGCCACGCCGGGTTCGAGGCGGTACTGCTGGTCGGCGATCTTCTCCAGGGCGACGGCGTCGTCGGCCAGGTCGTACGCGGCGGCGAGCGCCGTCGCGTGGACGGCGGCGTTCGCGGAGGCGCGGGTGCGGTTCGTGCCGACGACGCTGACGCCGGTCAGGCCGAGCAGGACGGCGGCGAGGCCGACCACGGCACCGCGCCGGAGCAGTCCGGTTGGTCGTCGCACGCCACGCTCCCCCTGTCCAACGGTCCGGCTGCTCCATCGCCCGAAGCGCCGATCCTGCCATCGGCACCCGGTGCCCGCACCTGATCCATAGGGCCAGGAGCAAACCGGTTGCGTGGAGGGGGATGCCCTACTGCATCGAGAGGTGCACGTGGTTGTAGTGGTCGCCGGCGGGGGTGCCGTCGCCGCCGTAGGACTTCCAGCCGCTGCTCGGCTGCCAGATCCGCTTGTACCAGATGACGTACTTGACGCCGAGGTTCTTCGCGTTGGCGACGCACCAGGCGGCCAGGGCGTCGCCGTACTGCTGGTCGGCGCCGGTGGCGCGGGCGTTGACGAAGGTCTTGGCGTTGGCGGAGAAGTCGCAGGCCTTGCCGGCCGGGTGGTCACCGCCCCCGCCGCTGCGGAAGCAGGACGTGTAGTGGGTGTAGCCCGCTTTGCGCGCCTCGTTGTAGGCGTTGAGCATCCGCGGGCTGATGCACCCGGTCGTGGTCGGGTCGTCCTGGGTGCAGCCCTGGCTGGAGTAGGAGCCGTCGCCGTTGCGGCCGACCGGGTTGGTGGTGACCTTGCCGCCGCCCGGCGCGCCGGTCACGGTGCCCCCGCCGCCCGCCTTCTTCAGGGCGTCCTCGGCGGCCTTCTTGTTCGTCTCCATGATCTTCAGCTGGGCCTGCTGGTTGGCGATCGCCGCGGCGATGTCCGCCTTCTGCTGCTCCAGCTTCTTGCGCGTCTCGGCCAGCTCGCGCAGTGACTTGTCGTCGCGGTACAGCATGTACTGCACCGTGGTCATGCCGTGGATGGTGGCCTCCGGCGAGTCGCCGGCGAGGACCACGTTGGTCAGGCTGATCCGGCGCCCGCGGTAGGCGGCGTTGGCCACCGATCCGGCCGCCGCCTCCAGCTCGCCGACCTGGGTCTGCGTCGCCGCCAGCTGCCCGTTGACGGCGGCCTCGTCGGCGACGGACTTGTCGAGGCGGCCCTTGGCGTCGTTGTACTCGGCGTTGGCCTTGTCGAGCGCCTGGCGGACGGTGAGATTCTGCCCGCCGTCCTCGCCCGGCTCCGCGGAAGCGGGGTCGGCGACCCAGACCACCCCCACGATCACGGTGGCCAGCAGCAGCATCAGAAACCTGGGCAGGCGCCCGGTCGGAAGCGTCAGCATCGTCGCCAGCATAGCCATCCGCCCGGACGGCGCCACTCGGCGCAAAAACACCGAAATGTCGGTCATACAGCGGTTTTACGTCCGCCGCCCGGGGGTCGTACGGGTGGACGCGCCAGGGTAACCTGCCCCTCGATGACGCACACCACACTCCCGCGCCTGCGGTCGGCCGCGGCGCTGGTCGCCGCGGCGGCGCTGCTGTTGACCGCCTGCACCGACAAGGCGTCCCCGAGCAAGACGCAGCAGCAGGCCTCGGCGAGCCCGAAGGCGCCTGCGCTGCCGGTGGAGCTCGCGATCAGCGGCCCGGCCGACGGCGCCGCCAACGTGCCCACCGCCGTCGACCTGGCGTACACCGCCACCAACGCGGCGGACGTCACCGTGAAGCTCACCGACGCGGGCGGGGCGGAGGTCGCCGGTGCGCTCCGCGCCGACGGCAAGGCGTGGCAGCCGGCCGCGCAGCTCAAGTACGGCACCAAGTACACCGCGACGGTCACCGCCACCTCGACGGACGGCAAGCCGACGACGGCGACGACGGCGTTCACGACCATGGCGAAGCCGTCGAAGCTGGGTAAGGTCACCAGCATCATCAACGACAAGCAGGTCGTCGGCGTCGGGATGCCGGTCATCATCACGTTCGGTGTCGACGTCGCGCCGGCCCAGCGCGCCGCCGTGCAGCAGCGCATCCAGGTGATCAGCGACCCGCCGCAGGAGGGCGCCTTCAACTGGTTCACCGGCAAGGAGCTGCACTTCCGCCCGAAGGAGTACTGGCAGACCGGCACGAAGCTCCAGGTCAACGCGCGCACCGGCGGCACGAACCTGGACGGCAAGTGGTGGGGCGAGCGCGACGTGTCGTTCACCGCGACGGTCGGGCCGAAGTTCGTCATGGAGGTCGACAACGCCACCAAGCAGATGACCGTCACGCAGGACGGCCAGCTGCTGCGGACCATCCCGGTGAGCCTCGGCCGCCCGAAGAACCCGTCGGCCAGCGGCAACTTCATCGTCATGATCAAGAACGAGTGGGAGTGGTTCGACTCCTCCACCTACGGCGTCCCGGCCGACTCCGCCGCGGGCTACCGCACCAAGGTGTACTGGCCGCAGCGGCTCACCTGGGACGGCGAGTACATCCACTCGGCCCCGTGGTCCGAGGGCGACCAGGGCAAGCGCAACGTGTCCCACGGCTGCACCAACATCTCCGCCGCGCACGCGGAGTGGCTGTGGAAGCAGACCCGCATCGGCGACCCGGTGATCATCAAGGGCACCGAGGAGCAGGTGAAGTGGGGCAACGGCTGGACGGACTGGTCGACGAGCTGGGACCAGTACGTCAAGGGCAGCGCCGTGCCGTACGTCGCCCCGTCGGCCTCCGCATCGGCATCGGCTTCGGCGTCACCGTCGCCCTCGGCCGGCTGAGGTCAGCGGGCGATCTCGACGCCCTGGACGCCGTCCAGCAGGCGCAGGGACTCCGCGATCGCCGGTAGTGACGTGTTGTTGTCGCCCTGCGCGGTGAGCACGATCGACTGGTCGTGGCCGGCGTAGTCGACGCGCAGCACGTGGGCGCCCGGCAGCGCCTCCAGGGCTTCCCGCTCCACCACGTCGAGCGGGAAGTCCGGGGCGAGCGTCAGCGTCACCTGGACGCGGTGCCGGTCCGGCAGCCAGTTGGCCTCCGCGACCTTGAACAGCCACAGGGCGGCGAGCGCCGCTGCGGTGACCGTGCCCGCCGCCCAGAACAGCTCCAGGCCGGTCGCGAGCCCGATCGCGGCGGTCACCCACAGCGACGCCGCGGTCGTCAGCCCGCTGATGTTGACGCCCTCCTTGAAGATGGCGCCGGCGCCGAGGAAGCCGATGCCCGTGACGACCTGCGCGGCGATGCGGGTCGGGTCACTGCCGGCCTCCTTGCCGGCGATGGTGAACAGGGCCGCGCCGGCGGCGACGAGCATGTGGGTGCGCAGTCCGGCGGGCTGGGCACCCAGCTCCCGCTCCAGGCCCACGGCGGCGCCGAGCGCGATGGCGACCAGCAGCGTGAGGATGACGGTCCAGTCCATCCGACACTCTTACCCTCCGCGGGGCGTTCCCGCCACCGCTGTCCAACGCTGTCCGACGGTGTCCAGGATCGGGGGTGGGCGGTGGGGCCGGGCGCCGAGCATGGATGCGGCGTGATCGACGCCCATCACCGAAAGGCTCACGATGCGACTGTCCCGGTTCCTCGCCCTGCTCACCGCCGGGCTCCTGGCGCTCGCCCCGGCGCCCGCCTTCGCCGCAACGGTCCTCACCGCGCCGGTCGACGTGCAGGCGCTGCACGTCGCCGACACGAGCGCCGACCTGCAGTGGTCGCACGACCTGCTCGCCGAGCAGGACGTGGTCGAGCGCAAGGTCGGCGGCACCTGGACCGAGTACGCCCGCGGCCTGTTCAACGGCATCACCCTGACCGGCCTGCAGCGGGGCACCACGTACACGTTCCGGGTGTACTCGCTGCCGACGGCGTCGTCCGGGTACGTCGCGAGCCCGCCGTCGGCGCCGGTCACGTTCACGACGCTGGCCGCGCCGGACAGCACCCCGCCGACGGCGCCGAGCGCCCCGCTCTTCAGCAGCATCACCACCAACGGGGTGTCGATGGTCTGGGGCGAGTCGACCGACAACGTCCAGGTCGGCGGGTACCACCTGCAGCAGCTGATCGGTGGCGTCTGGACGACGATCCGCACCGCCGACTGGTCCAGCCGCTTCTACCGGGTCACGGGCCTGACGGGAGGCACCGCGTACACGTTCGCGGTCGTCGCGTTCGACACGAACGGCAACCTGTCCGCCCGCTCGCCCGCGGCCACCGTCACCACCCTCGCGTACACGGCCGCGCCGACCTGCAAGGTCCAGGTCGTGCTGTTCAGTCCCGGGTTCCTCGTCAACGTCACGATCACCAACACGACCGCCGCGCCGGTCACCGGCTGGACGATCGGCTTCACGCTCGCCTCGACGGCGGTCACGTACAACACGTTCGGCGCGATCCTCACCCGCTCCGGGAACACCGGCACGCTCACCCCGAACGCGTGGAGCACCACGATCAGCCCCGGCGGCCAGGCGATGCCCGGGTTCACCGGCGGGGCCACCCCCTTCACCCCGCCGGCAAGTTTCACGCTCAACGGTGCCCCGTGCACCATGGCGTGACGCCGTGACCTGGTGCGCGGGGTCCGCCGCCCGGCGACCCCGCGCACCGCGGCCGCGCCGCGGCCTACGCTGCCGGCATCGACACCCGCGCCGCCCTTCTCGCGCCGGACGCGGTCGCGGCGGTGCGCGCGACCGCCGACCTGGCGCGGCTGCTGCGGGAGCTGCGCCGCCGCGACGCCCGCCGCCGCGGCGGCACCGAGCTGACCTACCGCGACCTGGCGGCAGCAACCGGCTGGTCACACGGGATCATCGGCGGCTACCTGTCGGGGCGGGTGCTGCCGCCGACCGACCGCTTCGACGTGCTGGTCCGCCTGCTGGGCGCGTCACCGGCCGAGCAGGGCGCGCTCGCCACCGCCCGCGACCGGGTCGAGGAGGGCCGCCGTCCCGTGCCTTCCCCCGCCCCTGCCGCCCCAGCCGCCCCAGCCGGCCCAGTCGGCCCGGGGCACCCAGTGCCCCGGCAGCTGCCGGCCGACGTGCCCGCGTTCACCGGCCGGGCGGCGCGCCTCGCCGACCTCGACGCCGTCCTCGCGGGCGCCGGGCCCCGGGTCGTGCTGATCGCCGGCACCGCCGGCGTGGGTAAGACCGCCCTCGCCGTGCACTGGGCGCACCGCGTCGCCGACCGGTTCCCCGACGGCCAGCTCTACGTCGACCTGCGCGGGTACGACCCCCGCCAGCCCGTCGACCCCGGCGACGCCCTCGCCGGGTTCCTCCGCGGGCTCGGCGTGCCGGCGTCGGGCATTCCCGCCGCGACCGACGAACGCGCCGCCCGCTACCGGACCGAGGTCGCCGGCCGGCGGCTGCTCGTGGTGCTGGACAACGCCGCCGACGCCGGCCAGGTCCGCCCGCTGCTGCCCGGCACCTCCACCGGCGCGGTCGTCGTCACCAGCCGTGACACGCTCGGCGGCCTCGTCGCCCGCGACGGCGCCCACCCGGTCCGCCTCGGCCGGCTCGACCGGGCCGACTCCCGCGTCCTGCTGCGGCGGCTCCTCGGCCCCGGGGCCGGCCCGGGCACCGTGGACCTCCTCGCCGACCGCTGCGCCGGCCTGCCGCTCGCGCTGCGCATCGCCGCGGCCGGCCCGTCACCGCACTGCTCCGGGGTCCCCGCCGACCTGGCCGCGTTCGACGCCGACGGCGACCCGCACACCGCGCTGCGGTCGGTGTTCTCCTGGTCGCTGCGCCGCCTCGACCCGCCCGCCGCGCGCGCCTTCCAGCTGCTCGGCCTGCACCCCGGCCGGGTCTTCGACGACGCCGCCGCCACCGCCCTCGCCGGCGGGCCCGCCGGGGCGCCGCTCGACGAGCTGGCCCGCGCGCACCTCGTCGAGCCGGCCGACGGCGGCTACACCATGCACGACCTGTTGCGGGCCTACAGCGCGGAGCTCGCCGCGCTCCTGCCGCCCGACGAGGCGGGGGCCGCGCTGGACCGGCTCGCCGCGCACCTGCTGGACACCGCGACCGCCGCGACCGCGACCCTGTTCCCCCACGACCGCGCCGGCGCAGAGCCCACCGCCATGGACGGTCCCGAGGCGGCGGCGCGATGGCTGGACCGGCACCGCGCCGCGCTCGTCACCCTCGCCGGGTCGCGGGCCGCCGTCGCCCTGTCGCGGGTGCTGTGGCGATACCTGGAGGTCGGCGGCCACTACCGGGAGGCGCTCGCGCTGCACGCCGCCGCCGCGGCGCACGGCGATGCCGGCGCGCACACCGACCTCGGCGCCGTCCACTGGCTGCTCGGCGACCACGACCTGGCGAAGGTCCACTTCGGGCGGTCGCTGGACGGTCACCGCGCCGCCGGTGACGCGGCCGGCGAGGCGCGCGCCACCGCCCGGCTGGCCCTCGTGCACGAGCGGCTCGGCGACCACGACGAGGCGCTCACCCGGCTGCGGGACGCCCTGGCCGCCTACCGGGCGCTCGGCGACCGCCACGGCGAGGGCGCCCAGCTGCTCAACCTCGGCTTCACGCTGCACCGCATCGGCCGGCACCCGGAGGCCCTCGACCATCTGCACCGGGCGGCGGCGCTGTTCGCCGACCTCGGCGACCGGCGCCTCGAGGGTTACGCGCTGGGCAACCTCGGCGCCGTCTTCAGCGCCACGGGCCGCCACGACGCGGCGCTCGCACACCTGCACCTGGCCCTGGAGCGGTGCGTCGAGGCCCGTGACCGCGGCGGCGAGGGCACCGCGCGGGGCACGCTCGGGGTGGCGTACCACCGCCGCGGCGACCACACGAAGGCCCTCGGCCACCTGCGGCGCGCGCTCACCGTCGCCCGCGCCACGGGCGAGTGCGGCCTGGAGGTCGAGACCCTCAACGCCCTCGGCGACGTGCTGCTGGCCACGGACCGCCCGGACGCGGCGGTGCACCGGTTCGCGGCGGCCCGCGCCCTCGCCGAACGCACCGGCGACCGGCACGGGCTGGCTCGCGCCGTCGACGGGCTCAGCAGGGCAGGCCGTTGACGGTCAGGTCGTGCGGCGCCTCCGTCGCGGCGGCCGACGCGGTCCAGCCGAACCGCACCGACCGGCCCGTGTCGATGACGGCGTTGTACGGCATGTTCGTCGCCGTGACCGCGAACGGGTTCGGCTGCTCCATCCTGGCCTGCCAGACGCCGAGGTTGCCGGTCGCGGTGCTGAAGGTCCACCTGGCCGTCCAGCCGTCGATGGCCGGGCCGTGGTTGGTGATCGTGAGGTCCGCGACGAACCCCCCGTCCCACGCGAAGAAGCGGTAGTCACAGCTGAAGTCCCCAGCTGGGGCGGCCGACGCGGGCGAGGCCAACGGGAGCGGCAGGAGCGCGGCGACGGCAAGGATGGCGGAGCGGAACACGGTGCCTCCGGGGCGGGGTGTGACGGGCACGGACACGCGCCGGACCCGCGGCTCACACGCCGCGTCCGGCCGCTCGGCTCCCACCGCGGCTCGCGGCCGGAATCTACCGAGCCCGAGCCGGGCGGGTCAACAGGCCCGGATCCCGCCCGATCGGACGACGCGACGTCGGTGGCGGAAATGCTCAGACGATCGCCGGTCGGGGCCGATGAGGAGAGGGCAGACCCAACTCCAGAGGAGGGCCGGGAATGGCCGAGGCTACCGGCGAACGACGCCGCTCCGGATTCCGTGACCTGTCCGTCGCCTGGAAGCTGGGCACCCTGGCGGGCGTGGTGTCCGTGCTGCTGCTGGCGATCGGGGTGTTCGGCCTGATCCAGCTCGGCGACGCCCAGGATCGCCTGGACCTGATGTACAACAACAACCTGCGCACGGTGCAGAACGTCGACGAGGTCAGCTCGGACTACCGCGATATCCGGTTCCGGCTCCGGGACGTCGCCCTCGCGCAGACCCCGGCCGAGAAGGACGCCGCCGATCAGGCGCTGCGGACGGCCGTGGAGGGGCTCGACACAGCTGGCAGACGTTCGCCGCCGGCGGCGGGCAGGGCGGCGCGGCCGACCGGGAAGCGTTCGAGTCCTCCTGGAAGGCGTACCAGGACCTGCTCACGACGCAGCTGATCCCGCTGGCGAAGGCCAGCGACTACGACGGCTTCAACAAGGTGACCAAGGGGCAGGGCGCGTCGATCGCGGCCACGATCGACACCGCGCTCACCAATCTGGTGGAGCTGGAAAACAAGGCTGCCCAGACGACGCTCGCCGAGTCGAAGTCCGCATACGACTCCTCGCGGGTGCTGTCGATCGGGCTGATCGTGGTGGCACTGGTGCTCGCGTTCACGATCGTGCTGATGATCAGCCGGGCGATCTCCAGGCCGCTGCAGGAGACGGTCGCGGTCCTGTCCGCCATGGCCGAGGGGCACCTCGACCGGCGGGTCACGGTGGTGAGCCGCGACGAGGTCGGCCGGATGGGCACCGCTCTCAACAGCGCGCTGGAGCGGCTCGCCGACACGGTGAGCACGGTCGTCGACTCCGCCACCCAGCTGACCAACGCGTCGAGCCAGATCAGCGGCGCCTCCCAGAGCCTGTCGCAGGCCGCGACCGAGCAGGCCGCCAGCGTGCAGGAGACGACCGCCAGCATCGAGCAGATGACCGCCGGCATCGCCCAGAACAGCGACAACGCCCGCACCACCGAGAGCATCGCGGCCAGCGCCGCGACCGAGGCCCAGGACGGCGGTGGCGCGGTGCAGAAGACGCTCGACGCGATGAAGCAGATCACCAGCAAGATCGGCATCATCGACGACATCGCCTTCCAGACCAACATGCTGGCCCTGAACGCGACCATCGAGGCGGCCCGGGCCGGGGAGCACGGCAAGGGCTTCGCCGTGGTGGCGACGGAGGTCGGCAAGCTCGCCGAGCGCAGCCAGATCGCGGCGCAGGAGATCAGCGAGCTGGCCGCGGGCAGCGTGACGACCGCGGAGCACGCCGGCACCCTCCTCGACAAGATCATCCCGAGCATCACCAGGACCTCGGACCTGGTCCAGGAGATCGCCGCCGCCAGCGGCGAGCAGTCCACCGGCGTGCACCAGATCAACATCGCGATGACCCAGATCGGCAAGGTCACCCAGCAGACCGCGTCGTCGAGCGAGGAGCTCGCGGCCACCGCCGAGGAGATGGCGGCGCAGACGCATCAGCTGCAGAACATGATGGCGTTCTTCACGACCGGCACGGGCGGCGGGCGCCGCGCCACGAACAGCGGCCGTTCGCCGCGGGAGACGGCGAAGCCACAGGCGAAGAGCCTGAACTACGGCACCTCGCAGTACTCGCCTCGGGCCGACCTCCCGGTCGCCGAGATCGACGAGAGCAAGTTCGACCGCTTCTGACCGGGTCCGGCGGGCCGGCCTTCAGACGAGCAGCTGCTCGCGGCTCACGTTCTCCGCGACGAGGGGTCCGACGTCCAGGATCAGCGCCACCTCGCCGTTGCCGAGGATCGTCGAGCCGCTGATGCAGCGGGCCTCGCTGAACAGCACCCCCAGCGGTTTGATGACGGTCTGGAACTGCCCGAGCAGGGTGTCCACGACCAACCCCGCCCGCTGCCCGGACTGCTCGATGACGACCACGTTCTGCCGCCGCGGCGGCTGCCCCGCGATGTCGAAGATCGTCCGGAGCCGGACGAAGGGCAGCACCTCACCCCGCAGGTACATGCAGTCGCGGCCGGAGGCGTTCGGCGGCAGCTCCACGCACTCGGTGACCCGGTCCAGCGGCACGATGAACGCGCTGGTCCCGACGCCGACCAGGAACCCGTCGATGATGGCGAGCGTCAGCGGCAGCCGGATCCGGAAGGTGGTGCCCGCCCCGGCGGCCGTGTCGACCTCGATGGTGCCGCGCAGCTCGGCGATGTTGCGGCGCACGACGTCCATCCCGACGCCGCGGCCCGAGAGGTTCGACACCGTCTCCACGGTCGAGAAGCCGGGCTCGAAGATGAGGTCGAACACCTCGTGGTCGCTCATGACGGTGCCCGCCTGGACCATGCCGCGGTCGACGGCTTTGGCGAGGATGCGCTCGCGGTTGAGCCCACGGCCGTCGTCGGCGACCTCGATGACGATGGACCCGGCGTCGTGGAAGGCGTTGAGCCGCAGCTTCCCGCGCACCGGCTTGCCCTCGCGCTCCCGCTCCGCCCGGGGCTCGACGCCGTGGTCGAGGGCGTTGCGGACCAGGTGCAGCAGCGGGTCGCCGATCCGCTCGACAAGCGCCTTGTCCATCTCCGCCTCGCCGCCGGTGATGATCAGGTCGACGTCCTTGTCCAGGTCGACGCAGACGTCGCGGACGACCCGCTCGAAGCGGCGCAGCGTGGTGCCGATGGGCACCATCCGCAGCGACAGCGCGCTGTGCCGGACCTCCTCGACGAGTCTCATGACCTCGCCCTGCGCCTCCTCGTCGCCGTCGCCGTCGCGGCGGTGGATCCCCACGCTCGACTGGGCGATGACGAGCTCGCCGACGAGGTCGATGAGCTTGTCGAGGCGGTTGGCGTACACCCGGATGGTCTGGGTCTCCTGCGACCGGCTGTCGGCCGTCTTGCGCTGCTTGCCCAGCGCCGCCTCGACCACGGGCTTCGGCACGGCCTGCGTCTCGATCAGGATCTCGCCGAGCGGCGGCAGCGTGTCGCCGGACCGGTTGCGCTCCTGCTGGATCCGCAGCGCCCTGGCGATCTCCAGGTCGGTGGCGGCGCCGCTGCGGACCAGCAGGTCACCGAGCCGGTCCTGGTCGGGCAGCTCCTCGATCACCGTGACGTAGTCGTCGGCGGGCACGATCGCGATCTGGCTGTCCTCGCGGACGAAGTCGAAGACCCCCTCGATCTCCGTCTTCGGCGCGCCGCTGACGAACTCGGCCTCGAAGCCGAGGTAGCAGGTCTCCGGGTCCATCAGGTCGGGCTCGGGCAGGGCGTCGGTCAGCGTGGTGACCCGGGTGACGGTGCCCATGCTGCCGAGATAGCGCAGGAACGACAAGGGGTCCATGCCGTTGCGCAGGCTGTCGGGCCCGAACCACAGCGTGAGCCGCCACGTCCTGAGCCCGTCATTGCTCTGTTCCTCGGCGGCGGCGGGTGTACGAGCCGGCGCCTCCCCCTCGGTGAGGAACGGCTGGAGCGCGGCGAGCAGCCTGTCGCCGTCGACGGTCTCGGCCGGTGTCGCCTCGGTCCGGCCGGAGGCCACGCCCTCGACCATCGAGGAGACGTGGTCGCCGCACGGCAGCAGCGCGCTGACCAGCTCCGGGGTCACCGCCAGCTCGCCCTCGCGGAGCGAGTCCAGCACGGTCTCCACCACATGCGTGAACGCCACCAGATGGGCCAGGCCGAACAGCCCCGCCGACCCTTTGAGGGTGTGCATCGTGCGGAAGAGTGCGTTGACGGTCTCCTCGGCGCTCGGGTCGTCCTCGAGGCCGAGCAGGCCCTCCTCGAAGTCCTGCAGCAGCTCCCGTGCCTCGGTGATGAAGGTGTCGAGGGCGTCGTTGAGGTCGTCGCTCACCATCGTGCTCCCGTCAGTCCAGCTCCGCGCTGAGGTGGGCGGTCTCGAACACCGACCGGACGGGGCCGCTCGGGTCGTGGAAGGTCAGGGCGGTGCCCCGCTGCTCCGCCTCCCGCCGGGCGGCGAGCAGGATCTGCAGGCCGGCGGTGTCCAGCTCGGTCACGCCCGAGAGGTCGAGCTCGGCCGGCACGGGACTCTCCGCGAGGAACGCCCGCACCCGGGCCTGCTGCTCGGCCGCCGCGACGATGGTCAGCTCGCCGTCGAGCTCCAGGCGCCGGGCCGGCACGGTCACGGCATGACCAGCTTCGACACCGCCGCCAGCATCTGGTCCGGCTGGAACGGCTTGGTGACCCACGCCTTCGCCCCGGCCGCCTGCGCCTGCCGCTTCTTGTCCTCCTGCGACTCCGTCGTCAGCATGATGATCGGGGTGAACCGGTAGGACGGCAGCTTCTTGACCTCGCCGACGAGCGTGATGCCGTCCATGTTCGGCATGTTCACGTCCGAGATGATCAGGTGGATCCGCCGGCCGTCGAGCTGCTTCAGCGCGTCCTTGCCGTCGGTCGCGGCCACCACCTCGTAGCCCGCGCCGCGCAGCGCGATGGTGACGACCTGCCGTACCGACGCCGAGTCATCGACGATCAGAATGGTCTTCGACATCAGGTGCCCCCTCTAGAAGAACGTGATCTCTGATTCGGGCACCGCGGCGGTCTTGGCGCCGGTGAGGTGCGCCTCCCGCTCCTGGTGCATCGTGTACGTGGCGGCGAGCTCGTCGAGCAGCCGCTGGGCGTTCAGGGACCGGTCCTCGGCGACGACGACCGGCATCCGGTCGATGTTCTCCCGCAGGTGCTCCAGGACCTGGCCGATCCGGTCCTGGAACTGCAGGTTGACGATGGCACCGGCGACCCCCGACCGGATCCCGACGGCGGCGCGTTCGAGCTGGTCGGAGGAGTCGCGCAGGCCGGCGAGCACGGCGCCGAGGTCGTCGAGGACCTCGCTCACCTCGCTGTTGGCCCGGGTGACCGCCACGCCCTCGCGCTCGGCGTCGCCCTCGGCCTTGCTCAGCGCGGAGGCGATCGCGCCGGCGATGCCCTCGACGCGGCGCGCCATCCGCTCGCTGGTCTGGAACGACCGCTCCGCCAGCTGGCGGACCTCCAGGGCGACGATGCCGAACCCGGCGCCGGCCTCGCCGGCCCGCGCGGCCTCGATCGACGCGTTGAGCGCCAGGAGGTTGGTCTGCGCCGCGATCTGGGCGACCTCGGCGGTCATCTGCTTCAGGTCGTCGTTGAGGCCGAGCAGCGCCTCGAGGTCCCGCAGCGCCTCACGTTTCGAGGTCAGGGCGGCGTCGAGGGTGTGCACGACGCTGCCGAGGCGCTGCCGGCCGCGCTCCAGCGCGCCGCCGCCGTGGCTGTCCTCCAGCGCCGCGCTCGACGAGGCGAGCACCGCGTCGAGGTTGTCGACGATCTGGCTGAACTCGGTGGTCACCGCGCCGACCGCGGCCTCCATCTGCGTCCGCGACGACTCGATCTGGCTCGACCAGACGGGGGCGACCGCGCCGGCGAACTCGGTGACGCTGCGCGCGTAGTCGGCGGTCGCGGCGCGCGCCGCCGCCTCCTCCCGCCCGGCGCGGACGGCGCGCAGCGCCCCGGCCTTGTAGCCGGCGGCCAGGCCGGCGGCGAGGGCGACGACGACGATCAGGAACTCAACCATGGGTACGGATCACCTCGGCGATGGCGGTCAGCGGCACTTCCCGGTCGACGGCACCCAGCCGGACCGCTTCCTTCGGCATACCGTGCACGACACAGGTCGCCTCGTCCTGCGCGACGGTGAGCGCGCCGGCGGTCCGCATCTCCAGCAGCCCGCGGGCGCCGTCGTCGCCCATCCCGGTCATGATCACGCCGAGCGCGTGCCGGCCCGCGACCTTCGCGACGGACCGGAAGAGCACGTCGACGGAGGGCCGGTGCCGGTTGACCGGAGGGCCGTCGCTCACCTTGACCCGGAAGCGGGCGCCGTCGGAGAGGACCTGCATGTGCCGGCCGCCCGGCGCGACGAGGGCCAGCCCGTCGGCGACGAGGTCGCCGTCGGCGGCCTCGCGGACCTCGATCGCGGACAGCACGTCCATCCGCTCGGCGAACGCGGCGGTGAACTTCTCCGGCATGTGCTGCACGATCACGATGCCCGGGCTGTCGCGGGGCAGCGCCGTCAGCACGGTCTCGAGGGCCTGCGTGCCGCCGGTGGAGGTGCCGATGGCGATGATCCGGCCGGCCGACACCACGGGCGGGGCCACCGCGGCAGGTCGCGGCGCGGCAGCGGCGGGGGCCGTCCCGGCCCGGTTCAGGCGGGCGACCTTGCCGGCCGCCGCCGCCCGGACCGCCGCCACGATGTCGCCGCTGTCGTCGGCCATGAACTGCTTCAGGCCGGTGCTGGGCTTGGGCACGACGCCGGCCGCCCCGGCCGCCAGGGCGTCCATCGTGGCGCGGGCGCCGCGCTGGCTCAGCGTCGAGCAGATGATCACCGGCGTCGGCCGGGTCGCCATGATCTTCTTGAGGAACGTGATGCCGTCCATCCTGGGCATCTCGATGTCGAGCACGACGACGTCCGGCCAGGCCCGGTTCATCAGGTTCATCGCGAAGATCGGATCCGAGGCGCATCCGAGCACCTCGATGCCGGGGCTGTCCGCCAGCCGCTTGGACAGCACCTGGCGCACCACCGCGGAGTCGTCGACGATGACGACGCTGATCCCCTTACCGGTCATGACCCGCTCCGGCCAGCCGGCGCTCCTGATGCTGCACCCACACGTCGCCCGTGCCGAGGTCGAACACCAGCTGCCGGGATCCGGTGCCGCCCAGATGCTTCGCGGCCAGGTGGAAGCCGTGCTCGCGCAGCAGCAGCAGGCCGGTCTCGATGTTGTCCCGCGGGACGCGCGGCACCGGGCCGGGCGATCCGCCGGGGAACTGGTCGCCGCCGCCGAAGATCTTCGCCTGGTAGTCCGTGGGACGGGTGCCGTTGCGCCCGAGCTCGCGCAGGAACAGCTGGACCGCCTCGTCGGCGTAGCGACCGCTCAGCGTGGGGTGCTCCCCTGGCGGGGCGGCGCGGTGGGACAGCAGGTAGTGGCACATCCCGCCGACCAGCAGCCGCGGGTGCCACAGCGTGATGGCGACGCAGGAGCCGAGGACGGTGCGGATGCGGGTGCCGGCCCCGGCGAAGTGGAAGTCGCCCGGGTTGAGGAAGACCTCGGTCACGCTACCCACGGTCGTCTCCGAGGCGGTAGATCGACGGCTGGACCGCCCGCAGCCGCGACGGGATGCCGTTGAGCGTCTCGGACAGGCTGACGATGAGGTAGCCGCCCGGGTGCAGCATCTCCTGCAGCCGCCCGATCACCCGCGCCTTCGTCTCGGGCTCGAAGTAGATCATCACGTTGCGCAGCATGATCACGTCGAACCGGCCGAGGCGGGTCAGATCCTCCAGGAGGTTCGCGCCGAGGAACGTCGTGCGCGCCCGCAGCTCCCGGTCGACGGCCATCAGGCCCTCGTACTCGGCTCGGCCCTTGCGGCAGTACCGACGCAGCATCACCTTCGGGATCCGCTCCGCGGCCGAGATCGGGTAGATGCCGGCCGCCGCGCCGGCCACCACCCGCGACGAGATGTCGGTGCCGACGATCTCCCACGGCCGGTCCGGCAGTGCCTCGGCGAGCACCATCGCCGCGCTGTACGCCTCCTCGCCGCTGGAGCTGGCGGCGCTCCACAGCCGGAACGGCCGGTGCACGCGCTGGGCGCGGTACGCCGGCGCGACGACCTCGCCGAGGAAGTCGAAGTGCCGCGGCTCGCGGAAGAAGAACGTCTCGTTCGTGGTCAGCAGGTCGATCGCCTGCCGGGTCTCCGTGGCGTGCTGCGGGGACCGGATCAGCCGGAGGTACTCCGTGTAGCTGGACAGGCCGAGCTTGCGCAGGCGCTTGTCCAGCCGCCCCATCACCAGCGTCTCCTTGCCCGGCGCGAGCCGGATCCCGGTGCACTGGTGGAGGAACTCGCTGACGGCCTGGAACTCCGCGGCGCTGATCTCCGTGGGGCCGGCGAGTGACCGCGTCATGACGACCGGATCGCCCGGTCGGCGCCGCCGTTCCCTTCCGCTCCGGCCGGCAGCGCCGTCACGAGGTCCGCCATGTCGCTCAGCGACAGCACGTGGTCGATGTCGAGCACGATGATGAAGTCGTTGTCGCGCTTCGCCATGCCGCTGATGAAGTCGGCCCGGATGCCGGCGCCGAACGCCGGTGCCGGCTCGATGTCCTCCGCCGTGAAGGACTCGACCTTGCTGACCGCGTCGACGAGGACGCCGATGTCCTGGCCGTCGCGGCCGTCCCCGGTGACAGTGCCCGCGCCGGTGTCGCCGGACCCGGGCATCCCGCGGATGTGCACGATGATGATGCTGGTGCGCCTGGCGATGCTCGTGGCGCCCTTGGCGAAGCGGATCGCGAGGTCGATGACCGGGACCGCCCGGCCGCGCAGGTTGATGACGCCGCGGACGAAGTCGGGCGTCATCGGCACGACCGTGAGATTCCGGTATTCCAGGATCTCGGTGATGTGGAAGATGTCCAGCGCGTAGGGCTCGCCGTTCAACGTGAAGGTCAGGTATCGCTTCGCGTCGCCGGCGGTGCTGTCGCCAGGACCGCCGCCACGGGGCGCCGCCTCAACGCTCACTGGTCTCCCCTCCCGGGCGGACGGGGCGCTCGGGACACGCCCACCAGGAGACCTATCGGCCCCGCCGCCGGCGCCTGAAGGGGAACAGAGCACAAGATCAGACAAATCCTCCCCGGGGCGCGGCGGCCGGACAGCGCCGTGAAGGAACCGTGAAATGCTCGGCCCCGTGCGGACATGTACAGGCGACACGAACGCCGCATGACGGGAGCCACCCTTGGCACGAGCCCCTAGCGCCGCCCGCTTCGAAGCCCTGTACCGGTCCTGCTACCAGGACCTGCTCGGCTACGCGCTGCGGCGCGTCGACCGGCCGGAGTCGGCCGCCGACGTGGTCGCCGACACGTTCCTGACCGCCTGGCGCCGCATCGACGAGATCCCCGACGAGCAGGCCAGACCCTGGCTGTTCGGGGTCGCCCGCAACGTCATGGCCAACCACCAGCGCGCCGACCGGCGCCGCGCCGACCTCGGGGCGCGGCTGCGGCAGGAGCTCGCCGGCGCCACCACGATCGAGCCTTCGGTGCCGCCGGAGATCGCGCACGCGTTCCGCGCGCTGCCCGAGGGCGACCGGGAGGTGCTGCGGCTGGTGGCCTGGGAGGGGCTGAGCGCCGACGAGATCGCCGTCGCGTTCGGCTGCACGGTCAACGCCGCCCGGATCCGCCTGCACCGAGCGCGCCGCCGCTTCGCGGAGGCGCTGCGCACACCCACCTTCACCAGCCGTGAGAGGAGCCACCGTGACTGACGTCGACGAGGAGCAGGATCACCTGATCCGGCTGCTCTCCCCCACCGTGCACGTCCCGGAGCCCGCCCGGGCGGCCGGCGAGGACCTGCTGCACGCCATCCTGGACACCGGCGCGCCGGCGACGAACTGGCGGCGCCGCCTGTTCGTCGGGGTGCCGGTCGCGGCCGGGCTCACCGTCGCGGCGCTCGTCGCCGGGTCGCTGCTCACCGCGCCGAAGCCGGCCAACGCGGCGCTCACCTTCACCGAGGGCGACGGGTTCCTGACCGTCACGATCAAGGACCCCGCCGCCGACCCCCAGCGGTACCGTGACGAGCTCGCGAGACGCGGGCTCAACATCAAGATCGAGCTGGTGCCGGCGAACCCCGAGAACGTCGGCAAGGTGGTCTTCGAGGAGTCGGGCGCCCCGGGGCTGGAGGCGATCGAGGATCCCGGCCGGTGCACCGCCAACGGGTCGTGCCAGGTCGGGTTCAAGGTGCCGCTGAACTTCTCGTCCTACGCGGTCGTGGCGTTCGGCCGGACCCCGCTGCCGGGCGAGTTCATCGAGGGCGGCTCCGCGGAGGAGAACGCCGTCGGCGGGTCCCTGATCGGCAAGCGGGTCTCCGAGGCGCGCCAGATCCTCGCCTCGAAGGGCATGACGGCCGAATACCGCGTCGGCCCGAAGTCCATGGCCGCCCCGGCCGATCAGGTGCCCGGCGACTGGATCGTGTTCGACACCGCGCCGATCCCCGGGAACATCATCGTGCTGTGGTCGTCGGCGGACGGCAAGCCGCCGGCCCCGACCGGCGACGACACCCCGCGCCCGCCCGCGTCGACCAGGCCCGGCGCACCCGCGTCGGCCAGCGCCGGCCCGGGCGCCTCCTCGATGCCCGTGACCAGCTCCAAGGCCGGCTGACCAACGGGCGGGTCATCGCCCGGGCGGCGGGATCTCCCCCGACCCCCGGGCGATGTACCGCGTCGGCAGCGTCACCGCCGCCGCGGGTCCGGTGTCGCCGTCGAGCCGGGACAGCAGGAGCAACGCCGCCCGCCGCCCCAGCTCCGCCGGGTCCTGCGCGATCACCGACACCGGCGGGTCGAGCATGTCGGCGAGGGGGAAGTCGTCGAAGCCGACGTGCGCGACGGTGCGGTGCAGCCCCAGCTCCACCAGCGCCCGCCGGGCGCCGACGGTCAACCAGTTCTGCGCGGTCACCAGCGCGGTGGGCGCGGGCGCGGCGGCGAACATCTCCGTCACCGCCTGCCGGGCCGCCTCCGCGGTGTGCACGTCCCGGCGCACCCACGCCGGCCGGGTCGCCCCCGCCGCCTGGACGAACCCCGCGTGCCGCTCGCGGGCCGTCCACAGCGACGAGTGGTCGGCGACGAACCCGATGTCGCGGTGCCCCAGGTCGTGCAGCGCCCGCACGGCCCCCGCGACGCCGCCGCGGTTGTCGGCGGTGACGGTGTCCAGGCCGGGCACCGGCGAGGCGCGGTCGACGCAGACGATCGGCGTCCCGTCGCGGTGCGCCGCCGCCAGCTCCCCGTCGGGCGCGCCGGTCGGCACCACGATGAGCCCGTCGACGCGCCTGGTGCGCAGCACCCCGAGCAGCTCCCGCTCCCGGTCGGGCTCCTCGTCGCTGCTGCCGGCGAGGACCAGCAGCCCGCGCTGCACGCCGACGTCCTCGACGGCCCGGTGCAGCGCGGAGGAGAACGGGTTGGCCACGTCCTGCAGCACGAGCCCGATCGTGTTGGTGCGCCGGTCGGCGCGGCGCAGGCTGGTGGCGGCGGTGTCCTTGCGGTAGCCGAGCTGCCGCGCGGCGTCCAGGACCCGGCCGGTGAGGTGCGGGTCGACCGGCACGCCGTTGATGACCCGGGAGACCGTCGCCAGCCCGACGCCCGCGAGCGCCGCGACGTCCTTCATCGTGGCCCGCCCACGGTCACTCATGTATGGACATCTTTCTCTATGAAGCGCACACTGTCGAACACTCGCCAGGAAACGTTTCCTCAACCCTACCGGTCACCCCGCCGAAGGGACCACCGCCATGCGTACCGTTCGGTTCCTGCTCGTCGCCGCCCTCGTCGCCGGCGCCCTGTCCGCCGCCGCTCCGGCCGCCGCGAGCCCGTCCAGCGACTACCCGGAGTTCCCGTACCCGGCCACCGCCGCCTACGACGAGCCGTTCCGCGGCCAGTTCCACTTCAGCTCGCGCAGCGGCTGGATGAACGACGTCAACGCCCCGCTGTACTACAACGGCCAGTACCACCTCTTCTACCAGCACAACCCGCACGGCCTCGGCTGGGACACCATGCACTGGGGACACGCGACCAGCCCCGATCTCGTGCACTGGACGCAGAAGCCGGTCGCCCTCGAGCCGGGCGCGCACCCCGGCGATCTGTTCTCCGGCGCCGGCGTCGTCGACACCACCAACGCCTCGGGGCTGAAGACCGGCGCCGACGCCCCGATCGTCGTGTTCACCGGCACCAACGGCGTCTCGATCGCCTACAGCACCGACGGCGCCCGCACCTTCCAGAGCTACGACCGCGGCCGGAAGGTCGTGACCCCGACCGGCACCAGCCGCGATCCGAAGGTGCTGTGGGACGCCGCCCGCGGCCGGTGGGTCATGGTCGTCTGGTCCGACGGCGGCGGCAACGGCGTCAACGTCTACACGTCGGCAAACCTCCTCGACTGGACCTATCGCAGCCGGTACGCCGCGGGCTGGCTCTTCGAGTGCCCCGACTTCTTCCCGCTGCCCGTCGACGGGAACGCGGCGAACGTCCGCTGGGTGATGACCGACGCCTCCGGTGAGTACGTCACCGGCACGTTCGACGGCGCCGTGTTCACCCCCGACTGGACCGCGCCGCAGCGCATGGACCAGGGCCGCAACAGCTTCGACGGCACGTTCTACGCGGGCCTCACGTTCAGCAACATGCCCGACGGCCGGACCGTGCAGATGGCCTGGCAGCCCGGCAACCGCGGCGGCACCTGGACCGGCAACGCGTCGTTCCCCGTCCAGCTGGGGCTCATCAGCACGCCCGCCGGGCCGCGCGTCACCCGGTTCCCCGTCGCCGAGATCGCCTCCCTGCGCCAGGGCACCACGACCTGGTCGAACCGCACGATCACCACCGACCCGGCCACGGACCCGTTCGCCGGCATCACCGCCGACACCTACGAGATCCTCGCCGAGTTCGACGTCGGCACCGCCACCGCCACCCAGTTCGGGTTCCAGCTGCACCGCCGCGCGGACGGCGGCCACGACCGGGCCGTGGTCTACGACCGGACCGCGCAGACGCTGTACGGGGCGCCGCTGGCACCCCTGAACGGGCGGGTCAAGGTGCGGCTGCTCGTGGACCGCGGCCAGCTGGAGGTGTTCGGCAACGACGGCCGGCTCTCCTTCACCGACAACGTGAACTTCAACTCCGCGGCGGGCAGCCAGGGCATCCGGCTGTTCGCCACCGGCGGCTCCGTGCGGCTGGTCTCCGCCGAGCTCCACCGGCTGGGCTCCGCGTGGGGGCAGGGTCAGTCCACATTGGAGTCGAACCTCGCCGGTCCGTGGCGCGCCGCGGGCGGGTCCTGGGGCGACGCCGCGACCGGCAAGCGCGGCACCGCGAGCGGTGACGCGTTCTACCTGAGCAACACGACCGCCGCCGACCTCACCTACGAGGGCGACGTCACGATCGCCTCCGGCACCGCCGCCGCCCTCACCTTCCGGGCCAACGCCGACGCCACCCAGCACTACACCGCCAACGTCGACGCGTCCGGGGTGGTGAAGCTGTGGCGGCCCGGCCGGGTCATCGCCACCGCGCCCGCGGCGGTCGTCCCGGGCCGGACCTACCACCTGAAGGTCGTCGCCGCCGGCGCGAGCATCAAGGTGTACCTCGACCACGGCACGACCCCGGTCATCGACGCCACCGACACCGCCTACAGCAGCGGCTACCTGGGCGCCAACGTCTTCAACGGCACCGCCACCGTGCAGAACCTGACGCTGAACGGGCCCGGGTTCGCGACGAACCTCGCCGGCCCGTGGCAGCCCGTCGGCGGCACCTGGACGACGACCACCGCCCGGGCCGGCGCCCGCGGCACCAGCGCCGGCGACACGTTCTACCTGAGCCGGACCGTCGCCGCCGACTTCACCTACGAGGGCGATCTGACGATCGTCAACGGCACCGCCGCCGCCCTCACCTTCCGGGCCAACGCCGACGCCACCCAGCACTACACCGCGAACATCGACGCGTCCGGGGTGGTGAAGCTGTGGCGACCCGGCCGCGACATCGCCACCTACCCGACGGCGATCGTCCCGGGCCGCACCTACCACCTGAAGGTCGTCGCCTCGGGCGCGAGCATCAAGCTGTACCTGGGCGGCGGCACCACGCCGGTCATCGACGCCACCGACACCGCCTACAGCAGCGGCTACCTGGGCGCCAACGTCTACGACGGCACGGGGGTGGTGCAGCGCCTCACCCGCGGTTAGTACTGCAACGGCGGGTCGCTACCTCGTCTGGTTCTGGGTCGTTTGCCGGGTGTGGTGACGGTTGAGCAGGTCGAGGGCTGGGACGAAGATTTTCGGGAGTACTTCCTGGGGTTCTCGCACTGGT
>NZ_BAAAQD010000033.1:0-118793 GCF_039531485.1 Dactylosporangium maewongense | reverse complement strand
GTCCAGCACCACACCAGTCACATCCTGCACTGGTCGCAGTGGCGTAGACGCCGACAAGCGCAGGCCCGAGCCGCTCACTACCGCAAACGACTCGAACCGCCGTAAGACACGACCCGCCGTTGCAGTACTAGGAGCAGGGCAAGTTCACCGGCCCGCACGGTGAGGTTGACGTCACGAACTACGTCTCCCGCTCCCCTGTTGACGGCGAGGTTGTGGATATCGAGCAGGTGCGACATCGTCAGTTGACCTCCGCGGCCGGGCGGCGGGACGGCTGGTCGACGCCGCCTAGGTAGGCGCGCAGCACCTTCGGGTTGCGCAACACGCTTCGCGGTGTGCCGTGGGCGATGACCCTGCCGAAGTCAAGGGCGGTGACCTCGTCGCAGCAGACGGCGATCATCTTTACGTCGTGTTCGACAAGCAGGACCGCACAGCCGAATCTTTCGGGCAACTCGCGTATCACGTTGGCCAGCCGGGCAGATTCCTCGGTGGCCAGGCCGGCGGCGGGTTCGTCGAGCATCACAATGCTAGGGCGGCTCGCCAGGGTGGTGGCTACCCCGACCAGGCGGCGTGTGCCCACGTCGAGGGTACCGATGGGCGTCGAGGCGGCCGGGCAACCGAGTGCGGCCAGGATCTCATCGGAGAGACGTCGGTCGTCGCTGCTGCCGCGAGCGCCGGACAGGCGGAGATATTGGTCAATGGTGAGCGACGGGCTTACCCGTCCCTGCTGAAACGAGCGCCGTATTCCCTTGCGCGCCCGCCGGTGCGGCGGCAGGTCCTTGCTCAGCGGAGGCACGTCGAACAGGACGCGGCCGTCAAGGTAGATCTGTCCGCGGGTGGGCGAGACGAAACCAGAGATGACATCAATGAGGGTGGACTTGCCGGCGCCGTTCGGTCCGATGAGGCCATGCACGGTTGCGGATTGGACCCTGAGGTTAACCCCGTCAAGGGCTACGACTCGGCCGTACGCCACAGTGATGTCTCGAACCTCCAGGGGAGGAGTCCTCAGGCTGTTGTCGGTGACGCGTCGCGGTCGCGTCACGGCCGCCAATAAGGCTGGGCTGGGCACCGGATAAGTCCGGTCCGGATGCGCCGCGGCCATGGGTGCCGGTCTCCATTTGGCCCGCAAGGCTCCCGCCAGGCCGGCTTCCCCGCCGGCTAACGCTTGCAGGGCCGCGACGGCAAATAGCGCAGGTGCGATGTCCTGGGGTAGCTCGATCAGGCGCAGAATCTCGGGCACGAACACGGTCGCTGCTCCCGCCAGAATGGCGCCTTCCAGATGTGCCGCACCGAAGGCGACCGCCGCTGTGAAGATCACCATCGAGGTAAATGGCTGGAAGGCGTTGCCGCTGAGGATGCCGAGTTGACCGGCGAGCAGCGCGCCGCCCACGCCGGCGATGAAAGCACTCACGGCAAACGCGAGCAGCTTCGTGGCCACGACGCTGTGTCCCAGGGCGGCAGTCGCCCGTTCGCTGTCACGTACGGCCATCCAGCTTGCCCCGATGGCGGTGCGAGCAGCGCGGTTCAGCAGTCCTGACACCACCACCAACATGAGCACGGCGAGGAAGAAGTACAGCGTCTCCGACGAAGCGAAGATGGGACGTTCAACAGGCTTATGCTCGGCGGCGCCGGGAAAGCCACGGTCGAACGCGACGACCGCGAAAGCACCCCCGAAGGCCAACGTCGCCGCCGCAAGATTGAGACCGCGCAGCCGCAGGGCGGGCAGACCCATCGCGATGCCGACCGGCACCGCCGCCAAGGCGCCGATGACCACGTCGGCGAGGAACGGCAGATTTGTGTGAAGGTTGAGCCAGCCGGTGGTCCACCCGCCGATACCAGCGAAGGCCATTGGGCACAGCGCGACCATGCCAGCGCGACCGTAGACGACACCCACGCTGAGCGAGATGAGAGCGGCGATCGCCGCGCTGGTGGCCAGGAACAACCAGTAATTCGACAGCAGCAGGCCAAGCGCCCCGACGATCGAGACAGCCGTAATCGTCCGGATGTAGCCCTTGCGGTGATCAGCATGCTTCATCCCACACCCGCCTTCGCTGCGGCCACCGCGGAGCGACAAATCCGACTAGAAGCGACGAACTCGGGTGCGGTACGCATTGTGCCGTTGCCGCCTGCGCACCCGACTCGTCACCGCAATAGATCTTCGCTGCGGAACGGTAGGCCCAGAGCTGAGGCAAATGTGGTCCTAGCGAGCATACGAAGTAGCCTGTGAGCGCACAACGACAGACAGCACCATCGTGCCTGCGCCGTGTCCGGCTCGCGGCGATCGCGTCACTGAGCAGCGGTTTTTCGATGCGAACCCGGCGACTATCCGCGACTTGTGCGCGTGGCACGGGTCGGCAACAATGCGGGCACGGGGCCGAAGGAGTTGGCCGCGGGGGCCGAGCGATCTCACGGAGAGGGTTGTGGATACAGGAATCGCCCGCATCCCCGCCGCAACGTGGCCGCAGGGTGCAGTTGCCTTGTCCACCGACGGGGTCGACACACGTGACAGGTTCGACTTCTGGCACGACATGATATGTCGGTTATATGTACAGCTGGGAGCACTTCCACTCGCCCGCGCCGGGCGCTTCGGCGGGCAGATATCCGGCTTCGCGACCGGCTCGGTCCAACTGACCCGGGTCACGGCCGCACCTCACCTGGCCATTCGCACACCCGCCGAGATCTCTCGTGCGAACGGACACTATTTTCTGGTGAGTCTCATGCTCGATGGCACCTGCCAGCTCGTTCAAGATGACCGCAACGCTTTGCTGAAACCCGGCGATTTTGCGCTTTACGAGACGAATCGGCCATACAGTCTTCGCTTCGAAGAGCCGTTCGGCATGTTGGTTCTACAGATGCCGCAGGGACTGCTACGTGCGGTCCTGCCCAAGGCCTCGTCGGCAACGGCCACCGTGGTGGACGGCAACCGCGGCACGGCCACACTGGTCCGACCGCTGCTCGAGGGTTTGCTGGACACGGGCAAACCTTCGAACGCGGCGTCGCAGCAGCACCTAGCGGCTGCGGCCGTAGAACTGGTGGCCGCATCGCTTGCCAACGTGACCTGTCTAGGCACCGAGGCGCCCCTCCACCAGGTTCACCTTGCTCGCATCCGGCAATTCGTCGAGGAGAACATCTGCGATGCGGATCTGTCTCCGGAGACGATCGCCCGTGCAGTCCATATCTCTCCGCGGTACCTACATGCGTTGTTCCATCGCGACGGCGTCTCGGCGTCGCGTTACGTCATGGACAGGCGGCTGGACAAGGCCTACCAGGACCTGCGGGACCCTCGTCTGGCCCATTTGACCGTCGGGGAGATGGCGACGCGTCTTGGCTTCAAAGATCCATCGCATTTCATCCGGGTCTTCCGGACACGGTTCGGGCTTAGTCCACGCGCGTACCGTAACAGCGCGGACGTCGACGACGCGTCACGCATGTCAGGTTCCTGAGTGGGGACGAACGCGCTGAGCTGATCCTGGCGCCGACGTGATCGGTGATCAGGATCAGGTCGTGGTGACGTCTCTTCCAGGACACCTCGTGCACGCCGATGTGCACCAGACTGTCGAGGCGGGTCGAGGTTGTCGACGAGGACCCGCTCGCAGATGCGTCCCACGGAGGCCTACCAGGTCAGTCGCACTCCGTGATCGGGTGCCTGGGCCGCAACCAACTGGCTTCGAGCGGCATCCCGTCCAGGACCACGCGGACGAGTCTTCGTGGCTGATCGGGGCTGGCTGCCTCTGGCAGGGCTGCCAGAGGCGCCGCTGTTACATCGAAAAGTGAGACGGCACGTGCCGATCGGTTCGAGTGTTGGACGAACCAGATGTGGCATCGGTAGGAGTCCGGCTGATCCTGGTGATGGCCGTTGCGTAGAGCTGGAGCGAGTATCACGGCTGCGTCCGGCTCGACGTGGCGCAGCAAGGCCTCGCGTGAGGTCCATCTTGCGGTCAGCCTGGCGTCGTGGGCCTCCTGCTGCAGGTGGAGGAGAACGCCGAAGGCTTCGACGCGCACACTGAAGTTAGTAATCGCGGGGCCGACACGATCTGCCCGATACGGCTCGAAGTGACTGGCATGAACTCCGACTTGGCTCGCGCAAGAATGGCGAATTCCGATGAGGAGCGGGGTGATGTGACCACGCCGGCGTTCGCGTGGCAGCGATGCTATGAAGTCGGGTCGGCCCATGGTCATCATGTCCGGCCGTCACGATCGGCAGCCCACGCTGGCCCGAGCTGATCGGGACTGCGTCAGGGCGGCGACTGTCAACGGCGGCCGAAGTTTTGCCGCGTCGTCGACAGCAACCGCGTGATCATCAATGGCCTGCGGAGTCAACTGAAGATCGTGCGGTGGCGGCAGGACAGGCCCTGCCGGCTGGCAGGCGGCACTGGACGAGATGCTGGGCCGGTTCGCGCGGGTGGAACCGCGGCGGACGGCGGCAGCGATCGTGTCCAGCTGCTTGTCGGAGGTCGAGTCGAAGACCTGCTGGGTTCTGGCTGAGCAGGCGGATCCGATGCAGCGGTTACTGCGCACCGCGGTTTGGGACGCGGCGGTGCCACGCTGGTGGAACGTTTCGGCGAGCCGGACGGGTTGCTGGTCGTGGACAAGACCGGTGACCTGACGAGGGAGTACATACAGTCGGGTGTAGCGGGAGTACACCGACACGGCGGGCCGGATCGAGTAGGGCCCGGCGTGGTCGGCCTCGCCAAGGCCGACCACGCCGGGCGATGGTAGCTCGCACGGCAGGTGTCCCAACTTCGGTGGTCGTGGTTGACCTGAAGTCCGCCCAACCCCTGCTGTGCCCACACGAGCTTCCATCCCGCATAGACCTAAATCGTCGCCCAGCAACCACCCACGTCTACCCCGGAGAACCAAATCGCTCTACCTGGATCGTGGGCTTCTCGCACACCACACGCAGACACGTCCGCCTGCGACGGCGTCACTCGTCTACTACGAGCGATGATTGCCAAGGCCAAGAGACCCGAAGCCGCTTGACGGCCTCCTCCACGAATCCGACGATTGACACCTGGCCTGGCATCGCGTCAACCTCGCCACAGCAACGGCAGACAGAATCACCGGGCGTCTCTGCCAGGTCCCCCCGTTGCGGGCGGTGGGGTCTCCGACCCGCCGAGGTACGCCGCGTGGAGCAGTCCGGGGTTGGCCTGCAACTGCCCGGGCGTACCCGCGAAAGTGACACTGCCGCGGTCGAGTACATACGCCGCGTCTGCGATCGGCAGCACCAGGTGAGCGAACTGTTCGACGAGCAGAAGCGTCATTCCGAGCTGGGTAAGGGCCCGCACCGTCCGCAGTAGTCTGGCCACGATGACCGGCGCGAGGCCCATGCTCATCTCGTCGATGAGGAGCACCCCCGGCTCTTCCGTGCGCCGGCGCCCCGACCTCGTACGCAGCAATGCTCGCGCGATGACCAGCATCTGTTGCTCGCCCCCGGAGAGAAGGCCGGCGTGGACGTCCATGCGCGCCGCCAGTTCGGGAAAGAGCTCCACCACCTGGCGATGGCTGCGTTCCGGCGCCGCCACGGCGAGATTTTCTCGCACCGTGAGCTCGGGAAAAACGCTACGGCCCTGCTCGACGTGGCGAATGCCCATACGGGCGCGACCCACCCGGGCCACCCTACTCAGCTCGGTGCCGTTAACGAGCAGATTCCCGGCCCGGTGGCGCACAAGGCCGGATACGGCATCGAGCAGCGTCGTCTTACCGGCGCCGTTAGGCCCCAATAGGACAGTCAGCTTACCGGGGTGGGCTTGCAGGTCCACGTTTCGCAGGATGTCCCCGGCTCCCCTGCTCACGGTCAGCCCACGAATCTCCAGCATTCTCAGATCACCATTTCCGCGGCATCTGCCGCACCGCTCAGGTACGCGCGCATCACGGCCGGATCGCGCAACACCGCTTGCGGGGATCCGGAAGCGATGACGCGCCCGAAGTCGAGCGCGGTTATCTCGTCACAGCACGCCGAGACCATCTCGATGTCGTGCTCGACGAGCAGCACCGAGCAGCCAAAGCGCTCGGGCAGCTCGGCGATAACGCTGCCGAGACGAGCCGACTCCTCCGCCGCGAGCCCTGCCGCCGGTTCGTCGAGGAGCGCCACCCGCGGTCTGCTCACAAGTGTCGCGGCTACCTCGACCAGCCGGCGTGTGCCGACATCGAGCGTCCCGATCGTGGTGGACTGGGGCGGACATCCGAAGGCGTCGAGCAGCTCACCGATCAGCCGATGGTCGACCGTGCCACGGCTGGACAGCGCGAGGTACTGGAAGATGGTGAGCGATGGGCTGACTCGTCCCTGCTGGAAGGAACGCCGGATGCCGCGCCGAGCCCGCTTGTGCGCTGACAGGCCAGTGACTGGCTTCCCTTCGAGATGGATCTCTCCGTTGGTGGATACGACAAAGCCAGATATCACGTCGATCAAGGTGGATTTGCCGGCTCCGTTGGGCCCGATCAAACCATGCACGGTGCCGGCTCGCACGAGGAGATCGACGCCATCGAGGGCCCGCACCGTGCCGTAGGTGACCCCGACACCACGGACCCGAAGCTCGGACGTCGCCTGTCTGGCGCGCTGCGGCGCTGGTGTCGGCGCCCCGGCATCTCGCGTCGGTACGGCCGTCACCAGGGCCGTGGTGGTGTTGCGGCTGAACTTCGCGCGGAGTCCGCCGGCAATTCCACCCTCCCCGCCCGCGAGAGCCTGTATCGCCGCTACCGCAAACAGGCCGGCAGCGATGTCCTGGGGCAGTGCCAGCTGGCGAAGGATCTCTGGCAGGATTACGGCCGCCACCCCAGCCAGGACGGCACCCTCCAGATGGACGGCTCCGAAGGCCACCGCAGCGGTGAAGACCACCATCGATGCATAGGGAAGGAAACTCACCCCGCTCAGAATGCCGAGCTGCCCGGAGAGCAACGCTCCGCCCAGGCCGGCAAGAAACGCGCTGACAGCGAATGCGAGCAGCTTGGTGGTGACCACGCTGTGCCCGAGGGCGGCGGTCGCTCGCTCGCTGTCGCGCACGACCATCCAACCTGCCCCGACTCGGCCACGATTGGCACGGGCCAGCAGAAGTCCCGCGACGGCGAGTACCGAGACGCTCAAGAAGAAATACCCGGTCGTGGAGTGCGCGACGTCGGGGCGTACCACGGGCCGTTGGTCGTTTGCGCCTGGAAACCCCCTGTCGAAGACCACCACGGCGACGGCGCCACCGAAGGCGAGGGTAGCGACGGCAAGGTTGATCCCTCGTAGCCGTAGGGCCGGCAGACCGATTGCGACGCCGACCGGCACCGCGGCCAGCGCCCCGAGCAGCATTTCGAGCAGAAATGGCAGTTCCATGTGAAGATTCAGCCAGCCCGTTGTCCACGCGCCGATGCCGGCGAATGCCATGGGACACAGGGCGACCATGCCGGCGCGGCCGTACACCACACCGACGCTCAGCGCGATCAGCGCATTGATTGCCGCGCTGGTCGAAAGGAAGACCCAGTAGTCGGGCGCTGCCAGCCCGATCGCCGACACCGCCACGAGTCCCAGCAGGACGGGCGTAACCACACGAACATCAGCGCGCTTCATCCCACACCTGTTTCCGCTGTGACCACAGCAGGGCAACGATCACGAAGCAGAACGGCAGCACGGCCTTGTACTCCGAGATCGTCGACCACTGCACCGAGACCGACTCAATGACGCCCAGCGCCAACCCTCCGACAAGGGTGGCGGGGAGGCTGCGAAATGCGCCCACCAGTGCTGCCGCCAACGCGGGCAGGATGAGCATGCCGAGCGTGCGGAAGTCCTGCGAGCGGGCCGGTGCGATGAGCAGCATGGCGAGAGTCGCCAACGCCCCGGTAACTCCCCACATGCCGACGGAGAGCGCCCGGACCGGTACCCCGAGCAACTCCGCTGTCGTCGGACGCGAGGAGACGGCGCGAAGCATGGCGCCAAGCCGGGTGCGGTTCAGGACCAGCATCGCCGTGACGACGAGGGCCACACCTACCGCAAAGACCGCAATCGTGCCGTACCCGATGGAGATGTCGCCGACGGTGACCGTGTCGGCTGGTACGACCGGCGCCACCGAGCGGGGAATGTCGCCGAAGAGGCGCAGCCCCAACGTGAGCAGGCCCACGGTCACCGCGATCATCGCCGTTGCCCGCACGGCGAGGCTGCGCTCCAGGAATAACCATGTCACCAGCAGCCCGACGAGCACGGCGAGCCCAGAGCCGACCAGCAGCCCCAGGCCCGCCGCGGAAGCGGCAGTCAGCCCGTAGTCGTAGCAGACCGCGGCCGTATAGGCGCCGAAGGCGCCGAAGACCGCCTGCGAGAGGTTGAGCACCCCGGTGGTGTTGAACGACAGCACGACGCAGCAGCCGATGATCGCGTACGCCGTGCCCGGGGCGAGCCCCGCCACGATGAGTTGAAGCACTTGCCGCTCCTAGGTATTTCAGGTAGCCAGATTGCTAGCTGGGTAGGGTGACCCAATCGTTTTGCGCGACGGTCCACGCGCCGTCCTTGAGCACGACGAACTTGCTCGACTGGTTGGGCGCGTGGGTCTTGCCGGTGCCGAAGGAGTACGGCGATCCGATCAGTGGGGTGTCGTACTTGTCGAGCTTGGCCAGCGCCGCGCTGACGCTCTCCCGGGTGACGTCGCCTTTGATACTCAGCAACACACTCTGGAAGATCGTGGCGGCGAGGTAGCCACCCTCGGCGAATGACGTCATGGCAATGCCGTTCTTCTGCATCAGGCCGCGCACGTCGGACAGCGCCGGGGAGTCGGCGTTGTACGGCTCGAACTCCGAGTTCGCTAGCAGTCCGTTACCGGTAGGTCCGAGCTGCTTGCCGACGTTGTCGGTGTAGTAGGACGTCAGGCCGATCCAGGTGATGTCGTTCAGACCGTTGGCCCTGATCGCTTTGCCCACGGCGATCGCGTGCGACTCGATGCCATCGACGACCACCGCCTGGCAGCCGACTTGCTTGGCGCGCAGCAGCAACGGCGTCGGGTCGTCGGTGACCTTACCGATGGCACCGGAGTAGGTGAGCCTGGTTCCGGTGATCGTTTCCCAGCGGGCGGCGGCCGCGTCGAATGCAGGGGCGAAGCCTGGGATGTCGAAGAGTCGGACCCGGCACACCTTCTGCTTCTTCAGCACGTTGCTGGCGTAGTACAGCGCGACGGTCACACCGGTGAACGGTCCGGTGTTGACCGGGGAGATGTTCGGCGAGTTGAAGCACACCGGATCCACGCCCGTACCCTGGACGGCGTCGATGCCGCGCTCGGTGTAGTAGGTGGCGTTGACTGCGCAGTCGAGCAGGCTCGCGCTGCCCACCATAGCCACGACCTTCTGCTGCTCGACCAGACGCCGGGCCGCTTGCGCGGCGATGGCCGGGTCGCCTTGGTCGTCTTCGACGGTGAAGTGCACCGGCCGGCCGCCGACTCCGCCGCAGAAGTTCAGCCGGTCGAACACCGCCTTTGCCGCCTTCGACGCCTCGGGGAACGTGCCGGGGCCGGTGAGCGAGCTGAGGTTGCCGATCTCAATCGGAGCACCGGTCGCCACGTTCGGTGACAGCCCTTCCGGGCACACCGCCGCCGTCGAGGACGGCGTCGCGCCCGGGGTGTCGCGCCGCTCGCACGCTGCGGCAGAGAGCAGCAGCGGGACCGCGGCGAGGAAGGCGGCGGCGAGCACGCCGGTGCGATTCGTGCGCATCATTCCGCCACCTCCATGTCCGCCTTAAGGTCCGGCATGAGCATGAATAGGCTGGTGCCGTCTCCCGAGGCGGTCCGGGTGACCGCATGGCTGCCCGGTTCGAAGACACGCGGCGCCGGCCTGCGGTTGAAGACCAAGCGCAGCACGTCGGGACGTGCGTAGTGGCCGGACGGGTCGGCAGCCGACTTCGCCCGGGAGATGTCGCCCATGTCGAGGTCGGCGTAGAGGATGCCCTCCTGGTCTTCGGGGAGCGGTTCGGCCAGCGGTCGGCCGTCGGGTCCGAAGATGCGGGCGAAGCCGCCGCCGCTTCCCAGCAGGGCCTCGTGGTCGGGCTTGTCGCAGAACAGCTTGATGCCGGCCTCGCTGATCATGGAGCTGGCGGCCAGGACGAAGCATCCGCCCTCCAGGGCGTACACCTGACTCGCCGCCAGGTTGGCCTCGGGACCCAGCGCATAGGCCATGTTGCGGTACAGGTGGAACCCGGGCCACGCCGCGACGTGGATCTGCTCGTTCTGGCTGTACATCGCGTACTTCGACAGCGGCTGCACGTGCTCCCAGCAGCACAGCCCGCCAAGTCGGCCGATATTGGTGTCGTGGACGGCGATGTCGCTGCCGTCGCCCTCGCCGAAGATCGTGCGCTCCACGTGTGTGGGCTTCAGCTTGCGACGCGCGGCCAGCAGCTCACCGGCGTCGTCGATGAGCATCTGTCCAATGTAGAGGCTTCCCGCGTCGCGCTCGCTGACTCCGGCGATGACGTGGATGCGGTTGTCGGCTGCCGCCTGCTGGATGCGCTTAGCGTGGGCCGAGCCGACAACGAGAGAGTTCTCGTGGTACTTGGCGACGAACTGCATGCCCCAGGCGGGTGCGTCGAGCCACGCCCACCAGGGGTAGCCGGGGATGAACAGTTCGGGGAAGGCAACCAGGCGTGCGCCGCCCGCCGCGGCCTGTTCAATCAGGGCAACGGTCTTGTCGACGGACCCGTCCAGGTCGAGCCATACCGGCTCGGCTTGGACGGCCGCGACGCGAACCGCAGGGAGTTCAGGCATTGAGTACACCTTCAGAAGTAGTTGTCAGCAGCAGACTGGCGAGCAGTCCGGTGTCCTCGGGACAATTGACGTATTCGAATTCGGCAGCCCCGGCGGGCAGGACGCACACCTCGTGCCACAACCGCAGGTCGAGCTGGAAGTTGTGCCGCTGCAGCATCTGGTGGAAGGCGGAATAGATCGCCTGGTGGGTGGGGTGGTTCACGGTCCACTCCTCCAGGTGGCCCAGCGAGACCCACCAGGCGATCACGGAGGTCTTCTCGTACGCCCGCGACCACGTGTCGTCGACCTCTTCGACGAGCTGTGCCGCCACACATCCGCTGTCCGGATGGGTGGCGATGTATTGCGCGCCTACGTGCAGCGTCGGGGCCACCAGCCGGGTGTAGGTCTCTCGCTCCTCGTCGCGGCAGCGCGACCAGTCCTGCGCGGTGCGGATCAGGCACAGGTTGTCGGGGTTGCTGAACCGCACCCGCCGGCCCAGGCTCGTGAGGCCCCGAGGCGTGAACTGCGGCGCCTCAGGATCCAGCGGATGGTCATGCGAATCCCGGATGCGGTCGCGCATGCCGCCCCAGTAGTCGTGGAATTCGACGACCTCGATGGGGGTGAAATGGGAGACGCCGTTGTCGTGCCACTCCCCCGAGTGCAGGCTCTCGAAACGGCGCACCGGGATGACGGCGGTCTCTCGCCAGTAACCCAGCGGGCCGTCACTGGGGAGGGTATGCCACCAGTCGCGTACCGGTGCCGAGTCGCACCAGTCCCGAAATCGTGCCTCGCTGTCCCAGTACGCCAGCGCGATACGAGCCTCACGCCCGGGCAGCGCCACGGGCCGTACCCGGTCGACGTGGCGTGGCCCGTGCGCGCTGGACAGCAACATGTCAATCTCGGCGGCGGCGATGTCGACGCCGCTCGCACCTTGTACTCCAATCTGAGCAAATACGATCGAATCAGCCGCATCCGGGAACCGGACGGTAAACGCCGGGTAGCTCGGCTGGTGTCCTTCTGGTCGACGCATGGGGGAACCTCGCCGTCGTCGTGCGGCTCCGGCTCGACGCGTCTATCGCCGCGCGCCGACCCGGAGTCATCGCGTCCCTGTGAGTGGGGACGCTAGGCGTAGCGAGTCGGCGGCTGTGGTCTGTGTGCGCACATCGAGGTGGCTGTCCGCGCACACCGAGGCGGCTGTGCGCGAACTAGTGCACGCCGAGGTCAGCGTACGGCGCGGCCGGGGCTCATCGCCGACGCTTGGCGGCGATGGTGGCGGCCCCGTGCATGAGCTTCTCCAGCAGGTCGACCAGGGTGGCGCGTTCGGCGTCGGTGAGGAGGCCCGCCCAGGCCTGTTCCCGTTCGTTGTGCGCCTGGAACGCGTCGATGATCGCCGCCTGGCCGGCTTCGGTCAGGCTGAGCTGGACCGCGCGGCCGTCGTGATCGGCTTGGCGGCGGGATACCAGGCCGTCCCGTTCCAGGGTGTTGACCAGGGCGGAGACGGCAGCCCGACTCATTCCCGACAGCTTGGCGACCTGTTTGGCCTCGGCCGGCGCGGCGAGCCAGAGCACGAAGAGCACCCGGAAGCCGGGCCAGCTGAAGCCGCGCGGGCGGTGTACGGAGGACTCCAGGTCGTAGACCAGCGCGCTGGTGACGCGGTGCAGGGTCAGCACAATGCGCATCGCCGCCGGGTCGATTCCGGGCAGTTGCTGGCTGCTCTGCGTGACCGCGAAGTCGACGAACGACAGGAAATCCAGGTCTCGTGGCGCGGGCTCGGCGGTCATGCCGACAAGGCTACGACCCGGCTGGAGGGCTTCCCAACCCACGGGGCCAGGCTGTAGCATGCCCGCCAACTAGTACAAGGTTTGACTAATTTGGAGGTGTGTCATGACGACGCAGCGGGCGTTCGCCTCGTCGGCCGACCTCGGCGAGAAGCAACAGACCCTGGAGGTTCTCGCCGACGGGGTCTACGCGCTGACCGCCGAGGGCGACCCGAACGTCGGGGCCATCGAGGGCGAGGACTTCCTGGTCTGCTTTGACGCCATGGCCACCCCGGTGGCCGCCGGCGCGTGGCTGGCCAAGCTACGCGAGTACACCGACAAGCCGGTCCGATACCTGGTGCTGTCGCACTACCACGCGGTCCGCGTGCTCGGTGCGAGCGCCTTCAACGCCGAGGTGATCATCTCGAACGACAACACCCGCACCCTGATCGCCGAGCGGGGACAGCAGGACTGGGAGTCCGAGTTCGGCCGTATGCCCCGGCTATTCAAGGAACCCGACTCGATCCCCGGCCTAACCTGGCCGACCGTCACGTTCTCCGACCGGTGCACCATCGACCTGGGCGGCGGCCGCGGCGACCTGGTGCTGCAGTACTGCGGCCGCGGCCACACCGAGGGCGACATCGTCGCCTGGCTACCCGATAAGAAGATCCTCTTCGCCGGCGACCTCGTCGAGGCACAGGCCGCCCTCTACACCGGCGACGCGTTCCACAAGGACTGGTCCACCAGCACCCTCGACCAGGTTGGCAAGCTTGGCGCCGAGACGCTCATCGGCGGCCGGGGCGCGGTCGCGCACGGATCCGTCGCGGTAAACGCCGCGATCAACCAGACCCGCCACTTCCTTGAGGTGATGCTCCGCGAGGTCGGCGCCGTGCGCCAGCGCGGCGGCACGCTCAACGAGGCGTTCCGGATGACGCACGCGGCCCTCGTCGACCGCTACGGCGGATGGCCGATCTTCGAACATTGCCTGCCGTTCAACGTGTCCCGGGTCTGGGACGAACTCTCCGGCGTCGTGTTCCCGCACATCTGGACCACCGAACGCGACCGCAAGATCTGGAACCAGGTGCAGGGCTGAGCCGATGACCACGATCGACACCACGATGAACGCCACGGTCGCGGTGCTGGGCAACGGCCCGGTCGGGCAGACCGCGGCACTGCTGCTGGCCCGCTGGGGGGTACCCGTGGTCCTGCTCGACCAACGGCCACACCGCGACCCCGTCGGCTCCAAGGCGATCGTCCAGCAACGCGACGTCCTCGACGTCTGGGAGGCGGTGGGAGCTGGTCGACGCATCGCCGATGAAGGACTCACCTGGACCACCGCGCGCACCTTCTACCGCGACCGCGAACTGTTCAACCACACCTTCACCGACGCCGACCGTTCGACGTTCCCGCCGTTCGTCAACATCTCCCAGGCCCGCACCGAACAGATCCTCGACGAGTACATCGCCGCCGAGCCGCTGATCGACGTACGCTGGGACCACAGAGTCACCGGCATCACCCAGGACCCAGACGGCGTAACCATCACGTGTGGTCCGCGAACGCTGACCGCCGCCTACCTGCTGGCATGCGCAGGCGCCCGCGGAGACGACATCCGGCGGCTGCTGGGCATCTCCTTCGACGGGCACTCCTTCGACGACCGGTTCCTCATCTGCGACATCCGCACCGACCTGCCCGGCTGGGCCAACGAGCGGCGCTTCTACTTCGACCCGCCCTGGAACCCCGGCCGACAGGTCCTCATCCACCCGTGCCCCGACAACACCTTCCGCATCGACTGGCAGGTACCCGCCGACTATGATGATCAGTCCGAAATGGACGCCGGCGCCCGCGACGCCAGAATCCGCGCCATCATCGGCGACCGACCCTACGAGGTGGTATGGCGCTCGGTCTACCGGTTCCACTCCCGCATCGTCGACCGGATGCGCGTCGGCCGCGTCCTACTTGCCGGGGACCTCGCCCACCTGGTCTCTCCATTCGGCGCCCGCGGCCTGAATTCCGGCGTACAGGACGCCGAGAACGCTGCCTGGAAGCTCGCCTTTGTTCTGCACGGCTGGGCCGGCGCCGAACTGCTTGACAGCTACCACACAGAACGACACGCAGCGGCACGCGAGAACCTCGAGGTCACCAGCGCCACCATGCGCTTCCTGGTACCCGGAAACGAGGCCGAGCACCAACGCCGTTTGTCTACGTTGGAATCCGCGGCTACCGACCCGGCCGCTCGCGCCGAAGTCGACTCCGGGCGGCTCGCCGAGCCGTTCTGGTACGTCGGTTCTCCACTGACGACCCCAGACCCGACCCGGCCATTCACCGGTCGACCACCGCGTAGCGCGGTACCCACCGCCGGCCCTGGCATTCTGGTACCCGACGCCCCGATCTCACTTGCTGGCAAGCGCACCCAGCTGCGACGGCTCGCCCGCGACGGCTTCCTGCTGCTTGCCGCCGAGGGCGTCCGTAGCGAAGCCGTGCAAGCGGCGGCACACCGGGCCACGCCCGTGTCGGTACGGCTGCTGCGCCTCACCGACGTCGACGGCACCGGAGCACTCAGGCACGCCCTCGCCGCCCGGCCCGGCGAGCTGTGGATCATCCGGCCGGACGCCCACATCGCCGCGGTACTCACTGATCCTCGGCCCGAGTCCGTGACGTCGGCGCTGCGGCGGGCGCTGGGTTCGTCGGCCGACGCGATGAAACAGGAGGAAGACGATGGCGCACTACCGGTTGCTCGGTGACGTCCCGCCGAAGCGGCACACCCAGCACCGCCGCCCGGACGGCGGCCTGTACTACGAGGAGCTGATGGGTGAGGAAGGTTTCTCTTCCGACTCGTCGCTGCTGTACCACCGCAACATCCCGTCCGCGATCGTGGAGGCGGCCCCGTGGGAGTTGCCCGACCTCCGATTGCTGACGAACCACCCCCTGCGGCCGCGGCACCTGAGACTGCACAACCTCTTCCCTGGCGAGGAGTGGAAACGCCATGACCCGGTGACCGGACGACGGCTGGTGCTGGGCAACGCCGATGTGAGGATCTCATACGTCGTCGCAGGTGAGCCCTCGCCGCTCTACCGCAACGCGCTGGGCGACGAGCTGGTATACATCGAATCCGGCGAAGCCACGGTGGAAACCGTCTTCGGCGCGCTCCCCGCCCGAGCGGGCGACTACGTCATTCTGCCCAGAGCCACCACCCACCGGTGGGTACCGGCCGGCGGCGCCGCGCTACACGCATACTGCGTCGAGGCGAACAGCCACATCATCCCGGCCAGGCGCTACCTGTCGAGGTTCGGCCAACTGCTGGAGCACGCCCCCTTCTGCGAACGCGACCTGCATGGCCCGACCGAACCGCTGCTTGCCGACGGCAGCGACATCGAGGTCCTGGTCAAACACCGCGGGCCGGATGGCATCGTTGGTACCAGATTCGTGTACCCGCACCACCCGTTCGACGTCGTCGGCTGGGACGGCTGCCTGTACCCGTACACCTTCAACATTGCGGACTTCGAACCCATCACCGGACGGGTACACCAACCCCCACCCGCACACCAGGTCTTCGAGGGCGTCAACTTCGTGGTCTGCAACTTCGTACCCCGCAAGGTCGATTACCACCCGTTGTCAATCCCCGTGCCCTACTACCACTCCAACGTGGACAGTGACGAGGTGATGTTCTACTGCGGCGGCGACTACGAGGCTCGCAAAGGCTCCGGTATCGGGCAGGGATCAGTGTCCCTGCACCCCGGCGGGCACTCCCACGGCCCCCAGCCTGGTGCCTACGAGCGCAGCATCGGCGTCGAGTTCTTCGACGAGCTGGCCGTCATGGTCGACACCTTCCGGCCGCTGGGACTCGGCGAGGCCAGCCGCGCCTGCGAAGATCCCGGGTACGCGTGGACCTGGTCGGGATGAGGGCCGGCATGACACGCACGTTGTTCGGCGGTCTCTTCGACGACGCGGCGTTGTTCCCGCCCGGCAACGCAACCATGGCCGAAGCGGCGCCGGCCCACCACCGACACCAGGCATCTTGGTACGCAGACCTCGTCGGTCCGTTCATCTGCCCGGACACCAGACTGTCCGAACTGGACGGTTCGATCGCGGTCAGTGTGGTCGTCACCGGTGGCCCCGATGCGGTCGATAAGGCGATACGACAGGTAGCAGACGGGCGGCTGGCAGCGGTCGAGGTCTCCGGAGTTGGGGACGCGGCGGCTGCGCGACAGGCCGTAGGCTCCATCCCATCCGGAACGCGTGGATTCATCGAGGTTCCTTGGGGTCCCGCTCAACCCAAGATGCTCGACAATCTGGCCGGCTCCGGCTGCGCCGCCAAGCTCCGAACCGGCGGCACGGTCGCCGCCGCCTTCCCGACCGAGACCCAGCTCGCCGAAGCGATCATCGGCTGCGTCGCACGCGACCTGCCCTTCAAATGCACCGCCGGTCTACACCACGCAATCCGACACACGGCAGCGGGCACCAAGCTGGAGCACCACGGCTTCCTCAACCTGCTGCTGGCCACCGATGCGGCCATCGATGGCGCCAGCCGCGCAGACGTCATCGCCGTGCTCGCCGAACGCACGGCCGATGTCATCGCCTACCGCACGCGGCAGCTGGATAGCGGGCACATCCGCGCCACACGCCGGCGGTTCCTCTCCTACGGCACGTGCAGCATCCTCGAGCCGCTTGAGGACCTGGCCGCACTCGGTCTGCTGACAGCCCATGACTCCGTTCAAGTTGCCAACGCCCCGGAGCGACCTTCGTGACCTGGCTGGACCTTCCTGCCGACACCACCTTCGGCATTCACAACCTGCCCTACGGCATCTTCTCCACCGCGCCGCACGGCCACGATCGGCGGATAGGCGTCGCTATCGGCCCGTACGTCCTCGACATCGCCGCCCTCGCCGCCGACCTTCGACTGCACGTCGCCGACATCTTCGCCGAGCAGACCCTCAACAGGTTCATGGCACAGGGCCCGACGACGTGGTCCGAAGTACGCCAGCGCATCACGGACTGGCTCGTCTCGCCCGCTCACCGAGCCGCAGTACTGCCGCACCTCATCCGCAGAGACAACGTGCAGCTGCACCTGCCCGTCAGCGTCGCCGACTACGTCGACTTCTACGCCTCCCAGCATCACGCGGAGAACCTCGGCCGCATCTTCCGACCCGACTCAGCCCCGCTGACCCCGAACTGGAAGCACCTGCCCATCGGATACCACGGACGGGCCGGAACCATCGTGGTCTCGGGCACCGACGTAGTGCGGCCATGCGGCCAGCGCAAGGCACTCGCCGCGTCGGAACCCGCCTTCGGCCCATCCCAGCGGCTGGACATCGAGGCCGAGGTCGGGTTCCTCGTCGGTACCCCGTCCAAACTCGGCGCGCCAGTACCGGTGACCGACTTCGCCACCCACGTATTCGGCGTGTGCCTAGTCAACGACTGGTCAGCCCGGGACATCCAATCCTGGGAGTACGTGCCTCTCGGCCCGTTCCTGGGCAAATCCTTCGCCACCTCCATATCCCCCTGGATCGTCCCCCTCGACGCACTGCAGCACGCGCGGGTCCAGCCACCGCCGCGCGACCCAGCACCTCTGCCCTACCTGCGCGATGTTGAGCCGTGGGCTCTGGACATCACGCTGGAGGTCCGCCTCAACGGGCAGCTGATCTCCCGGCCACCGTACGCCGCGATGTACTGGACCCCCGCCCAGATGCTCGCGCACATGACCGCGGGTGGCGCCTCACTGCGCACAGGCGACCTGTACGCCTCCGGTACCGTCAGCGGCTCGGCCACCAATCAACGGGGTTCACTCATCGAACTGTCCTGGGGCGGCACGGAGCCGCTGACCCTACCCGACGGCACACAGCGAACTTTCCTCCTCGACGGCGATGAGGTGACCCTCACCGCGAACGCACCGGGACCGCATGGCCGCACGATCGGCTTCGGCGAGGTCCGCGGTCGGATTGTCTCCAGTGTGAGCGCATGATCAACTGACGAACAGCCCACCGACACGACACTCCTCGCGTGGCGGCCGCGATTCCTCGGGACCGGAATGCGCGTCGCCGCCCTGAGCCCACGTCGCCGTCCTCATATACCCCGGCGCCGACCTCGGACAGGTGGGATTCGAAACCGCCCTGCTTGCCAAGAAGGTCGGAGCCGCGCTGAGCCCAGCCGTACGGTCGGCGAACAATCCGTAGACACGACCGCTCTCGCCGAGATGTGCGGTCAGCAGCCGGGCCCACTTCGTACCCCGGGCAGCTCATCCATCCACTCCGCCGGCGGTTATCTGGCTCGGCGAGCCGTACTCGGGAGCATGAATGGGCATTGACCATCTGCCGCCTCGACCGCCTCACGCTGCCCGCTTACGTGACTCGTCCATAACGCCCTGAACAAGCCAGCCATGACCGAACTGCGCCAGCGACCGTCCGGCGCCGAGACCACACTCCGGCCTCGGCCTGATTGGGGCACCACTGCAACGGACCCGTTCGACCCGGACCGAGAAGCGGTCCTCGCCCTACTGTTCGAGCTGCACTACGCCCGGCTGCTCCGCCTGGCCGCACAGCTTGGCGCGGACGACGCCGAGAACATCGTCGCCGAGGCGTACTACCAGCTGTACCGCCGATGGCACTGCCTGCGCGACCCCGACGCGGCACCGGCCTATCTGCGCTCGGTCGTCTGCAACCTCACCAGGATGCGGCTTCGCCACCTGCAGGCGGCCCGCAAACACATCGACCCGGGCACCGACCCGATCGCCGTCGCGTCGGCGGAGAGCATCGCATTGGTCCGCGACGACCAGCGGGTCCTTATGGATGCGGTGCGTCAACTGCCCGCCCGTCAACGACAGGCGCTGGTCTTGCGCCACTGGCTCGGTCTGCGGGAGGCCGAGATCGCCACCGCGATGGGAATCTCGGTCGGCGCAGTCAAATCGCACACCGCCCGGGCCATAGCCGCGCTGACGAAGATGATGGAGGACCGACGATGACCAGCGGCCCAGGCGCCACCGACCGGCTGCGCGAAGCCCTCGACGCCGATCGTACGAGCACAACAGGGACCACCCGACCATGTTGGAATCGAGCTCCTGGGACATCCCCAGGCCGAGCTGGACGCCGCTGGCCCGGCGAATCTCGGTTCCGCCGCGTAACAACTCGTCCCAGCTTGCCGGTCCATTGGGCAAGCCGATCGCCGACCACATCGAGCGCCGAAAGTTGCCGGGATCCGGGACCCAACCTGGTGCGTAGGCGAAGTACCGGTTCGTCGTCGGATTGAAGCTCGGCCTCCTGATGACGGCCGACCTCGCGACGGCGCCGGTTCCCGGCTTGCTGTTGCTGTTCGCAGTGCTGATCGGCGCGCTCGGCGGAGCCGTAGTGCTCAGCATCGCGCTGTACAAGGATCAGCGAGCGAAGCTCCCGAAGTGGTCGCTGCAGCGCAACGCCTGGTTGCAGCGCTTCTACTGCCGGCGATGTGCGGTGCAGTTCGTGCCCAGGACGGTGGCCGCGCCACGCCCATAGCCGCCGCTGCGGCACAGTCGCTGCCGCCTGACCAGCGGGCTGTGTCAGCGTTCGCCCCTGCCAAGGTCACGTCACCAGCCACATGAGCGCACCCTGCTGGCCGCCGCGATGCGCGCGGTGTACGCCCGCACCGACTCGCACGGTTCTGCATGCGTTCGGCCGTTGCCGTACCGAGCGCCGACCCGGCAAGGCCGACGACGGACCACAGCCGGGTCGCGTCACGTTCGACGCCACTTGACATCAACGTTTCGCCAGCCGACTCAACCGGATCTCCCCGGATTTCGGTCTCTTCCTCGTCAGCCGCCAGCGGCTGTTGCGTGATCGAGTCGGCCGCGGGTCACGACCGCCCGCTGTCGCTGCCGGGAGCGGCAGCACTCGTCATGCCGGCGCCTTGACCTGGATCACGACATCGTCGTGATTGACGCTGGGCCCGTTGCGGTTGGCCGCCGCCCCTGGAGCGTCACCGCCTGAGCAGTCACGAGTGTGTCGCCGCCCCCTGTGTGCCACGGCGGAGGCGTGCCCGGTGGTACCCGTTGGCACCGGCTGGCACGTTCACGTCCTGCAATTCCCCCGGCAGGGTCGAGCAGGTGATCGCCGTCGTTCGCCTGCGGCGTATCGCGCCTGGCAGAACCGGCTGGCTGCGTGCTGACGCAGTCCCGGTTGAGGTCCGTTCGACCCGCGGGGGAACCATGGACGACAAGACGACCGGCCCGGCTGCACCGGCGGACGACACGCCAGGTCGCAACGCGGCTGAGCCGAAGGCTCCCGGTGCCGATGCCCGGCGGGGCAAGCACCGGCGGCCGCGCCGTCGCTTCTGGCGGTTTGGGTGGCCGGTTGCGGGCGGCCGCCGATGAAGACGTTGTCGCCATCGAGTCGCGACGCCGTCGTGACCGTCGCATCCGACGACGGGACAGTGCCGGTAACGGTCGCGTTGTGGCAGATCAGCAAAGTGGCGAGCCGGCACCTGGAACACACCGTGCTCGGCCCGGCCGGGCTGAGCCTGTCCGACTACACCGTCCTGCAGTTGATCGATGATGATCCGGGCGCCAAGACCCTGGATGTCGGCCGCCGTGCAGGTATGGCGAAGGCAACCCTCAACGGGATCGTCAGCAGGCTGGAGGCGCGCGGCCTGCTCACCCGTCGGCAAGCCGTGGACAAGCGGATCGTCCAGCTCGGCATCACCGCAGAGGGACGAGCGGTGCTGCAGCGCCTCCAGCGGGCAGCGGCTGCGGCCGAGACGGTACTACTGGGCCGGTCGACGATGGCCGCGGACCTGCACCAGGTGATCGCATCCGTTCACGCGTTGATCGCCGGCGAACACGACAACGTCGCCAATGACAGACCGGCTGTCTCGCCCAATCGCGCCGTCGGCGTGACTGGGCGTGCCGATCCCGCCGTCGTCGCGACCGGACGCCAGCGGGAGCGGCCGAGATGACCGGCCGGCCAGTGCTGACCGGCCCGCTGCGAGATCTCCTCGCCAGCTACGACGCCGCTGTCCAGACGTCGTTGGGCCAGTCAGTCGCGGCCGATATCGACTTCACCGCGCTGGACCCGCTGCTGCACCACGATCTCGAGGCGCCCGGCCCCGAAACGTCGCAGACCCTCCTGCTGCAACGCCTGGCCCAGCACATCGTGTCGGTCGTGGCTGACCTCGTGCGTGCACCATCGCGAAGCTGGACCGGCACCGTGCACGCCGGAATGTCCGCCGCGACGGCGCACGTGCTGGCGCAGGTCCGCGCGACACATCCAGGTCTCGTGGTGTACCTGACCCAGACTGGTCACGACCATGTCCGGCATGCCGCCACGCTGCTCGGCCTGCCGGTCCAGGTCGTCCGCTACGGCGCCGACGGCGCGATGAACCTGCTGCACCTGACCTCGACGCTACGCCGCAACGCCACCGCCCCGGCGCTGGTCGTGGCATCCGTCGGCACCCCGGCAACCGAAGCCGTCGATGACGTCGTCGAGGTTCGGGCGGCGACCGCAACTCACCGCGCCGCGGTGCACATCCACGTCGACTCCCTCATCGCCGGCTGGCATCGAGCGCTGCTGGATCGTGACGTGGCGGCCCGCCCGGCCTTCGACTGCGCCGACGGCGCTGACAGCGTCGTGCTCGGCGGCCGGTTTCTCGGGACGCCGCAACCTTCGGCCATCGCGTTGTATCGGACCCGGCCCGGCGCCCCAGACGACGCGCACGCCGACGCACTGCGGGTAGGGGTCGGTACCGAGTTCCCTGCCCGCGGGCCGGCGATCGGCGCCGATGGCGAGGCTGCCGTGGTGCAGCTGTGGCACGCCATCCACGTCGCCGGCGTCGACGGCCACGCGTTGCGCGCCCGCCGGGCCCGCGCCCTGGCCCGATACACGTTGCGTCGGCTCCAGGAGGCCGGGTGGCCGGCGTGGGCTCATCCGGATGCGTTGACCGTGCTGCTGCGCCCACCGTCGCCGTCGCTGCGGCAGCGCTGGTCACTGCCCGTCGACGGTGACTGGGCCCGGATCGTGTGCATGCCCGGCCGTACCGAGGCCCACATCGACCAGTTCCTCACCGAACTCGCCCGGGACCAGCCAACACGCACGGACGCGACAACCCGGCCAGTCAACCGGCCGGGCAGGGCTGACCTCCGCAGCACGACGGGGACTCCCGCCACCACCTGACCAGCTGCGCCCGTCGCGGCCGTCCCAGTACGCCGGAACAACCTATGGGGGATGTCCACATGCTCATGTCCAGACGCCGGCTCCTCGCTGCCGGGGGCGCTGCCGCGCTGACCGTCCCAACCGGACTGTTCGGTCCGACACCCGGGCTGCTCAGGCTGTCCGGTCCGGCAGCGCACGCCGGGCCACCACCGATCGACCCGCCACTGGCCTACACCGGGCAGCCGCCCGCTGGCGAGGACCTATGCTTCCTGCCCGCGACGGTGCAGCTGGAATGGTTGCGCCGGCGGAAGGTCAGCGCCGTTGAGCTCACCCAGGCACACCTGGCCCGGATCGCCCGGGTCAACCCGGCAATCAACGCGTTCGTCTACCTCGTCCCGCCCGAGCAGGTCCTCGCCGCCGCGACCATCGCCGACCAGCGGTACCGCCACGGCACGCACCGCCCCCTGGAAGGGCTCCTGGTCGGAATCAAGGACCTCTTCGACTACGTCGCCGACATGCCGAACTCGTTCGGGTCCAAACCGCTTCGTGATCTCGGGTTCGTGCCGCCGTTCACCAGCGTCTACGTGCAGCGGCTCACCGACGCGGGCGCGATCGTGGTCGGCAAGACCGCCACCGCCGAGTTCGGGCACAAGGGCACCACCGACAGCCTCGCCTACGGGCCGACGTCAACGCCGTGGGACCTGAACTACAACGCCGGCGGGTCCAGCGGCGGCTCGGCCGCCGCGGTCGCCGCGCACCTGGTGCCACTGGCGCAGGGATCCGACGCCGGCGGCAGCGTCCGGATCCCCGCCGCGCTCTGCGGCGTCGTGGGGTTCAAGCCCAGCCAAGGGCACATTCCGCAGGACGCGCCGCCGCTGCCGCACACCCCGATGCTCACCCCGGGCCCGATCGCCCGGACCGTCACCGACACCGCGCTGCTCATGCAGGTCATGGCCGGGCCCAGCCCGCGGGACGCGTTCAGTCTCCTGGACACCGAGCAGTACCTCCGCTCCCTGACCGGCCGGGCCCGTGGCGCCCGGATCGCGTACTGCCCGGACCTCGACGTGTTCCCGCTCGATCCGCGGGTCCGGCAGACCGTCGACAACGCGCTCGGCACGATCCGCGCCGCCGGTGCTCGCGTCGACGTCGTCTCCCTGGGTCTTGACCGGCTCCAGGTGCACGCGCTGCACTCCGGTGCCGGGCGGACGGCAACCCAGCGCGACCTGGCCGACCTGTGGCTCATGCAGCAGTCGGTGCTCTACGCCCACGGCCGCGACCTGTTCCTGGTCGAAGGCGTCGGCGTCGACCTGCTCGCCGATGACGTCGCCGAACAGCTCGCGCCGCAGCTCGTTGCGATGATCCGCCGCGGCGAGGCCACCAGCGCCGCCGAATACCGGCACGGCGACTTCCTGCGCATCGCCGTCCACGACGCGTTCGAGCGGACCCTGGCCGGCTACGACGCGATCCTCTCCCCCACCCTGGCCGCGCTCGCTGTGCCCAACGCCGCCGACGGCGGCACCCTCGGCCCGGCCGATATCCACGGCGTGCCGGTCGACCCGCAGATCGGCTGGTGCCTGACCTACCTGGCCAACTTCTCCGGCCATCCGGCGATCTCCATCCCCGCCGGGCAGCACGGGCACTTCCCCGTCGGTATGCAGCTCATCGGCCGCCGCGGCCGCGATGCCGCGCTGCTCAATCTGGCCTACGCCATCGAACGGCGCCGGCCCTGGGTTGCCGACCTGCCCCGCCACTGACCACGCCGACCTGGTCATGCCGACCTGGTCATGCCGACCTGGTCACGCGAACTCGCCCCTCGGAGGACACCATTGTCAGGCATCGCCAGCAGCCAGCTCGGCCTGTTCCACCTGCACCGGCCGGAGATCATCGCCGATCCCACCATGTTCTACGCGCGGCTCGTGACCGAGGAGCCGGTGCTGTTCGACCCGGTTGCCCACACGTGGCTGGTGTCCCGGCACGCCGACGTCCAGCTGATCCTCGCCCACCCGGCGGCGACCGTGCGGATGGACCACACCGGCGCCCTGTCCCGATTCCCCCGCGCCGGGCTGCAGGCCGCGTTCGAAGCGCTTGACCTGCACGTGTCGTTCGTCGACGGTGCCCAGCACCAGCGGCTCCGCCGGACCGTGAGCGAGCCCCTCCAGGTCCGCCACGTTCGCACCGGCCTCGCGCACCTGATCGAGCAGGCCGTCACCGGCGCCTTCGACGACCTCACCGGTCTGGAGCTGATCGACGTGGTGCCTGCGATCGCGGCCCGGGTGCCGATCGACATCACCCGCCAGCTGCTCGGCATCGCCGATGACGTGGACACCGCCACGATCCGCCGGTGGTCACTGGCCTGGGGTGATGTCGTCGCCGCACCCGGTCATGTGCCCACCCGCGACCGCGACACCGTGCTGCGCTCGGTTGCCGAGCTCATCGACCATCTGCAGCAGCTGGTCAGCATGCGGGAGCGGCAGCCCGGGGACGCGATGATCGACGCGCTCATCGCCGCGATGCACGACGGCGCGCTGAGCCGCGACGAGCTGATCGCCAACGTGATGATGCTGGTGACCGCAGGGAACGAGACGACCACCAACCTGATCTCCGCAGCGGTGATGGCGCTCGCCGACGACGCGGATCTCTGGTCCCTCGTCAACGGCACTCCGGGCCGCATCGGCGACGTTGTCGAGGAACTCGGCCGGCTGTATGCGCCGACCCAGTACACCGCCCGGCGGGTTCTGGAACCGGTCGCGTTGTCCACCGGCGATGTCCTGCCGGCCGGCGCGAGCGTCGCGCTCATGCTGGCCGCCGCCAACCGCGACCCCACCGCGTTCCCGGCGCCTGACGAGCTGCGCCTGGATCGTGCCGGGGTCCGGCCGGTCACCTTCGGCAACGGTCCGCACCACTGCGTCGGTGCGTCGCTGGCCCGGCAGGAGGTCGTCCTCGTGCTCGAGCAGCTGACCGCCCGGTACGCGCAGCTGAACCCGCTGTCAGGGCGTCACTGGCGGCGCAACGCCAACCTCCGAGGCCTCGCCAGCCTGCCGATCACCCTCACCACCGCGCAGACAGGACCCCGCCGATGAACGCATCGCCACCGCTCCCGCCGATGCCCGGCACCGTCCACCACCAGATCTGGCAGCAGGCACAGCGCGCCCCGCAGTCGGTCGCGGTCGTCGACGACGCCGGCACCACCCTCACCTACCGCGAACTGACCGACCGCGCCGACGCCGTGGCCCGCGACCTGGCCTGGCTCGACGTCACCACCGAGCAGGTCGTCGGCGTCTGCTATCCCCGGTCGGTCGACGGCCTGGTCCAGATCCTCGGCGTCCTGCGGGCCGGCGCCGCAACGCTCTACCTGGACCCGGACTGGCCCGAGCAGCGCCTGCAGCACATGACCGCCGCCTGTGCCGTGCAGCTGGTCCTCGACCCCTGGTACGGGTTGCGGGTCCTGGAGATCCATCAGCCGCCCGCCGCGGTGCTCCTGCCGACGGTGCACGGGCCGCTGTGCTACGCCGTGTTCACCTCCGGGTCGACCGGCACCCCGAAAGGTGTCCTCATCGAACACCCCGGCGTGCTCAACATGACCGCCGAACTCGCCCGGATCTTCCAGGTCGGCCCCGGCACCACCGTGCTGCAGTTCGCCAACTGGGCCTGGGACGCGGCGATGTGCGAGATCCTGCTGACCCTCACCGCCGGCGGCACCCTCGCCCTCGCCCCACCAGCGGTCAGGAGCGGCGGTCCGGCACTGGCCGACCTGCTGCGCCGGCACGCCGTCAACGTCGTCACGCTCACGCCCTCCGTGCTCGACGCGCTCCCCACAGCAGACCTGCCCGCGCTGCGAACGGTCGTGTCGGTGGGTGAGCCGTGCCATCCAGCGCTCGTCGCCCGCTGGGCCGGCCCGCACCGTCAGGTGTTCAACGGGTACGGCCCGACCGAGGCCACGGTCGCCGCGACCGTCGCCGCCTGTACACCCGGCGCCGACATCCACATCGGCACCACGCTGCCCAACGTCACCACCCGGGTCGTCGACGAACGCGGCCACGACGTCACACCCGGCATGGTCGGCGAGCTGCTGATCGGCGGGATCGGCGTCGCCCGCGGCTACGCCAGCAACCCCGCAGCGACCGCGGCCCGATTCACCACCGACGAACACGGCCGCCGCTGGTACCACACCGGCGACCACGTCACCTGCCGCCCCGACGGCGCGCTCACCTACATCGGGCGCTCCGACGACCAGATCAAGATCCGCGGGCACCGGATCGAGCTCGGCGAGATCGAACACGTCATCGCCGAGCACCCAGCGGTCCGCTCATGCGCCGTCACAGCCGTCGCCGACCAGCTCGTCGCGTTCATCGTCGCCAACGACGCCAGCGCCCTTGGTGGGCAGCCAGCTGGCCCGACATCCGAACCGGATCAGCTGCCGGGCCTGGTGCTGGCGCACGCCCGGACGCATCTGGCCACATTCGCCGTGCCGAGCACGGGGATCGTGGTGTCGGCGCTGCCGCTGACCAGCAACGGCAAGCTCGACCGCGACATGCTGACCGCCTGGGCCGCCGCGGCGCGCACGTCCGCCCCATCCACTGCCTCGGCAGACGCCGACCTGGCTGCAAACGACACACTGCGCCTGGTGCTCCAGGTCGTCGCCGATGTTTTGGACCTGCCGGTGGGGGCCGACACCGACTTCGTCGATGCCGGTGGGCACTCGCTGCTCGTCGCGCAGCTGTGTGTCGCGCTCTCCGAGACCTTGGGCCGTGAAGTGCCCTACCTAACTGTCGCCGCGAACCGCACACCGGCGGACCTCGCCGCCGCAATCGACGCGACGACCGGCCCCCTCAACCCCATCCCGGCCATCGGAGGTGCGTCATCGACACACGGCTAGCAGACCCGATCACCTCGCTACCCGTCGCGCCCGGTGTACACCTCGCAGTCCGGGACACTCCAGGGCAGGAACCCGCCGTGGTGCTCCTGCACGGGATGGCCAGTACCCACCGCTGGTTCGACCTCGTCGCCGAACTCCTGCACGGGCGGCGGGTGGTGCGCTGGGACCAGCGCGGACACGGTCTGTCCACCATTCCCGCCGGCCGGCACAGCGTCGAGGACCTGGCCCGGGACGCCGCCGCTGTCCTCGACGCCGCCGGGCTGCACCGGTGTGTCGTTGCCGGGCACAGCCTCGGCGCCGCCGTCGGACTCCGGCTCGCCGCCGACCGACCCGACCTGGTCGGCGCGCTGTGCTGTGTCGACGGAGGGCTCTACGACCCGCAGACGCTGTTCGGCCGCAGCTGGTGGGACGCCCAACCAGTGATGCGCCTCGACCGGCGTATCGCTCCCACCGAGGCGATGCTGGCCGCCTGGGCGCACGGCGTCAACCTACCGGGCGCAGCCGTCCCAGCCCTGCTCGCCAACTACCAACCCGACTCGGTCGACCCACGTCGAGTCCGGCTCCGCCTGCCCGCTGAACATGAAGGCCCACTCGCCCACAGCCTGTGGTCGCAGCGACCCGCCGACCTCCTCGCCCGCGTTGACGTCCCCGTCACGGCGGTACTCGCACGGACCAGCGACCCCGCCGCCGCAGCCGTGCGGCGCCGGGCATTGCGCCACACCCTCGACAGCGCCGGACGCACCGTCACCGAACGGTGGGTCGACGGCGGGCACGACCTCCCGCTCGAACGACCCCACCAGGTGGCCGGCGCCGTCACCGACCTCGCCGACCGCGCCGTGGGCGTCCGGGTGTCCACATGAGCACCACCCGGCAAGCTGGCATCGACATCGTCGCGGACCTACGCAGCGACACCGTCACGAAGCCGACCCGCGGCATGCGCACTGCGATGGCCCGGGCGGACGTCGGCGACGACGTCTACCGCGAAGACCCCACCGTCCGTGACCTGGAGGAACGCGTCGCCGGCATGCTCGGCCATGAAGCGGGCCTGTTCCTGCCCAGCGGCACCATGGGCAACCAGGTCGCCGTCCAAGCCCTCGTCCCGCGCGGCGGCGAGGTGCTCTGTGCCGCCGACGCCCACTTCGTCACCTACGAGGCAGGCGCAGCCGCCGCGCACGGCGGGATATCCACCCGCACCTGGACCACCGACGATGGCCTCATCGACGTCGACACGGTCGCCGGCATGATCCACCCGGGCGGGTCGTTTGCCAACCGGACGTTCGCGGTCGTCGTCGAGCAGACCGCAAACCTGCCTGGAGGCCTCGTCCACCCGCTGCAGCGGCTTATTGCCCTGCGCGAGCTCGCCGACAGCACCGGCGTCGCACTACACTGCGACGGCGCCAGACTGTGGCACGCCCACATCGCCACCGGCATGCCGCTGCATGTCTACGGCGGACTCTTCGACACCCTGTCGGTCTGCCTGTCCAAGGGGCTCGGCGCCCCCGTCGGCTCCGTCATGGTCGGCTCCACCCGGCTGGTCGACGAAGCTCGGCGACTCCGGCAACGCGCTGGCGGCGCCATGCGCCAAGCCGGCGTCATCGCCGCCGCAGGCCTGCACGCCCTCAAACATCACCTGGGTCGCCTCGGCGAGGACCACCGCCGCGCGCACGACCTCGCCGCGGCGCTCGCCTCAACCGGCGTGGTCCAGCCCGACCGCGTGCACAGCAACATGGTCGTGCTCGACCTGGAAGGCACTGGATGGACCGCAGCCGGACTCGTCGCCGCAGCCGCCGAACAAGGAGTCCTGAGCGTCGCCATCGCGCCCCGCCGGGTCCGTCTCGTCACCCACCTCGACGTCACCGAGCAGCACCTACGGCACGCCATCCACGTCCTCACTGGTCTCCTCGGACGTGGGACCACTGAGGCGGACCGCAGTCAGCGGCGCCCCAGTCAACCGATGCCGTAACAATCGGCTCGCGCTGAGCAACGCCCGGCCGTACTCGCCGGCCACGATGCTGCGAGCAACTCCGTGTTCATGTCCGCGAGCCCACCATCGTCTCGATTTAGGACACGGCGACGCGACGCGGTCGCTGACCCACAGCAGAACTTCTCGTCCACAATTCTGCTCGACGTCGACCAGGGGGCCTGCCAACCTCACGGCACCGCTCTGGCATTGCAGGCGATCGGGGCGCCAAAGCCGAGGCCCGGTCGGTTCCTCGCCAACGACCGGGCCCACCACGGTGCCTGCCCTCGCACGAACGCGTGGTCGGGGCCTGGATGCGAAGCTTGCAGTCGTGGCAAGGTGCACCGCCTCTCAGGCGCGACATTTCCGCTCACACGTGTCGCCGTCGGATCACGTTGTCCGCTGCCGTCCTGCAGATCGAGGACTCCAATCCGCACGGTCCCGCACGCACCGCAGCGCCGCAGCCCGTCGAGGTCTTCGGTGAAGTCAGCGTTCGCGCCGTCTCTCCCACCTGATGCCTGTGCAGCCCTAGCGGAGCGGCGTGCCCGCGGGATGGCCATCGGCGTCGCGCCTCACAGCGGAATGTCGTCGGGCAGGCTCCAGGGAGATTCGTGTGAGGTGTCTCCGCCCGCGCACATGGTGCGGCCGGTAGCGTCAAGCCGGCGAATGCTGGTGCCGTCGAAGAGGTATGTCGCCGAGTAGGTGCGATCGACCGGCGTTCCATCAGCCAGCCGTTGGTGATCGGGGCTGGTGGTTTCCTTTGCCGCTAGGACTGTCCACAGCAGACATTGCTGGTTCGCGGCAAGCGCCGGGCCGAGCGCCTCGGCGGTCACGTGGACGCTGTCGGGACCCACGCCGCGAGCTGCGAAGCTCTCCGCCGCCAACGTGCCCGCCCTTCCCCACTGGAAATCGCCGACACGCTCCAGGCTCAGCGCCAAGCAGAACGCGGTCGACGGCAGGAACGTGTACAGGTGCTTGCTCGCCGACTGGTCCCAGTCGCCGACACCGCCGTATCGGGTCGTGGCAACGACGAGGGTCCCCGGCAGGGGCGATTGCCCGTCGTGGGTGCCGTCGTGTCCGTTCAGGCTGGGCCAGTCTGACTTGTACGGGTGATCGGCGAGCAGTCGGCCGGTCGGGCTACCCGATTCGGGCATCCATCGGCCGTTCCAATCTTGGCCTCGGGCCCATCGCGCCCAGGCGTCAGCGTCCGCGGCGTCGACGAGGTACGAGCGGACTTGGGCCCACATCGTGTGGTGCGGTGTTCCCGCGGCTGCGTCCTCTGGGTGCTGCGGCTGCGACCACAGATAGTCGCCTTCCAGAACGAGCCACGTTGTGCCCACCTCGTCCGTGCAGACGAGCAGACGGTCGACCGGTGGGATGTGCTCGTCGTTAATTGCCCAGTCGGGATCGAGGTGGTCGGGGAACGTGACGTCGACGGGTGCGTACCAGGTGGCTGGGGTGTCCGCGTAGACCCGGTTCTCCGTTCGGCGTTGCAGCATCGTCGGATCGATGTCGTGGCCGCGGCCATCCAGCGGCGTTTCGTATCGGGTTCGTCGGTCGTCGCGGCGGCGCGGGTCGAGTTCGTACCGATCGGTCGTCCGCCCGACGAGTTGTCTGAACGCTATCCAGATGTACTTCTGTGCGTATCCCTCATGCTTCTTGCCGTCCGGTGAGGTGGCGCGGGGAAGGCTGCGGTCAATGGCACCGAAGCGTTCCGGTGTCCATCCGAGTTGGAGCGCGTGCTCGAACAGGATCATGCCGAGGTGATCCGCACTAACGCCGCGGTCCTTCTTGAAGCTGTGTACCAGGGAGTCGACGACGTACTTGCGGAAGTCGTTGAAGTCGGACATCACGGGATGGTGGACGGCACTGTACCGAAAGTCGGGCGGACCGGCCAGTTCCTTGATCTCGGCCTTCGACCGCTTCGGCGCGATCCAGTCGGACGTGTAGGGCGGGTGGACACGCGTGGCGAGGTCCTCGATACCCGGTTGCCAGCCGTGTTCCAGTGCGGCGTCGATGACCCGGCGTGCGTAGTCACGGCTGAGGTAGTTCTGCGGCCAGTACTCACGGCCAAGGGTGGAGTTCAGTACCGCCTCGGCGATGCCGATCGCGGTGGCTGGGTTGCGGGTGCGTTGGGCGATGCCGCAGCCGACGGCCAGCAGCCTTTCCTCGATGTAGTCGTCGCCGTTGCCGGCGAGCCGATGCAGGATCGGCTGGTACAGGTGTGGTGCCGGTTCTAGCAGCGCGATGATCGCCTTCGTGGCGTTGTCTCGCGTGGGCCGATGTGAGCAGGACAACGCCCAGGACAGGGTGAGTGCCGCGAGGTGGCGGGTCTCGTCGTTGGCCCCGCAGCTGGCGTCGGACCAAGCCCAGTCGATCAGGCCGGGGAGATGACCGTCGATCTCGTCCTGGCGGTCGCAAAAGTACGACCAGGTCACATCCCGTTCAGGGAGGGTGAGTCCAGCGAGTTGGCGGTGGAGCCACTCGGCGTTGAGTGGATGGCCCGGGACGGTGGCGATTTGCACGACCGCGTTGTTGGCGTGGTCGGTGAAGTCCGGGTTGCGCTGGAGCTCCACGAGGATCTCCACCGTGCGATCACTGACCGCGTCGGGCTTGCGCCAGCCGATACTGAGTAGGAAGTCGGTGTGCGCGCCGTGGTGGTAGTCGCCGGGTGGGATCTGCAGGAGGTCGACCAGTTCGACGCCGCACGCTTCGGGGAGGACCGCGGCCAGGGCCTGCAGCACACCGGCGTGTGTCCACCACCGCTCGGCCAGCCGGCTCACGTCGCCCTTCACCTCATCAAGGTCGTTCGCTGCGATGAGCTTCGCCAGGGCGATGTCGCCGAGCCGTTCGTACCCGAATCGGATGTAGTCGGTGCCGTCGATCGAGAGGTCCGCCAGGATCGCCTCCTTCAACAGCCCGTTGAGCAGGCTTTGGCTCCACTTGCCGTGCGGGAGCAGCGATGACGTGATCCGGTCCACGTCTGCCCTGGGTAGCCTGCGCCCTCGGGTGTGCATGGCGGCGGCGATCTGCTCGACGGCGCGCCGGACGAGTCCCCTGCTGCGGTCGTAGTCGCAGCGCTCCGCGGCCGAGAGCCGGATGTCCATCGCGTCGAGGAAGCTGTCGTAGATCCACGACGTTCCGATGCCGGTGCGGGGGAAGCGGTGCTCGCCGCGGGCCTGCAGTGCCGTGCAGAGGAGTTTGAGGAACAGCGGGTTGGTGAACTCCGGGTCCATCAGCGGGAACGAGGGCCGCTCGATTCCGTACCAGTCGAGGAACTGCCGGATCGCGTCGCGAGGAACTTCCTCGAATCCGGTGTGCTGGAACGCAGGAAGCCGGCCCTGCAACACATCTGACAGGGTGTCGGCGAGAAACTCGGTGCGGCAGGACAGGACGAGCCGGATGTGCCGGTACTTGGCGACCTCGTTGAGGAAGGAAGACAGGTATCTGTTCCACAGTGCCCGGTCCGTTGGTTCGTTCAGCCCATCGATGATGACCAGGCCGACTTCGCCGGCGGCCTGGCAGGCGGCGTCGAACGTCGTCAGCAGGTGGCCGGCCGGACTGTGGAAACCGATGATCCTGCCCAGGTCAGCTTCGATGGGACCATGTTCGAAGTGCTCACCGAGCGCGATGATCGTTGGCAGGCCGTTCGCGGCTCGGGTCCTGGCGAGGTCACACAGCAAGTGGGTCTTGCCCGCGCCGCCTGTGCCGGTCACCAGGATCGCGGTCGTGGCGAAACTGCGCCATGCTCGGCTGGCGCGCACCTCGCGCAACCGGGCGACAGCTGAACGAATCGCCGCGATCTGGCTGTGCAGGCTGCCTGCGTTGCCGATGTAGTAGCGACCGCGCTGTCGAAGGAGGTCGGCGACGTTCTCCAAGGGCTTATGGATGGACTCGATGGCCGGGGTGGGGTCGGGCAACACCCCGTGCGGCAGGCGGGCTTGCACCGCAGCGTCGGCCAATAGTTCGTCGAGGTGGTCGAGGCGCTCATCCAGGACGGCGGTCGCTGACTCGAACAGGTCTGGACGTTCTTCTGGTGTCGACAGACCGTAGATGCTTCGGGCCTTGCGGAGGGCGGCCAGCGCGCTTCGGATCTCGTGTTCGAACGCCCGGGTGCGGGCGAGGCCGTCGAAGACGGCGGCGATCGGTAGCTCGACGTTCAGCTCGGGGGTGTATCGGCCCCCTGCGTCGGCTTCGGCCCGAGCTGCGATCTCGCGGAACCGATCCCCGGAGAATACGTCCAGATCGAACCAGTAGCGCAGCCGCCCGGCCTGTGACGACTGGAGCAGGCACTCGTTGAGCTGGGTTTCGCCGAGGTACTCGAACGTCACGGTCATGCCGGCCGCTGCGGCTGCGGCTTTCCACTTCGTGACGTGCTCATTCCATTTGGTCCACGCACTTTTGGCCTTGGCGGTATCGCCGCCGGGCCTGTTGTACGGCAGGAGCACGTAGTACCGCTCCAGGGTGGATTCGGTCGTGAGGACTCGGCGGACGGACTTGTCGATCTGCGTGAACGCGTCGTCGTCGAGCGTGAACAGGTACTTCGTCTGCCATCCCCAGGTCGCACCACCGGGCAGCTGCCCTCGCCCTTCCCGACCTCCGTCGGGATTGCCAAACGTCGCGAACGTGGTGCCGGCCGGCCACGTGACCAAACCGCCGTAGATCATCAGTTGGTTGCCGAGCTCCTCAAACCCATCACGACGCGACCCAGACGGTGCTTTGCCACGGATTTGATGCCAGTTGATCTCAGGGAGCTGGGTCACGAGGTCTCGCAGTTCGCCACGACTTGGAGCGCTGGATACGGTCTGAAGCGACTACTGTACTGGCCTCTGAGCGCTTGGCCGTCTCGTCCACCGGCTGTCGGCTCGCGCGTCGCGGATGAAGGTCCCGAACGGCTTGTCCATAGTCGTCGTAGCCGTACGACCAAGGCCAGCACCGGGCGGATGAACCTGCGCAGTCACGGCGGCGGGAGTCGCGGCGGACGGGCCATCCGCACGATCGGCGACACCAGCAGCACAGACTGCGCCCTGCTCGCGGCCCGTAATCTAGGCTCGACTCTATTGATCATGATCATGGCCTACCGAGCAGGCTCGTCGAGCGGTCGGCACTACGGGTGCCGGTACTCCACCGTTCATGAACAGATCTGTTCATGGTGCACATGCACGTAGATGTCGCATGATCCCTGCTGAGCATGATGTCTACCCCACCAGCATCAACGATGCCGGTGGTGCGCCGTTCGCGACGCCGGCCACCCGCCCGGAGACAAAGGGCGCAGGAAGTCGCGACGAAGGGCAACAAACGTACGCCGAGTCGCGTGCGTAACAGAAAGCAGAGCGGGGGTGCGTCTCATGGCAGTGCACGAAGCGCCGGATTCGGTGGATGGTGGCGTGACAGGCGGTCAGCTACCCGAGCGTTTGCCGACGGCTGAGGAGGTCCGGGCGATGACGCCTGGACAGCGGATCTTCCACTACCGGAATCTGCGTGGGTACTCGCAGGCGGATCTGGTTGGTCGGATGCGGTTGGTCGCGAATCGCTACCGCAGGTGCGGCGTTGACCGTCGGCAGATCTCGCGATGGGAGAACGGCAACCACACGCCGGATCCGTACAGCCGCCATCTGCTTGCGGAAGCATTGGGTATCACTGTTGACGACCTCGGCCTCGCACCGAATCCCTACTTCAGGTAGGAAGCCACGCACGCTCTGTAGCAGGCCCGCGACGACCATTCTGGGGCTCTCAAGACTGGTGTCGGGCCGTACCTGCCAGCGGTTGGACGGACATCCTAGGAACGGCGGGTCCGTCCACTCGAACGGCGGCGCCGGCGGCGTTCTTCTCGGCCGGCCTCGCGAACCGAGACGAAGATTGACGGGTCGTTGCGCGCAGTGCGCAGTTCCGAACCGTCACGGCAACCACCCGAGCACCCGTAGGTGGCGTTACGTCCATGTCGCAGGCGCTGTCAGCGATCCGTTGTTCAACAGGTGCACGCGGTCGGCGGCATTGCTGTGAGGACCGCTGAGGCTGTCGGTCAGCAGCACCGCAACGTGTTGTGTCGCCAGTTCACGGATCAGCTGCTGCAGCTTGACAACGAGGTCGGCAGCCAGGCCTTCGGTGGCTTCATCAAGGAGCAGGACCTTCGGGTTCTTGGCGAGCGCGCAGGCGATTGCGAGGACCTGGCGTTCGCCGCCAGAGAGTGAGTCGACCGGTTGGCGGAGGCGGTGTGGGAGCCAGGGCGCCAGCCTGAGCACGGCGTGCGGGAGTTGGTCGACGGATGCGCCGGCGGTCCGGAGTTGGTCGCTGACGCTCAGGTGCGGAGCTGGTGGCCGTTGTTGCGGGACGGTGCCGAGCCCGGCCGCCGCTCGGCGTGCGGGTGTGAGGGTGGTGATGTCGAGCCCGGTCATGGTGATTCGGGTTGGTGGATACACAGGAAGGACACCTGTCAGTGCCCTGATGAGCGTGCTGCGCCCGGCTCCGTCTCGGCCGACGATCGCGACGACTTCGCCCGGCTGGACGGACAAGTCGATGTCGCGAAGCACGTGGTGGCCCTGGTATCCGGCGTTGAGGTCGGCGATGAGCAGTGCAGTTGGTCCTCGACTGGCAGACGCGGGGACCGATGGGCGTCTGTGGGCATGGTCGGCAGGCGAGGCGGTGCGCTGATGCATGCGGGCATCCGCGAAGACAGCTGTGGGTGTGCCGTCGAGGATGGGTTTGCCGTGGTCCAGCACGGTGACCGCGGTGGCCGTGGTGGTGACGAGTGCGCGGCTGTGGTCGGTCATGAGGATGGTCGTGGTGTCGGCGACGCCGAGCAGCCGGTTCAGGAGTTGAGCGGTTTCGTGTTGGTCAAGTCCTGCGCTTGGTTCGTCGAGGATGAGCAGCCGCGGACGTGGTGCGAGGGCGGTGATCAGTTCGAGGAGCCGCCGCTGTCCGTACGGAAGGTGACCGGCGAGGGTCGCTGCGTCGTGTAGCCCGGCGTTGTGCAGCAGTTCGGCTGCTGCGGTGCGGGCGTTACGGAGCCTCGTGCGTCGGATAGCCAGCGCGACGTTGTCGATGGCGGTGAGCGATTCGATGATGGCCGGGTGTTGCCAGGTGCGCGTCATTCCGTGCTGTGCGCGTCGGTGCAGCGGCAGCCTGGTGACGTCGACGCCGTCGTAGAGGATGCGGCCCTGGCTCGGCCGGGCCGTGCCGGTGATGAGGCCGAGGAGTGTGGTTTTGCCGGCGCCGTTGGCGCCGATGATGGCGTGCCGGGTGGCGCTATCGACTGTGAGGTCGACGTCGTCGAGTATGACGTTGGGGCCGTAGCGGTGGGTCAAGCCCTGGACTTCGACGACGATGCCGCTCATGACTGCCTTCCGTTCGGCCGGTTTCGCAGGCGGTTGGGCAGCATCCCGTCCAGCTCTGCGGCAAGCGGGTTGGTGAGGTTTCGGATGCAGGCTGCGGCGAGAAAGAAGATCCCGAGCAGCGCAGCGGCGTGTCCGGCGAAGGCGATGGGTGCGATGAGATCCCGGACGGCGATGACGATGGCGGCTCCGAGCATGGCGCCGGTTTGTGTTCGCGTGCCGATGAGGGCTGCGAGGAGGGCGAGCGCGGAGACGATGAATCCGCCGTCGATCGGGGCGATGGTGTGTCGGGTGGTGACGAGGAGCGCGCCGGCGGTGCCGGCGACTGCTCCTGCGAGGGTGTAGGCGAGCCAGAGGTGGGCGCCGACTGGATGACCGTTGGCTCGGGTGCGTGCTTCGTTGTCGGCGGCTGCGCGCAGGGCCAGCCCGAATCGGGTGCGTAGCAGCAGGGCCAGGGCTGCGCTGATGATGAGGGTGCACGTGAGGGCGTACAGGTAGAGGTATCCGGTGACGGTGACGGGCGGCGTGCCGGGTACCACCGTGATTGGTGCGACGGTTTGTCCGGCGTCGCCGGCGGTGATCGGCACGGCGCGGCTCGCGATCGTCTGTGCCAGCGTGCCGACCGCGAGCGTGACAATGAGGAACGTCGTGCCGCGGGTTCGGGTGGCAATAACACCGACGGCTGCGGCGGCGAGCGCGCCGCCAAGCGCTGCGGCGAAGAGTTGGGCTGGGCCGTTACTGGTGAGGGTGCGGCTGACGGCGGCGGCGGTGTATCCGCCGATGATGAGGTAGGCGCCCTGTCCGAGTGTCGGCAGGCCGGCGACGACGGTCAACAGGTAGGCCGAGCTCGCCAGCAAGCCGAGGACGAGTGCATACGAGGCGAGCGAAATGGTGTAGGCGTCCAGAATCCAAGGGGCGGCGACCGCCGCGACGCCAAGGGCGGGGACGGTTGCCTGTCGGGTTCGGCGACGTCGGTGACCTTGGTTCGGCGTTCTGGTCGCTGGCAGGGCCGCTGAGGTGGTCATGTGACCCGTCTCCGTAGGAGCGTGCTCCGGGTCCGCCATGCCAGGCCGAGGATGAGCAGTACGAACAGCAGAAACGGCGCGGCGGCTGGCCAGGCTGCGGAGGCGGTGGTCTGGATCTGCCCGACAGCGAGGGCGGCGAAGAGTGTGCCGAGGGTGGAGCCCAGGCCGCCGGCGACGACGATGATGAGTGACAGGGTGAGCATCGTCGCGTCGAGACCTGGTGAGGGTCCCAGTACGGGCGCACCGAGGACGCCGGCGCCGACCGCCACGGCGCTGCCGGCGGCCATGACGACGGCTTGGATTCGGCGTGGTTCGACCCCGAGGGTGGCGACGTACTCGGCGTCGGCGGCGATCGCACGGACCAGCACGCCGGTGCGGCTGCGCTCGACCAGGAGGTAAAGCGCCAGAGCGAGGAGCGCGGCGACGGCGATGAGCGCCAGCCGGTAGGCGGGGTACGACCGTCCGAGCAGGGTGACCGATCCGGCGAGGCCGGGGGGCGCTTCCACGGCTCGTGGTTGTGCGCCGTATCCGGTGGTCAGTAGGTCGACCAGGATCAGTCCGATGCCGATGGTGGCCAGGCCCTGGTCCAGGTGGCCGCGCAGGTGCCTGAGGAGTTCGGCGAGGGCACCGCCGGCCGCGGCGCCGGTCACAAGGCCGACGGTCAGGGCGAGGAGCATCCCGGTCCAGGTGCCTTCGGCAGCGAGCCACCAGGCGAGACAGGTGCCTGCGAGGTACAGGGCGCCGTGGCCGAGTTGGAAGACTCCGGCAACGCCGAGGGACAGGCTGAGACCGGCGGCGACGCAGTAGAGCAGCAGCCCGAATGCGACGCCGTCCAGAATGATGATGATATCGCCGGTCATGTGATGGCCTGTCGCCTCGACGTCATGTCCGGTCAGCCGCCGACGGTGGCGAGGTCGGCTTTGACGACAGTGTTGGCCACGCTCGTGCCGGCTGCCTCGACCCGGCGGACGCACCAGACCTGGATCGGTGTGTGGGTGGTCGGGTTCATCGTCCAGCGGCCGCGGGGGCTGGTGACCTCACCGACCTTGCCGATCGCGGTGTTGATGGCGTCGGAGGTGGCGGTTGCACCGGCTGCGGCGATGGCTTTGTCGAGGAGTTCGCCGGCGGCGTACATGGTTTCGACGAAGACGTTGGGTGCGGCGCCGTTGTTCTTGGCTTTGTACGCCTGGACGAAGGCGGCGTTGGCGGTGTTGGGCAGTGTCGGGTCGTAGTTGGCGATCGTCGTGATGCCGGTGGCGGCTGTTCCTGCTGCCGTCAGGGCGGCGCCTTCGGTCAGGAACGCCGGCCCGTACAGCGGGAGGCCGACACCGAATTGGCTGTATTGCTTGACGAAGGCGATCGCTGGTGCGCCGGCGTAGAACGCGTACACGGCTTTCGCACCGGAGTCTTTGATCTTGGCGAGCCAGGGGCCGAAGTTGCCGTCGCCGGGCCAGGGCGTGTAGGTCGGCTGTTCACCTGGGTTCGCCAGTTTGCCGCCTGCGGCGGTGTATGCCGCTACGAATCCGCCGATCTGATCCTTGCCGCCCTGGTAGTCGGGCCCGATGACGTATACGGGTCCGTCGACTGTTGCCTTGACGTACGGTCCTGCCGCTGTGCCGTAGTCGGTGGACTGGAACGACGTGTGCCAGGTGTAGGAGACGTCTTGCAGGGTGCTCGGCCTGCCGCCGACGCCGACGAAGGGGATCTTCGCCGCCGTCGCGGGTCCGGCAACGTTGATCACGGCGTCGGCGTTGGCGACGCCGACGATCACGTCGACCTTGTCGGAGGTGATGAGTTTGTCCGCTGCGGCGCGGGCAGTGGGGCCGCCGTCGCCTTCGTCGGCGACCACGAACCGGATGGGGTGTCCACCGATCTTGCTGCCGTGGGCGTCGACGTAGGCGTTCCACCCTTTCAGCATGTCCACGCCGATGGGTTGGTACGGACCGGACTGGGGCACGACGACACCCACGACCAGTTCGTCGTTGCCGCCTGCCTTGTCTTCGCCGCCCAAGCTGGAGCCTGAGCAGCCTGCGAGTGTCAGAATTGCCGCCGCCGCCGTTGACACGACCACATGCCGAACTGTGCGATGCAAGCGCATCGTCGTCCTCCCCGTTGAATGTGCTGTCGTTGGCTTACGTTTGAACCTGTTGCGTTTGACAATGATCCGAATCCTGCATGGCGCGTGCATGAATCAGTGGCCGCCAGTGGCCCTTGCGAGAATCAGCTGATTGGCCGATGTCTTTTTCCCGACTCGCTGGGACGATGCCGTCATGCAATCGGTCGGGGGATGTGCGTCATTGGTGGATTTAGGGTCAGGCGTGTATGCCTACCTGCATTCCGATAACGGCTGGGGCCACAGCAATGCCGGGATTGTGGTAGGTAACGGCAGCAGCCTCCTGGTCGACACGCAGTACACGTTGCCGATGACACGCGCTCTCATTGCCGCGATGGACGACGTCGGCATTCCCCCGGTTGCCGCCGTTGTCAACACCCACGCCAACGGCGATCACTGCTGGGGCAACGAACTCTTCCCCGATGCCGAGGTCATCGCTTCGGCCGCAACAGCCGAATCGATGCCTCACGACTTTCCGCCGGCGCTGATGAAGGCGCTGCTGAGCGACGAGCGTCAGTCGACGGCGGCTGGCCGCTACACCCGGCTGCACTTCAGCGCCTTCGACTTCAGCGACATCACGGTCACGGTGCCGACGAGGTCGTTCACCGGCAGTCTGGATCTCGATGTCGGCGGACGTGCGGTGGAACTGCTGGAGGTGGGCCCGGCTCATTCTGAGGGTGACGTCATCGTGCACGTCGCTGACGCTGGCGTCGTGCTGGCCGGCGACATCCTCTTCGCCGACCATCCGGTGATGTGGGCTGGCCCCCTGGAGAACTGGATAGCCGCCTGCGATCGCATCCTCGAGACCGGCGCGACCCGCATCGTTCCCGGCCACGGCCCGGTCGTCGGGCCGGAGGGTGTCACGGCGTTCCGCGGGTACCTGGAGCACATCAACCGCGGCATCGCCGACGGCTTCCAGCGCGGCTTGCCGTACTGGCAGACCGCCGCCGAGCTGCCACTCGGGCCGCACGAGCACCTTGCGCTGCCCGAACGTCTCGTCGCTACCACCGCGGCCGCCTATCGCCATCTGGGCGCTCCGCCGGTTCCACCGCCGGAGATCCTGGAGCGCATGGCTGTCGCGTTCTTCGACGCGCCGGCCCGGCAGCTCATGGCGTCGCACGATTGACCCGATCGACCGGAATCAGCATCATCACGCGGAACCCGACGGCGCGCAGGGCGGTCATTGCGACGATCTCGACCAGCTCGGGTCCGTCGAAGTCGGGCACGTGCATCAGGCGCCGATCGCCGTCCGGGTGCAGGTGCACCTCGGCGTCCTCGTCCCAGATGCGACGTGCGTCCGCGTTCTGCTCCAGGATCTGGCGGATCACCTCCTGCAGGCGCTCGTTGTCCGGGTGCCGGGCAATAGCCGCGCGTAGCTGCGCCAGCATGGGCGGATACCAGACCTCGAGCTGGTTGACGAGCTGCAGCTTGCTTTCTGGGTACAGGAACGGCCAGGCCATGATGTTCGGCTCGTAGTCCAGGTGCGGAAACCACCGCGCCATGTGCTCGTTGCAGAACAGGACGTCCCAGGCGTCATCTGATACGTAGGCTGGCCACGGTTGGGCGTCGACGATCGTCCGTAGCGCGGCGAACTGTTCGCCAACCGGAATCGCACGCGGGGGATCCGGCTCCCGGCCGAGCACCAGCATGTACAGCACTGCGCGCTCTTCCCTGCTGAGCCGGAGCGCCAGCGCGAGCCGCTTGATGAACTCCTCTGAGTACGCCGCCGCTCTGCCTCGCTCCAGGTCCGCATACCATCGGACCGAGACGCCGGTCAGGTGTGCAACGTTTTCCTGACTCAGGAATTTCTTCGTCGGCGACGCATTTCCATACAGCAGCCCTGGAATGTCTTTTGGTCTGATTCTTCGCCGCCATTGCGGCAGTAGTTGGCGCAGTTGCTCCCCAGGCGCCAGCTCTGCCGTGTCCACTGTGCCGTTCACAGTTCCTTCACCATTTCTTCACTACGACAGGCTCAGCCTGCCCGTCGCCACGGCCTCTGGATGGCCCCGTCACCATGCCTCTCACCTGCGAAGCGTCACGTCGACACGGAACGCGAAGATCACTCACCCGAAGGAACAGTTTCTATCCGCCACATTCCGCCTTGTCAATAACAATCTGTACACCCGGGCGTCCAGAAAGCACGATCGGAGAACTCCGGAACTGCCAGTTCCGGTATTCGCCCTTCAGGAAGCATCGGGTTCTTGGCTTCCGGCCGAAGTCCGGGCACCCTAGGCCAAGGCTCGCTCACAGCGTCATCGGGGCCGCATCAATCGTCACGAAGCGACCAAAATCGTGCGCCGAAATCGGTTAAATCGGCGGTATCGGGCACCTGTACAGGAGGCGGCATTTGAGTTCCGACGCAACACTCACTCCACGTACGGTCTTGATCACGGGAGGGAGTTCTGGTATTGGCCTGGCGATTGCGCGCCGACTGACCGCCGACGGGCATAACGTCGCTGTGACCTTCAACACGTCAGAGCCACCACCAGGTCTCCTGGCCGTCAAATGCGACACAACGGACGCGACATCGATCGACGAGGCGATCAGAGAGGTGGAGCTGGCGCCGGCCCACGGTCCGGTGGAAGTGCTCGTCTGCAGCGCCGGCGTAACCGCCGACCAGTTGCTGATGCGAATGTCGCCAGAAGCCCTCGAGAAGGTGCTCAGCACAAACCTCATCGGGCCGATGCTTGCAGCACAGCGGACCCTGAAGCAGATGATGCTTCGCAGGTGGGGCCGGATCATCTTCATCGGCTCCGCGGCCGGACTACGGGGGGCGGCGGGGCAAACCAACTATGCGGCTTCGAAGGCGGGACTTATCGGGGTTGCCCGCTCGCTGGCACGCGAGCACGGTGCTCACGGCATCACCGCGAACGTCATTGCACCGGGCCTGACCGACACCGCCATGGTGAGCCGCACGCTCGGCAGCGACCGCGTCACCAAGATGATCTCGGAGATCCCGGTGCCGCGCATTGGTCGGCCGGAAGAAGTTGCGGCCGCGGTGAGCTGGTTGGCGGGTGAGTACTCGGGCTACGTGACGGGGCAGGTCATCGCAGTCGACGGCGGCATCGGCATGGGGCACTAGCTCTAGCCCCGGCCCACAAGCCATCGAAAGCCTGGCTCCAGGGAAGGTCCCCAACTCGAACTGCGCGGCATTCGAGGCCCGAGTGCCGCACAGTTCGAGTTCGGGAAGCCGGCGCCTGTTGATCGCAAGCGGCGCAGGTTGCCGTTTCACATCAGCCGATCACACCTTGGACAACATCTTGGTGAAGCCGGCGAGAACCGAGCAATCCTGGCCACGCATGTCACCCTCGACAACCGAGGATTGGACTACGCGCCGTTGTGCGGTCGCCTTCCTTGGGTCGTCACCATTGGATAGCTCCACGCCAGAGTGTCGCCGTGGGCCATGGCATCGCGTAAGACGGCAAGTTGGTCCGTAGTAACGCCGCGCGCCCGCAATGCGCCCTCTAACTGCCGGCTGTTACTCGCATGCAGGAGGCATCCCGGCTCACCGCCTCGCCACAGCCTGTTGTATACCTCACCTTCGATCTCCACGAGACCGGCAGCCCGCATCGCCTCCGGGGCCCGAGCCGCCCAAGCAGCCGAACCACCATTGGCCTCGCCAATCCCGATTAGAGCCGCCTGGAAGGCGGCGAACGCATCTGCGACCTGAGCGGTCGGCTCCACGAGCATGTCGTCAACTCGACGACAATCCCAGTCGGACAACACCAGCATGCCAGCGGGCTTGAGGGCTGCCACGAGCGCACGCACGACCTTTTCAGGTTCAGGCAGGTGCATGAGGAGTAAACGGGCGTGAATGAGGTCGTAACGCGCTTCACCAAGCGTCAGGCGACGAAAGTCGCCCGCTCGGACCTCGATAAGGTCATGCGACGGGATGTGTCGCGGATCATGATCGACGGCAACAACGTGGACGCCCTGCTTCGCCAGCCACAGCGGGATTGTCCCGGCACCCGATCCGAGGTCCAGGGCAACCATCCCGTCCCTCACACCGACTCGCCCAAGAACACGCGTCGAGTGCTCGTCGAGTATCGCGCTAAGCAGTGTTAGTTGGCGTGCAGCCTCAGAATTTTCGTTATTGAACATGTACGTGCTTTGACGGGCGTCTCGCAAGGAATCGGAGAATCGGGTCACGATACACCGAACAGGCAAAACCGGCCCGACTTGGACACCAACGCAGGTCGGGGTGACCTCACGTCAACGCCTCCTTCCCACGTTTCTTCTATCTGCCAAGGCGGTAATTCTCACAAAAATTGACTTCGATCGACATAGGTGCGTTAGACAACTATCGGGCCGGATGCCGATGTACCACCGGGACGACGCAATGGCGCGTGTGCCGCGGTCGGTGCCGTTCGGAGGGCTGCGCCTGGTGCTGCTGAGCGCGGGCCGGCAGGACACTGCCATTCCGGTGCCGCTCGGTTCAGCGGGCTGGTTCAGTGATGACGGTGCGGTATCCGGCGTCCAGGAGTAATTCGATGCGGTCGTGCGGGGACTGTCTGACGACGCCGTCGATGGTGGTGACGTGGCCCCAGGACTGTGGTCGCCAGGTGTGGGCGTCGAGGATGAGGGTGCCGTGGTCTACGGTGCCGTGCCCGTAGTCATGTTCGGCGTGTACTGCGATCCCGGGGCGGCCGGCCTGGTCGACCGTCGGCCCGTCGAGCCGCAGGCCGGGGGTGTTGCATAGCACCGCAAGCGCGGCCCGGTGTTGGGCCATGGTCGGCAGGATGTGCCGGTACCGCACCGCGATCGCTGCCAGGACGTAGGTCGCCCGCCGGTCGCCGGGACTCCACATCGCCATCTGCCCGGCCAGGGTGGCGGGGTCAGTCGACCACGCCGAGACCGCCAGCCACAGGTCATACCCTGGGTCGGCCGGATCCGGCGGATCCTTCAGCGGCACGACGGCGGGCCGGACGAACGGGTAGGGTTCCCGCGGCTGCCAGTCGGGCACACCCCACGAGCGTTGCCACAACCCGAAGGTCGGCATGCCGGCCGACTCCCACGTGGCGACGTCGGTCTGTTCCAACGGCTGATACCACGCTGAGGAGCCGGGGTCGCGCTGCCAGAAGTCAGCCTGCCGCACCAGCCGGGTGGCGAAGTACTTGTATCGGCCGGGCGGCATCATGACCCGGCGGCCGTCCAACTTCCACGGCGACGGACCAGCCCACACTTGTGTGACGGCTGGTGCGAGCGGATTCGCGGCCGGCGCGGGCAGCAACCTGATGCCGATGGGCGTCGTACCGGACTGTGATGCCGGGTCGGGGCAGAACGCCGGGCGTGGCCGCAGCTGCGCCAGGGTCACCGGACGATCCGGATTTCCCTGCGGACGACCGGCATCGCTGGCCCCGCCGATGGACAGGGCAGCGGTGAGCGCTGCGGCTGCGGCTGTGATCCGGGTCCGCCACCCGGTGGGCGCCCGCCCGCCGGGGTGCCAAGCTGGACGTATGGACGGCGGTGTGGCGGCGGGTCCGCCGTCCGGGCGGGTACCGCGACTGGTCATGTTGCTCGACTCCAATGGAAGATGCTCGTAGGGAAAGAAGCAGCTTCGGCAGCGCGCACAGCCTCGGGACGACCGCGGCGGTCGACCGGCAGCTGGGGTTTCATCCGGCTGATCGGGCGCTATCCGGCGGGTTTGCGAGCGACGACGCCGTAGACGCCGAGTTGCTCCACACCGAGCCGCACACCGGTCTCGACGTTCGGGGTGGCGTCCGGATCGGCGTGCGGGGTGGTGTCGGGGCGCCAGTCGGCGACACCGACGAGTCTGGGGTCGACCGGTTCTAGGCCGGCGGTGAACGCGGTGATCTCGGTGCGGCTGCGGGGGTGGTAGCCCGGGGCCAGGGCCGGTAGCGCGGCGCGTTGCTCGGTGGTGAGGAAGTCGGCGGTCCCGTGGCTGAGGACCAGGAGGCTGCCCGGGGCGAGCGCGTGGAGCAGCGCGCCGACGATGCGGTGCGGGTCGAGGTCGTCGGGCAGGAAGTGCAGCACGGCCACGAGCAGAAGCCCGACCGGCTCGGTCAGGTCGAGGATGGTGCCGGCGCGCAGGTAGTCGAGGATCGCCGCGGGGTCGGCGAGGTCTGCGTCCAGATAGTCGACGGTGTCCGGGATGGTGCTGGTCAGCAGCGCTCTGGCGTGGACCAGCACGAGCGGGTCGTTGTCGACGTACACGATCCGGCAGGCCGGGTCGACGGCCTGGGCGACCTCATGGGCGTTGCCCGGTGCGGGCAGGCCGGTGCCGATGTCCAGGAACTGGCGCACGCCCTGCCCGGCCACGTACCGCACCGCCCGGCCGAGAAACGCCCGGTTTGCCAGCGCCGCGGCCTTGACCACAGGGTGCGCCGCGGCGATCGCATCACCCGATGCCCGATCGGGGGCGAAGTGGTCCTTCCCGCCGAGCCAATAGTTGTAGCGCCGGGCCGGATGCATCACCGACATGTCGAGCTGGGCCTGAGGCCCGTCGCCGGGCGGTGTGGGCGGGACCGGCTCGCCGGGCGTGCCCGGCTGCTGGGAGGTAGGCATGATGACGTTTCCTGGTCGGTAGTGGTCTGGGTGTGGGCGGTCAACGGTGAAACCCGCGCCGGTACGACCGCGCAGCGGATGCGGGCCATCGGCAGGACGTGAGGGCAGGAAGCGCCGGTGCAGCGCCCACCACACCGGCCCGCCATCAGGCGCCCGACTTGGGTCGGTGGCACCTGCAGCCCCGTTCGCGCCGGCGGCGGCCGACCGGATCGAGGCCAGGCAGGACCGGTGGCAGCTGTCGGTCTGTGATCAGCGCTGTCGTGACGAACTCTGGCCCGCAGTGGCCCGGTGGTATGCCTCGACGATCGTCTTGTTGATCCGGCCGAGGTCGCGCACCTCGTAACCGGCGGCGCGGGCCCAGACCCGGATGGCGGTGTTGGCCGCCCGGCGCTGGGCGGCGGCGTTGCTCAGCCGACCCACCGGGCTTATCCCCAGACGGCCGGCGCTCTGCCGCGGGCGGGCCCGCCGCGCCGACCCCGGCCCGGCACCGCGAGGTTGCTGCTGCGCGGCGAGGTTCGCGGCCCGAACGAATGGGGTGAGCGCTGCCCGGAAGTCTGCGGCGTGCGCCGCGGACAGGTCGATCGTGTAGGCGGTGCCGTCCAGTTCGAACGAGACGGTCTCGTCTCCTGGGCTCCCGTCGAGGTCGTCGAGAAGGGTGTACGAGGTGCGTGTCGCCATGGGTGGGTGCCGTTCGTGTCGGGGTTTGGTAGCGGTGACCGCGGCAGCGCCTGCCATCGCCAGCAGCGCGGGCCACCGCGCCGGGTCCAGCGGCCGCGGTTGTTGCTGGACGACGTCCTGGTAGCAGGCCGCGGCCTCCTTCAGGCGGTGTTGCGCGGTCAGCAGCCGCGCCCGGGTGACGGCGAGCATCGCAGCCTGGTACGGGCCGAGACCGGACCACGTACCGAGGTCGGCGATCACTTCGGCGGCGTCGTCGACCTGACCGAGGGCCAGCATCGCGTCGGCGAGCATCCGGACCGCGTCTACGGCGTCAACAGGGTCAACCGCAACGCGATGCTCGATCCTGGACCGGACCTCAACGAGGAGCTGGTACGCGCCGGCGAAGTCGTATGCCTCCAGCAGCGCCCCCGCTTGATCAACGAGCTCGGTCGGGCTCTCCGACGTGCGGTGCCTGCCGCCGCTGCGCATGACGTCGTCGACGTCGCCGGCACGAAGCTCCACATGTCTGGGCTGCCTCACGACGGCCGGTCCTCTCCCGCAGCAGTGGCTTCGGGTCGAGGGTCGTCGGCGCGGCCGGAAGGATCGACAAGGGCGACGTGGCGTCCGGCCCCGATACCCGCAGCGGTGCCGCCGGTGTGGCGGGCGTACAGGAGACCGGCGACGCCGAGCGCACCCGCATCCTTCGCGAAGATCCCGGCCGCGCTGAGCAGCCGCCGGGCACGCTCGGTCTGGCCCGCCTCGACCGTGACGGTGTGGTTGGCGCCGGTGCGGCTGCCGAGACGCGGCTGCAGGGGCGACAGCGGCCACGGGCTCCGGCCGCCCGCTCCGTGGTCGTCGTCGCTGGTGCGGGCAGCCGGGATCCTGTCCGTCGGTACGGCAGTTGTAGCAGCGTCTGCCGGCCCTGCGGTGACGGCGATGAGGGTTGTGGGCCAGCCGAGCAGACGCAGCGCCGCGTCGACGGCGACACCGATCCCGTCGTCGTGCGGCAGCCAGATCGTGTCCGGCGGTTCCGGCAGACCGTCGAGGATGCCGACCGTGTACACGGCGAGGGCGTAATGGCCGTGGTTGCCGTACGGGCCGGGGACGTTCCCGTCGCCGGCGCCGACCTCTGCCGCCGCACGTTTGCTGGCCTGCACCGCGTCGGCGTAGCTACCGACCACGAGTTCCTGGCCAAATCCGTACCGGGCCGACGGCGGTGCCGCTGCCGCGCCCGAGCCGGGGTCGAGCGCCGGTGCTGCGGTGGCGGGGACGAACCGGGTGGTGCTGATCATGGCCCGGGACGCGGCGACCATGACAGTACTTGCGTAGGTTGTGCACATCGTGCACGCCCCGCAGACACCGACGAACAGCTGGGTGTGGTCCTGCGCGTATGCGGCGTCAACGACCCTGCTCGCCATGAGGGTCGCGTACCGTTCGGCGAATGGCGCTTCGCCGGGCAGCACCAGGACCCGGCTCCCGGCCGGCAGACCAGGCACCGCACGCGACGGGGGGTCGGCCACCATGGCACCTCCATCTGGATGACGTGACAACAGGCGACGAGCGGATGCGGGCATGCCCGGCGAGCAGCGGCCGGCTCGGTGACCAACCCGGTGACTGGGTCAGCCGGGGCGATCGGACCCAGCCATCGCGGCACACCGGTCACGGCCTCGGTGAGGTCTCCGCTGGCGTGACGTCGTGCTCGACGGCAGCGGTGTCCGGCACCGTTGCATCGACAGCGCCAGCGGTGCCGGCGGTGCGCGGTAGGGCTCTGAGCCGAGACATGATGCTGCGCACGGTGGGCAGGACCGCGGCGGTGTGCCACTGGGTCGCGCCGTCCCGGACGAACCCGGCCGAGGTGATGCCCGCCTCGATGCCGGGCAGGTGGGCGCAGCCCCAGATCAGTACGGTGTCCTGCTCGGTGCCCCACAGGGCTTCCAGGGCGAGCGCGTCGCGCTGGTCGATCAGCACGGCGTCGACGCCGGAGGCGGGTGTGCCGGACCGGGCGGCGCGTCGAGCGCTGCTCCAGACGGTGAACCGCAACCCAGTGAACATCAGGTGCAGTAGGAGCCGGAACTGTTCGATGCTGCGCGGGTCGTTGTCGGGCCGGTCGAACATCTTGATCCCGCGCACCTCGCCGCGCAGCATCACCTCCGTCCCGATCCGCCGCATGATCTCCAGGGCGCTGAGGTCGACTTTCTGCCAGCGGTCCGGGTAGCCAAACGCGTCGAGTTGCCGGACCCAGCCCAGCTCGGTCACCCGCCGCAGTTCCAGTTCCACCTTGCGTTCCCGCATGGCGAGGACGGTGCGTTCGTCGTCGGTCAGCGTCTGCTCGGTCTGCTCGTCGGGAAGCAGCAGGGACGAGGCTTCGCACTGCACGACCGCGCCGTCGGCCTCCAACTCGTCGATGACGGTGCGCAGCCCGGCGAAGTAGCCGGGTTCCCCCATATGCATCGTGCCGATCACGGCGATCCGCCGGCCAGTGTCGGGGTGGACGAAGTGGTGGACCGGCGTCTGCAGCGTCCTGCGGCGGAACCGGAGAAAGTCGGACATGCTGTCGGGTGCTCCTCGTGGATTACGGATCGTGGCTGGAAAAGGGCGCTGGTTACACGACGTCAGGAGGTGCGTAACCGGGTTCTGGTCACGTGTGTGGTCACCGCCGCAGCAGGTGGCGGGTCAGGTGAGGCATCGCTGGGCCTGCCGCAACCTGCTCAGGAGCTGAACCGCGACGGCGGGGCTGAGCGGCTCGCCGACGGTGTCGAGGTCGGTGAGGGTGACGGCGGCCCGGCGCAGGTGGTGCCAGCCCGACGCCCACCGGCCGCTGTCCAGGCCGTCGCAGTTGTCGTAGACGGCGTCGCTGCCGCCGCTGCGGACGTAGTCGTGCAGGACCGTGGCCCAGTCACCACTGGCCGGGCTGGCGTGGTGCAGGGCGGCGAGGTCCAGCAGGACCGGGCCGTGGTAGGCACGGGACCAGCCCAGCACTGCCCGCCCAGCGGCGGTGCGGTGGACCCGGGCCGGGTGCAGCTGCCCGTGGCACAGGCCGCGCGGCTGCCGGTCGGCGCTGCCGCACCGCACCTCAGCCACCCGCCGCACTGCGGGCAGCACGTCGCGGATCACCTCGGCGGCGACGCCCGCCATTGCCGCGTGCCGGGCCAGAAGTTCCGGGATCTGCCGGGTCACCAGATCGGCGAGGGAGGTGCTGTCGATGACCGGCAGGTCCGACGGTGGGACCTGCACTTCGGTCTGGTGGACCCAGGCGGCGAGCGTGGCGGTGTCGTCGACGGTGACCGGCCGGACAGCGTCGGCCGGTCCGAGGTCGTGCAGCAGCATCCCCGCCCAGCCGCCGACGCGTGCGGCGGCGAGGACGCGAGCTGCTGGCAGGTCGGTGCTTCCGATCGCGGCGAGGACCGCTGCTTCGTCGGCGCTGCTGGCGGCCCCGTCCCCCGACCGGCAGGCGTGGCTGCGTTTGAACACGACGGTGCCGCCATCGGTGAGCCAGTAACGGCGGGTGACGCTGCCGTGCGCCCCGTCGTGCACACCGCCCAAGACCTTGGCGGTATCCTGCCGCACCGTGCCGGCGTACGCGCCGAGCATGGTCCCCAGCAGCGCCTCATCGACGAGGTCGAGACGCTCGGGCGCCTTGAGCATGGTGCTCACCGGAGCGCCTCCGTCGACGCCGTCACCTGTGCCGGGAGGAACATCACCCGCGAGCTGCCTGCCGGGCACTGCGGCTGCGGTGCTGGACGTCCCAGGGCGGCGGTGTCAGCGGGCTGGGAGAGGACCGGCGGCCAGAACGATGGGACCCTCGACCAGCCGGTCTCCGGGAGTGCGCACCCGCAGCGGCTCGTGTCGAACCGGAGAACGACCCGGTCCGTGCCGGTGCCGGTCTGGTAGCGCAGCAGCCGCCCACTGACAGCATCGACAACCACTGTCACCGCAGCGGGACCCGCCGCGACGCGGAACGCGACAGCACCGCTACCACCGGCTGCGTCGGTGTCGGTCGTGGTGAGCGTCGGCAGACCGGCGAGGACCTGCAACACCGCGGCCCGCTGCGACAGACCGAGGGAGCGGACGCCGGCAAGGTCGGCAAGCACCGCCACCACCAAGGCGTCCTGCCTGCCCCGCTCGTCCAGCTCGTCCTGTGTGTCGGGAGGCAGCATGGCGGCGGTGCGCACGGCGATTCGGTTCGCCAACAGATCAGCGTCGGCCGGAACGGGATTGCCGACCGGTGACACCAGCGCACCGGCCTCGTAGCGGTTCACTATCGGGACGGGCCACCGGCCCGGAAGCTCGTCGGTCTGCGCGTCGGGCGCTGGGCTGGCGCGTGGCTTTGTGGGCACGGTCGCCTGTGTCTGCGCAACGATGCCGCCACCGTCCGGCGTGACCCAGCGCAGGGAGTCCACGACGAGCGTGCCGTGGCCGGCCGGGACGCTCCGCTGCACGTGCAGGTAGCTACCCGAACCGAACCCCACAGGGTCGGCGGCGCTGGCCGCGATCAGTTGGAGCCGTCCAGCGAGCAACAACAGCCAGGCGCGGGGGTCCCGCACGACAGTGTCCGGGCGTACGACGGGTCCGGCCTGCGCCGGACGCAGCACGGGCGCCGCCCCGCCCGCGGCGGTCAGCAGCACAACGGTCAGCAGCGCTGCGAGCCGCTGGGGCGGCCACGGCCCCCTCTGCGTGCTCGTGGCCTGCGGGCGTGCCGCGTCGGCTGTCTGGCTGGCGGCGCCGGTCGCGGCACGATGACCGGATGCCGCAGTTCTGGGTGTTCGCTGGGTCATCCGACGCTTCCCAAGTTCGTAGAGGTGGGGTTCGGGGGGCGGTGCATCGGCCACCACGGTGTGCCGTCCGGGAGCCGGCCGAAGCCGGTGGTGGTCCAGCCGTGCCGGGCGAGCAGCCACCGCCCGGCCGCACCGAACGCCACGGTGGTCGCAGGCTCCTCGGCGGTGTTCAGGTCGAGATGGCGGGCACCGAGCAACGCTGCGGCCCGCGCGATTCCGGCACGGCCGGGCCCGGCGGCGACCGCGAACAGCAGCAGTTGGCCGCCGGGTGCTGCTGCAGCTGGGACGGCGCTGCGCAGGATGTGTTCGAGCGTCGCCCATCGTTCGGCGTAGGCGCCGTCGACGCTGGAACGGCGCAGTGATGCCAGCTCCGGTAGCGGCCGGTTGGTGGGATGCCACACCGCGACGCCGGTGCGGTCGTCGAGCATGTCCGCCGCGCCGCCGTGTTCCACCACGTCCTGGATCAGCAGCGCGAGGTCCAGGATCAGCTGGTTGACCGAGGTGACGTCCGGGGCGAGCCACCGGGAGACGAACCGGGTAGCAGGCAGTTGGTCGCGGAGGCTGTCCGCGCACGCTGACGCCCCGAACGGCCCCGGCAGCACCGACATGACCCGCAAGGCAGCGCTCACGACGCCCGCCCGCCCAGGCCGGTGTCGTCCACGTCGCCCGGATCGCCCGCGTCGCGGCCCGGCCGGAACCCGCCGGCGACCGCGGGATGCCGCACCGCGACCTGGGCGGGGGGCAGCAGTCCGAGCAGGGGTGCACCATCGGGCAGCGGCTGGCTGAGCATGGCGGCGACACCGACCACGACGGCGGTGGCGAGGACGGTCCGGCAGCGGTGGACGCGTCGTCGACGCTGTGCCACTTTCTCACCGCGGATCTGCCGGGCGATGCCCTGGAAGTGTGCGCGGTCGAGTCCGAGCGGGGGTACCGGTCTGCCCTGTAATGGATCCAGCAGGTGCGCGACCGCCCGCAGGAACGCCTCGTCCGCTTGCGCACGAGCTGCGGGTGAGGCGTCGGCCGGTTCGAACTGCTGTCCCCACGCCTGCAATGCCTGCCGTGCGCGGTCGGTGCGGATCTGCTGTTCGTTGGTCGGCCATCGGCTGGCCAGATCCCGCAGCCCCGCACGCCACGCGCCGGGGGTCGCCGGCAGCGGGTGTCCGGTCGGGATCCGCCATTGCCTGTCCCGGCCGGTCATGACACGGCCCCTGCGTCGCCGACGCCGCCTCGCGGACGGCGGCGATCCGCCTGCGACTGCGGTGCTCGATCGCCGTCCGACCGCAGGCGGCGGCTGCGAGCCGTTGTCGGGGACGACGGCGCTTGTCGCCTGCCAGTCGGCCCGCCGCGGCCGCGATTCTGGGCGCCCTGGTGGGTGAGGTCCTTGTTCACGGTGCTGTAGACGCTGCCAAGGGCGACGGCTGTCTCGCGCATCGGCTCCCGCCTGACGACGTGTCGGCGGACCATGTCGGCGCGCACCGCGGGCGTCCGCCAGCGGCCCGGCCTCACCGGTTCCGCCGAGCGGTCCGTGCCGGTCGTTCGTTCGGCAGTATCTGCGGCAGCCATGCGAACCTCCTCCGAAGTCGTGTCAGTGAGCGTGGTCAGGAACCAGCAGAGGTCACCGAGCTCAGCAGCTGCTTTCGCGGAGCGAACGTGAGCAGACCCGGCTCGCCGGCGGCGGTGAGTGAGGTCGGAGCCGGAGCCGGTGGTGGGGCGGCGGCGCGGGTGATCGCCGTCGCCGCGAGCAGCACCGCGCCCGGCGACAAGGGTGGGGAGGGTGGTGGTTGGCCGGGGAGACCGTGACCTGCCCGACGTGGTCACGGTCTCCCCGGCGGGCATGCTGCGGCGGTGACCGGGTGGCTGCCTCCACCAGGTGCAGCATGCGGATGCGATGACACGCCACGGGGACGGCGGCATCGGAGGTCGGGTCATGGCAGCAGCTCCGGGCAGGCGAAGCTCCATGCGGCGCTGCGGGTGCGGCGCAGACTGTCGGTGCGGCTGGGCCGGCGGCGGCGCCGAGCGCACACCGTCGCGTGGTTCCCACCTGTGGGCGGCCCGGCCACGGGTGGGTGCGGCAGCTCGGACAGCGCTGGCGTGCCGCCGCCCGTGCTGCCGCCGGTCGCGGCGAACGCGGCGAACGCCTGCCGGGACGTGTGGGCGGCCTCCTTGGCGCGGCCACAGGCGGCCAGCATCGCGGCGAGGTCGAGCCGCATGGCCACGCTGTGCAGGTCGGCGGTCCCGTACCTGGCGGACCAGCGTTGCCAGGCACCCGTCAGGCGGGTGATCCCGGCCTGGCAGTACCCGGCGGCGTGTTCGGTGACGGCGAGCCGCACGCAGGCGGTGATGGTCGTCGCGGCGAGCGCCCCGTCCCGGCCGGTCAACACGGCAACCAGCCGGCGTCGCACACCGATCGCTGCGGTGTCGAGGCGATACGCGGCGAGGACATCGGCGAGCACGGCGGCGGCGTGGACGGACTGGTCGTTGTCTGCGCCGCGCGTCGACGCGCTGGCCCGGTGCGCGTAGCGGGCCCACCGCAGCGCGGTCGGGTTCGGGGTGCTGCGTGAGGTGAGGGCTTCGGCGTAGACGACGCCGGCGTCGGCGAGGTCGACGTCCGGTGGGGCCGTGTCCGGGTCGACGTCGAGCAGCCCGGCGCGCAGTAACGCGGCGGTCAGCACCGGCTCTCCTGCGGCCAGGTGGCCCTGGCCCAGCCTGGTCAAGGATCGCAGCGCCGGCACCGGCACTGCCAGCAGCGACGCTATAGGGCTGGAACGTGGGTGGTCGTTCACTGGACTCGTCCGCTCTGTTCAACGCTGGATTCGGTTTGCGGCGCGTCACCGGCCAGTTGGCGGGTGACGTTGTGTTGGAGGCGCCGGGGTGTGCGGCGGCTGGGGTACTGCAGGTTCCTCACGGCGGTCGAAGCGTCGAGGTCGGCTGGGCCGGACAGGGTGATGGCGGCGGTGAGCAGGCCGCTGCGGCCGGTGGCGGAGCGGACCGGCACGTCAGCGGCGGCGAGGATGGCGGCGGTGCGCTCGGCGGTGCGCAGGTACAGCGGCAGGGTGACGGTGCGGCGGGTGGTGAGGGCCGCGCGTTGCGGGTCGGTGAGGGGGTCGCTGGTCAGGACGGACACGATGAGGCGGCTGCCAGTGGGAAGCCGCCGCGTCAGGCAGGTCAGCAGCTGTCGGGCGGCGACGTCCTCGAGGTGGTGCAGGATCATGGTGAGCAACACCGTGACCGGCGCGTCCAGTCGCAGCAGTCCGCGCTCGGCGATCAGGTCGAGCAGCGGATCCACAGCGAGGAGGTCGGCCGCGAGCACAGCCCTGCCCCGGCTGGTGGCGCGGTTCAGGTCGGCGACCACGACCGGGTCACGGTCTACCTGCACCACAGTCCCCGGCCATGCCAGCTCATCGCCGGCGGGAAAGCCGGCGCCGAGGTCGAGCAGCTGCGTGCAGCCGCTGCGCACCGCGGTGTGCAGGGCCCGCCGGCGGAACGCGCGGGCACGGTGCATGACCCGCCGCAGACCCGGCACGATCGTGGCGAGCTGTGCGGCGAGGGCACGGTCGGCGGCGAAGTTCAGGTGCCCGTCGAGCAGCGCGTTCATCACCCGGCTCACCGCCACGTCCTCCGGAGCGGACCAAGCCAGGTCGACGGCGATGGCGTGGGCATAGGACTGCGCGGCGGCCTGATCGATCGTCCAGTCCCGACCCGTGCCGTGTGGCCGGAGCAGGTCGGCGCGGCCACCCCCCAGGACCGACGTGTGCTGCACCACGGTCATGGGTTGCTCCCGGCCGGTTGAATGCCGAGCAGGGTATGCAGGCGCTGGCGAGGGTCGTCCTCGGTGAGGTCGCTGGCGGTGGCGGTCATGGCGAGACGGCCGTGGTCGAGCACGACAAACCGGTCGGCGAGTGCGGTGACCGCGGCGAGGTTCTGCTCAGCAATCAGGATGGCCAGGCCGTCGCTGAGCAGGCCGGCGAGGGCGTCGGTGAGCTGGGCTGTCACTGCTGGGGCGAGGCCCTCGGTGGGTTCGTCGAGGATGAGCAGCCGAGGTTGGGTCAGCAGCGCGCGGGCGAGGGCGAGCATCTGCTGTTCGCCGCCGGAGAGCCGCTGTGCCGGGTGATGCAGCCGTGCAGCCAGGGCGGGCAGCAGGTCGAGCACACCCGCCACGGTCCACCGCTGGCCGGTTGCCGCGGTGCTGCGGCGTCGGGCGCGCAGGGTGGTGGTCGAGGCGAATGTGAGGTGTTCACGGACGGTGAGGCCGGTGAAGATGCGTCGGCCTTGCGGCACGAGTGCGATCCCGGCGCGGGCCGGCAGGTGCGCCAGGTTGATGGCCAGGGGGCGGCCGTTCCACTCGATGCGGGTTGGGCTCTGCGCGGGATGCAGCCCGGCGATCGTGTTGAGCAGCGTGGTCTTGCCGGCACCGTTGCGGCCGAGGACGGCGACCGCCTCGCCGTCGTGCACGTCGAGGTCGATGCCGTCGATGACCGGCGCGCCACGGTAGGCGGCGTGTACTTGCCGCACCCGCAGCAGGACAGCACCACGTGCGGCGCGCGGCGCTGCCCGGTCGGCGGCCGTGGTGTGGCCGCCCGGATTGAGGTATGCGTCGCTGACGGCCGGGTCGGCGCGAACCTGCTCGGGGGTGCCGGTGGCGAGGTGGCGGCCATGGTGCAGCACGGTGACGGTCTGGGCGACGGACCAGACCAGGTCGAGGTGGTGGTCGACCAGCAGGACGGTGGTGTCGGCGCCGAGGTTGGTGAGCAGGGTGGTCAGCTGAGCGATCTCGCCGGGGTCGAGGCCGGCGGAGGGCTCGTCGAGCAGCAGCAGCCGCGGGCGGCGGGCCAGGGCCATCGCCAGCTCGAGCCGCCGCTGGAGCCCGTAGGACAGCTGCCCGGCGGGCACGCTGCCGTGGCCGGTGAGCCTGGCCGTGTCAAGGATGGCCGTGATGTGCTCGGCCTCCTGCCGCCCGGCGGTGTTGTCCGGGTTCGGCGTCGCGGCCAACGCGAGGTTCGCCGCGACCGGGAGACGCGGGAAGATGGCGGGGTGCTGGAAGGTGCGGCCGACGCCGTGGCGGGCCCGGAGCCGGGCGGGCATGCCGGTGACGTCGCGGCCGTTGACGACGATCATGCCGGTGGTCGGGCGGTCGGTGCCAGCGATGAGGTTGAGCAGGGTGGACTTCCCGGCGCCGTTGGGGCCGATGACGGCATGCCGGGCCCCGGCCGGCACGTTCAGGGTGAGCTCGTGCAGGGCGGTCAGTCCCCCGAAGCGGCGGCTGACCCCGGTGAGGGACAGCATGTTCGTCGTCATGACCGCCGGCTCCGTTTCCAGATCGTCAGGCGGGCGGTGATGGCCGGCTGGTAGGCCACAAGCAGGAAGGCGAGGCCCAGCAGCGCGGTGGCGTGGCCGCCGGTGGGGGTGCCGAGCAGGTCGCGGACGGCGACGACGAGCGCGGCCCCGGCGACGGCGCCGCGCATCGTGCCCAGCCCGATCGCGGCGGCCAGCAGGGCCATGGCCGACATGTCCAGGCCGAGGTCGCCCGGAGAGAGGTAGCCGTGGGCGGCGACCAGCAGGGCTCCACCGGCCCCGGCGAGCGCTCCGGCGACGACGAACCCGCCGAGCAGGTGCCGCTGGACGTGGTGTCCGAGCGCGGCCAGCCGCGTTTCGTGGTCGGCGGCGGCGCGCAGCGTCAGGACGAGTCGGCTGCGCAGCAGCAGCCCGACGGCAGCGGCGAGGATGAGGAAGCAGCCGAGCAGGTACAGGTAGGTGTAGCCGTCGCCGTGCAGCGGCGGTGCGCCGGGCCAGACGGTGACCGGCGGGGTGTGCAGGCCGTCGTCGCCGCCGGTCACGGTCGCCCACTGGGTGGCGATGGTGCGGGTCAGCTCGGCGACGGCGAAGGAGGCCATGAGGAACAGCACGCCGCGGGTGCGTAGCAGCAGCGGGGCGGTGACCGCGGCGGCGGCTGCCCCGGCCGCGGCGGCGGTCACCAGCTGGAGCGGCCCGTTGGTGATCCCGGCGCCGGTCAGGAGCGCGGCGGTGTAGGCGCCGACGCCGAGGTAGGCGGCCTGCCCGAGCGACGGCAGCCCGGCGACGCCGGTCAGCAGCTGGGTGCTCATCGCCAGGACGGCCAGGACGATGCCGGTCGAGGCGATCGATACGGTGTAGGCGTCGGCGAGGAACGGCACCGCGACCGCGGCAAGCACCCCGGCCGTCACCATCACCGGCGTACTGCGGCGACGGGGCGTGGGGGCGCCGATGGTTGAGGTGACCTGGGCGGCTGGGGGCTGGGGTGGCAGGGTGGTGGTCATGCCGGCTGCCCCGCCGTGCGGCTGCGGGCGACCAGCACGGTCAGCAGGACCGCGAACAGCGCGAACGGGGCCGCGGTCGGGGCGGCGAGCACACCGAGGGTTTGGACCTGGCCGACGAGTAGCGCGGCGGCGAGGGTGCCGGGAATCGACCCGCCGCGGCCAACATCCCGGCCGGTGCCGGTGCTGATGCCGCCGATGACCACGACGATGAGGGACAGCACCAGCACGGTGGTGTCCACGCCGGGCGCCGGGCCGATCAAGGGTGCGGCGAGGACCCCGCCGGTGACGGCCAGGACGCCACCGGCCGCCATCGCGGTCGTCTGCACCCGGCGGGTGTTGGCCCCGGTTGCGGCGGCCATGACCGGATCGGCGACCGTCGCGCGCAGCAGCACCCCGTACCGGCTGCGGGCGACCACCAGATACACGGCGGCGGCGATGGCCGCGGCGACGGCGATGAACACCAGGCGATAGACCGGGTAGCCGTGCCGCCCCAACTGCAGGCTGCCGGCCAGGACTTCCGGCGGGCTGACCGGCAGCGGGGCGCCGCCGAAGATGCTGGTGTAGGCGTCGGCGGCGAGATTGGCGAGGCCGAGGCTGGCGAGGGCCTGATGCAGGTGCCCGTGGCCGGTCAGGGGTCGCAGGGCGGTGGCGAGGGCCGCGCCGCCGCCGGCGCCGAGGAGGGCACCGGCGGCCAGCGCGAGCGCGAGCGCGGTGAGGCTGCCGTGGCTGAGCAGGTAGGTCAGGTAGGCGCCGGCGAGGTAGAGGCTGCCGTGCGCCAGGTTGAGTACGTCCATCACGCCGAAGATCAGCGTGAGGCCGGCCGCGACGACGAACAGCGCCAGCCCGTACGCCACCCCGTCCAGCCCGGTCACGCCGTACGTGACCGCCGTCGGGCACCCGGCCCGGCAGGACCGCACGAGCGCGGCCGCACCGACGGCGATCGGGACGGCGGCCATCGCCGCGCCCAGGTAGGGCGCGGATCGGTGCAGGCTCGTGATGCTGCGGGCAGGCATGCGGAAACGTCCTTCGGCTGGATGGGCGTGGGTGCGTTTGCGGATGGACTCGGGCTGGTGGTGGCCGCCCCGTCCCGGCGGGGCTAGTGGGGGCGGCGGCCGATGGTCGTGAACATCCAGTAGCAGTAGGCGAGGGTCTGCGGGTCGCGCATGGCTTCGCGCAGCGCCGCCAGCTGCTCGACGGTCATCCCGCGTGCCAGCAGCGCGTCGTGCAGTTGGTGGGAGTTGCTCTCGTGCAGCAGGTTCCCGGCGCCGCCGCCGGCCCAGAGCCGGTTGTGCACGACCGTGTCCACGACCTCGAGGCCGGCCGCGCGCATCGCGAGGGGGACCCGGCGGGCCCAGCCGGTGTCGGCGCCGTTGGCTTCCAGGGCGGCCAGCAGACCGTCCTGGAAGGCGTTGAATGCCTCGGCGGCCTGCGGGGTGGGGGCCTGCAGGAGCATGTTGCGGTCGGTGGCGTCCCAGTCCGACACGACCAGCACCCCGCCGGGCCTGAGCGCGGCGACGAGCCGGTCCAGGACCGCGTCGCGTTCGGCCAGGTGCAGCAGCACCAGCCGGACGTGGATCAGGTCGAACTCGCCGGGCGGCAGGTCGGCGGTGCGCACGTCGTCTTTCCGGATGGTGATGTTGTCGCCGCCGGTGACGTGGCGAGGATCGAGGTCCAGGGCGGTGACGTGCCCGGACGGGCCGACCTGCTCAGCCATCCAGGTGGTGATGGTGCCGCCGCCCGGACCGACGTCCAGGCACCGCCACCCCGTGGTGATGCCGGCGCGCAGCAGCATGCCGGTGGAGTGCTCGTCGAGGATGTCGGCGAGGATCTGCAGCTGGGTCCGGCCCTGCTCGTCCGCGTTCGCGAACGTGTACGCCGATACGTCACCGGCGGCGGCGCGCGTGACGGTGCTCATGGGGGTCCTCCAGGTCGGGTGGGTGAGGGGCTACTGGCCGAGGGTGGTGAGGGTTTGCACGACGACGTTGGCGCGGCCCCGGCCGTCGAGGCGGACCTGCCGCAGGTACCAGGGCTGGACCGGGGCATGCTGCTCGCCGAAGCGCCACTGGCCGCGGGGGCTGTCGAGCTGGCCGAGCTTGCCGATCGTGGCGTTGATCGATGCGCTGGTCGGGTTCGCTCCGGCGGCGGCGATGGCCCGATCGAGGACCAGTGCGGCGTCGTAGGCGGTCACGTTGTACAGGTCCGGGATGGCGTCGTACTTCGACTGGAACGCGGTCGCGAACGCCCGGTTCGCCGGGTTGTCCAGGTCCGGGGCATAGTTCAGCGACGAGTAGATCCCGTCCGCCGCGGCGCCCTGGGCGGTCAGGACCGCACCTTCGACGGTGAACCCGCCCGTGTACAGCGGCACCTTCGCCTGCAGGCCCGCCTGGGCGTAGGCCTTGACGAAGTCGATCGCGTTCGCGCCGCCGTAGAACGCGAACACCGCCTTCGCGTCCGCCGGGATGGCGTTGAGGTAGGGCAGGTAGTTCGTCGTGGCCGGGAACGGGGTGAACGTCGCCTTGCCGTCGGGGTTGGCGAGCTTACCGCCGCCTGCGACGAACGGGTCGACGAACCCGCCGACCTGGTCCCAGCCGCCCTTGTAGTCCGGGCCGATCGCATACACCGGGCCCTTGACGGTGGTGCGGATGTAGTCGGCGAGGGCGGCGCCGGCGTCGCGGTTCTGCCAGCTGGTGTGCCACGTAAAGGCCAGATTCTGCAGGTTGTCCGGGCGTCCGCCGGTCGCCAGGAACGGGATCTTCGCCGCAGTCGCGGCGGGCTGGACCTCCTGGACGGCGTCGGAGCTGATCGTGCCGACCACCACGTCGACCTTGTCCTGCTCGATGAGCTTCTTGATCCCGGTCCGGGTGGCCTGCTTCCCGTCGCCCTCGTCAACCACTGTGGTCGTGATCTCGTGGCCGCCGAGCTTGCCGCCGTGGGCATCCAGGTACAGCTGCCAGCCGCGGGCGAAGTCGTCACCGACGGTCTTGTAGACGCCGGTCTGCGGCCACACCAGGCCAATGCGGATCGGGCCACCGCTCGGGGTGCTGTCACTGCCCAGGCTGGAACCTGAACAGCCGGCCAGCAGCAGCGCCACGGCCGTCGCTGCGGCCAATGCAGCGGGCAGTGAACGTCGTCGGTACACGGAGAGGTCCTCGCTTTCATACGGTGCGATTGGGGGCAAGGGGTGAGCTGTGCACACAGGCGACCCGCCACGCGGTCGGTTCCTCTAGAAGGGCGGTGGGCTGGCCGGTGCTGATGTCAACCGGCGGTGACGCGGCGCTTGAGCAGCCTGTGCGCGTACTCGACCAGCTCGATGAGCGCATGGCGGACGTCGTCGCGGCTGCGGGCGTCGCAGCGCAGCACCGGCACGTGGTCGGGCACCCGCAACGCGCGGCGCACCTCGGCTAGGTCATGCGCGGGCGTGCCGGGGAACGTGTTGAGCGCGATGACGTAGGGCAGCGCGCGGTGCTCCATGTAGTCCACGGCCGCGAAACAGTCGGCCAGGCGGCGGGTGTCGGCCAGCACGACCGCGCCGATGGCACCCCGGCACAGCTCATCCCACATGAACCAGAAACGGTCCTGGCCCGGAGTGCCGAACAGATACAGGATCAGCGTGTCGTCGATACCGATCCGACCGAAGTCCATCGCCACCGTCGTGGTCGTCTTGTCCGGCACCGCGGACACGTCATCGACGCCGTCGCTCGCCGCGGTCATGACCTCCTCGGTGCGCAGCGGCGTGATCTCGGAGACCGCTGCGACGAAGGTGGTCTTACCGACGCCGAATCCGCCTGCAATGACGATCTTCACCGAAGTGACGCGGCGGCCCGCGGCGGTCTGTCCAGGACGGCCGGTTGCCGATGGCTGCAGGCCAGTGCTGTGTAGTGGCATGGTGCGCGGTCAGACCCGCTGTGCCTGGCGCGGGTTCGGGGTGAGGATCGCCCCGACCCGGCCGATCGTCATCGCCATCTCGTAGCTGACCTGCCCGAGCTCGCTGTCCTTGCGGGCCAGCACCGTGAGGATCGACTTGTCGTTGATCGCCATCGTGATCAGGAAACCGCCGTACATCTCCACCACGATCTGCTCCACCGGGCTGGCGTCCATGAACCCGGCGGCGCCGGTCGTGAGCGATGCCAGACCTGAGGTGACCGCCGCCAGCTGATCGACGTTGGGCAGGCCTGGGCTGCTGGCCATCGGCAGCCCGTCGCCCGAGACCACCAACGCATGGGTGATCCCTCGGACAGCGCAGAGTTGGTCGAGCAGGAAGTCCATGTCTGTCATGGCATGTCGTCCTTCACTGGTTGGTGGGCGTTCGCCGGCCCGCTTGGCCGAGACCGGCCTGGAACGCCGACATCCGCTGGCGAAGCCTGTTCGGATCCCGTTGCACCGCAACCGGCACGGGGCTCTCTTCAGGCGGTCGGGACCTGAGTTGCCGGCCGAGGTGCTCGCCCGGCTGCCGCACCGGCAGCCCCCCGTCCGTGGCGTGGCCGGCAAGATCCGCGCCGATGCCGGCCATGGCGTGCCGACCGCTGCCGGCACCGACCAACGCCAGTTCAGCGGTTTCGGCCTGCGGGTCAGGTGCGGCCTGCGGGTCGAACCACGCGCTGCGGTGGCTGGTCAGTTCGTGGTAGATGACCGGCTCGACGGTCGCCGCCGGTCCTCCGGGCAACGGCCATGCGGCCGGCCGCGCTGGCGCGTGCTCAGCGGGCGGCGCGGCCGACGTACGTGGAGTGGCCGGCAGGACCCGGAACAGCTTGCCGGGGATGGTCAGGTCGACGCGGGTGCCACGGTGTGCCTCTGCCCGGATCTCGATCCTGAGGCCGAGTCGTTGCGCGATCATGCCGACGACGGGCAGGCCCATGCGCTCCGCGGTCTGATGGTCCATCGGCGGGTGAGCGATCCTGCGGCGGGCCGTTTCCAGGCCGTCCGGTGTCATACCGACGCCCTCGTCGCGGATCTGCACGTGCACCTGATCACCCACGTGACGCGCCTCCACCTCAACAGCGGAATCCGGAGGCGAGAACTGGGTGGCGTTGTCCAGCAGCTCGGCCAGCAGGTGGATGAGTTCCGCGGCGACCTCGCCGTCGACCTGGACGCCGTCGTCGACGGCGACGGCGTTGACCCGTGTGTAGTGGTCGATCTCGGCAGTTGCCGCACGCAGCAGGTCCCGCAGGCTCACCGCGTCCTGCCGGGGGGTGCCGCCGCGCCCGCCCGCGAGGATCCGCAGGTTGAAGATCAGCCGGCGGATCAGCGTGGCGGTGTGGTCGAGCTGGAACAGGCTGGCCAGCCGATCCGGATCGTGCTCGTCCTTCTCCAGCAGGTCCAGGCTGGCCATCATCCCGTCAGCCCGTCGCTGCAGGCGCCGGGACAACGCGACCAGGATCGCGCCGACGCCTGCCCGAGTCGCGGCCTGTTCACCGGCGAGCCGCACCGCCGATTGGGTCACCTTGTTGAACGCGGCGGCGACGGACGCGACCTCATCAGCACCGTCGGCGAGGATCGGTTCGGCCGCGACCGCCAGGAGTCGCTGCACCGTGGCCGGATCGGCGTTGTAGACGTCGAGCTCGCCCACCATCTGCGGCAGCCGGTTCTGCGCCACATCGATCGCATCGCTCTGCAGCCGAACCAGCGAACGCGTCAGCGACCGCGCCACGACGGCGCCGACCACGACCACGACCAGCAGCAGCACCCCGACCACGGCGACCGCGATCAAGGCCGCCTGGCGCTGCGCGTCGCGTTCGCTCGTCACGGCGCGCAGCAGACCAGTGTCGAGGTCAGCTTCCACCCCGTGCATTAGGTCGATGCGTGCGCCCACCGCGGCCGACCAGCCCTGCGCATCCGTGCCCAGCGCCAGTTCCCGGCCCGGCTGGCTGCGGGTGAGCAGGCTCTGCAACCGCTCTGCCTGCAACACCTGCGGTCCGCTGAGCCGGCTGTTGAGCAGCGCGGGCCAACCCCCGGGACCGAGATCCGCGAACGTCTGCAAGGCCTCGGTGATGCCGGTATCCGCCCCGACGATCTCCTGCTGCCCAGCCGGTGTCAGCCGACCGGCGGCCATCACCCGCACCGCCGCCACCTGCAGCAGCGACGCCGACTCGATCGCTTCGGACAGGGCGGCCACCGACCTCAGGCCGTTCGCCGTCGCCGACGACACATCGACCTGGCCCAGCGCCTGCCGGTAACTGATCAGATCAGAGATCATCGACCGATACCGGAACGTCACCACGCTCAGCACTGCATCCGGAGCTGTGCTGACTTTCTGCCGCAACCCCGTCAGGCCGGCCAACTCCATGCGGATCCGCGCAACGAGCGGCGCCAAACTGTCCGGTAGCCGCGTCGACGCCACGCCGTCGGCAAACTCGACAACCAGGGCGTCGGTGTCCGCGCTACGACCCTTGTAGTCAGCACCCGCACCGCCCGGCACCGCGAACGTCAGCGCCGCAGCAGCGCGCTCCCGCTGCAACGACGCGATCAACCGCGCCGCCACGCCACCCACCGCGACGACCTCCCGGGCGCGGCCGGCGTCGGCAGCTCGCCCGGCAGCGGAGACCACGTTCAAACCGGTCAGCGCCACGATCGTGGCCACGGGCAGCATGAGAATCAGCGCAAGCTTCGTACGGATGCGGCGTTCACGCAGCCACCGGCGACGAATCGGCGGCTGGAGACGCCGAGAGTCCTGCCCCGTCACGCCCGTCGCGCCTCAATCGTCCCGGCAGCGGCCCGGCCCTCGGAAACCGGCAGCCCACACGACCGGGCGTCATGGCGAGCGGTCCACCGCTGCACCCAGGACCCACAGCTCGCCTCCATCAACCGCTGCGCGAACGGCCGAACCCAGCAGACGCCCCGCCGACCCGCCCAGCAGCCCGGGTCGCCGCACCCGCCAGCCACCGGATCGGCCCGATGCCGCTCGGCGAGCGCAGCGCCGTGCAGCCACAACGCCGCATCAGCAGCGGTGGCAGGCGCAGCCGCCAGCAGTGCATCGGATACGGCCGTGCGCATCAGAACAACCCCCTCAGAATCGGCGTGAGCTTCGGCAGCGCGGTGACGTGCCGGCCGCCTACCGGCACACCACCGCGCCACCTACGGCCGGCGTCCCGGACATGCGCGGGGATGCGCGTCGAGGACTCCGGCGAGCGGCGGGAGCTCGGGCGATGGTGGCTTCCTCGGCACGAGGAACATGGCGAACCGCTCAACCAGTACCGCAGGCGAGCACAGCTGGGCCCTGGCATCCCTCGGCACCAGAGGCGGGTCACAGCCTTACGCGTTCGGCCGGAGGCGAGCGGCGTCGTGGCTAGCACCCACCCCCGGCCAGCTTCATTGGGTAACGAGCGCCGCCGCGCTGTGCACGAGGGCACGGACACGCTCCGCACAACCCAAAGGCTCATCACAGTCACCCTCCTCACGCCACATCAGGCGATTCGCAACATCGGCAGATGGTCGAGCGTCACCGCGGCAGCCACATCACATTGGCGGAAGTGGATGGGTGCGGTGCCGCAAACAGCGGTCCCGACCACCTGGCCATCGCGGTGATGCATCGACGGTCAACTCGTTGCAAGTCAACGATCACGGAATCCCGCGCGGGCGGGAATGCCGACCTGCGGTCCGACTTCGCATACCGACCTTCAGTCCGACCGGCGGTTGACCTGCGCATTCACGCGACGTCACACATGGCACCAAGATCGTCAAGACGGCAGTCGGGGTTACATTGACGACGCCCGGACGGCACTCAACGCCACTCGGGTTCGCGTGGATCCATCGTGGAGGCTGCCGGTGACTCGTCCCAGTCCGTACGTCCGGCGACGATGGCTGGGACGTGAAATCCGCCGCCTGCGAGGCGAGCACGACATGACTGCCGAACCGCTCGCACGTGCCGTCGGGTTTCCACGCCAGCAGCTCAGTGCATTGGAAAACGGGCACCTCGGCCCGGACATCGACCTGGTGAGCGCGATCTGCGAGTATCTGACCGTCGGCATCAAGCGACGCACGGCGATCATGGATGCCGCCGCTGACGGCTGGGCACGTGGCTGGTGGGACGCGGACACGCAACGCATGGGAGTTCGTCAGGCTCTCTATGCGGACCTGGAAAGCGGCACCACCACGATCGCCGAGTACGCCCTCGCGCTCGTTCCCGGCCTACTACAGACGGCCGGATTCGCCGACGCCCGGCTCCGGAGCGACCCGACCCGTTACCCCGAAACGTTTGACCCGGCCGCCGCAGTTGCCGCCCGTGCGCACCGCCAGGAGTTGCTGCTCGCCAGCGGCGGACCGCGTTATGAGGTCGTGCTCGACGAGTTCGCGATCCGCCGCTGCGCGGCCGAACCCGGCGTCGTCGCCGATCAGCTGCGGCATATTGTGGCGGTGTGCGCAGCACGTGCGACTGTGACAGTCCAGGTCCTGCCGATGAACGCGCCCATCAAGGGACACAGCGCACCCCGGTCCGCGTACTCGATTTACCGCTATGGCGTTGAACCCGGAGTCGCTGTTGCCGTCGACACGCTCACGAAGGATCTCGTACTCACCGAGCCGGACGAGATCGATCCATATCTGAGTCTCCACCGCCGACTCAAGGCCGCAGCCCTCGCCTCCGAGGCGAGCCTCCGCCTGCTCCATGCCGCCGCGCAGGAGCTGTCACCGATCGAAGGAGCAGCAGCATGACCACACGGCAGTACACCGACTGGCGCAAGTCCACCCGCAGCGACGACGGCAACTGCGTTGAGATGGCCCGTGCCGACGATGGCACTGTCGGCCTACGCGATTCCAAAGACACCGCCGGGCCCGTCCTGGAATTCAGCCCGGCCGCCTGGCGGAAGTTCACCGACGACGTCCAGGCCGGCACGTTCGACCAGTAGCGCTTCTGGACCCTTGGCTGGCATTGCGTAGTGCCAGCCTTCCAACGCAGCCGCTTCTACCAGACATGAAGCAGCGAATCAGGTCGCGGACCCCATGATCGGGGGAGAGCAGCGATGTGTAAGTTGTCCGTTTCGACCGAACTCATGTGGCTGACGGACTCCGGGCTGGGCGGGACGCCTTGCCTCGCTGGCCGCCGGCCCGGGGTGGCGCGATGCGCCCGAATCCTGCAATGCTACCGATCTATTCACAGCAGGTTGCTGGGTGATCACACCCCGGTGATAGTTCTCGCCCGCAGGGAGGTCGGCGCCGTGCCCCGCCAACCCGATCCGACGCCTGCACCGAATGTGCAGCTCGTTGCCACTCGTCGAAGCAGGTCGTCACCGGCGTCGGCCAGACGATGCATGTCCCATGACGACCTGGCCGAGCTCGTACATGCGAGCCCAGATCAGCTGTCCACAACCAGCGAGCACGGAGCAATACACGTCGACGCTCACTGGATCGGCAAGCTCGAACGTGGGCAGTTCCGATGGCCGAGCCCTGAACGTCGAGCTGCGCTCCGCGACGTGCTCGCCGCGACAACGGACGAGGATCTTGGCCTGAATCGCCCGCCGCGCCGGGCCAACTGATGTCGCGCCACCCGGACACTGTGATCACGCCCAACTACCAGCTCGGCGCGGCACGCGAGCGGATTGCCTCGCCGCGGCGGGCGGGACAGTGCATGTCACGGGCGGAACTGGCCGATGCCGCCAACGCCGCGTTGGACCTGCTGTATCCCGGCCGTGACTTGAGCGCTCACTATGTCGACTTTCGGTGGATCGGCAAACTTGAGCGTGGCGAGCACCGCTGGCCCAGCGAGGAACGTCGTGCTGCGCTGCGTCACGTGCTCGGCGCTGCTACCGAGCTGCAGCTCGGGCTCTTCGTTCCCCGACGTACTGATGGCCGGACGCACCGCAAGGACGGGTCCGGCCTGCTCGTGCCACCAGGCCAGCCCGCGCACCAGCCCACCGGCGGGGACGGGCCGCATCGTGCCGACTCGGTCATCGATACGCTGGACGGGGTACGTGATCTCGGGAGCGTGGACGTGGACACACTTCGCCGGCAGTTGCTTGGGGCAGCCGCCTCCGCCGCCGTCGGGCTGCTCGTCCCACCCATCGGGCGTCCCCAGCAGCGCACAATTCGGCAGGCAACCGCTGATGACGTCGAGGCCGTTCGGGAGATGCTGGACCTGTTCTCGCGGGCCGAGCAGCGCCGCGGTGGTGGCCACGGGCGCACCGCCGTCACGCAGTACCTCCACTCCGATGTCGCCGATCTGCTCGCGGCCGGCGGTAACGACCGCACGCGACGCGCGTTGCAGGCCGCCGCAGCGGAGGTTGCCTACCTGACCGGCTGGATGGGCTTCGACGACTCCGACCACACTGCCGCTACCCGTTACCTCACGCTCGCGGCCCACCTCGCGCACCACGCTAACGAACCCGCCCTGGTCGGCCACGTCCTACGCGCCCTGGCGCACCAGGCGCTGGACCTCGACCAGCCACAGCGGGCACTGGACCTGGCGACGGCGTCGGTGGACGGAGCCAGGTATACCGAGGCCAGCCCGCGCGAGCGGGCATTGCTCGGCGTGGTGCACGCTCGCGCTCTCGCAGTCACCGGCAACCCCACGGCCGCGGCGACCGCCCTCATCCGCGCCGAGAACGACCTGCGGTCCGCGACCGCCGGCGATGACGAACCCACCCGGGTGTTCTTCTTCACCGAAGCCGCGCTCGCGCACGAAACCGCCCGCACGCTCCACGTCCTCGGCGACCACACCAGGGCCGAGGAGCAGTTCGAGCGAAGTGTCCGCCTGCGCAAGGCCAGCCAGTTCGCCCGCACCCACGCCGTCACCCTGGGATATCTCGGTGCGATCCACGCCGAAACCGGCGACATCGAACACGCGTGTGTCACCTGGTCCACGGCCCTCGACGCGATGGCCGGTGTCAGGTCCGGCCGGACTCGGCAGGTCGCCGCACGTATCCGCAGCACCGTACGGCCGTGGCTTCGGCACATGCCGGCCGCCCGCGACATCGACGAACGCGCAGCGGCCTACCTCACCGCTGCCTAACCGTCCCCATCGCGGCGGGTGCCGCTGAGAGGAAGACCGCATGGATCACCTGAAGTTCGATATCGAGGCAGTCGCGGTGGTCGTCGGCGGTCGGACCGAACCGACCGACGACTTCTGGGGCGGCACCCGCTCCATCATCCGGATCGACGCCGAGCGGTTCCCCCCGGATGCCACGGCTGGCCTGGAGGACTTCTCACACCTGGAGGTGATCTTCCGGTTCCACCTCACCGACCCAACCGACCTCCACCCAGGCGCGCGGCGCCCACGCGACAACCCGGACTGGCCGCCCGTCGGAATCTTCGGTCACCGCAACATGCGCCGCCTCAACTGGCTCGGCGTCTCCCGCTGCAAACTCCTCGCCGTCGACGGGCTCGACCTGCACGTCGAAGACCTCGACGCCGTCGACGGCACCCCCGTCATCGACATCAAGCCCTGGTTCACCGCAATGGGACCACGCGGCGACATCCGGGAACCGGAATGGACCAACCACATGCTGCGCGACTACTACGCCGGCCAGGACGAGAGCTAGTCGCGATCCCAGCACGTCAACAAGGCCAAGGGAGGTGCAATGCCGCGGCATCCCGACACTGTCATCACCCCCAATACGGTGCTCAGCGCGGCACGGGAACGCCTGCCGTCACCCCGACGCGCCGGACAGTGCATGTCCCGCAGCGAACTCGCCGACGAGGTCAACACCGCCCTCAACCAGCTCTACCCCACCCGCAACCTCACCGCCCACTACGTCGACGCCCGCTGGATCGGCAAACTCGAACGCGGCGAACACCGCTGGCCCAGCGACGAACGCCGGGCCGCCATCCGGCGCGCCCTCGGCGCCACCAACGATGGCGAGCTCGGCCTCTACATCCCACGCCGCACCGAAGGTTTCGTCAGTGACGGAACGACCCCACCAACGCCGAAGAGCCGGGTCTCGGCCAGCATGGACGTCAGTCGAGCTGGCGAGACATGGAGCGGCGACGCGCAGTTCTCCGGTGTGCTCACCGATGAAATGGCTCGTCTTGATGACGGCGAGTACGACGACTGGAACAGCTTTTCAGTCGTCACGAGCATGCTTGCCCAGCAGCGGCAAGCGGTGGCCCCCGCAGCACTGCTGAGTCTCGTGGAGGCGCATCGTGACTGCCTACTGACCTTGTCCCGAAACGCAGTCGGGGATCCGGTGGGCGCCGCCATCGGCGCGATGCTCGGCGAAGCATCCATCGTCGCCAGCCGGCTGTGGAGCGCGCAGGGAAACCGATCCATGGCTCTCGACCGTTGCGCCTACGCAAGAACTCTCGCCGAACGGCTTGGCAACATCCGGCTCGGTGCGACCGCCCGGATCTTCGAGAGCAACCTGCACTCCGGAGCCTCCACACTGATCCATGCCGACGGCAACATCATGACCGGGCTGCAGCTGCTGGACGAGGCCGCCGCCGCAGCCGAGCACCTCAGCTTCGCCGCTCAAGCCAGGATCGCCGCGGAGCAGGCCCAGACTTATGCGGCACTGAACATGCGGGCGGAAACCGAGGCTGCGCTGGACCGCGCTCGGCAGGCAGCCAACGGGATCACTTCGTTCGACCGGACCGGTCTCTTCAGCGACTGGACCGCCTCGCGTCTGGATGTTTACGAAGGTACGTGCCGCATCCTGCTCAAGGAACCGGCAGCCGCCATCCTGCACCTTGAGCGAGCGTCGACGGTCCTTGACCAGGACCCGGAAAACACGAACGTGGCGCTTGCCGCTCACGTCGATCTCGCCAGTGCTTACGCGCTGGCCGGTCATCTGGACACGGCCTGCACCACGCTCGGTGACGCATACGAACAGCTCGGGCGGATCGGCAACCTTCGGGGCATCTCACGTGCCCGGCGCGCCCGTGAAGGATTGAGCCGATGGAACGCCGAACGCGCCGTCCAGGAACTCGACGAGAGGATGGCCGCGGTCTAGGAAGACGGCTGAAGGGGTCAACGCTGCTGGACAAGGTACGCGATGGTGGCGACGAACAAGTCGGGCTCGAGCGAGTCCAACACCGCATCCGGGCCATAGCTCGACAGCTCTTCCAGGCTCGCCCGATGCGCGACCACCACCGCCCGGAAACCTGCGCTCCTCGCACAGGCGATGTCGTTCGGCGCGTCTCCGACCACCACGGTCCGGTCCGGCAGGACAACCGCTCCATACTTGCTTTGGTAGCGGCGCGCAACGACGTCAGGAAGACGGAACCGGTCTCGTTCGTCGGAGCCGTATCCCCCGATCTCCAGGTCCAGTTCACCCCCAAGGCCCAGCGACTGGATCTTGATCTCTGCCGCCACTCGCAAGTTCCCGGTGAGTACCGTCTGCACGAAGCCTCGCCGGTGCAGCTCGGCGATGCTGGCTGCGACGCCGGGATACGGCGGCTGAACGCGAGCAAGCTCGTCGCGGCCCGCCTCCATGACTTCCGCTAGAACCTGGTGGAAGCGTGGGACGCCGGCTTCGGCGTCGACTGATGCGATGCCGGAGGCGATCGCAGTGTCGATCACGATGGACTCGTCGGTGTAGCCGTGGACCTTCGTTTCCGGGAAGGTCACAGCCGCCTCATCGATCTCGTACGTACGAGCGATAGAGCGACGCAACCAGCGAAGATCTGCCGGAATCAGCGTGCCGTCCACGTCCCAGATCACAAGGCCAGCATCCCGATGCTCCACCGGACCATCGTCGCACAGTGATCGGACCAGATGATTCTCACGCCGTCCGGGACAGCGGCAAGCATCCCCTGCTGGGTTACCGATCGCATGTGCACGGTCGCCGCGGGTGTACGTATCATGTCGGCGGTCGATACGCTTGCGTCGCTGTCTGCGTCTCAGGCGGCAGCATCCAAACTTTGTCGCGGAGTCGGTCCGCCAGGAGGGGAAGGGTCGGTGCCTCGTCATCCCGATGCGGTGATCACACCGAACCGCACCTTGCGCGATGCCCGCCTGCGCACTCACTCACCGTTGCGCGCCGGGCAAAGCATGTCCCGCTCCGAGCTCGCCGATCTCGTCAACGCCACCCTCGACCGGCTGCACCCCGGCCGGGATCTCAACGCCCACTACGTCGACAGCCGCTGGATCGGCAAACTCGAACGCGGCGAACACCGCTGGCCCAGCGACGAACGACGAGCCGCCCTCCGCCACGCCCTCGGCGCCACCACCGACACCGAACTCGACCTCTACATCCCACGGCGGACCGACGGGCCCAGGAACCATCCTCCAGGCTTCCGTCAGGTCGATGATGTCACCGAAGGCACGGACCGGTCACCGGATACCGTTGAGGTGATGTATCGCCGAACCGCTCTCCTGTTTCCGGCACTAGTAACGGTGGCTGCTGGACAGCCGGCCTTGCCCGACGGCTCTCGGGTGACCCTGCGCGCGTTGCAGGCTGCTCTGCTGATCGGCGGCGGCTCTACGCCCGACTTGAATGAACTTACAGTCGAGCACATCTGGCGCTCGGTCGCCGCGGCACATGACGGTTACCAACAGGCGCGCTACCTCGAGGTTGCAGCCCGCTTGCCCAGCGTGCTCGCGCGTGCCAACGAGCTTGCGGAACAGTCCGCCGGCGCCGTTCGACGACGGGCCCGGTACGCACTCGCACTCGCCTACATCGCTGCGTCGAAGGTGGCTGCGAAGTTCGCCGACGGGTCGTTGGCTTGGGTGGCAGCCGACCGTGCCGCACAGATCGCCGCGACCGTCGACGCGCCGGCGATCGCTGGACTTGCGGCGTACCAGAGCAGTTGCGCCCTCCTGTCGCTCTATCCTGACAGCGGGCCAGCCGAGCAACTGGTCCACACGTCGCTATCGCAGCTCAGCAGGGCCGAGGTCACGGCGCAAACGACCGCAGCTGCTGGGGCACTGAATCTGCTCGGCGCCGTCATCGCTGCCCGCAGCGGCGCCCGAAAACGCGCTACCGCCCACCTCGCCGCGGCAAGCAGGCTCGCTTGCAGCGTCCCAGCAGACAGCAACCAACTCTGGACGGCATTCAACGCCACCAACGTCCTGATCCACCGCACGTCAGCCGAGAACGCCCTGCACCGCTACGACGACGCTATCCAAGCCGCCCACGCCATCAATACAGCAGCTCTGCCCGGCGGCTTGGTCGGCCGACGGGCACAAATCCACCTGGACCTCGTCATCGCCCATGTGACCAGATCCGATGGGCTGCCCACAGCCGTTCATCATGTCGTGTCGGCTGGCCGCATAGCGCCGCAGCTGTTTCAGGTGCATCCGGAGAATCGACAGCTCGTCGCCGACATGCTCAAGTCGTCTACCGGGACAGACGCTCGCGAGCTTCGCACCCTGGCCGAAGCGGCTGGCATCGGGCGCTGAGATGACCGAACGCCGGCAACTCAGCGCGCATCTGGTGGTCTGCGCGGCACCCCCGGTCCAGCACGTCACGGAACTCGTCACCCTGCTTCGTGCCGACGGCTGGGCCGTCCAGCTGACGGTCACCCCGACCGCAGCGACGTGGATCGACACAACCATGATCAGCCAGATTGTCGGCGGGCTCGTCCGCGTCGCGCAGCGGAGTCCCGACGAGCCGAGGGACACCCGCCGAGCAGACGTGGTCGTCGTTGTACCGGCCACCTTTAACACCATCAACAAATGGGCGGCCGGCATCAATGACAACGCAGCGCTCGCCGTCCTGCAGTCGGCCCTGGGCGAAGCCACGCCGATCCTCGCATGTCCGTATGCGAAGAAGACCCTGACAAGCCATCCGGCCTACCACGCAAATGTGCAGCTGTTACAACAGTGCGGCGTGCGCTTCGCCGAACTCCGACAGCAGGCGCCTGCCAGCACTCCCCATCTGTACAACTGGGCTGACGTCGCGGCAGCCATGACTGCCGCAGCTACCCGCGCATAGCGGCTTGCCTGCGGGTAAGTCACCGCTGGCGGACCGACTCGCGAAAGCCACGACGTGAGCCGGCCGACGTACCCGTGAGGGCCGAGGATGACGCCAGGGCGCAGTACGGTCGTCCGCTCTTGCCCGACCGCATCCAGTACCGCTTGTTCGCATCTCGCTCAAGATCAGCCCTCTCAGAGGGGTGGTGTTTGCCTGCTCAATCCCAGGTCGGACCGCAAGTCGGTACACCAAGTCGGACCGTAAGTCGGTATTCCCTGTCTCGACCGATTCGGAGACCGTAGTCAATGGGACCGGTCGCCGGGTGACAGCTCGGTCTGCAGCTCAGCACCCATGGAGCGCGGTGATAGTGGGAGGACGACACCATTGATGCTGGAACCGCAGCTCGCGGCGATCGGGTACGGGCCGATGATCCAGGCGTTGAACGAGGTCCACTACGCCGGCGAGACCAGCTTCTACCGGGACGCGCCGCTGCGCCCATGTGAGAATCAGCTGTTCGCCCGGGTCGGTGCTGGCTGCCGGATTCTGGATGTGGGCTGCGGGGCTGGCCGGGTGACGCGGGCGGTGGCCGCGCGAGGCGGCGACATCGTCGGTGTCGACGTGAACGGCTCCGCCCTGGCGGTTGCCCGGGCGGCGGCGCCATCAGTCGGGTTCGTCCATGCGAGCATGACCGATCTGCCGTTCCCGGGCGCCAGTTTCGACCAGGTCTGGTGTCTGCGGTTCTCGTTCAACGCGCTGCCGACGCCGCAGGAACGGCTTGCCACGCTGCGGGAGTTGTGGCGGGTGTGCGCGCCTGGCGGCACCGTGCTCGTCGAAGCGTTCAACTGGTACTACTGGGGACGGTTCGGCCTGATCCGCGCCGCGAATCTCCTGGAACTGCTCGCTCGCTCAGCCCGGCGCTGGGGCGGAAGTCGGTCACTGCCGCTCCCTGCCCGCGACATCCTGTACCTGGCGAACAAGGCCAACGGCGCCGCACCGGGCTACGCACACCTAACCACCGCGCGGGAGCTGTACCAGCTCGCCGCCGCGTGCGGGTTGGGCACGTTCGCGACCGTGACCAGTGAACGCGAGCTCCTCGCTGGCTCGCGCAGACCCGTCCGACCTCGCCACGGCGCCTACTCGATGTGGCTCGCGCTCACCAAACCGAATGTCATTCGGTCATGAGGCGGCTGCAGTTCGGCGAGCTCGTGGTCGACGTCGACACCGACGGCGGCGCGGTCGCCGACTTTCTCGACCGTATCGCTGGTGCGAGCGGGGCAAGGCAACCGACACATCAGCTGATCGTTCGACGTGCCGGTGACGCCCGCCTCGTCATCGACGAGATGCGACGCGTGATCAGTTTGACGCTGCCGATTGACGCGGCAGGGCCTGCCATCCTGATTGGAGTGTTGCAGGCGGTCACCCGCGGCATTGCCTTTCTGGAGCGGTCGGCCGACACGCGGGTGCTGCTGCACGGCAGTGCATTCACGGTGGCGAGCGGTGCGGGGGTCGCGGTTCTGGACGGCGGTCTCGGCCAGGGCAAGACCTCCCTCGCGCTGGCGATGGCCCGTGCGCACGGCCGGCTGCTGGTGGACGAGTTTGCCTTCGCGCACACCACGCCCGATGGTGTGGTGCTGGCGGCGGCGCCGACGCTGCCCTGGCATGTCCGGTCCGACATGGCCCCATACACCGCCCCGGCACCGACCGAAGCGCCACTGCGGTACCCGAGCGAATTGCGCGCAACGGTCGCGACCGCAGCATGCGACGCGCCGCTGCACGTCGTCCTCATCCCCGACCAGGGATTGCAAGCCGGACGGACCGAGCCGGTCGAGCCGGACGCAGCGCGGCACCTGCTGCGCTGGGCGCTCACCGACCACCTCTGCAAGCTGACCGATCCGCAACTCGACCACGTATCGATCCTCGCCGACGCCAGCCAGGTGGTGGATCCGGCCGGACGACCACTCGCCGAGCAGGCATCACCGCTGCCTACCCACAGCGGGTTGCTGCAGCAGCTCATTGCCGTGCCTGCGTTCCGAGTCGGGGTCGGCGCTCCGGCTGACCTTCCAGCCAGCGTGGCCGCCGCCGGACTCGCCGTCGGATCGGTGAAAGGATGAACCGGCCGCCGCTCCTGCTGCTGGCCGGGACGAGTGAGTCCGGCAAGTCGACCGCCGGCGCGTACCTCGCCGGGCGCGGCGCGCACCGGGTGAAGATCCGAACGATCCTCACCACGCTCACCTCTGGCATACCCGCCGTGCACGAGGGTGTGCCGATGCGCGAAGGGTTCGAACACGCAGAGTTTGTCGACCGTATGCTGCACCTGCCCATACCCGACGGCCGGCGGGCAGTGTTGGTCGAAAGCTTCATCGACACCGACCTCGCGGAGGCGACCCGGCGCGCCTGGCCGGACCGCTGCTGGATTGTCTTCATCACCGCCACCCGAACGACCAGGCTGCAGCGGCTCACCGCCGATCGACAGTTGAGCACCGAGCAGGCTGCGGCCGTCCTGGACGCTAAAGACGCCCGGAAACGGGTCACCGAACAGCTCGACCTGTGGCGCGCGATCGCCGATCGGTGGATCGACAACGACACCGGCCGGGCTGAATTCCTCGACCAGCTCGACCGAACACTCGACCAGCTGACCCGTCATGAAGGAGTCGCATGACCCGCCTGTACGCCTCTGCCGGGGCCGTCGTCGTCACCGGTGTCGCCGCGCCGCAGTTGCTGCTGCTCGAGCAGACCCGGGTCACCGGCGAGCGGCAGACCGTGGCCCCGAAGGGCCGGCTCGAGCTCGGCGAGGCGCCCCTGGCCGCCGCCTTCCGCGAAGTCACCGAAGAATCGGGCCTGACCGGCTTGCACTACGCCGGCTACCTCGGCCGCGAGCAGTACCAGTTCACCGACCGCGACAGCACGCCCGCCGCGAAGACCGTCGACTGGTTCCTGCTCACCACCGACGACACCACAACCGCCGCGCACATCGGGGAGGGGTTCACCGAGGCACGCTGGCTCTCCCCCGCCGAGGCTGCCGCAGCGGCCAGCCACACCGGGTTCGTCGCCTTCCTCGACCGCGCCGCCAGCATCACGGCGTGGCGCAGCGACGGCCCGCTGCCATTCAGCACCACCCTCGACCACGCCGTCCGCGACACCGCCAGCGCTGCCGGGCCGCTCCTCGCCCCGCACCCCGCAGCCGGCCTGGCCGTGTGCGGCTCCGCCGCCCGCGGCGACTTCGTCGACGGCTGGAGCGACATCGACCTCATCGCCTACGGCCTCCCCCACAACGATGAAGTCGCCGACACCTTGACCGCACTGGTCCGCGACACCGCCGCCCGCCTCGATACGTCGATCTCACTGCACATTGCCGGCCCCGACGGGCGCCGCCAACCCGCCGCCGGACCGCTCTACGACACGAAACTGCACACCGCGCTGCGCCGCATCGGCACCGACGTCGCCGTCATCGCCGGCGCCGCACCCACCATCCAACCGCCGGCGCTCCAGCACCCCGACACCCTCGCCGCGATGACCGCACTACAGACATTCGCCGCCGACCGGACCACCCAACCCGTCCGCGACACCCCCGCCCGCCGCAACCGCGCACGGCGCATCCTCTCCGTGACCTGCAGCGTCGCCCGGCTCTTCGCCCTCACCACCGACGAGCAGGCTGACCTACGCCTCCCGGCCCTGATCGATCTGCTCGGCCAACGCTACGCAGACGCCCCTATCCGGCAGTTGCTCAGCGGCTACGACACGTTCCGGCGCGCTGGTGCCACCGATCTCGACACCGCCGAGCACCTCGCCGCCCACGCCGCCGACGCCATCGACGACCTCATCCACCGCCACACACCCGCAGCATCCCGGTGAACCCACGATGGTCGTCGTCTACGTCGAAGGTGTCGACGGCACCGGCAAAACGACCCTGATCAACCAGCTCATCCGCTGCCACCCGGCCGACGCCACCGTCACAGCCCCGCCACTGTGGACGTACCTGCCCGCCGCGCCAGTCCCAGCAGCGTTCGCGACCTGGGTCACCACGACACCAGCCGCCACCGTCGCCGCGGATCTGCTGGCCGCACAGCGCACCCGCGTGAGCGACCTTCTCGCACTCACTGATCAGCACCCGATCGTTCTTGTCGACCGTGGCCCGCGAACCGTCGAAGCATCCGCGCAAGCACACCTCACCGCCAAGCCACCAATCACGCCGACACCGGCGATCGCTCAACTCACCGCCGAACTGCGTGCAACCACGCGGCACCTCGCCGAAGTCCACCCCTGCCTCTCCATCGAACTGACCACCGCCTCCTACGACGAGATCTTCCACCGCCTGACCGACACCGAACGCGCCAGCACTGCCTACCTGCAGTATCTCCGCAGATTCCTACGCGAGTTCCGCGACAGCACCGCTGCGAACGACCCCACCCAGCTTTCCCTGCCCGCCACCGCATCGCTCGCCCGCAATACCACCGCCGCCTGGCACGCTATCCAAGCCCTCACCGGACGACTCTGAGACGGCGCTACCGCCATGCCACCACGCCCCAGAACATGGTCTCCGTTCGCCCGTCCGGCCCGACGACCCGGCGCTCCGCCGCACCCGTCCGGAGTGTCGGACACACGTTTGATCCCGGTTGGCGTGTGCGCTGCCGCCGCAACGGATCCGCCAGTCATGTCCGGCGGTGGTCCCCGCGCAGCGGGGTTGACGCTGGCCGAATTCGCTGTCAGTGCATGCCCGCCTGCCCAGAAGAGGATCCAGTCCATGGACCGTTCAACCACCCCGCACCCTGCGCTGATCGCGCGGTACCTGCCTGCATGGGCGGTGCCGCCTGCCTACGCGGTCACAGCGGCGGAGGGGATGATCGGTGCGGTCCTCGCCGACCATCCCGACCACGACCATGTCTGGACGGTCGTCGACCGACTGTCCGGCAGCTACGGGCGGGCCGCCACTACAGTCGGCGCGCCGCCCGACGTCGTCCAGTTCGCTGGGCGGTGGCAGCTCGGCGCGCACCTGGCCGCCGCGGCAGTCGTCGCGCGGCTGCGTGCCGACGCCGCCGACCCTGCGCTGCTCGAGCTGACGACCGGCCTGGTCACGCACTGCTGGCCACGGTGGGGACAGGTCACCGCGCCGAGCCCGGCCCGACTCCACGCCGGGCTGGCCGTGCACCGGCACATCACCACCTGGGGAGCACCGGCCGGAACAGCCGACGATCTCACCCACCTCATTCGCTGCGCCACCAGAACCGGCGAAGCGCAGCTGCCCGCCGCGCAGCACCGGCTCATCGCCCGCCTCACCCAACACCCCGAACGGCTGCGCGGCCTGCACCAGCTGCTTCCCGCCGACCCGACGGCATGACCCGCCGATCCCACCAGTCGCACGACGACGGCGCCGACAGCCGACCCGCCGCAGCCCCTGCCGCCACGGCGGCGGCAGGGGCGCGGCGGCGGCCGCGCTGGTTCTGCGGCATCGACTGGTCCGAAGGCCTCAACGACGTCACAGTCATCGACCGCGACGGCAACCTCCACACCCGGGTGAAGATCCCGACCAACCCCGAAGGGGTGCAGCAACTGCTGACCCTGCTCGGGTCGCTGTCACGCAGCCACAGCCACAGCCGCAGGCACGTCCCGGTCGCGATCGAGACCAACCGCGGGTTGCTGGTCGCCGCCCTGCGGCAGCGAGGCCAACCCGTCTACCAGATCCCGCCATCGATGGTCGCCGCCGAGCGACGCAGGATCACCCCAGCACCAAAGAAGTCCGACCAGAGCGACTCGAAACTACTCGCGTCGATCCTGTCGGCCAGCTGGGTGTGGCTGCGGCCGCTGCCCGAACACACGCCGGAGTGCTCGGCGATCACCATGCTCAGCCACGCGCAGCTGTCCGCGCAACGGCACCGGCAACGGCTGCAGCAGCGGCTCCGGAGCCTGCTGCAGCAGGCCCACCCGGCCGCGGTCACCGCCTGGACGCACCTCGACCACGGCCTGCGCCGCCCCGAAGCCCGCGCCGTTCTCGCCGCCGGCCCGACCGCTGCCGCCGCGCACCGCCTCACCCAGCACCGCCTGACCATAGTCCTCGCGGCGGCCGGCCGGACCCGGCTCATCGACGCCGAGGCATACCGGCTGCGGGACCTGTTCGCACAGCCCGTCCTGCGGCTGCCGGCCGTGGTCGAGCAGGCGCTCGCCATGGAGATCCGCGTCGTGCTCGCCCAGTTCAACCAGGCATGCGCCAGCAGCGACGACCTCGTCGACAAGCTCGTCGCCCGGTTCGAGAACCACCCCGCCGCCAAGACGTTCCTGTCGATGCCCGGATGCGGGCCACTGACCGGTGCCCGCCTGCTCGCCCAGATCGGCGACGACCCCGACCGGTTCCGAACCGCGGCCGGGCTGTGCGCGTACGCCGGACTCGCGCCGCTGACCTGGGAAAGCGGGTCCAGCCGCATCGTCGCCCACCGACGCATCTGCAACCGCACCCTGAAGGAAGCCTGCCACCGGTGGGCGTTCAGCGCGCTCACCAAATCCCCCGGCGCCTACCAGCTCTACCAGCACCGCCGTGCCGCCGGCGACACCTACGCTGGCGCGCTGCGCCGCGTCGCCCGACGGCTGCTGTCCGGGCTGCACCACTGCCTCGCCCGCGGCGAACTCTACGACGAAGCCCGCGCCTTCCCACCACGCGACCCGGACCGGTGAGGCGGGCAGGAGGCAGCCGGGACACCTCTGAGTCATCCCCGACGCCCGCACCTGCGGAGCTCTGACGCGGGAACGAGACCCGGCCGCCCCCTGCCCGCCCCAACCACCGCGTACGAGACCTTTGCCGCCGCCGTCGACCTCGCCGAACTCACCGAGTCGGCTGCCTGAACACGCCCCGGCCGTAACCGACGATCGCCACCTTCCAAGTAGGGCCATATGGCCCTACTATGAATTGATGAGCCCTTTCAGTGCGCGATATCAGCATGTCGCCGACCTGATCCGCCAGCAATTCCTCGACGGCACGTACCCGCCAGGCACCCGGCTGCCCACGGAAGCGCAACTCGCCACGGCTTACGGGTGCGGCCGCGAGTTGATCCGCGATGCCCTCGCCGCCCTCCGAGCCGAGGACCTCATCGTCACCGGACGGGGACGCCGGACAACGGTCGCGCCAGCCCCGGATCGGACGCCAATCCTCGTCTCCGCAGGCACCATCGTCACCGCCCGCATGCCAATGCAACCCGAACTTGCAGCACTCGGCTGCCGGGCCTCAACACCGCTGCTCGTGGTCACGACGCCCGATACGGCGACCGACAACTACCCAGCGGACCGCGTCGAGATCACGCTGCGGCGGTGAGCGTGCACTGGACTCATCGCCAGCAGATGGATCGAGGATTCGGTCAACCTACATGGGCAATGGAGACCGGCCGGGTACGGCCGGTGACACGCCAGCAGCAGCTCCGCCTCACCCGGCGGGTAGTCGCCGCCGCAATGGAGGCCGGCCGGCTACGGCCGGTGACACGGGCGTCGACCCGGATCTGATCCTGCTCTGCGAGGCGCCGCAATGGAGACCGGCCGGGCACGGCCGGTGACACGGGGACGCCCGCCTACCTGGAGGCGACCGGCGAGCGGCCGCAATGGAGACCGGCCGGGTACGGCCGGTGACACACGAGGATCCCAACAGCGGCTCCAAAGGACAGCCAGGTGCTGCAATGGAGACCGGCCGAGTACGGCCGGTGACACACTGGACCGTGGTCACCGACTACGGCTGCGAGCCGGAGCTGCAATGGAGACTGGCCGGGTACGGCCGGTGACACCCGATGAACGCCGTCGGCGACGGCGCCGACGTCTTCCAGCCGCAATGGAGACCGGCCGGGTACGGCCGGTGACACACTTGACGCCGACTCGCGGAGCGAAGTCGGTAGTAAAGCCGCAATGGAGACCGGCCGAGTAGGGCCGGCGACAGACACGACGTACTGGCCGAGGTGGGTGGTCGTCCAGGTCCAGCCGCAATGGAGACCGGCCGGGTAGGGCCGGTGACACCCGGTACTCGATGCCTGCGCGTTGACCTTGTCCAGGCCGCAAATGGAGACCGACCGGGTAGGGCCGGTGACACATGGCTCATGGTGGTGAGAACTGGCTCAACTTCACTGAGCCGCAATGGAGACCGGCCGGGTAGGGGCGGTGACACGATCTCCACCGGCAACGTCATCGAGATCCGCAACGGGGCGCCGCAATGGAGACCGGCCGGGTAGGGCCGGTGACACGGTGAGGCCGGTGTACAGGTCCGCGAGGTCCTGCAGGGTGCCGCAATGGAGACCGGCCGGGTAGGGCCGGTGACACTCGTGGTGGCCCGTGCGTTTGCCGATGAGCTGGTCGAAGCCGCAATGGAGACCGGCCGGGTAGGGCCGGTGACACGTCCGCCCATGACGTCGGCCACTCGTCGACGTAGCCGCTGCCGCAATGGAGACCGGCCGGGTAGGGCCGGTGACACGTCCGCCCATGACGTCGGCCACTCGTCGACGTAGCCGCTGCCGCAATGGAGACCGGCCGGGTAGGGCCGGTGACACTCGCGGCCGGCCGCCGCGGACTACCTCGCGCTGACCGCGCCGCAATGGAGACCGGCCGGGTAGGGCCGGTGACACCTGCACGGGTGCGGTCATCAGGTGTCTCCCTTGTATGTGCCGCAATGGAGACCGGCCGGGTAGGGCCGGTGACACCCTGCCCGACCTGGGTATTCTGGCTACGCCGCGAAGCAGCCCGCCATAGACCTCGGGGCCATTGGTCGGTTTAGTCTACTTTGACGCCTCGGAATCCCGCGCTCCGAGCATGCGTACTTGGGGTTCCTAGGTTGCTTCCCCGCCCGCTCGACGACATATTGAGTTGTCAAGGAACGAGCCTGCTGGAATACGCACGTTCAAGCTTAGGACCGTCGGCGATGGTCGCGTTCAGTCAGTCGCGACTTGCTGGGCGGAACAGACCAAGGCCGAAGTGCGCCAGGTAGCCCAGCGCGAAGGGACCGAGTAGCGGTTCGGGGAAGGTGAGGGTCACGTCGGCACCTCGCCGGATGATGGGGCCAGCCGGATTGGTGCGGGCGAAGCGTTTGGACGGCCGCTGGCGTAGAAACTGGGTCCAGTCACCGCCGGCCAACTCAACTGAGGTGGGGGCCGGGAGACCACGAAAGGCGAGCTCGCGGTGGATCTCGCCGGTGACGAACTGGCCCCAGTCGTGTTTCGGATGACGGGGCGGCACGAATGGCGTCAGCGACTGCCAGGCGCGGGCTGGGCCGGTGAGGTCGCCAAGGACGGTGACGGTGTCGCCGTAGGCGGCCATACGGACGTCGAGCGGGCCAGCGCCCGGCATGCCCTTCGGCGGTCGGAGCTCGACGATGCGTGACAGAGCGGTCAGCTCGTCTTCGGCGAGCCCGCCGGGCGTCCAGATGACCAGTTCGGCCAAACGACGTTCAGGGTTCGGCAGGGCCAGGTAGTGAGCGTGCTGGTGGTCGGTGAGCGGGCGGCCGTCGCTGCCCCGGCCGGCGAGCAGACTGTGGCTGTGCTCGTGGCCGCGTACCGCGTTGAGCTTGGCAACGGCCGCCAGGCGCAGCCGGTCGGTGATCGCGACGGCGTCACCGATGGGTGGCAGCACGTCCGCGGCGACGGTGAACCGCACCGCGGGGACGGGTTGCCAGGTGCGGCGCCACCGCGGCGTGCGGCGGGGCTGCTGTTCCAAGGGGCGTGCGTAGTCCAGGAACTGGGTCGCGGGAGGGAACAGCAGGTTCCCGGCGCGGAGGTCAACGGGGCGTGCGGTGAGGGCGGCGAGGTCAAGCGGCATCGTCGGGGTGAGCAGGCTGATCGTGTCGGTGTCCTGGAGGCCGTCGTCGAGGTCGAGCGGGGAGGCGACCGTGTGGTGCTGGCCGGGTTGCCAGGTTTCGTCGAGGCGGGCTTCGCACAGGCTGTCGGCGCGGCCGAGGTAGGGCAGCGACTCGGCGAGCCGGCCGAGCGCCTTAACCTGCTCGGCGGGCAGAGTGAACGGCCAGCGGATGGCCAGTTCGGCGTTCCGGTCGAACACCGCGAACGCATCCAGGGTCTTGTCGCGGCTGGCTGCGCCGGCTCGGAGCTTCGTGTTGGGCAGGTAGTGGCGGGTGTGACCGAGCTGGAACGGCGGCACGAAGTAGACCGGCGGCTCGGCGAGCCGGCCCAGCAGTGTGTGTACGGTGTTGTCGTCCAGGTCGGGGGCGCGGGTCTTCCACACCGCGTATAGCGCCCGCAGCACCCGCCATGGGGACGGTGGGAGCTCGACCTGGCCCTCGTTGACGTGGTGACCCCACGGGTTCGCATGGTAGCGGCCGAGGACGAACCGGACGACCAGGGTGGTGGTCACGACTTCGCCTTGCCGCTCGCGGCCTTGGCGTTGGTCTTGTGTCCGCCCCATTGGACAGTGATTGCCTTGCCGTCGCCGAGCAGGTCCGCGCATTGTCCGATGAGGTCGCGCAGGCGGCCGGTCAAGTCGCTGGTCTCGGGGAGTGGTTCGCCGCGGCGGGTGCTGATGTCGTCGGCGAGTTCCAGGTCGCAGGCGGTCCGCAGCCGCAGCCCGCCGCTCAGCAGCGCCCGGATTTCCCACAGGGCGAGGGTCTCCAGCAGGTCGCTGGCCGGCTGCGGCAGGCCGTAGGAGTGCAGCAGTTCCCGGTCGACGACGAAGGTGGCGAGGATCGTGCGGGCCGTCCACTCCACACGGTGGAACGGTACCGATCCGTAGCCTTCGGCGGTGCCGCCACCAGTCGTCTCGACGCCTGTGTCGCCGCTGCTGTCCTCACCGTTGGCGGTGTCGCGGTTGAGCTGGTGGCGGACCGAGTCGCTCTTACGGCCGCCGGACACGGCGCGGCGCACGTCGTGCGCCTCGATCACCGCGGACACGGCACGCGGGAACCTGGGTTGGCCGATCCACGCCTTCTGGGCGAAGAAGACGCCGTGCAGCAGGCACAGTGGGTCGAGCTGCAGCAGCGCACGGGCCATGGCGGGAAGGTTGAGCGGGGTGTCCCGTGCCAGCCCGAGACGCTGACCGATCACGGCTTCCATGTTCTCGCCGTCGCAGGCGGCCTCCCGGACGAACGGTGACGCCAGCCGGTGAGCCTCCAGACGGCTCGAGGTGAGGAACTCGTCGGTGCCGGCACGCACCACCCGCACATACGGCAGACCGTCGGTGACTTCGACAGGCTGCTGAGCGCCGCGGTCCCACAGGGTCGCCTCCAGCCGGTTGGCCATCGATTGCACCGACTCGACCAGCAGGGACGGGGTGACGCCCCCGTCGGCGTCGAGCCGGTCGAACGTGGCCGGGCCCAGGTCCGGGAAGCCGGTGGGCTGGAACGTGCTGCCGAGCACGGGACGCAGGGGCACGTCGTACACGTGGCGGGTGGCACTCATGCGGGTTCTCCTAGGACGCGGGCGGGTGGACGTGCGGGAAGCACGGCGACGGACCGCAGCGCGGCGAGCCGGTCGCCGCGTGGCATCCGCAGCAGCAGTGCGGCGGTGACAGCGTCGCCATCCAGACCGTCGGCGACATGTGTGACGGTGCGGGTGATGCCGGCAGCACCCAGCCGCCGCAGCGCGTCGGTGTAGACCCCGGCTGGATCGGAAGACCGGAGCCCGGTCAGCCAGCCCGGTCCGGGGCGCAGCACCACGGCCGTGTCGGTAGGGTCGTCGCGGCGCAGCCGGATCGGTAGCGGGTCGACGGCGAAGAACGGCAGCAGGAGCGCGAGCGGCGCCGGGATGAACGGCCGCTCCTCGTCGCCGGGGATGGTGAGCCGGCTCAACGGTGCAGTCGACCAGTCCAGCAGGACCAGGCCGCGCAGGTAGTCACCCAGCAAGGCGTCGTCGACCTCGCCGGCGGCAAGGGCAACGACATCACTCAACGACGCGTGCAGGCCACGTCGGAAGGCGCTGAGCACCCCCTTGATGACCGGGCGGTGCCGGGCGGTGTCACCAGCAAAAGGATCCGATACGGCGCCGGGAATGCCGCGGCGACGATGCGCGGCAGCCAGAGCGGCGACGGTACCGCCGGACACAGCAACAGCTGATGGCCGGTCACTCCACTCCAGCCGCTTCCCGCCGTGCGCGGGCCGGACCGGGCTGAGCAGGCACCGCAGCGTCGCTGACCCGAACCGGACCGGCTGGGACAGGTCGGCGTCGGAGCCGGACGCGAACGCTGCGGCCAGACGCAGCTCCGGCAAGTCGGGGCCGAGGGCGGCCCACCACCCCGCAGCGTCGGCGACGACGAGCGGTCGGCGGACCCGCTCACGGGCCGCCGACGAGTTGGCGACCGCCTCGTGCAGACGGCCGAGCGCGATGATGACCGTCCGCATCGCGGCCGGACCGCCGCCACGGCTGACATCGAAGCAGGCCACGTCGAGTTGCCGCATCCGGCTGGTGACCTCGCCGGACCTGGTGACAGCCCGGACGTCGTCGAGCCACCGGTCCAGCGCGCCAAGCAGGCCGACTGGGCCGGCGTGGTCGCGGACCGCGATCCGGCCAGCCGGCACGGCGAGGGGCGACTGACCGAACCGGTCGGTGACAATGTGGCGGGTGAAGTGCGTGATCCCTCGATCCACCCCGAGCGTGGCCACCGCGCGCACAAAGTCCAGCCCGGTACGGGCCGGTCGACCGCCCCACTCGACACGGCCCTCGCCGAGCAGATGTTCGATCTCCGCCAGAGTCGCCGGCCGTGACCATTCCGGCATCCACATCTCCGCACGCACTGGCTCACCATCGGCGTCGGTGGCAAAGCCTCCCGCGCTGCCGTCGACAGCGAACGGCACCGCCACCCGACTGGTCAGCGCACCTTCCCGCCGCACCGCAGCGCTGGCGAACAGGACGGCACCTTCGATGGCGAACAGAAACGCCCACGGGTTGGCGAATCCTTCGTCGTCGTTTTCCAGCGGTGAGGACTGCACACCGCCGGCTCGGCCCGGGTCCAGCTGGCCGACCGTGTTGCGCAGATAGGGCACCGACTCGTCACCGACCAACGCCGCCCGAAGCCACCCGCCGGACTGTTTCGCAGTTCGTGACTTGACCAGCACGGCCAGGACCGCCTGAACGTAGGTCGATGACACGTCCTGGCGGCCGAAGTTCCCGCCGGTGCCCAGCAGCCGGCTGTAGGTCGGATCCGGTCGGCCGCGCTCGTCGCGGCCGAGCACCACCGCCGCGTCGATCCAGGCCAGCGCGTCGTCGGGAAACTCGTTGCGGCACAGCTGCATCACGTCGGGCTTCCGGGCCTTGTCCCACAGCTCCTTGCCCGTGCCGGACCAGCCTCGAGCATGCGCTTCTGCTGTGACCCGGTCGGCGGCCTCGACCACTGCCCGTAGCCGTGCCAGCCGCGGCTCGGACGACGACCGCACGGCAGCCAGAGCGCCCGTGGCAGTGGTGTTGCTGCCGTTGTCGGTGTAGCCGGCGCCCGCGTTCCACGGCGACGCGATCGGCAGCGGCTCGAACCGCCCGGCCAACGCCTCGATCAGCTCATCGGCGGTGCTGAAGTGAGTGGACAGCACGAGACGGCCTGCGTGCCAGTGCGCCTTGGCCTCGGGGTCGAGCAGGCGCACCACCGCCCGCCACATGCCCAGGCCCTGCAGGTACGAGCCGATCGGTACGGTCCGGCAGCCAGCCATGGTGATCATGCGGTGGTCTCCTGGTCGTAGCTGGCGCTGGCCCGCCAGTCCGCCACCCTGACCACCGCCTCCAGAAACGCCACCCGGAACGGCCCAAGGTCGGCGCGGTCGCGGAGCCGGCACGCCCGCGCCTGCCACGAGTCGCCGGAACCCTCGCCACCGTCGCCGCCGACCGCCAGCACGTCGCGGCGCAGCGTCAGCGCCGGCAGATGCCGACCGTCGGGCAGGGCGACCGGCAGGGTCGTCTCGACGGGCCGGACGCCGAGGACCAGGTCGCGGCTCTCGCCCGGCGCCGACCGAATCGTCAGCCGGGTCTTGCCGTGATGCGCGGCCACCAGATACGCGACCAGATCCGGCTCGCAGACACCTTCCAGCAGCCCGCTGTCCGGTTCCAGCAGCATCAGCGCGCTGACCAGCTCGTGCCTGAAGTGCGGCGGCTGGTGGCGCAGCACGCCGCGCCGGCCAGACTTCGCCCATGGTCCGCCCGCGGGCAGGTCACCGGCCGCCCGGGCCAGCGACGCCGCGAATACCGGATGGGCCTTGCCGACATCGTGGTACAGGCCAGCCAGTGCGGCCGCGGCACGCTGATCTTCGGTCAGGCCGCCGAGGTCGCCGAACTCGCCGAGCAACTTCTCGGTTTCGCGGCGCACGTCGTCGAGATGCTCGGTCAACCCCACCCATTGACCGACGACGGTCAGCGGGTCGGCGTCCAGGCCGTCCGTGGCCTCACGCAGCGGCGGTTCGACCGGAGTCACCGGCGTCCTGCTGGCCGGCGCCCAGCCCTGGTCGGGCAGGTAGCCGCCGTCGGCGGCGTTCAGCAGAACGACCCCACCCGGACGGATGTCCCCCGGCCGGGCACGCTGCCAGGCACCAGCGGTCTGGTCGAACACCCACACCGCCCGGGTGCTCACCACGGCGCGCAGCTCGGCCACGGGAACCTGGCACAACTCTTCTCGGGCCGGGAACGCCGCGTCGTCGGCTGGGCCGTCGGGCAGCGCCCGCCATGCCACCCCGACAGTGATCGTGTCGGCGTCTCGGATCCACCGGCTGACGTCCAGGTCGTTGCCCGACAGATCAGGGGCGGTGTCGAACAAGTCGATCAGGTCGCGTCGACGCAGCACCGGATGCACCGGCCGTTGCTCGGCTACTGGCCGCTCCTGCAACGCGGTGGTGGTCACCGCGGCGTTCTCCAGGTCGGTCAACGCTGCCTCGGCGTGGGCCAGGTCGGTCTCGTCGTACGGGAGGTGACTGCCCCGCCCCTTTGGCGGCTGAAGCCACAGCAGCAGCGCGTCGTCATACTCGCCGGCGCGGTTGCACCGCCCCGCCCGCTGCACGATCGACGACCACGGCGCCGACTCAGTGATCAGCACCCGCGACGACACGTCAACGCCGGCCTCCAGCACCTGGGTAGCGATCACAATCGTGCCTGCCTCGCCGGGCTCGGCGAGCGCCTGCGCGGCCTGCACGGCGCGTTCACCCGGCCGGAACCGTGAATGCAGCAACACCACCTCGGCCACAGCGCCCAGCCGCGACAGCGCCACGTACACCTCATTGGCGCGGGCCACAGTGTTCAGCACGACGATCGTGCGCGTCCCCGGCCGATGTTCGGTCATCAGCAGCTGCGCCAGGCCGGCAGCGTAGCGTTTCGCGTCTGTCGGCACGTCAGCCCGCTGCACCGTCCGGGTCGCCTCCAGCCGCCGCCGCAGACCACCGGCCCGGTCATCCGGACCGAGCTCGATGACGCGCTCCGGCCCCGGATAGTCAACCGTGCGCAGGTCGCCCGGGTCGACAGTGGCTGACATCCACATGCTCTGGCAGGGCGCCGCCGTGCCCAGCACACCACGGAGCCCGGCCAGCTGTAGCGACGTGGGCAGCGCCGGCCCCATCAGTTGCACCTCGTCGAACACGAACTGCGTCGAGGCGTGCAGCAGGCCGAACGACATCGGCCGTCGGGCATGCGGCTCGGCGTAGCCGCGCAGCAGCAACCGTGACAGGACCATGTCCTGGGTACCGATCAGAATTGCGTCTGAGGCCGGATCAAGCAGCCACGAACGTTCATCGGTCGACGCGCCGCCCATCAGCACATGCAACCCGACCTCACCGGCCAAACCGAGGTTGTCCAGCCAGTCGGCGATCACCATGCGGGTCTGCTCCACCAGTGATCGTTGTGGCAGTACCATCGCCAGCCGCCGCGGCGTCAAGCGTCGCACCTCGCCGTCAGGGTGGTAGCGCCGCCGATACAGCCAGGGCAACGCCGCGGCCAATGTCTTGCCCGAGCCGGTCGGTGCCCGCAGCAGGTCCGGCAGCCCTTCCTCGGCCAAGCGACGCTGATACGGATACGGGCCATACCCCTCCCCGGCAACCGTCGTGGTTGCGCGCCGCACCAGTTCATCGAAGCTGCCCGGCACCGTCGCCTCCTTCACCCCGCCTTCGGTGAACTACCTCGGCACCGGGCACCGTATAGAAGCCCTCCGACAAAAACCGTCCAGTAACACGACATGTGTCAGGTTGCCGACAAATCTGATTGACTAACGTGATCACCTGCTCACACCCGCCTATTCGCGAGTGAACGCCATGGCCACCACATCCAACTGTCGGACGACAGCACGGGCCCTTACAGTCGGACGGAGCCGGCATGGAACGCTGTGAGAAGTTGACAGCTGCGCGATGCGGCGGCTCGTTCCTTGATGTCGTCCTTGACAACTCAACACGCTGCCGAACGGCGAGGAGGGAATCTAGGAATCTCAGGTGCGCGCGCCCGGAGCGTGAGGCTCCGAGACGCCAAAGTGGACTAAGCTGACCAATAGTCCGCTTCCGATGGCAGGCTGCTTCGCGGTGCAGTCACAATGCCCAGATCAGGAAGGGTGTCGCCGGCCGTACTTGGCCGGTCTCCATTGCGGCGCCGTCGCGCCGGACCGCGCCCGCCCAACCGGCCGCGTGTGTCACCGGCCGTACTTGGCCGGTCTCCATTGCGGCGCGTTCTGGCCGCCGCCCTGCTCCGTGAGCCGGGTCGTGTCACCGGCCGTACCGGGCCGGTCTCCATTGCGGCGCTCGGCTCGTCGCCCGACGGCCCGATGGCCATATCTGGCCGATCTCGATTGCGCCTCCACGAACTGCCAGACTTGACGCTCATCGTTGGACGGCGCTCGGGATCGAGTTGCAGAAGACATCGGGAGGGGGTCTGCGGGCAACCTCAACTGCATCAAAGATGCTGAAACAACATATGTACGGGACGGGCCGACTTCGACCTGCTGCGCAAGCGTGTGTTACTCGCCCCCCGCGTAAGAGATACGGCGCCGATCGCGTCTTCGCAGAACCACAGATTCCGATGAGATTTCTGCTCAACCATCGTCGGCGCGCCTGCGGCTCCGCACAAGCCTGTTCAGGTATTACGCCGATCGGCACCCGCTCTGGACCGACCGTACAGAACCATGACACAGTTTAGCCACGGTCCTCGCCGCATGCGCTAACTAACCAATACTGCAACGGCGGATCGTGGCTCCGCCTGTGCTGGCTCGTTAACTGGTTGTGGTCGATGTTGCGTTGGTCGGGTCGTGGGACGCCGGGCTGAGTGAGCCTTCGCTGCATCACTTCCGTCGACGGCCGGGCGCTCGCCGTCTGTCAGTCCACGATGCTCGGCGCCTACACGCTGACGCTCAGGTGTGTGGCAAGTTCGGCAAGTGAGGCCGACGGAGTTCCCCGGGTGCGGCGCAGCAGATCGCTGAGCAACTCGTGCGCGAGTGGCCGGCAGCGGACCTCGGATGGGGCGAGCCGATCAGCCGCCAGCAGCATCGCGCCGGCCGCTTCGATGTCGTTGATGAGCGTCTGGGCGCGGGCCTGGTTGAGGTAGTGCTGCGCTCGGCGCTCAGCCGGCAGCGTGTTGAACCCTTCGTGGTCGAGTCGGTCGTGGATCTGCACCGCCATCCTGCCCTCGCCGAGCTCGACCGCTGCGGCCGCTCGGTACAGCTCAACGTTTGTCGGGCCGAAGCTGGTCAGGCAATGGTTGACGTCGCTGGCCAAGGCCTGCGCCGCCTCCTCCGCGGCGCCCAGCAGGTCACGGGAGGTGGCGCTGTCCCCGATCCGTGCTGCGGCGACAGCGGCCTGCAGCAGCAGGATGCCGTAGACGGAGATCCGTTCGGGCGAGGGGTCGCCGTTGCCGGTGCGGGGTGCGAGCCGGTAGGCGACGTTGAGATTGATCTCCAACGCGGAGCGTGCCCGCCCGAGAGACAGCAGTGCCATCGAAACGCGCTTCATCGCCACTCCGACCAACAGCTGGTCACCGGCACGTTGCGAAGCGAGGACCGAGCGGTCCGCGGCGATCCGGGCCAGTTCGTACTCGCCGAGCTTGTGCAGCACTGCGGCGGAGATCTGCTCGATCTGCCCGAGCAGGTGGGCGGCCTCGGTGGCGTACGGCCCGTCGCCGTAGGCGCTGTCAGCGGCCTGCGCCTGCCGCAGGAGGCGGGGCAGGGTCCGGGCGAGCATGCCGTACCTCGCATGCTGGAAGGACAGCCAGGCGTGGGCGACCGCCTTACGCATCTCGTCCAGGGGCGGTAGCTCCGACGGGGGGTCGAAGATAGCGATGCGGTGGTTGTACCGCTCCAGCTGCGCGCGGATGCCCTCGATCTCGACCGGGTCGACACCGTTGGGGTCCTCGGGACGGCGCTCAAGGTCCTCGCCGAGCAGCACCTGCATGTCGACCTGCAGCACCTCGGCGATTTCGTGCACCACGGAGAACTTGTCGAGCCGACGTGCGCCTCGCTCCACCTTGTCGACCCAGCTCTTCGACTTGCCGAGTCGATCGGCGAAGACCTGCTGCGACATCCTCCGCCGGTTCCGCCAATACGCCACGCGGCGGCCTATTGGCAGCGCATCCACGTTGTTCACCTCCGGTAGTCACCTGTCCGGGTGCCCCGTGCCGTGTTGCGCGACCTGATCCACGCACCGGCTTGGCGTGTCCGGACGCAGATGCGGTCCTCCGGCCGGCACTGTGGGAGTCCCCCTCGTGCCGAGGCGGCCCCGGCGGTCGTGGACGTTCCGGGCACGGGCCGCCAAACGGCGTCCCTGCATGAACGTGCGTGGAACATCCCGTCACACAGAGAGGAACAGGGGATGCTCAGCATATCTTCCGGGTTTGCTCTATCTCTAGCGCGTCACACGTAAGGATTACTCACGACTGCCGCATGGCCGGCACCGAGGACAAAGCCGTCCACCGCAACGGTGGAGCCTCGCTCAACCAGCCGGCGAACCGCATGCGGCGGCGTCGTTCACGTCGGCCCGTCTCCAGCGCTTCCAGAACCGTCTGACTGTGGTCGAACGGCAGCGGGCCCGACAAGACGGCACAGCTCGAACACCGCTGCCTCGAACTCGAACAGCGATCCCTGGACCTGACAAGCCGACTGGACGAGCGCACCGATGATCTCCAGGCAGCGCGGACAGCCAACCGCGACGTCATGGCCATGCTCAACCGGACACAACCTGTGCCTGCGCCCCCGCATCGGCGAACTTGACGGTTGCACGCTCCTGCCGACGCAGACAGCTGACCTGACTCACTCCAGCCTGCACCGCGACCCTCGGCAGCAATCTGTTTGTGTGGGCGGCGGACCGTCTGCGGACTCGGGTCAGCGCTGCCGGTCAGTGTCGTCGATGGAAATCCCGAGGGCACTCGCCAAGACGCTGGCCAGAACCGTGACATCGTCCGCGGACACCACGGCGCCTCTGAGGTTGGCCACCGATCCGAGGCCGGCCAGCGTGCACTGGGTAAACCGGCAGCCGGCTGCCGCAACTACGCCAGCCGTGTCGCTCGACCGGATCGCTCGCGGCGGACGAAGCCGACCCGATGGCGATCACTGAACGCCTCGGCACTTCAGTTCTCCGTTCGCAGAGGCGAACCATAGTCGGTCGGCAAAACTCCCCAAGGTCCACTCAATCCTGGAAATGCGTCTGATGAAACGCGCGTAGGGGCTTCCTGGCGTCCGCATCTGCCGCAGCCTGTACGCGGCCGCTACGCTCCGTACCGCGCATCCCGGGTGAAACTCACCTACACATCCGGCGGCCCGCGTGGCGTTGGCTCGCCTGTGTGATTCTCTTGCTGGCCTCATGAGTGGGCCCCGAACTCACGAACACAAGAATCACCCGCTGGCTCGTGGGACCCACGCTCGCCGACAAACGGGTCCCGAAGTCACCGTCGAAGCCACAATCCGCAGCTTCAGGACCGGCGCCTTCCTGTCCGGTATCGCCTAGGTCTGCGAATGTCAGACTTAGGTTGCGAGGCTGGCGCCGACGTCGATGGAGCAGCAGCTGTTCGGCGCGCCCCGACAGCGATGGGAGATCGATGATGCGCGTGTTGCGCCCGGTGGTATTGGCCGCGGCCCTCACCGTGATGGCGGCGACCCCGGTGGTGGCCGCGCCGGCGGCCTCCGCGCAGACCATGCGGGACCGCCAGTGGTACCTCACCACGCTGGACGTCGCCGCCGCGCAGAAGATCAGTCAGGGCGAGGGCGTCGTCGTGGCCGTCGTCGACAGCGGCATCGGCAAGCACCCCGACATCGACGGGCAGGCGCTCGCCGGCATCTCCTACCTCAGCGACGACAACAGCCTGGCCGACGACTCGGGCCACGGCTCGGGGATGGCCGGTCTCATCGTCGCCAAGGGGGGCGACGCCGACCACTTGCTCGGCATCGCGCCCAAGGCCAAGGTCCTCTCGGTGCGCACCATGCCCGGCACCGCCCCGGCCCTGGGCACCTGGACGCACATCCCGGAGGCCATCCGGTGGGCCGTTGACCACGGCGCGAAGGTAATCAATATCTCAAAGGGCGGCCAGGTCGAGTCCGGCGGCGAGTCGGCCGTGCAGTACGCGCTGGACCACGACGTGCTCGTCGTCGCCTCGACCGGCAACACCAGGGAGTTCCTCGGCACCACCGCCGTCCTCGAGCCGGCCACCTTCCGGGGCGTGCTGGCGGTCACCGCCGTGGACCGCGACGGCAAGGCGTGGGACGGGGCGGTGCACGGGCCGGAGACGGCGCTCGCCGCCCCGGGCGTGGACATCCCGACGGTCTCCAACGCCCGCGGCCGCCGCGTCGTCGGCTACGACGAGTCCACCAACAGCACCAGCAACGCAGCTGCGATCGTGTCCGGGGCGGCGGCGCTGATCCGGGCGAAGTACCCGCAGCTTCCGGTGAAGGACGTCGTGCAGCGGCTCATCGCCACGGCCGACGACGCGGGCGCGCCCGGGCGCGACCCCGAGTACGGGTACGGCCGGCTGAACCTGGTCAAGGCGCTCACCGCCGACGTGGCGCCGGTCGCCACCAACCCGCTGCTCTCGGGCGTGCCGGGGGCCCCCGACGACGAGGGGGACAGCGACACGTTCGCCGGCGCCCTCGGCGACGCGATGATGCAAATGCTGACAACCGGCGCGGTCTGCGTCGGGGTGCTGCTGCTGGCCGTGCTGATCATGCTGCTGACCCGGCGCCGCCGGACCTGAGCGCGCTCAGCCCTCGCGGATCGTGCGGATCCAGTCGTGCATCACCGTCGTGACCCCGCCCGCGACAATGATCCACGGAATCCGCAAGGTAAGTCTGACCAAATGCCCGCCCGACCGCGCAGACCTACCTTGCGAGCTACTGCTCAGACCGGCCGAGATTCGCAAGGTTCGACAGGAATGGACACTTCCCGCGCTTGTCCGGTCCAGCCCCCGGTGCCGTGACGACGCCCGGCGGAACAGTAGTCGTCGCGAGCGTCACGGTGATGCCGGATCGTGAGGTTCACGGCGAGCCCGGGCGACCGCGCCGCGGCGGTGGGCAGCCATCAGGTCGGTCCACCGCTGCTCCGGCGCCATGTGCCGCTCCGCCTCATCAACTGCCGCATCGAGGGTCGGAAACGTTCGCCGCCAGGGCTTGCCTTCCGCGCCGCCCTGACGCAACTCCAGTTCGAATCCAGGGCCGGACGTGCGGATGTACACATCACGCCGGTTGAACCGACCCCACAGCCCGTTGAACCAGTGATGCACCAACTCGCCGCTCGCAGCAGCCGGCTCCCGCCCAGGCTGCGCACGCGCCGGGCCGGCGGACGCCCTACCGCCGTTCACGAAGCAACCTCCGCGCGAACCGATCCGGCCCGATCCGAGCGACCGACGTCGACACGGCCCGAGCCATGAACATCATCGGACAGGGTCAGCGGCGGAACCGCCGCGAGACGTCGTCCGCCCTCCGGGCCCACCGTCGACCGCATCGCCTGCATCTGCGCATACAGCCCAGACGCCCTGGGCAGCCATACGGTCGCCCGGCGCGGGCGCGCTGCAGCTCCGCGGCCGCGGGCGACGACCGACTGTGCATCAGCGGTGTCGTGAGCTCAAGTACGGCGCGCACTGGAGCGAGACCGTCCAGGACATCCAAGTCGCGGCCAAGGAGGTCGACCAGTGACCCGGTGCGCCCGGTACGGGTTCACCACCAACGCGCACAAGGCCACCGCAGCAGAGCTGCACCCTGACACCACCCGCCGGTGGATAGACAGCTGACGGCGGTCCGATCCCGGTCCGACGGGGCCAGTCGTGTCTTCCGCGGCCGCGAACCGGTTCCTGGCTGTGGCATGGCCCCTCGTCGACCTGACCGGTCTGGATGAACCCGGCGGCACCGACCTCACCGAGACCATTCACCTGCACGACGCCACCGCGCCTCGGGCAGCTGCGGTGATCGGCACACTCGAATGTCGCACGCAGCGGCCGTCCCGGCGCCGCGCGGTGGTGGGGGCGGCGCTGGCCGCGTCCGTGCAGCTGGTCCGAGGCCCAACGCTCCGCCCAGGCTCGACCGCCGTCAAGCCCTGCGCCAGCCGAAGCCGGCGCGCATCCTCCCGTTCCGGGCGCAGGGCTATGACAGCGGCTACGCCCCGGGCGGGCAGCGGTCCCCGTTCCCAGCCCGCACGGGCTGCGACACCGCCGCCGGAACCCGCTCCGACGCACGCATGGCCGGTTGGCACGCACTGTCCGCGGATGGGTGAGACGTCCGGCCTGCGTTGAAGGAGACCGTCTGTGGCAGCACCGACCGTCATTTCCGCCGAGCATCGCCACGCCGGCCAGCGCCCGCCGATCGGTGACACCGAGGAACAGGCACCCGCCGGACCGCTCCCGCCCGACCCACGGCGGCGCGAGCTATCGACGTCCTCGCTGCACTGCCAGCGGTGGGCCACCGGACGGCGGCAACGCTGGCAGCGCGCAGTGCCCGGCGAGCGCTTCGATGCCCGCCACTACGAGGTCCACCGCATCGACCGATCCGTCGCTGCGCCGTTCGTCATCGCCCGGCACTACTCGGGCACCCACGTCGCATGCCGGCAGTCGTTCGGCCTGTACCGCAGCGGCGCACTCGTCGGGGTCGCGTCGTACTGCGTATCCAGCGCGCAGGCGTTGCAACTCGCCTACCCCGAGCTGACCCCGGGTGCCGAGGCTCTAGAGCTTGGCCGCTTCGTGATCGCGGACGACGAACCCGGAAATGTAGAGACGTGGCTCGATGCGCGATGTCGGGAGTACCTGTTCACCAGCGGGGTCCGGGCAGTGTTGTCGTTCGCTGATCCAGTGCCCAGAGTCGACGCCCGCGGCCGGGTGCTGTTCGCCGGACACGTCGGCTACATCTACCAGGCAGGCGGCTACCGCATCGCCGGCCGCAGCACCCGGCGTACCCAGTGGCAGCTGCCGGACGGGACGTACCTCAACGGCGTCACGATGCAGAAGATCCGGGCCCAGAAACCGGGGCATGAGGCAGCCGAGCGGCGCCTCGTGCAGCAGTACGGGGCCCGGCCCATCCGCGCCGGGGAGAAGCCGGCCGCGTGGTTGCAGGACGCGGTCCGCGACGATCCAGCGGTCGGGCTCAGCCTGATCCAGCACGGCGGCTGCCACCGGTACCTGCGAGTGCTCGGCACCGCCCGGCAAGCCGCCCAAGTCAAGATCAACCGCAGGTTGCGGGCGGACTGGGCCACCCTCGACGACCACAAGGACCTGCCGTTCGGGCCGTACCCCAAGCACCCCGACCCGCCGCACCGGCCGTCCGCGCCGGCCCGCGCCGGCCAGGTGGGTCGGGACACCGGATGAGCGCCGCGCCCGGCGGGACGCTCCCGGCGCAGGGCCGTGCGCTGCTCGCCGACCTTCGCGGCGGCGGAACTACCTGGCTGCAGCGGCACCGACTGTGGACGGCGGCGCTCAGCAGCGTTCCGCGGTCGGCTGGACGCAACTGAGTACCGCCGAGCACATCCACTGGCTGCACCTCAGCGTGCAGGACATCACCGACGTGCAGTGACTGTCGCTGCTCGCCGAGATCGTCGAAGACCCGCCCCACACCCCGGCGTAGCCCGGCCAAGCTGCCGCGCTTCGGCGCCCGATCGCCGTCGCAAGACCCGGTCTCAGTTCGAAAGCGGCCCGCCACCCGGCGGGCCGCTTCTGTTGGTTGCCACGAAAGGAGAAGCCATGCACCACATCACCGTCGCGATACTGGCCGCCGTCATCGAAGTGCTCCAGATCGCCGCGTTCAGCTGGTGGCGGTGCCGCATGGCCGGCCTGTCCGGCACTGACGGCCTCACGGGCCTGCGCAACCGGGACGGGCTGCATGACGCCCTCCGCGACCTGCGGTCCGCGCCGGGCGTGCTGCTGCTGGACCTGAACGGGTTCAAGGCGGTCAACGACCAGTTCGGTCACGACACCGGCGACGCGATGCTCCGCGGCGTCGCCGCCCGGCTCACCGAGATCGCCCCGCACGGTACGGTCATCGGCCGCCTCGGCGGCGACGAGTTCGTCCTGCTGCTCCCCGGCGCCACCACCCGCGACCAGCTCATCGAAGCTGCCACCGCCGTCCGCGCCGCAGTCGGCCGCGCGCAGCCCCTCCCGGCCGGTGACGGCGCCAGCGGCGACCGGCCGGTGCCGAGGGCGTCGTGCGTCATCGGGCTGGCACTGCCCGGCGCCCTGCTGGATCGTGACAAGCCGTTCCGGACCGCGAACATCGCCCTCTTCCACGCCCGTCACCACGGGCTGTCGTACGCGCTGTACCAGCCCGGCATGACCCACCCGGCCGCCGCTGACCGGCACGGCCGCCGACTCCGCGACCACCGCCCGGCACATCCCGCCGTCGTCTTCGACATCACCGCGTTCCACCAGTACACGGAGCCTGAGCACACGCACCTCAGCGACGCCGACATGCTGCGCCTGGAACTGGCCGGCGACCCTCAAATGTCCGGCTTCCCGGAATTCCTGGAACCGCACACCCACGGCTTCAGCACCGACGTCGCCGACCTCGTCCAACGCTGCGCCGAACTCGGCGTGCTCCACTGGCGTGCGCCGATCACCGCAGTCGTCGCTGAGCCGACCACCGTCGGCGCGTACCGCGATGGCGGCCTGCGGGTGCTGGTCACCGTGAACGGCACCCTGTCCCTCGCCTCACCACAGTGGCGACCGGACCCGTCGATGACCCAACACAATGAGCCCCTCGCCTCCACCGCGGCAGTCCTCGACGCCGTCGCCGCCATCGCCAGCCAGCTCTACACCGCGTACGAGATGGCCCTTGCCACACCCGCACCGGGCCGGCCGCAGACCGGCACCACCCCGACCAGCACCGGCCTGACCGGCGGCACCGGGTCCGGGCGGACCGCCGGGACGACGTTCACCGCCGCGATCACCGACCTGCATGCGGCCGCCGCCCGGGCCGGGTCCGGCATCCTCGGCCCACAGCAGACGACCGAGGCGCTCATCGCCGCCGGTGACCTCGTCACCAGGCTGGACCTGCGCGCCTTCGAGGTGAACACCGACAGCGGCAGCGACGACCTGATGGAACTGGTCGTCATCACCGTGCACGGTGTGGACCTGGAAATCCGTGGCCGACGCCGGCTCGGCGGAGCGGAGCTCTACGTCCACGTTGACGACCGGCGTCCGGAGCAGGAGACCACCGGGATGCCGCTGGTCGTGGACGTCTATCCCTCCTAACCGCTACCACCGCCACATGCCGCAGATGTGCGGGCCGCGGGTCGACGCAACCCGCGGCCCGCCCGGCTCGCGATCTGGCTGCGCTGCCCTGCCGTGCTTGTACCGGCCGTGGCCTCGCCCAGCAAGGCACACCCGCATGCCGCGATGCACAGCCGCCGTACGGATCTCACGGGTTCCGCCGACCTGGATGTCACCTCCGGGTGGCCTTGGCAGGGCCACGGCCATCCACCCGGTCCGCGCCTCGGGTCAGCGCAACCGGCCCGATCCGTCTTTCCGGGCCGCGCATCCATCGCCCGCAGATCCGGTGACGGCCTCGGCACCCGCCCACGGATGTGCGGCTGCCAGAGGCGTGCTCGTACGCCCGGGAAGGACCCGTCATGGCCGTGATCACCATCTACCTCAACACCGACCGCCCCTTGCAGCCATACATCGACGGCCAGCAGCTCACCGCCGCGATCTCCACCCACCTCAGTATCGACATCGTCGCGCATCCGGAAGCGGTCGCCGACTGGGCCTTCGCCCTCGGCAACCAGGACCTGGACGTGCTCGAACAGGAGCGCGACACCGACGACGGCGAGACCAGCTTCCTCGTGGCGTGCCTCTACCGACTGTTCGGCAACCGGTCCATGTCCGTCGGTGATGTCGTGCACATCCAGCACCGCCAGCGGCAGTGGTGGCTGGCCTGCGACCCGACCGGCTGGCGGCACATCAACGAACCGGTCCACCGCAGCGGCCCCGGCCCGGCTACGGATCAGGTCTTCCAGTTGCTGCATGCCGTGCGCCAGCCCGCCCTCAGCGCCGCGCCTCACCTCACACCGATCCCACCGGCGATCCCCACATCCGCTGTGGACGTCTGACGCCGCGCGGGTCGGCCGTAAGCCACAGCGACCGGCAGCGTCCGACCGCGCCCACGCCGGACGCGTCTGACGTTTCAAGCCGCCGGCCCGCGACGTAGCGGCCGTCCAGGCCCCTCTCACCTGGCCATCCGTCCGGCAATCCGGGCGGATGGCCAGGCAGCCATGTCCAGCACCGGCCAAGGAGCAGCACGCATGACCGATTCCACGACCGGGCGCAGCCCCGCGGTGACCGTCTCGACGGTCACCGTCGCCGGCGACAGCACCCACCTGGTCGACATCCATGCCACCCTGACCAGTTCAGGCCCGGCCGGCACCATCACCGGCCTGCATCCGGACACCGCCGGCACCACTCGGGACCGGCTCTACGCGGCGATCCACAACGCCGGCCTGCGATGGCCGGCGCAGCACGTCGCCGTCGAAGTCGCTCCCACCGCGCTGCCCGGAACGGACACCGGCCTCGATGCCGCCGTGGCCGTCGCGCTGCTCGCCGTCACCGGCCAGATCCCGACCGGCGGCCTGCGCGACGCCGTCGTCATCGGCGAACTCGGCCTCGACGGCAGCCTGCGTACACCCCGCGCGGTCGCGCAGCGGCTGACCACCGCCGCAGGCGCCGGTGTCCCGCTCGCCCTCATCCCAACCGGTGCCCGCGATCTGGCCGCCACGGTGCCCGACATCAGCGTGTGGCTCGCCACCCACCTGCGGGAACTGGTCACCCAACTGCACATCGCCGATCCTGCCTCCGCACCCGCGATCGCCACCGTGGCCGGGCGGCCTGGCTGGCCGAGCCCGGGCGTACCCGTCGCGGACCTCGCGGACCTGCCCGCCGGTGACTGGCAGGCGCGGCGCGTCCTCGAGGTCGCCGCCGCCGGCGCGCACCACCTGGCGATGATCGGACCCGCAGCCGCGGCGACGGCGTTCGCCCGATGCCTGCCGGGTCTGCTGCCGGACCTGGACGACGACACCAGCCGGCAGGTCGCTGACCTCTACCGCGCCGCCGGGCTGGTCCCAGCGCAGGTGACCGCGCTGCGGCGGCCGCCGTGGCAGGCCCCGCACCACACCGCCCCGACAGCCGCACTGATCGGCACCCCGGCACGTCCCGGCGCGGTCAGCCTGGCCCACGGCGGCGTACTGCACCTCGACAACGCCGCCGCATACGGCAGCAGGGCCGTCGAAGCACTCGGCCAGCCCCTGGACACCGAGCTGGTCCGGCTGGCCAGCGCCGCCGGGACGGTCACCTACCCGGCCCGGACCCAGCTGGTCGTTACCACCCCAGACTGCCCCTGCGCCGACCTCAACGCGTGCACGTGCTCACCGGCCCGGCGTCGCCGCCACCTGCACCGGCTCAGGCCGCTGCTGGACCGGATCGAGATCCGCGCACTCCTGCCGTCCGGACCGGCGCAGCCGCCCGGCCGGGGAGAGCCGTCCATGGTGGTCGCCGCCCGCGTCGCCGCGGCCCGGACCGCGGCAGCAGCCCGCTGGGCACCCCATGTCGCCGCCACCAACCACGACGTCCCCGACGCCATCCTCCAGCAGAGCATCGCCCGCATCCGGGCGGCCGACCTGGCGCCGCTGCGCGACGCGCTCGCCGCGGGGACCGTGTCCACCCGCGGCACCACCCACATTCTACGGCTGGCCTGGACCCTCGCGGACCTCGCCGCCCTGCACCGCCCGGGCCCCTACGAGCTGACCGAAGCCATCACCCTGCTCGGCCCGGCCGCCACGGAGAGCACCGAACACCGCTGAACGCCGGGCTTAGTAACTGCCGGTCGCTGCGCGCGACCGCCCAAAGATCCGGACGACGGCCGCAGCGCAAGACACGGATCAGCACCGGTGACAGCGGTTCTGACGAGCACGACCGCCCCTGTTCCCGGACCGAGTCGCCCCCGTATCGGTCCGCGGTCAGGCCAGATCACGACCCTGACAGCGCCGCCGCCGCTCAGCGAGGGTCGCTCAGCTCGCTCGCTGGCCCATGCGCGAGCCCGCCGGGCACCCCATCGCATCCATGCCCACATCGGCAGCACGGACCGGCCACCGCCGGTCCGTGCTCAGCCGTCGCATGCACCTGCCATGACCCCCTGCCGTCGATCGAACGACGCCGCTACCACCACCACGCGAAGGAGATCCTGATGACCGCCGGTGACCGCACCGACCAACGCACCAACCCCTACCAGGCCGACGCACCCGGCACCGCCGACTCGACTGCCGGCACCCTCACCTAGCCGATCTCCCCGGACTACGTGCAGTCATGGACCCTTACCTGCATTTGTCAAGCCAAGTTGCTGGTCAAACAACTGAGCATCTTTCAGCCATGTGAGGCACGGATCCGTGGTGTCCGTTTGCCAACGACGTCCGAGGACCCGGAGCGAGAAACCGCCCAGATGTAGGCGTACGGGTTCCAGCGCAGAGCCAGGTACGGCGACGTACATAGATCAGGGCACCGGGCGTGCCGATCTTGGGCGACCGCTGGCCCGAAAGGTCGTGCTTCGGCTACTGACGCTGAGTTACCGGCGGAGCCCGGCCACGCTCGGATCGCGGCTAGATGCGGATGCCGGCACCTGCCGGCTGCTCGAGCTGCCTGAGCAGGAGTGGACGCCGGGCACGTGGATGACCAGCGCGAGTGCTGACTACGCTCTGCGATCAGCGTCAGGCTGGAGAATGCCCAGGCGCTTACGTGCAGTGACCACCCGGGATGCCGCACATCGTCGCCAACTGGGGCTACGGGTCAGCGGTTGGGATGGCTCGGGACCTCCACGGTTCTCACGGCCCTGACGTACCACAATGCGGCAGAGGCGGGCATTTCTTGCCAGCTCGGTCCCGGTGTTCTGCTGCTTTGTGGGGCGATGACGCCGAGGCGGGGGCGTAGGGTGGCCGTCATGGCGAAGCCCGTGCTCGTTGTGGTTGATGATGAGGACACCACCCTGCAGGCGCTGACAGGTGAGCTGGAATCGCGGTACGGCGCGCACTACCAGGTGGTGTCTAGTTCGTCGGCAGAGATGGCGCTGGCCCGGCTGGCGGAGCTGAAGGCGGCGGGGGCTGATGTGCCACTGGTGCTGGCCGATCAGCAGATGCCGGGGATGAGCGGAACGCAGCTGCTGGCGCGGGTGAGGCAATTCTTTCCCACGGCCCGGCGCGGGCTTTTGATCCCCTGGGGCGAGCGGTCGACGCCCGCCCCGTTCTCGGAGGCGGCGGCGCTGGGGCAGCTGGAGTTCTGCCTGAACAGACCGGCGTGGTCACCGGACGAGCAGTTCCACCGGGTGATCACCGGATCGCTGGAGGAGTGGTGGCGCGAGCAGGGCAGGCGGTCCGAGTTGGTTACGGTGATCGGGGACGATCCCTCGGCCCGGGTCCACGAGATCCGCGACGTGCTGGCCCGCAATAACGTCCCGTTCGGCTTTTATGCCAGCGACTCCCCGGAGGGCCGGGCGGCGTTGCGGCGGCTCGGCGTGGGCCATCCTGCTGGGCCGGTGCTGTCGCTGTACACCGGGGTGGTGCTGGTGGATCCGGCCAACGCCGAGGTGGGCGAGGCGCTCGGGCTGGACGTGCGGCCAGCCGGGGGGGTGTATGACGTGGTCGTCGTGGGGGCCGGGCCGGCCGGCCTGGCCGCTGCGGTCTACGGGGCGTCGGAGGGGCTGCGCACTGCGCTGCTGGAGCGGGAGGCGTTCGGCGGCCAGGCCGGGATGAGCTCACGGATCAGGAACTATCTGGGTTTCCCTGATGGTGTCAGCGGTGGGGAGCTGGCGCAGCGCGCCTACGAGCAGGCGTGGGTGTTCGGCACCCACCTCGTGTACGGCAACGCGGCGACGTCGCTGGCCAAAGACCAGGACCTGCTGGTGGTCGGGCTGGAAGATGGCAGCCAGGCCCGGGCCCGCGCCGTGGTGATCGCGAGCGGCGTGTCGTACCGGCGCCTTGGGATCCCCGAGCTGGAGGCGCTGGCCGGCGCGGGCGTCTTCTACGGCGCGGGCACCATCGAAGCGCAGGCCGTGGCGGGGAAACCGGCCTTTGTGGTGGGCGGCGGCAACTCAGCCGGGCAGGCCGCGCTGCATCTGTCGAAATACGCACAGCAGGTCACGATTCTCATTCGCTCGCAGTCCCTGGCGGCGAGCATGTCCGACTACCTGATCCGCGAGATCGAAGCCGCACCCAACGTGGACGTCCGCTACCGCTGCGAGGTCGCGGGCGGCGGTGGTAACGGGCATCTCGAGCAGCTGCTACTCCGCAACCGCGACTCTGGCAAGACCGAAGAGACACCAGCCGCCGGCCTGTTCGTCCTGATCGGCGCGCAGCCGTTCACCAGCTGGCTCCCCGAAGCGATACAGCGCGACCAATGGGGATTCATCCTCACCGGACCCGACACCGGTCAGGACTGGCCCCTGCAGCGGGCGCCCTTCCTGCTGGAGACCACCACTCCAGGCGTGTTCGCCGCCGGCGACGTCCGGCATGGTGCGACAAAACGCGTGGCCTCCGCCGTCGGCGAGGGCTCAACCGCCATCCGCCTCATCCACGACTACCTGGCACTCGCGCCCCCCGCCCGCGAAGGTCAAAGCCTCGGCTACAGAGCCGGGAGCGCGGTCGGGCACCACATTCGGACCGCATGAGCTGAACGCGCTCACATACATGCGAGCGAGCAGGCAGGCGTGCCAGCGAGGCCGGATTGCGTAAGGATCAATCTGTTCGGCGCGGCATAGACGACGTTCCGTCAGGCCCAGACCGGGGCAACTAACCCGAAGTGACGACGTTGTTGATCTCAAATCAGGGGATTGACCTGCGGTAACATCACCAGATGACCAGTTGGTCGTAGCCAGAACGAGTTGCGTTCGGTCGTGATGTCGATGTCCAATCAGGGCACAGGAAATCCGTGATCCGACCGCCTCTCCCGGTCGGCGATGGAACGTGCAGCCAGAACGGCTACCAATGCGCCAAGTCGTTTCTCCTGCTCATCGCTGACGTTCGGGCGCTCGGCCTCTCGTAACTTCGACCTAACGGCGGGTACGCGCGCGCCATTAGTCACGTCGGCAGTCACGCTATGTGATCAGGTAGCCTGCCATCCTCGCCGAGCTGCGCCGAATCGTCCACAGACAATTCAGCCGCTGGATGTTCAAATAGCGAGGGCGGTAACACCATTGTCGGCCAGGATCGCGTCGCGGAGCGGAATGAGTGCTCGCACGACGATCCTCCCGATGAGCTGAGCGTGAGCGTTGGCAACCACCTAAAGCGACGCGGCATCCCGTCGAGAAGCCGCAAGCTGAGCGACGATCAGATCACCGAAGCCATCAACCTCTACAAAGCCGGCTGGTCCGTCCGCCGGCTCGGTGAGCGGTTCGGTGTCCACGGCGAGAGCATCCGGTACCGACTCAAGCGAGAGGGAATCAATCTCGGACCGCGACCGGGGAGGGCCAATTGACGCACTAAAGAGGTCGAGTCCCTTGACCGCGAAACCCGGCGGGATTCATCCACTCGCGGACAAACATCCCTTGATCAGGTCATGTCGAAGCCCGTTCGTCATTCAGCTCGAGCTTCTTCCGCAGCTCCGCGAGGACGCGGCGAGTCGTGTCGATGTCCTTGATCGCCAGATCCTCGGAAAGGCCGTTCGCCCACGGCGCTTGCAGACGGCTGGCCTCGGCGTACGTCCGGCGCCCCTTGTCGGTCAGCACGACGAGTGACGCGCGGCGGTGATGGGGGTTCTCCTCGAGTGTCACGAACCCCATCTCCTGCAAGTCGTTCACGATTCGCTGCACATTCTGGCGATTTCCGCCCATGTCGCGGGCGAGCCACGCAACGGGCTGGGCGCGTTCGGCGTCGATGATGGCTCGGAGGACCTGCCAGCGGGTGCTCGTGAGCCCGAGTTGCGCCACCATCCGGTCGCCTGCCGTCACGAGGGGGCCGTTCAGTTTGAGCAAGTCGATGATGAGGTCGGTCAAGGCGTCAGCGGTCCGCGTGCGTTTGGTCGTCATCTGTCACCATACTCTTATATTGACATCATGATGTCAAACCTCTAGGCTCCGTCGCACCACGTTGACATCATACAACCAACGTGGCCGGAAAGGAGTCTGTCATGCCGCTACTTCGCCCCTTGGACCCCGCGTTTCCGATCGACCGACAGCTCGAGGTGGATGCCGCGCCCGTCGTACTCGTAAACCTGGTCATGCTGGACAAAGCTGATGAGCCACGTTTCCTCGAGGCCTGGCAGAACGACGCGGCCTTCATGAAGCGGCAACCGGGGTTCATCTCGACTCAGCTTCACCGCGCCATCGGGGACAGTTCGACCTATGTGAACTACTCGGTTTGGGAGTCGATGGCTCAGTACCGCGCCGCTTTCACGCATCCAGAGTTCAAGGCCGGCCTCGCCGCGTATCCGTCCTCCGTGGTCGCCACTCCGCACCTCTTTCAGAAGGTCGCGGTGCCAGGCATCTGTCTTGCCTAGCAACTGGAGACTTGTATCCGGTTGTGCAGTTCGAGTTGTGGCAGCAGTCGAGGCTGGTGTCGCGACGCCCCTTTGATCTTGTTGGGTTTCCCTGGGGTGGCAGTTAGCGCAAGTGCTGCCGCTACCGAGCATTACGAGTATGCGATGAAGGTAGCTCTGTTAGGTGCCACAGGTTTCGTTGGCTCCGCATTGCCAGACGCCACGTTCTTCATCGCCGGTGCCCACAGTTCGTCTCCTCGACCGCGTCCCTGTTGCGTGAATCCCGGTGTGGCCGGCGCGGCTATCCGTACCGACAAGTACCTGGGCTACAAGCCTCGTCCGCAGGCAACGCCGGCCGTCTTACTGGCCGGCATCACGGCCCCCATCAGTTGACCTGACCGCTCACCAACACCTCACGGATCTAATTGCGCGGTCGAATAGTTCGTGTTCTGTGCGAACGAACCCAGGACCGCTCCGTCCAGCGGCGCGGTATCGAAGCCGGGAGACCTGCCCGGCAAACCCTCGACGTGACAGGGAGTAAGGCGATGATCGTTGTTACCGGAGCCACCGGGCAGTTCGGCCACCACGTGGTGGAGAACCTGATCAAGATGGGTGTGCCCGCCGAGCGGATCGCGGTGGCGGTACGCAGCCCGGAGAAGGCAGGCGACCTCGCCGGCCGCGGTGTGCAGGTCCGGCAGGCGGACTACGACCGCCCCGACACCCTCGCCGCCGCGTTCACGGGCGCCGACAAGCTGCTGTTCGTCTCGACCACCGGGCCGGACGATCTGCGCATCATCCAGCACCGCGCGGTTGTCGACGCGGCGAAGGCGGCCGGCGTGGGTCTGGTCGCCTACACCTCGATCGCCGACGCCGACACCAACCCGATCAACGTCGCGCGGGTGCACCGCGACACCGAGCAAGCGCTCGCCGCCTCCGGCCTGCCGACGGTCCTGCTTCGCAACGGCTGGTACACCGAGAACTACACCGCCGCACTGGCCGGCGCGGTCGAGCGCGGCGCGATCGTCGGCTCCGCCGGACAGGGGCGCATCGCCTCGGCCACCCGCGGCGACCTCGCCGAAGCCGCCGCCATCGTGCTGGCCGGCCAGCAGCCGCAGTCCGGCAAGGTCTATGTACTCACCGGCGAGGTCGCCTGGTCGCTGCCGGAGCTGGCCGCCGAGGCCGCCGCAGCCTCCGGCAAGCCGGTCACCTACACCGACCTGCCCGCCGAGCGGTACGCGCACATTCTCACCGGCGCCGGGCTACCCGACTTCCTGGTCGAGCTGCTCGTCGACACCGACGTGAAGGTTTCCCAGGGGGCGCTGCAGACCGTGACCAGCGACCTCGCCACGTTGCTCGGCCGCCCCACCACCACCCTGCGTGAGGCCGTCATCGCGGCCCTGCGGCACTGACCGAGCCCGCACCCGAAGCCGCCGCGTGGCGGCCCTGTGCTTGCTCAGAACGCTACCAAGACCGCACCGCTTACGGCTGACGGGGCTTCGCCCCGGCCCGACGAGGCGTGTCGTGGTGGGCGCTGTGGACAGCCTGGTGCCGCGGCCAGGCCCGGTCCGGATTTAGCGTCAGGCGGCACGAAGACACGAAGACCAGCGCAAACGCAAGGAGCAGCCGCATGAGTATGCAAGCCGACGCCATCATCGGGGAACCCGCCGCGTCCCCGCCACCGGCGGATCGCGGTCCCCGCGCCTCGCTGCAGGTGCTGCGGGTCGTCGCGGTCCTGCACTCGCTCGCGTTCCTCGGCCAACCGGTGTTCGCTGGCGGGTACCTCATGGGCGACGTCGACTCGCTCGCCCTGCACGACATCAACGCCTTCGTCGTCACTGGCCTGGCCGTGGCCCAGCTCATCTGCGCGGTGGTCTACTTCTGGGGCGGGCGCGGGCGGGCGGGGCCGATCTGGGCCAGCCTTGCCGTCGCCCTGGCCGTCGAGGTCCAGGTCGGGATGGGGTACGAGCGCCTGCTCGTGGTGCACCTGCCGCTCGGGGTCTCGCTCACGGTCGCCCAGATCCTGATCACCATCTGGCTGTTCGGCGCCGGCGCCGCGTCCGCGCGGCCGCGCCGCTCCCGCCGGTCCCTCCCGTCGCCTTCGGGCGGTGCGCGGTGAAGCGGCGAGACGTCCTCAGCGCGCTCGGCCTCTCGGCGCTCGGCGCGGCCAGTCTCGGCGGCCTGGCCCTGGCGGTCCCGCGCGGGCAGACCGGCGAAATGGTGCCCAGCCGGGTTCCGCTGCCCCGGCCGTTCCGGGTGCCGCTGCCGATCCCGGCGGTCGCCCGGCCGGTACGCACCGACGCGGCCACCGACTACTACGAGATCGTCCAGCGCGCGGCGGATCAGGAGATCCTGCCCGGGGTACGTACCCGCGTCCTCGGCTACGACGGAACCTTCCCCGGCCCCACGCTGGTCACCCGCAGCGGACGCCGGGCCGTGGTCACCCACCGCAACGACCTGCCCGGACCCGTTGCCGTGCACCTGCACGGCGGGCACACGCCCGCGGACAGCGACGGCTACCCGACCGATCTGATCCAGCCCGGCGGCCGGCGCGATTACACCTATCCGACGCGGCAGCGGGCCGCGACGCTGTGGTACCACGACCACCGGATGGACTTCACCGGCCCGCAGGTGTACCGGGGGCTCGCCGGGTTCCACCTCGTCACCGACGACGAGCAGGACGCGCTCGGCCTGCCCTCGGGCGAGCGGGACGTCCCGTTGATGATCAGCGACCGTTCCTTCGACGAGGACGGCTCGTTCTCCTATCCGGCGAGCCACCACGGTGCGGGCGTCGACGACGCGCACATGGAGGGGGTTCTCGGCGACGTCGTGCTGGTCAACGGCGCGCCCTGGCCGGTACTGGAGGTCGCGGCCGTCCGCTATCGGCTGCGGCTGCTCAACGCGTCCAACGCCCGCCGGTACCGGCTCGGTATGGACCCGGCGCGGACGCCGCTGGTGCAGATCGCATCGGACGGCGGCCTGCTGGAGAAGCCGATCGAGCACTCCACTGTGCTCCTCGCCCCCGGCGAGCGGTGCGAGCTTGTCGTCGACTTCGCTGCGTTCCCACCCGGCACGGAGATCACACTGCGCAACAGCCTCGGCAGCGGAGGTACCGCCGACGTGATGCGGTTCCGGGTCACCGGTCGCGGCCGTGACAACAGCCGCATCCCGCCGCAGTTGAGTCGGATCGAGCCGCTGTCCGCGGAGCGGGCCGTGCGGACCCGAACCTGGACCTTTCGCCGGTCGCCCACCGGCGAGCACCCCGGCTGGCTGCTCGACGGGCGCGCCTTCGACCCCGAGCGCATCGACGCCGACGTGCGGCTGGGTGAGATCGAGGTATGGCGGTTCACCTCGGACCTGTACCACCCCGTGCACGTGCACCTCGACCCGTTCCAGGTGCTCTCCCGGCGTGGCGACGGCCCCGGCCCGCACGACCAGGGCTGGAAGGACACCGTGGACCTCGCGCCCAGCGAATCGGTGGACGTGGCCGTACGGTTCACCGACTACCCGGGCCGGTACCTGCTCCACTGCCACAACCTTGAACACGAGGATATGGCCATGATGGCCGCGTTCCGCACCACCTAGACGTCTCCCTGTTTCCCCGCACGCCCGGGCGATCGGCCCGGACCACGCGCACAGTCGCGAGATCGCCGCGAACCTGCGCCGGCTGGGCCCCAACGGTTCGTCGTAGGCGTAGGCGACCCGACCGCCGACCGGATGGTCCGACCGGCGGATCCGTACAGCCATGATCACCTGCATATCAAACAGATCCGGACGCCGCTGGACCCGCCTACGCGTCACATTGCGTAGTCGGTGACCTTCGCGTGAGGCAGTCGTCTCGTCGGCCGAGCGCGCACCCAGTTACCGCGGCCAATGATTGCTTCGTACGAGTTTGGCGTACGCGGCTGTGCAACTGAGCCGGTACGCCGATACCAAGGCGCCAGCCAGCTGATACGGGCGACGGCGAGGGCGGGATCCGCCATCGGCAAATTGGCCGGTGGGGGTCCCGCCCGCGGAAGTCGGCGTTAGCTCAAAGCAGGCCGCGCGTGGCCCGGCCGCCCAACGTTCAGGGCGTGGCGCTGGCAGTGTTCTCGACTCGGATCAGTTGGCGAATGCTGGTCCGAGCTGCGGCTAGATCGTCGTGTGCTTCGTTGAGTTGCCCGGTCAGGTCGGTGATGAGCGCCTGCGCCCTTTCGAGATCGCTTTGGAGCCGCTGGTTCAGCGCAGTGAGTTCATTGACGCGAGTGCTGAGGTCGGCGGCGCCGAGTTGGTCGAGTTGCTGGCCGAGGTTGCGGCGGATCGCGGTTTTGAGGCGGTCGACTTCTTCGCGTAGGCGCCGGTTGTCCTGTTGGAGCAGCTGTTGTTCGACTTTCCATCCTGCCGGGGCGATGGTGGCGGCGCGGGTGTCGTTGGTGGTGGCGCGGGTTTGGCGGCGGCGGGCGGCGTCGATGTGTTCGCGCATGCCGGCGGCGTAGACGAGCCAGTGGGAGACGTTCGCGGCTCGGGCGACGCCGGTGAAGGTGATCGGCTCGTTGTCGGCGAGGAGCCGGTCGACGGTCGATAGGACTCGGCCGCGTTTGTCGCGGGAGTCCTTCTGGCGTGCGTCGCGGAGGACCTGGGCGGGGGTTCGGGGCTGGCTCATCTGGGGTCGCTCCGGGCGGGGATGGATGGGACAGGAAGTAGGGGTAGTGGTGCCGCGGCGCGCGTCTTGCGCAGGACCGCGGCGGCTTCTTCCAGGTGGCGGCGTTCGTTGTCCGGCATGACGGCGAGCTGGGTGCGAATCTTGTTGACAACGTTTTGAAAGGAGTCGATTTGGTCGGTGATGTTCTGCACGACGAACTCGGCGACATCCAATGCCCGCGCGGTTTCGCGGTCGGCTTTGAGTGCCCGGATGTGGTCCTCGACCGCGGGGAGGAACGACGGGTCGGGCCGGTAGAAGCCGCAGCCGGAGCATTGGAACCGGATCGGACACTTGCCGCCGCCGGCCTTGACGTTGGATGGTTCGGTGCAGTTACCGAACGGCACGGCGACCGAGCGGGCTTCGTAGGCGGTCGCCGACGAGGTCGACGCGGGCTGGCCGTAGCGGTCGACGACGTGTTTGCGCATGGTCTCCACCGCGCTGCGGCGCCGTTGCACGGAGACTTTGAAGTAGCCCAAGGTGGTATCGGCCGATTTGTGGTCCATGAGGTCACGCAGGGTATGCAGATCGGTGCCGGCGTCGGCGTGGCGTTGGGCGTAGGTATGCCGGAAGGCGTAGGCGAACACGCGGCTGCGGTCGAACGGCAGCGGCTGGCCGTCTTTATCGACGGTGTCGGTGAGGAGTTCGGGCAGGCTGTCGACCCAGCGGCGCAGCATCCTGGCCACGGTGTCGGCGTCGATGCACGCGTCGTGGCCGTTCTTCGTCGCGGGGAACAGGAAGGTCCGCGAGCGGGCCGGGATCTTCAGCGTCTGCCGGATGGCGAGCCATTCCTGGATGGCGCACGCGGTCTGACGGCCGATCTCCAGCCGGCGTCGGTTTCGGCGGGACTTGTGGTTGTCCCAGATGAGGACGTACTCGCCGGCGTCGGTGTCCAGGCAGTCGACGCGCAGCCAGCGCACTTCCCAAGGTCGGCGGCCGGTGTCGCGCAGCAGGATGTAGATGGTGCGGAACATGGCTTTCACCGCCTCGGGCGGGAACTCGCCGTAGGCGGTGTTGCCGCCGATCAGATGCGTGTGGGCGTCGAGTTGGGCGATGACCAGTTCGGGGATCGCCTTGCCAGCCTGGTCCTCGGAGGAGTCCTCGTACGGGATCGTGTGGTGTTGCTGACGGGCGAACGCGGAGGCGAGATGGTCGAGCAGTTGTAGGCGGCGACCGGCGTCGAGCAGCTGGCAGAACGAGCTGAGGACCTCGGAGCGAGCGGTATACGACAGTGGGCCGCTGCCGTCTCGGCGCTGCCGGTTGCGGATCACTGTAACGACGGCGTCCATGTCGGTGGCCTTCAACGCGCCTGGGTCGTGACCGCCGCCGGGCCGCGCGGCCAGGGCCTGCGACGCCGCGAGGCAGGCTTCGAAGGTCCGGCGGAACGCGGCGTTGCTCGGGTTGGTCTCCTTGACCCAGTTCGTCAGCAGTTGGCGCAGCCAGTCCTGACGTAGCCGGGTGACGTCCAGCTGGCGCGGGTTGACGCGGACACCGGACCGGGTGCGCGAGCGTAGGCCTAGATCGCTCAGTTCCCAGATCGGCTGATCCAGCGGGTCGATGCCGCGGAACCGGCCGAACGCGCTGCGCACCACCCGGACGATGTCGTTCCAATGCGCCTTGCCGTTGCCGTCGATGTGACTGCGACCAGGAAGCGTCTTGTCGATCAGCGCGGCGATCGACTCCACGCCAGCCAGACCGCGGGCCACCATCCGGGTGGCGTTCGGACTGAGCGTGTGGCGCTGCTTGTCGCGCTCGGCCAGGGCGTAGAGCAACTCGTGGCGCAGCAACTCGGGCAGCCCGAGCAGCGAGAACTGGAAACCGGTCAGGTAGGGACTTTGCCCCGCTACCCAGCTGTCCAGATCGGAGTCGATGGGGTTGACCAGGCCCGTCGCCTTGCGATGCTTGTGCCACCGTATCCGGTGGTAGGTGCACAGCGGCAGTCGCTGGGTCGCGCCGCTGGTGCAGGCACCCACCCGGCATGGCAGGTGAACCGGCCGCGGCTCGGCGTTGGCCCGCAGCCAGTCTTCGAGGTTCAGCGATGTCAGGCCCCGCTGGACCCTGTAGCGCCACTGTCCGTGGTGAGCCTGGCAGGCGCCCATGATGGACGACTCCTGCGCGCACCGAACCCCATCGCGTTCGACCGAGCACGACGGCCGCGTTCCGGGTACTGACCGCACCATCGTGCGTCCGCCGGACGCGACGAACTCTTCCTGGCTCAACCCGCTGGCGAGCAGCTGATCGTCGCAGGAGTGGCACAGGCTTCGTGCCCCGAGCACCGCGACGTGGCAGTCGGGGCCGTCGCACCGCCAGATGGCGGTCTCCGGCTTCTCCGGATCTCCGGTGAACAGCCAATGTTCGCTGTCCCATTCATCCGGTCGCCAGTTCGGCGGCGTGTTCTCGATCAGCCACGCCAGCCATCCCTGCCGGTCGAACGGCAGAGCGATCACATTCGGTGCCGGTGTGTACGTGTCAGTCGCGACGCTCACCGGGTCACCTCCCGGCGCCGGGCGTCCGCCCGCTCGACTGCGGCACGCTTCGCGCCGTCGGGCACATGGATGTACACGTTCATCGACGAGTCCGACACATGCCCGAGCAACTCCTTGACCACCGCGCGGTCGGTCCCCTGGCGGATCCACTCGGTGGCAGCGCCGTGCCGCAGCATGTGCGGCCGCGCGATCAGATTGCTCCGCTGGGCCAGCCGGTCGAACAGTCCCTTCACGCTCGAGTAGGACATGGCCCGCCCGAGCGGCTCCCGGAACAGGTTCGCCAGCACCTGCATCGTGCCCTCCGCCTGCGGCACCATTGCCCGCTCGTGTAGATAGTCGGCGTAGCAGACGCCGAGCTCACTGGTGACCGGCACGACCCGCGGCCGCCGGGACTTCGCCCAGGCACCGTTGCTGTTCAGCCGACGCCGCACATGCACGTGCGGGCCCTTGACCTGACAACCCAGGGACTGCGAGTCGGCCAACAGGTGCATATCCTCGCGGTGCAGCCCGAGCGCCTCACCGATCCGGATCCCCGTGCACCACAACAGCAGCACCAGGAACCGGTCGCGGGCATGGCGGGTGACATCGACCAGCCGCGCGACCTGCTCGACCGTCAGCCACTCGATCCCCGCATCGACCGACGCGAACTTGATCAACCGGGAACGTACCGTCCGCCGCTGGTCGCCCTCACCCGGGTCGAAGCCCACCGGCAGGAAACGCAGGTAACACGGCTCGGTCAACTGCCCAAGCAACTCGGGCTCGACCCAGCCCATCCGGACACCGAACCGAAGGAACTCGCAGACCGTCCCGACGATCGCGCTCGCGGTGTTCGCGTCGCGGAAACGGTCCGGCCCTCCACCACCGCGGACACGTGACGGCAGCGGCGTCTCCACCAACCAATGCAGAAACCGGGCGAGCTGCCACACCGTGACCCGTGCCCACTCCAACCGCTGCAATGCGCAGTACGAAAGGAACAGCGCCGTACGGCCCGCGTACGTGCGCTCGGTGTTGTAGGCCCGGCCGGCCTCCCGCAGCCCCGCGATGAACAGTGAGCCTTCATGGTGCAAGACGTAGTCGTCGGCTCCCACGACTACCCATCCGGTCCGGTCCTTCGTGAACTCCGCGAGCTCGGGACGGTACGACGTAACGAACATGCCTGTAATGCCGAACACCCCTTGTATATCGATGATTCAGCCGACTCCGCACGCATGTACCTGACATGCCTGGGATCGAGATCATCATGAAGATAGGGACGCCGGTCCGTGCGCTGTGCGAGCTCATCGCCAACGCCCTCGACGAGGACCCTGCCACCACGGTCGGGTGGGCCGACGGGGTCCTCACGATCGCCGACGACGGCCCGGGCATCCCGGAAGAGGGCATGATCCTCGGCCACTCCACCAAGACCATGCGGCAGATCGGGCAGTTCGGCGAAGGCAAGAAGCTCGCCTGCCTCGTCCTGGCCCGCAGCCCCGAGATCGGCACGGTGCGCTGCGAGACCGTCGGCTACGGGTTCACCCCGACCGTGCAACGGCGGCGGCTGCTCGAAGGGCTGGTCCCGTCGCTGTCCGGGCAGGGTACGGACGTCCTCGTCTACCACCTGCACGCCAACGACCGGGCCCGCGGGACCGTCTTCACCGTCGCTTGCCCGCAGCAGCTGGCCCAGGAGGCGATCGGGCGGTTCCGGGCGCTGAGCGAACCCGGCTACACACCACCCGCGGCCCCCGGCACCTGCGTCCTCACCGGCACGCCGGGCCGGGTGTGGATCGGTGGCGTCCTCGTCTCCACCATGCCCGGCCTGCTCGCCTCCTACGACCTTCCGCTGGACGACAAGGGCCTGCAGAACCGCGACCGGACCGTCATCGAAGCCGGCGCGCTGCGCGACGCGGTCCGGGCCATCCTCGCCGCCAGCGAGAACGACGCTGTCATCGGCCGGTTCGCCGGCCACGCCATCGCCGGCGGGAAGCTCCGCGAACCGGAGCAGTTCTTCGCCGACATCGAGGCGCCCCGGCCCCGCGTCGCGTGGCGGACGTGGGGACGCGCGCACCTGCCGGCCAACGCGTTCTACGCCGGCCACCGGCAGGAGGAGGCGGTGCTGGACCTGCAGGACATGGACTACACCCGCGTGACCGCCAGCGGCCTGTCCGACCATCAGGAGCAGGTCCTGATGACGCTGCTCGGCGTCGAGGTCGCCCGCGTCCGCCAGCAGCGGCACTACGAACACCACCACGACAAGACCACCTGGGTCCCGGACCGGGACCTCACCACGAACGAACGCGACCTGCTCAGCGTCTCCACTGCGCTGGTGCGCCGGGTGATCGGACCGTTCGCCCTGGACCAGGTCCGCGTCTACAGCGACAGCGAGGAATCCCCGTGCGCGGACGGGTTCTACAGCCCCCGCAACGGCGACATCGCCATCCACCGCGACGTCCTCGCCGACCAGCACCGGACCTTGGCGGTCCTGTTTCACGAGGTGGGTCACCGGATCCGGCACCGCGGCGGGGGCCGCTTCATCCCCAGCGCGGACTACGGCGACCGCAGTCGCGGTTTCGAACACATGCTCACCGAACTCGGTGGACTGTTGCTCGAGTTCCTGGCCGACATCGCCGCCGGCGGCACCCTGCCCGAACCAGCCACGCCGCCGGCACCAACGCCGACAGGAAACCGGCGGGTCCGGCTGACACCAGCGGATGACCCGGCCGTGCCGGTCAGCCGCCGCGAACTGGCACGCCTGCTCACCGACCGGCTCCCGCACGCGCTGACCGCCGGCGGATTCACCGACGAACACGACCTGGTCGCCTCCACTGCGGTCCGCCCCGTGTACTGGAACCTGCTCACCCGCCCGAGACCGGCCGGGTTCCGCCGCCAGCAGGGCGTCAGCACCGCCTGGGACTACGACAAGGTCGCTCTGCTGGCCGACGCCGTCGGCGTCCGCCCACCCGTGGTGTGGCTGGCCTCCAACCTCTGCGAAGGACCGCTGCACGGCCGTCGCCGCGACCAGTGGGGCCAGCCCGGCCGATGGACGAAGAACGTCCGCGACCGCGTCGAACGCGCCTGCGCCGACCTGGAGACCCTTGGCGGCGCCTACGCCACGCACATTCCCGCCCTCCGCGCCCTCGCCGACGGCACAACACCCGCACCGACCGGCGACGACAGCTGGCAAGCCCCCGTGCGGGCGCTGATCGTCCTGGAACGGCAACGTCTGCACCTCGACCGCGCGGACCAATCCAAAGATTCATTGGTTCGGTAACTAACTAGATCGTGGCCGGAGGTTTCCCGGGCTGACCCTGCAATCCGGTCGGGCGCAGCGGTCGGATGCAGCCGGCCGGATGCAGCTGGCGGGGATCACGGCTATGGCATCAGACGCGTTCGGACGGCTTCCGGTTGGTGTCGTGCGGGTGGCGGCGGCCAGGTGCCTGCCCTGTGGGACTGGTTCGAGGACGCACGCTCCCGCCTGGCTGGCCGTCGTCAAGCCCTGCTCGGGCCGGGGCGCCCGCGAGCTCCCCGGCCTGGCGGCCCGGGAGCTTCGTGCGCCTTATTCCGGCCCGGCGCATGGGCTGTGACGCCAGCTGCGCTCAGACGGGCGGCGGCCCCTCGTTCCCAGCCCCCACGGGGAGGCCCGGGAGCCGCCGCTCAGCGCGATTTTCGTGATGGGCACCTCCGGCACCAGCCGCACCGTCGCGTGCGGGCTGGGCGGCGCACCGAATGCCCCGGCGTCTTCGAGGAGTCCACTCGTGACCGCACCCGCTATCGCCAGGTCCGACAACCGCAACGTGCAGCTCGGCCAGCTCATCGACCTGCTGCGTGACCAGTCCACCCGCCGCCTCGACGTGAAGGCCGGCTCCGGCCGCATGCGCGCCTTCGCCGGCCACCTGATCCTCGAGGACACCGAACCCGAGATCGGCTCGGAGGGTGTCACGATGACCGCCGGGGTCTACCGGCCCAACGACATCGCCAACGCCGGCCTGGCCGACAAGCTCGGCATCCCCACCGCCTACCTGCGCAAACTCGCCGCCGAGCACCCCTACCTGTACGACAAAAACGTCAACGGCTGGCTGGAGCGCACCGACAAGCGGTTCCTCATCCGGATCCTGCGCAACAACGCCGGCGGAGGTGTGGCGCGGGCGGTGCTGTCCACGAAGTACGGCCGCATCGACAACCTCGATGTCGCCATGTCCGCCCTGGAAGGTATCCGCCGCGCCGACGCGGCCGTGGACGTGGTGGCGTGCGACCTGACCGACCGCCGCATGTACGTGAAGATGATTTCCCCGGAGATCCAGGTGATGGCCCCGCGCCTGCTGGCGAACTACCGGTCGCCGTTCAACGGCCGCTCCGGACACGACCTGCCGGTCGTCTCGGCGGGACTGGCCATCACCAACTCCGAGACCGGCTGCGGGGCGTTCTCCATCCAGCCGTGGGTCCGGTTCGAGGTCTGCTCCAACGGCCTCGTCATCGGCGAGAATGTGCTGCGCCGCACCCACCTCGGCAGCCAGCTGACCGACGAAGACGGCGTCGTGGAGTGGTCGAACGAGACCAACACCAAGGCCCTGGAACTCATCACCTCGCGGGCCACCGACGCGGTCAAGGCGTTCCTCGACGCCGACTACGTCGCGGAGATGCTCCGCGACCTGGAGACGACCGCGGGCACCGAGCTCAAGGAGCCGGACACGACGCTGAAGGTCGTCGGCAAGCAGCTGCGGTTCACCGAGGAGCAGCAGGACAGCATCCTGGCCCACTTCATCCGCGGCGGTGACATCTCCGCCGGCGGCGTGATGCACGCGGTCACGTCGGTGGCGCAGACCCTCGACGACGCCGACGCCGCGTTCGACCTGGAGAGCAACGCGGTCCAGGCGATGCGCGTCGCCGCCGCCAACGCCTGAACCTCCCCCGGCCGCGGCCGGACCGCCGACCCAGGCGGTCCGGCCGCGGGCCCGGGG